>DDUV01000050.1:0-73572 GCA_002344975.1 Saprospiraceae bacterium UBA2329 | reverse complement strand
CAAAGGATTAGATAAGTAAACGCTTCATTTTAAGTGTCTTATCTAATCCTTTTGCATAGAGAAAATGAACATTTATTTTTGCCCCACTACTTATGATCTGCCGAAACATGGAAAACGCTCAAAAAATTCAACATCTCTATGCGCGCGCCGGCTTCGGGCTGAGTCCGACCGAATGGAATCGGCGACGCGAGCAATCGCTCAACGAAGCGCTTCAAGACTTGTTTTCCAAACCCAATGACGTCAGGGAACTGCCCGTACCCGCGCTCGTCATTTCGGAAACAACCGCCAACAACAATGGGGTGCAGCAAAAGGAACGACAACTCGTGGCGGCAATCGGGATTGACTGGCTTAATCGCATGGCCGCCCCTTTGGAGGATGCGCTTTTAGAGCGGATGTGCCTGTTTTGGCACGGGCATTTTGCCTGCGACATCCGCATCGGTTTGCCGGCAGGCCAATATCTGAACACCTTGCGCCGGCATGCGCTGGGCAATTTTCGCGACCTCGTGACGGCCATTGCCCGCGAACCGGCCATGATTCGCTACCTCAACAACCAGCAAAACCGCAAAGAACGCCCCAACGAAAACTTCGCCCGCGAACTCATGGAGCTTTTTACCATCGGGCGGGGCCATTATTCGGAGCAGGATGTGAAAGAGGCGGCACGGGCCTTCACCGGCTGGTCGAGCGACCGGACGGGGCAGTTCATTTTCAGGCGTTTGTTGCACGATTTCGACTCCAAAATTTTCATGGGGCGCACAGGTTATTTCGATGGCGACGATGTCATCCACATCTTGTTGGAGCAAAAGCAAACGGCTCGTTTCATTTGTCAAAAAATATACCGCTATTTCGTCAACGAGCAACCCGACGAGCAGCGGGTGGAAGCCATGACGGAGGTCTTTTTTGCCGATTATGACATCGCCCGGCTCATGCGCTTCGTGTTGGAAAGCGACTGGTTTTACGAAGACCGGCACATCGGCAGCAAAATCAAATCTCCTGTAGAACTGACGGCGGGCATCCTGCGGCAGTTGGGGGTGCGCCACTGCAACCCCGCTGCGCTCATCGGTATCCACCGGGCCATGGGACAGGTGTTGTTTCACCCGCCCAACGTGGCAGGCTGGCCCGGCGGCAAGAGCTGGATTGACAATTCTACCCTGATGATGCGCTTGCAATTGGGCGCTGCTTTTTGTATGGCTTCCGACTTTGATCTCGCCCTCAAAACAGAATTGGACGAGCAGGATCGCCGTTTTGTGCGAAGGCTGGAAGCGGAAACCGACTTCGCTCCCTTAGCAGACCTTTGCAGACAAGTGCCTGAAAAGGAGTACTTTGATGTGCTGTCGTCCTTCCTGTTGTTGCCCGATGTGTCGCGACACCGGAGTACGGTAGAAGCCTATGTTCCGGCCGGCGCGCCTCAGGAACGCATCCGACAATTGACCGCCAGGCTCATGTCGCTGCCGGAGTATCAAATGTGCTGAAGCAGCTCGCAGCTTTTTCAAGTTACATTTTCAACCAACTACCACATGCACAGAAGAAATTTCATCAAATCGTCTGTTTTAGCCTCCACCGCTTGCATGGTGCCGGCGTTTTTGAGCCATACCCAACCCGGAAGAAACTTGTGGGGCAGCCGCAGCGGCAAAGTACTGGTAGTCATTCAGTTGTCGGGGGGCAACGACGGCCTCAATACCGTAATTCCTTACGAAGATGCGGCTTACTATCAACTGCGCCCCACGCTGGGTATTGCCAAAAATGAGGTATTGAAAATCAGCGAGTTGATCGGCTTACACCCGGCGCTGGCGCCTTTAGAAAAACTCTACCGCGAAGGAGGCGTGAGCATTGTCAACAACGTGGGGTATCCCAATCCAGACAGATCGCACTTCCGCTCAATGGACATCTGGCACACCGCCTCCGACAGCAGTGCATATTGGAACACGGGTTGGCTGGGGCGCTACCTGGACCACGAGTGCGCGGGCAAACCCGCCTATCACGCGCTCGAAGTGGATGACGGTCTCAGCCTGGCGCTCAAAGGGGAACACCGCAGCGGATTTGCCATGAGCAGCGCCCAACGCATCCAACGCGCCGCCAGGCAAGGCTTTTTGCAGGCCATAGACCAGGCTCCTTCAACAGAAGATCACAAGGTGGCGTACCTGTACAAAACGCTCCGGGAAACGCGGCAATCAGCGGAATACCTCTACCAGCAGTCCAAAGTACACAAGTCCTCCGTGGCCTATCCGGACAGCAAATTCGCCACCGACCTCCGCCAAATCGCCGAATTGATGACCGCCGATACCGACACCCGGATTTATTATGTGAGTCTGGGCGGATTCGACACCCATGCCGGGCAGCTCAACCGGCAGGCGCGTCTGCTCAAAGAGTACGCGGAGGGCGTGGCCGCTTTTGCAGAAGACCTGCAACGCAATCGGCTCTGGGAAGACACTTTGGTGATGACGTTTTCCGAATTTGGGCGGCGGGCAAGGCAAAATGCCGGCGGCGGCACCGACCACGGCACGGCCAACAATGTGTTCCTCATGGGCGGCCAACTCAGACAAACCGGCCTGTACAATCCCGGCCCCGACCTGAGTCGCTTGCAAGACGACGACCTGATGTTTGATATTGATTTCCGGCGTATTTACGCCACCGTACTCGATCGCTGGCTGGAGGCCGATGCAGCACAGATTTTGCAGGGCAGGTTTGAGTTGCTGGGGTGTGTTTGAGGGAGGATTTATTGCCGGGACTTGGTTTTTGGGAGGGAAGAGGTATATTTGTGATATCTCCACAAATAAAATGGCTTCATGGACATCAAAACCATCCAAAACCAACTCACCGAAAAGCACCAATTATTTTCGGATTTCGTGGGCAGTCTGAGCAGCGACGAATTCTCCTTCAGGAAGTCCGACAAATGGACCGCCGGAGAGCAATTGGAGCATATTCTACTCAGTGTCAGGCCGCTGAGACAGGCGCTGTCTTTGCCGAAATTCATGTTGAAGCTCATTTGGGGGCAGTCCAACAGAGCCGGCAGAGACTATGAGGGTTTGGTGAATAAGTATCTCTCCAAATTGGAAAGCGGCGGAAGAGCTACGGGGCGCTTTATTCCCAAGGCCGTGCAAGAAACCGAATCCGCAGGGCGCTCGACCATGAGCTGCGCCGGTTATGCGCCAGCCTTGACAGTTTTACGGAAAAAGAACTCGATCAGTATGTTTTGCCTCATCCATTGTTGGGCAAACTCACCCTGCGCGAGATGATGTTCTTTACGATTTATCATGTGCAGCACCACGAAGTGCTGACTAAGAAAAACCTGGAACAGTAGTCCGCGGCACCGACAAAAAAAGGCAGAAGACCATCACAGTCCTCTGCCTTTTTTGTTTTTGGGCAAAACCCCGGCTCAATCCCTTCGGTCCCGGCGGTTTTCGCGGCGATCACGCCGGTTCTCCGAGCGGTCGCGTACATCTTCGCGGCGGTCGCGGCGGTCTTCGCGTACATCGCGCACGTCTTCGCGGGCGTCGCGGCGGTCTTCCATCCGGTCAAGGACGCCGCCCTGATGTTGAGCGTCGCGCACATCCTCGCGGGCATCGCGCACGTCCTCGCGGCGGTCGCGTACATCTTCCCGGCGGTCGCGGCGGTTTTCAGAGCGGTCGCGTACATTTTCGCGGCGGTCGCGTACGTCCTCGCGGCGGTCGGCGCGGCGTGTTTGCTGGGCTTGGGCTTCGGTGGCAAAAGCTGCGGCGATGCAGATGAAGAGCAACAGAATGAGCTGTTTTTTCATGGTCTTTTCAAGTTTTGGTGATGTGAGATGTTGTTGAGACTTGCGAGAGGAGGCCGGGTTTAAGCTGGATGAATAAAAGTTATCACCATTGTGTCACCCGCCTGAAAATTCAGGGCATAAAAAAAGCGCAATTATTTGTATTTCAAACAATTGCGCTTTTAAAGAAGTGATCCCGACAGATATTGGTTAAATCGCTGTAAATCAATGAACTAACAGGTTCAAAAATGCTGGGTACAAATACCGGTACAAAACGGCTTTCAAAATACGCGTTTACTCCCAAATCAAATCGTTTTCGGCCAGGCTGTAATAATCCTCCCTGGTGATAATGATGTCGTCCACATACCGCAGTCCCAAGTAATGAGCTTTGCGCCTGAGTGTGTGAGCGCTCTCAATATCTTCCTCGGAAGGAATGGCCACATTGTCCGGGTGATTGTGGGCAATAATGAGACCATCGGCGCCCACTGCTATGCACACCATCAAAATCAAATTGGCGTCAACGGAAACAGTATCGCGCCCTCCAGTTGCCAAACGATACCAACAAATGGGCCTCATCAGGGAATCCAAAGGAATCAATATCATTTCCTCCTTTAACCCCATTTCTCCAGGGTCAAATGTCTGCCGGACAAAATCGGCGATCTTTTCAGCGTCTTTGAGGCCAACCCGGCTTATTGTCGAAGGCTCAAATTTCAGGGTTAACCTGGGTACTTTATCGCTGCTCTCCAGGTTCTCAAATACTTTGTCAATTTTCATAATCGTAGTTGTTTTGGTTCAAAAATGAATGTGCAATGAATGTGCAGTGAATGTGTAATGAGTATGTAATGAATGTGTATTGAATGTATGTCACTCATTATATACGTTTACTTTGTCCCTTTCTTCATGTATGGTTTGCGCCCGTTTTTGGCTTCCCATGCCTGAATACGGCATGGCTCCCCACAATACTTTTGAACTTTATGGTTGGGGATAAATTGGGCGCCACAATGCAGACAATCTTTGAACTTATGCGCAGCGCTACGAGTCTCGTATGCAACGGGTCTCGTTAGATTTTTCAGGGCCTCTTTGGCGCTACTGCCGTCGCCGACGTGCGTGTCCTCCGGTTTTCTGTGTATTGGTATCGGTTTAAATCCGATGGGGCGGCGCTGCATCGTCTGGGTATACTCGTATACTGTTGGCGGCGCTCCGGGTTCTGGTGGCTCCGGTGTGCCGTCCTCGATGCGTTTGATGATTGCAAATACTTTGGCATGGAAGCGCTCCGATACGGCCGCCATAAATGCCGCCAACGGCGACTGCCGGAAATAGTACTCATTGGGCAGTGCCTCCTCTTGTATCTCGCTCCCGTGTGCATGGACTTCCTGCAGGGCGACCGCCAGCAACAAAACAGCTAGGCACAAAACGGTAAACCAGGCCACACTACTTCCCCATGTTGATACCTGCTTTTGCCGTTTGGCTTCGGCTTCTTTATTGCCCTGTTTCAATGCTGCCAACCATTCGGCGCGTTCTCGCATCAAATCAGTCTCCAGGGCATTATGTTCGTCCTGGAGCGCTCGCATTTCCTTCGCCCCGGTCTCAGTAAGGGCGGCCAGCTTCGCAGCATGGGCGGCGGCGGCATCGGCAACGGATTGTTTGATGCTCGCTTTCTGGGTGCTGAAACTTTGGCCGGTACTACGCTCCCTTGCCTCAATTCCTTTCAGCTTGGTATTGGCCGCGTCGGTGGCGGCTTTGTGAGCCGTTTCGAGCGCTGCGATCTGTGAAGCGTACCGGCCTGCAATGGCGGCACTGTCCCGTTGGTAGGACTTTAGGTTACTTTGGCGGTGGCTGTTGACTGTGGTGTCAATGGCGCCCGTTCCTTCTGTTTGTGCCGGTGGAACAACGGCGGCAACGGTCTCTTTGCTGCCATAAAACGACAGGGCGCCCGATGCAGTGAGTAACAACAGTGAAGCGGTAAAAATGGCTACCGACATAACCAAGTCAAGTCCTGCAAAGCGTTTGTTCAAAATCTGCCGGGCGCTGAACGGTAGGAACTTGCGCAGGCCGATTTCGATAAAGGCAGTAGCCAATATTGCACCTGTGATACCGGTCATTGTAGCCAGGCCGGGCGGCATGATGTCGGCAACGGCATTGAGGATGAGGGCAAACAAAATGCCCACTTCGGTAAGAGCGCTTACCACCTGGGCGAGATAACCCAATTTTGAGAGGGTAGGGATGAGGCCAGCGTACCGCTGAAAAAATTCCTCATTGGTTGGAAGTGTGAAACGGAATTTCATAAATTTGCCTGATTTTCAATTGTTTGAAAGTTGGCCGGGCGCTGTTCTTGTAGGTGGGCGCCCGGCCTTTTTGTTTTCGATCATTTCGGTACGTCGGTTTCGTCAATACTTTGCGGCTCTCGCGCCGGTGCGTCTCGTGCTTCAATTACTCTCTCCAGGGCCTCAGCCAATCTCATGGCGTTTTCTGCCAGTTGGTCATATCCGGTACCTGGTAGCTTTGGGTCGTAGCTGAGATTGTTTTCATCGGATGTCAAACCCTGTAAAACCATGGCTGCGATGGCGTCTCGTCTTTTGGTAAAAATCGTTGGTTGCATTTCATCAGTTTTTCACATTTATTCCCAAAATCGGGCAAAAAATTTTTCTAAAAAAAAAACTTGTGTTTTTACCGGGAACACCGGGAACATGGGCCTTTTTTTGACATAAAGACCACAAAAACAAAATGTTAAGTGTTCCCGGTCTAGCCGTTTTTGTTCCCGGTGTGTTCCCGGTATTGGGCATTTTGTTCCCGGTCGTTGGCGTGAATTTGGCACGTTTTGAAGATCGGCAACTTCAAATCGGCCTCTTTGCTGCAAAAAATTATTTGGCCTGTATTTTTCACAATTTCGAGTAGTGGTAATTTTTTCAGATTTCAAAAACAGGTCAAAACCGGGAACACACCGGGAACAGAGGCTAAATTTTACTATACTGAAAATCAACAATTTACGTTTTGACCGGGAACATACCGGGAACATACCGGGAACACTTAAAGTATTGTATATCATATTATTATAATTTTTTTTAGTCAATGTTCCCGGTATTTTTCAAAAATTCGCTCTCCGTGAAATTTTCTTCAAACACAAGGCAGCGTCTTTGTAGGCCATTTTCCATTCTCACTTTGGTTTTTATGCGCCCTGGATCGTTTTCCGGGCGCCTGAAATACGGCTGCATCGAAAGGTAGCTTTCAAGGGTAGCTTGATCTAAAGGAGTAATACCGGTCTCTGTACAATGTTTGTAGTACTGCCTGAAAATGCCTTCCATGAAAATGGCAATTCTTCCCTCCGAAATTTTGTAGT
Source organism: Saprospiraceae bacterium UBA2329 (assembly GCA_002344975.1). Taxonomy (GTDB): domain Bacteria; phylum Bacteroidota; class Bacteroidia; order Chitinophagales; family Saprospiraceae; genus UBA2329. The sequence continues at coordinate 66,505 of DDUV01000050.1, read as the reverse complement.
CATGGTTGGCCCTGATCTGGCCGTTGTCAATCAGTACTCCGACAATTCTCCAAAACTGTACTACCTCGCTGCTTTGTGCCATTTGCTCATTTTGTGAGAGCAGGCGTGAGCGGAATGCTTTGTAGGCTTCCGCATAGCTGAAGGGGAAAGCCAGCCTTTCAGCCAATAGCTTCATGGGCGCCAATAGTGCGGCAACGTTGCTCAATGAGCGTTCGTCCATGCTGTTGGTGGTGTGGTCTTTTCTCAGATGCGCGTACACCTCTGAAAAGCTCTTTTCAAACTGAGCGCTGACGGCTTCCCGGTGGGTAATGATCTCAATGAGGACATTTCCCAAACCATCCTCGATGAGCGTTTCCAGGGCGTGAAATTCTCGCTTCGCCTCGTCGGTGTGCGAAGTTTTGCCAAACGACAACATCAGCACCCGGCTAAACAGTGCATTCTCTTTGGTAGGCATTTCCTGGCCGGCCACAATGACGGCAGAGTTCACCGGTGTAGCGTGTGTGCGGTTGTCGTTGGTGCTTTGGGCGCGTTCGTAGCCGATGCCGTCATAGATGTTTTTCAGCATCTCGATCAATGCCGGATTGATGCGGTTTTTGTACTCCTCGAAGGCTTCCAGGCCGTTCCTGATCTGTGCCAGCTTCCGGGCAAAACCTTTCGGGCTGCTTTGGCTCCCCAGGCCGATAGCGTCATTCGGCCCATAGTTGCCAAATAGGACTTTGAGGCCCAAACGATAGGTTGTTTTGCCCGTTCCGCGTGGCCCAAAGAGAAAGAGTATCGGAAAGGCGTTGACGTGGGCAAAAATGATGTCCCGAAACAATGCCGCCACTACAAAGCAAATCCCGATAACGGCGTTGTCTCCAAAGACGGTAATAAGTTGTTGGGCCCACTGCTCAAAAGTAGCCTTACCAGGGCGAAACAAAACTTTCCGCTCGTTGTGGTATTCCCGTTCGGCCAATTCGTTGACCTTGCTAAATGCCGGCAGATAGTAGAGTTTTTCCCCAGCTCGAACGATGCCGTATTCATCTGCCTGCAGGTAGGTACTGCCGTCATAAATGCCCTGAGCAAAGGCATAGTAGCCAGTTTCCGGCTGATGCCCCAACGTGCCTATTTCCTGCGCTTTTTGCTCCTTTGGGTAGAGGTACTCTTTGAGTGTAGCCAATTGCTTCATATTGGCCGAAAACACAAAGTTTCCTTTCCCCTCGATGAGGGCGCAAAAGTCCTTTGGCGAACTCAGGTACCGCGATGGAAAACAAAGCTCCGTTTCTTCCTCCTGCATATTCCGAAGCAACCAAACCCGTTTAGGGTCGTGACTGTCCAAGAGCAAATAAAGCGGCACAATTGCAAAATTGCTGATGCGCTCTTTACTCTTGGTTTTGCCTTTGTTTTCCTCAAACAGGTAGCAATTTTCGCCCAGGTACAAAGGCGGTTCCGGTTCCGGTTCCGGCGCTTTCCGCTTCTCAATGGCGGCGGCAACGGGCGCCGGTGTGGCGTCCATCGGCGCGGCGGCGGGAACAATGGCGGCGGCTATTGTATGTTGTGTTGCGCGGCCGCTCAGGCGGTTCCTGTACGCAATTAGTTGGCGATCTGTGAACTCTCCAAAACGCTTAGATGAGTAGGCGCTTTCTATGGTTTTGCCAATTTCGGTTTCTGAAAAGTCCGTATCAATGTACGCCTGACATTCAGCAATGGCGGTACTTTTCGGCACTCCAAAACGGCACAATTCGCAGGCAAAAGCAAATACAAAGGCATTGCGGCCGCCATTGACCGGGTGATGACTTTGGCGGGCTACCTTGTCCAATGCCAGGTCTATTTTTTCGCGCTCTGTAATGCCCTCTTTGGCCCTCGATACGGGCGCCGGTGCCGGGCGGTTGTTTTTTTGTGGTCTTTCTTCCTCATCTATGGTAAAAGTGGCGGCATTTTCATTGATATACAAGTCTTTGGCCTCAACATGCGAGTAAAACCAAATCCGTGCCTGGTTATTCACGCCGGTATCTATGACGGGACCATCGGGCGCCGCTTCCCCGGCGTTCTGGGCGGCTTTGATGCGGCGGCGCTGCTCTTTGTCGGTAGGAATGTCCAAACGGCGGCTCAGATCGGTGCAAACGGCCTCATACGCTTTTTTGTGGGTGTCAAACGTGGCGTTGGTGGCCACTAATGCCCGCAAGCCCAAACCACTGACGGAGGGAAAAGCTGCCAATACATACGGGATTTCCTTCAATTCCTGGAATATCAAAAGTTGCTCGAAGTCGTCCCGTATGCCGTCAATATCTATTCCTAATACCGGCTTGTATCCCTCGCAGGCGTCGTTTTCCTTGCGAGCAAACAGGCCTATGATAAAAGCGGGACAATCTCGCTCCTTTACCACTTTGTAAGCGGCCTTGCTCTCTTGAAGGGCGGCAGCGAGTTTCTCAGAGAGCGGTTTTAGCTCGCCTGACGTCATCTCGCCGATAATGTCCTCCATGTTGCAGAATCCTTCAAAATAAGCGCTCAGGCCGTGATACTTTGAAACGGGTATGCTTTTAATTTTCATGGCCGGGCGTTTTGAAGTTTGTGTATTTAGTCATGCGATACAGGCAAAGGCGCATCAAAGCGGCCTCTTGTTCTGTTGGCTCGGTTTTTCCTTTGCGCCAATAATAGATCGTTCGTTCGCTGACGCCGACAGTGCGCGACAATGCGCGTATGGAGAAAGTAAAGGGTATGCCTTTGTAAATTTTCAGCATCCTCAATACACGTTCTAAAGTGGTTGAACTATTCATTTTGAATGGTTTGATATGAAAGTAAACCATAGTCTTCGCCAGGCGCCGCCCATAAGCGGGCGGCGCTGCCTTCTCAAAAATTACTCTTTGCCAAGGTGGTGGAAATACTCAATCAGTTCTGTGACGGCAGGGAAATGCACCTCACATTGCTGGGCAGCGTCTGACCGGTATTTGAAATTGGAAAGAAGGAATGTAAGCGCGTCATGATAGAGACTTGCGCTCGATGGGTCAAAAATGTTTTTGCCCAATTCATCAACGATCTTGCGTGTGTCGTTGGAAGTTCCTAAATTTGCGTTCATAATATCAACAGTTTTAAGAATTTACACTTAGGAGAGCGGCTGACGGGCCGCTTTTTCTTTATATGGCCAGGCCTACGAAGAGGGCGCCCCAGCGGGTGGCGTTTCGGCCACTTGTGCCGCCTTTCGAGGACGGCCCCTGCGCTTACCGGCGACTGTAGCCGATTCCGGCGCCGCAACCTGGGGCGCAACTTCACCGACTTTTTCAGCCTTGCGCGGCCGTCCGCGACGCTTTCCGGTAACTGTGGAAGGTGTCTCGACTTCGCCCACAGTTACAGCCTTCTTAGGCCGTCCGCGACGCTTCGGAGTACCTGAAACAGCATCTTTCGCCGTCGTTTCGGCGGTCAATTCCTGGACGGTTTCAGTGGCGGCCACTTGTGCCGCCGCTTCGCCTACCTGAGCGTTTTTGCGCGGGCGTCCTCGACGTTTGCCAGTGCCGGAAACAGCCGTTTTTTTGCCTTTCTTGCCTTTCAAAAGCAGTACGGCGACAACGGCAATGCCGGTAAACAAAAGCGTCTTATTATCCAATAAACTGGTGGTGGCGGCGGGCGCCGGTGGTGGTGGTGGGGTGTAATCTTCCCGTGGTGGCGCTACCTGGTTGGTAGTTGTTGGCGGCGGTGCAATGCCGTCGGGAAGTACGGGCGGGGCCATCATTTTCAACACTTCAGAGGCCCAATCATCTATTCCCTGCACTCCTAATCTGCGTCCACTCATCATTACATATTGGTCAAAGTTTTTTGCGTTGACAGCGAGTAATGTTGGTACTTCCCATACATTGATTTTTGCATGTTGTGTACCGTAAACAGGTTCTTGCCAAAGGTTAAAATAACGGATCCAAAAAAGATCGTACGTCGTGTCTGTTGGGCTCGTGCTCAGATTTTTTTCATACAAATAGACTTTGCCCCCCTGAACTAAAGTCCATAAAACCCTGAATACATGAGACCAAAACGCATCATTGATGTTTCCGGAAAAGGGATTTGCAAATAAAAAAATAACCCATTCTGCGGCCTCCCTTGGGATGCGATTTTGAATGGTGATACCAGGCGGCGGTGGTGACGGCGTTGGCTTTTTCTTTCCAATAGAAATTTCGTGTTTCATAGTGTTAATTATTTGATTGTGAATAAATTAAGGTTTCTGGAAGTGAGGTTTTTCTTTCGATGTATGTAGCTACATCTTTTGGGTTAAACAATACCCGGCGCCCAATACGAACGGCTTTCAAATCGCCTGATCTTACAGCTCTGTCCAATGTCGGGGCACTCACTTTGAGCATTTCGAGCAGCTCTTTTTTGGATAACAGCGTCAAATTTTCCATGTTAGTATATTTTGTATTTTGTTAAAATTATACAAGCAAGTAGAGCAAAAAAAAACCGCCTGCATTAATCACAATGCAAAGGTATATAAAGTTAGTTTAAAAAATCAATAAAAAATAATTGTACAAACATAAGTATTTTTTATTTTAATTCATAATTCTTTCAATATCAAATGATAATGCCTGTAAAAAGAAATGAGCAGCTTGTACTTTTTTTTCTTGGGCTATTACTCCATTATGATTTTCTCCTAAAACTTCAAATCCGTACTTTAGAGCTTCTGGGTTAGTATCTTCGAGATATTCGAAAAAATTACAATACGATTGTTCCGCCTCATATTGCCTGCCTTTATAAAACCAGTCAAAGAGCGATATCCTACCGTTTCGGCTTTGCCACCATGTTAGCCAATTGATTAGTGCCAACAAATTCAAATTTGTTCTTGTTGAGGCATCTCCGTTGTATTCTTTTATAACCTCTGGGTTTTCTCGATAATATATTTGGATAAATTCAGATATTGTTTTAGATCGTGAATATATCTCGACAAACTTACTGTAAGTAAGATGGTTTTTGAAGTATTCTAAAATCGCAGCTTCATTGCAAATCGAAACGACCTCATCAAGAGAAAATGAGAGCTTTTCAATTTTCTCCTTTACGCCTTTAAGCTGAAAAGTTTGCTTGGAACGGGCAATGTCTTTTTCGATTACTTCCAAGATCAGTTTGTCAGTTGAGTAAACATCTGGTAAAAACTTCTCCAATGAATTATCTGATAATAAAGGCTCATTGGTTTCAGATACCAATACAGCGCTTTTGTCATTCGAGCGAATGTCCCGGAAAGTCTTAAAAGTGGTGTTTTTGCGCTGGTAAACGACAATGGTATAGAGCGGGTATAGTGTTTCCCCTTGGTCTGAAAGTTTGGGTTTCAAAGTCTTATTCAGATAGTGTCGCAGCGATACGGTTTTTCCATCAACGATCATTTCCATGCTACTTTCTTTAGTTCGTTTTCAATGTCCTTGTTACTCATCTGGACGTAGATGTTTGTCATGCTGGGCGTGGAGTGCTGCAGCAATTTTTGAAGTACGGGCGCCTGTACTTTGGTGGCCATGATGGTGGCAAAAGTGCGGCGGCCTATGTGGGTGCTCACGCGCTTGGAAATGCCGGCGCGTTGGGCCAATATTTTTAGGCTCCTGTTGAGCGGCTGATTTTCAATTTTGAGCGGCATGAGCTGGGCGCCTGCCTCTTCCAGGGCGACCAATGGCCGGAAGTACCGCTCCACGATCGCGCCGGGCCTGCTGTTGCCCTCGGCATCCGGGAAAAAAAGGTACAACGGGCAAATAAGCGGCTTCCCGGTCTTTCCGGCTTTGAAGTGCAAGGTGATGCCCTCAGACGACCAAGACATTTTTGAGGGCGTCAAATGTGCCACGTCGGAAAACCGCAGGCCGGTGTAGCATTGCAGCAACAAAAAATCTCTGTGCCGCTCCAGGTGTTTCTCATCGGCGGAAAAAGTCAGCCGTTCCAAGCGCTCCAATTCTTCTTCGCTCAGGCATGGTCTTTCCGGCTCCTCTCCTTTGAGTATGAAACGCCCGTACGGATTTTGCTCCGGTTTGAGGTGCCCATACTTGACGGCCAGCGAAATGAAGGTTTTCAGGCGCTTGTGGTGTTTGTTGATCGTATTGAGCGACAAAGCCTGTTTCCTCAGTCGGCGGTCAAACTCCTGGATAAAAGCAAAGGTGAGGTCGTCAAAGAAAACCTGCTTTTGCATTTCCCTTATTTTGTTAAGGGTTTGCCGTACGGCCCGCTTTGAAACCTCCTTCATGCTGTGCGCCTCGATCTCCCGTTCCCAGAAAGCGGTAAAGTCCACCTCTGTTTGTGCAGGCTGCTCTTTTGCAGCCTTTAGCTGATCTATTGAGAAGCGGCCATTTTTGGCCATCATCTTTATTTCATATTCCTCCAGAACGTCGCGTTGGCGCTGCAAACTCTTGTTTAATTCGTGAGCTTGCGGATGTGCGGGCTTTACCCGCTTGTTGCGTTCGTCCCAGTGTTTCGGCTCCAGATATACCTCTGTTGAGAAGTACCGGTTTTTGCCTTCCTGGTATGCTTTTATCTGTACCAATGCCCTACCTTTGTCGTCGAGCACGTTTTTACGGTTGAACACAAACGCGAAACTGATCTTTTTGTAAGCCATATTTGAACCGGTTTAGATGCCAAAGTAAAGTCTTTGAGCCAACCCGGTACACAAATGGGTACAAAAAACAAACAGGTATAGCGCAAAGTGTTGAAAAACAACACATTTTGTTGTGTTTTTACCTGCCGTAACACGTTGATTTTCAAACGTGTCTGATAAATTGGGAGCTATCAGGAAATTTCCTGATAACTCCCGAAACAAACTTTTGTGATCCCGACAGGACTCGAACCTGTGACCGTCTGCTTAGAAGGCAGATGCTCTATCCAACTGAGCTACGGGACCAATATTTCAATCAAACTTGATTCCTTTACATACATCAAATACTTACCTTATGCAGGCGAACCGGCAGGCAGGTATCCAACTGAGCTACGGGACCAATATTTCAACTCAAAACACGCCTTGCTTCCAAAGCGCGGCAAAGGTAAATGTTTTTTCCAATCCCGTCAACAGTTCGGATGGGCATTTTGGTTTCTAGCTGTTCCTAAAAAAGATCAGGCCTGCGCCGGGGAGACGCAGGCCCGAATCGAAAGCGACTTTAGATTGCAGGAAAAATTGGCATCAGAAAGAGAAATGATAACAGCAAGCACCCTTTCTTTCACGATGCAAAAGTCCAACCCACGCATCAATTGAATTTTAAACCGGGGTTAAATCGGCATTAATTCTCAACGGAAATCCCAGCAATAAGCTCAGCACCGGCGCCACCACGGCAGCCCTGTCCGGGTCTATACCTGTATTTTCCGTAGTAGCAGCAACAGAGATTCCATCTTGGGCCATAGCCAGCATTTTTTGTCGCTCCGCAACCGAAAACGATGCAAACGCCCGCCGCAACAGGGGCAATACGGCCATGAACCCGGCTTCGGGCAATGCGGCCACCCACTCGTCGAGCAGGCGCCACAAGGGTGGGTGGTGTATGAGCAACAGACCGCTGCCATGTAAAAAACCTTCCACCCAGCGGGCCGCATGTACCGGCTCGTTGCCCGCCGACAAAGCCAGCGAAAACGCGTTTCTTGCCGCCGTTTCTTCCTTCAGCCGCCGGTCGAAAGCGATGCGCGTGGCGCTGCCCTGCAACAGCGGATGCGCCGCGTCGGTACCGCTCAATTGTTCCAACGCCCCCAGCCATGCCGCCGAAAGCGCCTCCTCGCTCAGCAACATGATGTGCCGGTGGGTTTCCCAAAGCCGAGCCAACATCTCGTCAGCCGGTTCTTCGTCCAATTGCAGGCAGGCCGCCGGCAATCCCGCCGCAATGCGGGGAATAATGCGGCGCAACCACAGCCCCACGGCTTCCGAATCGGTGCGGCGCACATTGCCGTAGCGCACAATGCGCACCAAGGGCGGCAGCGCGTCCATGAGCATGGGCACGTCATTGACGACGGCGGCCACGCGTTCCAATTTTTCCATGATGGGCGAAACGGCGTCGGTGAGGGCGGCACGCAGCACTTCTTCCGTCAGGCGGGTGAGATCAGGGAGTTGCTCGGTTTGGCGGCTGCGTTCCAGCACGCATTGCACTGCGGCGCTTTCTATGGTGTTGCCCCAACTCCCGGCGCGTACGATTTGCAGCGCGTAGTCGGGCAGCCATTTCAGTCGCCAGACTTCATGAAAAGTGCTGCCGGAGGGGCCTTGCTGCTCGTGGAGCCGCCCCCAGGGAATGCCCAACAAACCCAAGCGATGCAAGAGTAGCGAGGCTTTCAGGTTGCCGGGCACGCGGAGGTCCAATTGTTTGCTCACCTCGTCCACGGCGGCGTATTCTTTGCTCAGGTGGGCCGAGCGAACTTCTTTTTCAAAATCCCTTTGCAGGGGAATAGCGCTCAGCGAGGCCGGAACCGCGCCCACCACCTCGCCGATGACCAAGCGACGGCGCACCAGATCAAACACCTGCTCATTGCCCTGCACAAAAACCGACAGCGCCGCCGATGCCATGTCTTCCACTCCTGCAAGGGGCTTGCCGCGCAAGGCTGCTAAGGCTTCCGCCAAACGCACCGCCTCGATGGCATGCGCCCCCGAAACGTCAATGTCTTCGCCGCGCAGGAGCCGCGCCGCCCGCACCATCCACTGGGTGACGGCCCCGGCGGGCATCTCAAAAAGCAGTTCGTACCAGGCCGGAGACAAAACACCGGCGCCGTAGCCGCTTTCGTAGGCCAATCGTTCGTAGGTCCAGGGTACCCAGGCGGTTTCTGTTTTCACTTTTTTTCTGCCGCGCAGCAGAGCGGTGTCTTTCGCGGCTTTGATCTGCTGCCAGGGTTCGAGTGCGGACACATGCCAGGCACCGCACACGACGGCTATGTTTTGGAAGCCTGCCGTTGCCGCTTCGCGGATGGTCTTTCGCATAAAAGCCTCGCGCAGAAGCGTTTCGGGGCTTTCTTCGCGCTGCAAGGTTTCGCGGAGCGCGCGCATCATTTCGGCTACGGCCTCGAATACGTCGCTGCCGGCAGGGATTTGTTCCAACACCGAATCCCACCAGCGCTCACCGTCGGGGTAGCCGGCCAAAGCGGCGAGGTATCCCAGTGGATCGGCTGCAATGGCTTGGTTTTCAGGGTCGGAAGGGGTTTCCACCAAAACAGGAGCATCGCCTTCCGCGCTGTTGAGCATCCACTGCGTGCCGGCGGGCAGGTCCATCGCTTTGACAGGAATGCCATGTTGAGCGGCGTAGTGCAGCGCCTGCCATTCCGGTGAAAACCGGGCAAAAGGATAATACGATGCTTTGGAAAAATCTTTGGGGTCGTACACCAACAAGGCTACCGGCGGCTCCAATCCTGTCGTAGCTACCTCGTTCAATGCGGCAGCGGCGTCTTCCGGGTGTTCGATGAGGAGGCAGTCAGGTTGTTGGTCGTTTAAGGCATCCAGCAGGCTTCGCGCCGATCCGGGGCCGTGATGACGTATGCCGTAGAAGTGGATGCGCATGGAGGGGGTAAATGTGCTAATTTGAAAATGTGCTGATTAGCTGATTACAGGCTAACAGTAACTTCAACTCCACGCCTCAACGGTCTTTTCGTTGTAGCCCTTTTCTATCCAAATCTTTCCTGCTTCTTCTTTTGCCCGGGAAAGCAGAAAGCGAGCGATGAGTTCCTTGATTTCCGGCAAGAGGCTGTCTGGAACTCCTGCTGCATAGAGTTTGAGCAACTCCATTTGCATATTGGAAAATGGCGGTTGTACGGTCAACATACTGTTTGTAATAATTTTTTCCGACAGCAAATATAGGCTAAAATCATAAAAATCAGCCGCAAAAAACAGGCGTCGCAGTCGTAAAAGACCTATTTTTCGCACCGCACTCAAAATTGCCATTTTTCAAACTCAAAAACATCATGTACAGAACACTCACCTTCGCACTGATTTTCATGCTCGTCGCCGGCTGGTCGGCTTATGCGCAGCCGCGCCTCGTCTTGCCTTTGGACACGATGGTTGTCACCAAACACACGGTTACCATTGGCGGCGCGCTGGTACCCTACACCGCTGTCACCGGCACGCAGCCCGTGTGGGACGAGGCAGGGCAGCCCATCGCATCGCTGAATTACACCTACTACTCGCGCAGCGACGTGAAGAAACAGGACGAGCGCCCTTTGGTCCTTTCGTTCAACGGAGGCCCCGGCTCTGCGTCGGTGTGGATGCAATTAGCCTACACCGGGCCGCGCCTGCTCAAAATTGACGACGAAGGCTACCCCGTGCAACCCTACGGCGTGCGCGAAAACCCCTACTCTATTCTGGATGTGGCCGATATTGTGTTTATCAACCCCGCCAACACGGGCTATTCGCGCACCATTCCTGCTGCGGGCAAAGAGGTGGACCGCAGCAAATTTTTCGGCATCAACGCCGATATTGCCTATCTGGCCGAATGGCTCAATACCTTCGTCTCCCGTCACAATCGCTGGCGTTCGCCCAAGTACCTCATCGGCGAAAGCTACGGCGGCACGCGGGTATCGGGGCTGGCTTTGGAACTGCAAAACCGGCAATGGATGTATCTCAACGGGGTCATCTTGGTTTCGCCGGCCGACTACAAAGTCATCCGCGAGGACGGGCCGGTATCGCAGGCCTTGCACCTGCCTTATTTCACTGCTACGGCCTGGCACCACAAGTTGTTAAGTCCTGAGCTTCAGCAAAAAGACTTGTTGGACATCCTCCCGCAGGCCGAAGATTTCACCATCAATACGCTCATTCCGGCTTTGGCCAAAGGCGGTTTTATTTCCGAATCTGAAAAAATGGAGGTGGCCAAAAAGATCGCCTACTATTCCGGCCTTTCCGAAAAAGAAGTGCTGGAGCACAACCTGGCCGTGCCGACCAACTACTTCTGGAAGGCGCTGCTGCGCGATGAAGGTGGTTTCAATGTAGGCCGATTGGATTCGCGCTATCTCGGCATTGACCGCAAATTGGCCGGACAGGCGCCCGACTACGCCGCCGAACTGACCTCCTGGCTGCATTCCTTCACCCCGGCCATCAATTACTACCTGCGGGAGGAGTTGAATTTCAAGACCGACATCAAATATAATATGTTCGGCCCGGTCAATCCCTGGGACAACAGCAACGACAATACCCGCGACAACCTGCGGCAGGCTATGGCCCAAAATCCTTACCTGCATGTAATGTTTCAGTCGGGCTACTACGATGGCGCCACTACCTATTTCAATGCCAAATACACCATGTGGCAAATTGATCCTGCGGGCCGTATGAAAGACCGGTTTAGCTTCAAAGGTTACCGCAGCGGCCACATGATGTACCTGCGCCGCGATGACCTGAGACAAGCCAACGAGGATTTGCGCCAGTTCATCGTGCGCACTTCCAAGCCCGGCCAGGTGGCAAAGTATGAGCGGGAGTAGAGGGGGTTCAAGGTTTCGGGTTCAAGGTTCTGAGGGTAGTGAAGGGATGACTCAGTAAGTTTCAAGGGAGTAGTCACCCCTTCACTAAGCCGGAGACAAGTCAGTGCGTAACCGGAAACTACTGTCTGACTCCCACGCTGAAAGACGCAGATTTTTATGATCGTTATGCCCTCTGCCTGTCCAGACCTTGCAAGGTTTGGACAGGCATGAACAAGCTCCACCCGAAGCCCTCTACGAGCAGCGAAAATCTTACAAATCATAAAGACCAGCGTCAAAAAACAAGTGTGGATTTCGGCTTGCAGCTCAGGGCTTGCGACTTACCCTGTTCCCACCAGTCCAGCTTGAGACTCGCGGCTCGAAGCTCGTAGCTCGCAGCTTTCTATTCACAACCCCAGCCTGCTCCACACCGCCCGATGATCGGAAAAGCTCTTTTTTTCGATGCGATGATCGTGAATGCGAAACTGCGGGTCGGCCAGAATGTAGTCAATGCGCAGCGCGGGGATGCGCCCGGCATAAGTGATGCCCAAGCCCCGGCCTTTGGCAGCAAAAGCATCCCGCAAGCCATTGGCCAGCGTATGATAGGTATAAGAGTAAGGCGTGTCGTTGAAGTCTCCGCAGAGCAAAACCGGATGCGGGCTGCCGGCTATGAGGCGGGCAATTTCCTCCGATTGCAGGGCGCGTTGACGGGCCGAGCGGCGGAAGCGCCCCATGACGCCGCGAATATCGAGCCAGGTTTGTTTTTCCTTGAAATCGCCTTCGGAGGCAATTTTATCTGCTATGCGCGTGACGGCGTTGGTTTGCAGATGCGCATTGATGACCCTGATATTGCGGTCGCCGATGCGGAGATCGGCCTGCTGATAGCCGTTGGAACGATTCGGAAAATACTGCGTTTGCGGGTTGGAGATGGGAAAGGCCGAAAACAGCGCAAAATTGCCGTTGGGATCGCTGTAATGGTGTCGCAGACGAGTGCTTTCGGCGAGGCGGGCGCTGAGTTGTTCCATGCGGTTGCCGCTGCGGGGAAACTCCTGCAAACACAGCACGTCACAGTTGCGGGCCGCCGCCGATCCTACAATTTCATCCACCGGCACATTGCTGTTGTCGGAGGTATGCCGCAGGCCGTGCACGTTGAAACTCATCACGCTGATGCTGGCCTCCTGTGCAGTGGGTTCTGTCGGGAAACCCCAGCCCGCTATGCGTTGCAGATGCCCCCAGCCCGCCACGAGGCAAGCCAGAGATACGAGCAAATAATACCGGCTATGCAACAACCACCAGAGCACAAAACCAATATGAGCAACGAGCAAAACGGGGATCAACAAACTAAGAAAAGCCGCCGGCCAGAAGTCGTTGGGACTGACCGAGGGCGCATAAAACGCCGCCAGCGTAAGCAAAGCGAGCAACAACTGCACGCGGTAAATGAGTTGGTACAGCTTGGTTTTCACTTTCGGTTGCTGGCGTTGAACAGGAATTCTTTTTCCTCTGTGCTGAGGCTGTTGTAGCCCGATTGCTTGATCTTGTCCAAAATGGCGTCCAACTGCTCCTGATAGCTGAGGCCGTTGCTGTCTTCGGAGGGCTTACGGCGTTGTTTTCCGCCAGCTTCGGTGGTAGCTTTCACCGGATTGCGATACACTACATGAGGGCCGCGTTTGCGGGGCTGGCCTTTGATGCTTCTGAACAATTGCAAAATCTTGTCCAACAGCCGGTTAATAGGCGCCGACCAGTCGTTTCCTGCCCGCAACTGTTGCACAAAAAGCCCGCCTATCAGTGCGCCGCCGAGGTGGGCAACGTGGCCGCCGGTGTTGGATTCTTTACCTATGGCCACCAAATCGAGGATGAGCAGCACGGCTACCACATATTTCAACTTCACATCGCCCAGCAGAATCAACCGCATCAGGTAGTCGGGGGCCAGAGCAGCGGCAGCCACCGCCAAGGCCATAACGGCCGCCGAAGCACCCAACATGATGGCATCGGCATCAAAAAAGGCATTGGCAAACACAAAAAACAACAGTGCACCCGCCAATCCTCCGATGAGGTAAATGGGCAGCACCCGGTGATCGCCGATGAAATCTCCCACGATGCGGCCAAACCAATACAGCATAATCATATTGAAAAAGATGTGCAGAGGCTCCTGGTGCAGAAACATATAGGTAAACAGGCTCCAGGGGCGCAGCAACAAATGTTTCCAATCGGCAGGCATACACAGGTACTCGATCATTTTGTCGAAGTAGGTGTGATGGTTGCCACTATGGCCCAGCGTCAGCAGCATGAGCAGGTAGATCAGCCACACCAATACAAAGACCGATACATTGGCAATGATGAGCCTCGTCACCATGTTGCCGTGCCGGAACTCTCTCCTTATTTCTTCCCAAATAGACTGGATCATTGTCCTTTCTTGTTTGTGTCTTTTAATCTAAGTGGGCGGTTTGCAGTGTGCAGTATGCGGCGCTTAATGTAGCTGCACACTACGAACTGCCTACCGCCTACCGCATACCGCATACCGCCTACCGCCAACTGCCTACTGCATACTAGTACAACCTCGCCCCAGTCTTCCTCCAAATCATAATCATAATAAAACCCGCCAGCGCGCCGCCCAAATGCGCAAAGTGAGCAATCGGGTCCCAATCAAAGCCCTGAAGCCCGAAGTAAAACTCGGCGACCATAAGCAGCGGTATAAAATACTTGGCCTTGATGGGTACCGGCAAAAAAATGAGCATCAACTGGTGATTGGGAAACTGCATCCCGAAAGCCAGCAACAGCCCGTATATGGCCCCTGATGCGCCTACGGCCGGAACGTTCATCTTGCGCTCTACCAGGTCATTCATCAATTGCAGCGCCGAACCTGCCTGCCCGGTATCGCCGTTCAGCAACTGACGGCTGATATCGTCCACCAATTCATTGCCGTACAAAGTAAAATGCTTCGGATTGATCTGATTGAAAAACTGCCAGTAGTGGTCGTAACTCGGCGCGGCCTGAAACGCTTCCATCGCAGTTTGCAATTGCGAGACATCGTACCAGGTGTATAAATTGTGCAAAACAGCCGCCCCCAACGCGCAGACAATGTAATAAAACAAAAAGCGCTTGGAGCGGTACAACATCTCAACCGGCGGCCCGAACATGGCCAGCGCATACATATTGAAAAACAGGTGCATCCACCCGCCGTGCATGAAAAAGTGCGTAACAAGCTGTATGGGTTGAAACTGCTCCGACCCCGGGTAGTACATGGCCAACGAGCCTTTCCATGAAGGAAAAATCAGCTCTGTGACCACAAACATGAGGATGTTGATGACCAGCAAATGCTTTACCACATGGGTGATTTGATTCATTGTCGGGCGCTTTTCAAAAATCAGCTTTCAAAACGTCGAGCCAGGTCTTCCAGTTCAAAAGTAACAAAACACTGCCGACCGGCGGGGCTTTTATACGGCATTTCGCAGGCAAACAGCCGATCAATGAGCGATTGCATTTCCGGAACGGTCAGCGGCGCTCCCCGACGAATGGCGGCACTGCGGGCCATGGAGCGGGCTAAGTTGTCGCGCACGTCCAATTGCAGTTCGTTGTTTTGCCGGAACTGTTCCAGCAGGGTTTCCAGAATGGCCAACTCGTCTTTTTTGCCGGCCATTTCAGCAGGCAATCCATTGATAACGAATGTATTCTGACCAAATTCCTGTATATCGAATCCCAATAAATTGACCTGAGGCCGTATCTCGCGCAGGAGCACGGCGTCGGCGGGCGGCAGGGCCACGGTGCGCGGAAACAACTGGTGCTGAACGGAGGCGGCCTGTTCGCCCAATACACGCAGGTATTGCTCGTAGAGGATGCGCTCGTGGGCGGCCTGCTGGTCTATGAGCAGAAAACCCGACTTGATATGGCTCACGATGTAGGTGCCGTGAATCTGGTACGGGTCTTTTTGTTTTTTGCTGAACGTGCCCGCAGTATCGTCCATGGGCGCATCTGCGTTCCAGCCGCTCTCGATGATGAGAGTTTCTGGTTGGGCAGGTGCAAGTTCGTCCAAGCCTTCATACAGTTTTTCCCAATGGCGGAGGTTGTCGTTGGGCGGTATGCGGTCGGCGGTATGCGGTATGCGGTCGGCGGTCGGCGGTGTGCGGTGTGCGGTGGAAGGTGGTGAGAAGCTGCTGGGGATGGTTTTGATGGTATAAGATTCCTGGCGCGGGGCCGTCGGGGCTTGTTGCAAGGTGATGTCCTGATCGAAATCGAGGCTGGGCGTGATGCTGTGGCTGCCGAGGGCATGGCGTACGGCTACACGGAGGTAATTGTAAACTAAGCGCTCGTCGTCGAATTTGATTTCCTGTTTGGTAGGGTGCACGTTCACATCTATACGGGCAGGATCAATTTCCAAACATAGCACATAAAACGGGAAGCTCTCCGCCGGCAGGATGTCCTCGTAGGCGGTCATAACAGCGTGGTGCAGATAGCCGCTTTTGATGAAGCGCCCGTTGATAAAAAACATCTGTTCGCCGCGGGTTTTGCGTGCAAATTCCGGTTTGCCCACAAAGCCGTCAATGTTGAGAATATCCGTATCTTCTTTTACAGGCACCAGACGCTTGTTGTAAGCAATGCCGAAAATGCCTACCAAGCGCTGGCGCAGATTGGAAGCCGGCAGGTGAAACAACTCCTCATTATTGTGATGCAGCGAAAAAAACACCTCCGGGTTGGCGATGGCCACGCGCTGAAATTCGTCAATGATGTGGCGCATTTCTACCACGTTGGATTTGAGGAAGTTGCGCCGGGCGGGTACGTTGTAAAACAGGTTGCGCATGGAGATACTGGTGCCGGGCGCCGTCTGGCAGGGTTCCTGTGCTTTCAGTTCCGAGCCTTCTATCAGGATGCGGGTGCCAAGTTCGTCCTCCGGGCGGCGGCTGCGCATTTCCACCTGTGCCACGGCGGCGATGGAGGCCAAAGCCTCACCGCGAAAGCCCATGGTGCGAATGGCGAAGAGGTCGCTCGATTGTCGTATTTTGGAAGTTGCGTGCCGTTCAAAGCACATCCGCGCATCGGTTTCCGACATGCCGCAGCCGTTGTCGGTTACTTGCACAAGGGTTTTGCCGGCATCTTTTACGATGAGCCGGATTTCGGTAGCGCCTGCATCCACCGCATTTTCCATCAGTTCTTTGACAGCCGAGGCAGGGCGCTGTACTACTTCTCCTGCGGCTATCTGATTGGCAATGGCATCCGGTAAAAGCTGAATGAGATCAGCCATGTTTTCATCTTACTTTTTGGTTATTCAATAATACTCCTTTCACCCGCCAAAGCCTCGGCGTAGGCGGGTTCCCAGCCTCAAAGCCTCATTTATTAAGCCATCCGGGCAGGTAAACATTGAGCAACAAAAATGCGCCCAATGCCAGCAGCATTACCAAAGCCATGACCATGAGATTGGAGCGCAACACCATTTTGCGACGCAGGTGCAGGGCCGACATATCGGTGCTGCGGCGAAAGCCCCCGGAGATGCGGTTTTTTATGCCCTCGGTATCGTGTTCGCTCAGCCCTTCCAACTCTTTCAAGCGCTGCTGCCGGCCTTCTTTTTCTTCATCGTAGAAACGCGGTTTGAAGTCGAACTGAATCGGCTTGGTGGTTTTTAAAAAATTAAAAAGTGCCATGATATTCGATTTTGATAAGCAAAGTTAGGCATTTTAGAAGAGATGTTGGCTATCTTGTCGGCTCAAAACCTCTTATAAGACAAGATATGCACAACTACCCTTTAACTGCCTGCTGCCTGCGTCGCGTTGCATCCATGGTTTTCCTTTGCTTTGCGACCATCCTCAGCATCTCGGCGCAAAGCTCGCCAACGAAGTATCATTTCAAGGAATTTAAACTGCCGGAAATCAATAGAAGAGCGTTAGACATCAAGCCCAATCTCAGTGGCGCGCTCATACGAAACCTCCTCTCAGGCAAGGACCTATTGTCCAGCTCCAGCAAAATCACGCAAAACATCGGTTTACAATACAGTTATTTTCACAACAGCAAGCGCAAACAGATTTTTCACAACCTGTACATTGGACAATCCTACAACGCCATCAATCAGCTCAGCGATTTCCATTCTTCGTTCAACCCCAGAATAAACCGACAGTTCGGCAGCAATCTTTATCATTCAGCCGTCAATCGCTATTATTTTACCTCCAGGCATTTCTCCGAAATCAATTGGGATGTTCAAGGCTCCTTTTTTGACCGGCGCACTCTCACAAGCGCTGCCTCGCTTCTTACTCAGACCAACACTTATTTCTACTCCATATCCGTCCCTCTCAAAACCGGCATCGGACGGGTGGAACCTGTCCAGGACGTATTTTCTGCGGCATTTATGGCAGAGGATATGTTGCAGGTCGGCATTTTAGACAGCCCTATGGAGCAAGAAGAACTCTTCGAGCTGGGCCGAGTGATGGCCGATGCCCGCAATTTACGCATTTTTGACGCCCGAAAAAAACGCATGTATGAGCTGTCTCAATTGGATAACTGGTTCAAAGACATCGGCAAGGCCAAAGTAGATAACATTCTGTATTACAACACCATGGCCGACAACTGGCTGTTTGCATTCTCCGGCGTCAGATATTCAGGCAGGCGTATTTCTACCAGCGTGACGCCCGGCTTTCAGTATTTCGGAAACGAAGGCAATGCGCCCAATACAAGGCTGAGTTTTTCGGGTGCTTTTTTGTTGGAACAATTTCTACCACTGAGCCGTACCTGGCAGTTGGATTACTCCATCAATGTAGGTATCTCGCGCAACTTTGTCAGTGTTGACGTCTATTCGGAATACCGCTTTTTTACACCATTTATGGCAGCCCAATTAGAACTGGGCTGCTTCCCCAATTCGAGAACCAGTATTCATTTCAATGCTCGGGTAGCCGGCGAATTTTACGGCGCATATCCCTCAATTTTGCAGACTTTCGCCTCCTTCCATGCAAGTGGTAATATATTCCTCAATTACCGTACCCGCCTCTACGCCGACGTACATTGGGACTATTATCGCACTTCCGACAATGCCATCTACCAACACCCCAGAGCGTTTTTGCCTCAGGCCGGCTTGAGAAACATTGATTACGGAGCCAATATTCGGCTCATATACAGCTTGTTCTGAATCCTAAATTACATTCGACATGAAAACTTATCACAGTCATCTCGCTTCACCATGCCTTTTATTGGCTACCTTTTTGATCGCCGGCCTTTGCTCCATCCAGGCCCAGATAGAGCCTCAAAACTACGACTACCGGACCTTCAGGTTTCCCGAAATCAACCGGCGGGCGCTGGAGTTGTTTCCGTCGCTGAGTATGGACGGCACTGATTCCCGCAATCGTCGTTTTGGAATTCCAGACCAAAACTCTTCTTACACCACAGCAGGACTTAACGCTCAATACGGCTATTTCCACAACAGTCTTGCCGAACAAATACAACACACCGGCAGCTTGTATCAGTTGGCTTCTTTTTCAAGGATAGAGCGTACGGATCCGCCAAGCCGGTCGGAAACGAACGAATACGAGGCCAGATTGAGCACGGAGGGCATCAATCGTTTTTATTATGGCAAGCGGCGCTCCTTTATTGAAATCAACTGGGATATAGATGCCGTTTTCACAGCAAGCAATCACATCAATACTTCACTGACGGATGTTCGAAAAGAGCGGTTCTATGCCTATTTGTTCTCTGTGCCGCTCCGGTTCGGCTGGGGCCGCATTGAACCCATAGACGATGTGTTTCTTGCACATTTCATGGCCGACGACATGCTTGAAGCAGGCATATTGGATCATCCGCTTCCGCAGGAAAGCCTTTTCGAACTGGGCCGCGTGATGGCCGATGTCCGCAACCAACGCATTTTCGACGCCCGAAAAAAACGCATGTACGAATTGTCTCAATTGGACAATTGGTTCAAAGATTTCGGCTATGCCAAAGTGGACAACATTCTGTATTACAAGACACTGGCCGATAACTGGCTGTTTGGTTTCAACAATACCCGCTTTTCAGGAAGTCGTTTTTCATTCGGAATTACACCCCAAGCTGATTATTGGGCGCCGCATCAGCAAGAGCCATCGGTCATCAATATGCTGGCCATGCAGGCCATATATGAGGGCAGCACACCGTTGAATCAACATTGGCAAATAGGCTATACCGTTCAAACGGAACTGGCGTTTTTATCGAACGAAAATTGGCTGAACAACTCCGTTTCCCGGCCCGGCTTGTCGGCTGAATTCAAGTGGGGTTTTTACCCCAATTCCCGAACCCGTTTCACAGGCTACATGGGTGTTGATTATCAATTATTTTTGCGCACCTGGAGAAAAATTCTGGCAAGCGAAACCATTGCCGGCTTACAAATGGATTATTTCATCAACTACCGCACGAGACTGGTCATCAATCTGGCCGGCAGGCATTACCGTACACCCAAAGCCGATTTTGTGGTAGGGCACCCACTCATTCCAAGGGCCGACGCTGTCAGGTTGAATGTCTCCGGCGCTTTGGAGTTGACGTACAGCTTCTTCTGAAACCTGAGCGGCGCCAACCAAATCACGTCCGGCATCGTTGTTTCAAAAACAGAGACAATCAAGTCGTTATGAATACCTCCGAACTGATTGCCCTTCTCATGAAGAGACCCGACTTGCTGCTGATATTGGACGCAATACAGATCCGATTGAGTGAAGAAGCCTCGCGCAGGCATGAATTCCGCCAGTGGTTGGACGAGGACAAAAAAGCCGTCGAAGGTTTTGAAATCTCCGTCGCCGCCCTCTTCGACGAAACCGCCTGCACACAAGCCATGATCGCACTGACCAACGCGTAGTGACTTGCGAGGCGGTTTTCTCAGGTTTAGTGAAGGGGTGACTACCCTGCCGAAACTTGCCGAGTCACCCCTTCACTACTCCCGGAACCCGAAACCTTGAACCCGAAACCTTGAACCTTGAACCCCCACTTTAACAAAATCTTACTACTCCATTAACACCTGACAATCACCCCCTTTTCTACCTTCGCCACACATCAAAACTATTAACCGTATGAATCCTTTTTTCAAACTCCGTTCTCTTTTCTTCTTCCTCGCCGCCTGCTGCCTGCTCCCTCTTGCCGCTGCCGCGCAAACCGACAACTCCAAAGTAGATTACAGCCTTTTCCGCTTTCCCGACATCAACCGAAAAGCACTGGACGTGACCGGCGGGCTGGAGGGTCTCACTGCCAACAACGAGCAAATACAGGGCGTCTTCAGCACAAGCAACGCAAATTTTTCACAAACACTGGCCCTGCGTTACAACCGCTTTGTCAACCGCGACAAACTGCAAGCCAACGAAAGCATCTTTTTAAGCCCGCTTTACAGTTCCTCGCGTGAAAAAAGCACCTCGCAAGGATTCACTTCCGAGGAGCGCTCTTATGCCTTCCTTCCCACCGCTTTCGCCGAGACGGAAAAAAGAATCTATTTCAAACCCAACCGCTACATTGGGCTGGACGGATTGGCGCTGCTGTCTTATCAGGAAATGAAATTACAAAGCGGTACATTTGACGATCTGAATCAACAATTCCTTTACCAGCTTTCCGGCGCTGTCCGCTACGGCATCGGGCGCATAGAACCGATTGACGATGTGTTCTTAGCCAAATTCATGGCCGACGATATGCGCGCCAACGGCATTCTGAATGAAGATTTGACTCAGGATGAACTCTTCGAATTGGGCCGCATCATGGCCGATGCCCGCAACCGTCGTATTTTCGACTTCCGCCGTCAGCGCATTTTTGAACTGACACAACTGAGCAACTGGTTCGCCGCCAAAGGTTTAGACTCCAAAGACCAGACTTTGTTTTTTACCACACTGGCCGACAACTGGCTGTATTCGTTTTACAACACCCGCTCCAGCGGACGGCGTTTTTCCATCGGCTTGGCGCCCTTGTACAATGCCCGTCACAACAAAGAAAATGAGTTTTTACCCTCGCAAATATTTGATCTTTTTTTCGAGACCGAATATCTGCGCACCCGCCCGGTCAATCAATTCTGGCAATGGGATTACCGCATCGCCTTTCGCGCCGGACTTTCTCATACAGAACGGCCTATTCCGATTTTTAACAGACCCAATACCATCTTTTCCAACGAATTATCTGCTTCGGCAAGCATGGGCTGGTATCCGTCTTCCCGTACCCTCCTGCAGGCAAGGGCTGAACTCCGCCCTACTTACGCCTTCACCCTAGATGCTTTCCAACCAGCCAGCGCACCCGATAACGCCTTCGTTATTCAGCCCTCTCTTTCACTCAACGGCAGCTACTTTTTGGACTATCGCACCCGCATCAGCTTCAACCTCTTCACCGACTACCGCTACAGCACCAGCACCCTCCTCGATCCATTCGTACTCGGTTTTTCCAGCGCCCGTCAGTCGGCTTTCCAGCTTTCGGGCAATGTACGCCTCAATTACAGCTTGTTCTAATCTTCAGCCACGAGCTTCGAGCCGCGAGTTTCCTCCCAACGAGGCACTCGCAGCTTGAGGCTTGCAGCCGAAATCTTAAACCCGAAACCTCGAACCCGAAACGCGATTTTTTTTGAACGCGAATCTTGGCGAAAGTCGCGAATTTCCGCGAAAACGAGAAGAACGCGGAACCTTGAACCCGCGCGTTGTTTTTGACGCTGATCTTTATGATTTTCATAATTTCCGCTGCTCGGAGAAGGACATAACGATCATAAAAACCGGCGTCTTTCAGCGTCGGACTCAGGCCGTAACTTCCGCCCTGACTTGCGAGGCAAAATCCGAAATCAAACTGTTCCAACCAGTAAAATCAGAAATCCGAAATTCGCCTGTTCCTACCCGAACCCGAAACATCACTCACCCCTCACTCACTCACTCACTCACCCCTCACTCACTCACCCCTGCCCCCCACCCCAGGCGGCAATATCTTATACAACACCGGCGTGACCACCCGCGACAACAACGTGCTGGAAATCAGCCCCCCGATGAGTACCCAGGCCAAAGGAGAATATAGCGGATTGAACTCAATGGCCAAAGGCGTCAGACCTCCGATGGCCGTAAGTGAAGTGAGCACAATGGGCACAAATCGCACCTCGCCCGCCTTGCGAATGGCCTCCTCCAAAGGCATGCCCTCGCGCCGCAACTGATTGGTGAAGTCCACCAACAAAATGGAGTTTTTCACCTCGATGCCCGCCAATGCGATGAGGCCCACCACCGCCACAAAGGAGAAAGTGTAGCCCACGCCCAACAACATGAGAATGGCCCCGATGATGCCCAATGGTATGACACTCAGCACAATGAGCGTACTTTTGAAAGTACCGAACTCCAACACCAGCACACCCAGAAACCCAAACAGCGTGATGACGATGATGGCGCCCATGCCTCCAAACGACTCGGCGCGGGTCTCAGCCTCGCCGGCAATGCCATAGCGATAGCCTGCGGGCAGGGTCATTTGTTTGAGCTGACTCACCACTTCTTCGTTCACGTTGTTGGCCAAGAATCCGGTTTGCACAAAACTCGAAACCGTGATAAATCGCTCTTTGTCAAAGTGTTTGATGAGCGGCGGCGAGGACTGAAACTCTATGTCGGCCACCTGCCGCAGCGGCACGGCCATTCCGGTAACGCTGTTGACGTAGGTGCGGTCAAACACGTCCAGATTGGGGTACTTGCCTTTTTCCACCGTGGCAATCATATCGTAGTCGTCGCCGGCGGCATTGGTAAACGAGCCGACGTTCAGCCCGGCTACGGCTAAGCGGACGGTGCGGTCAATTTCGGCGGTGGGAATGCCCATCATGCCGGCTTTTTCTTTGTTGATGCGTACCTTGAGGTCGGTGCGCAGGGTCGAAAGCGGGTTGTTCACATAGATGGTGCCGGGCGTGCCGCTGATGATGTCTTCCACTTGAGTGGCCACTTTCCGCAGGGTGTCCAAGTCTTCGCCGAACACCCGAATGGCGATGGGCGCATCCACGGGCGGGCCTTGCTCAAAGTTTTTCACCTCAATTTTGGCATTCGGGTAGTATATGAACCGCTCGCGCAACTCGTCTATAATGGCCTCTTTTTCTTTGGGTTGTACATCGGGCAGCAATTGCACAAAAACCTGGCCGTAGTTCGCGGCTTCATTGCGCTGTATCTCGTTGTAGTAAATCCGGGGATTGCCCTTGCCGGTATTGGCGGTGTAAAACCTCACTTTCGGGTGCTCGCCCAGCACGCTTTCCACATGCCGCACCACGCTGTCGGTCGCCATGATGGCCGAGCCTTCCGGCAAACTCACATTCACCGTAAACATGGGCTTTTCTGATGCCGGAAACAGGCTGAAGCCTACTTTAGGCACTAAGCTCAATACCCCGCCAAACAGCAGCAGCGCTACCAAAAGGGTCGTTTTGGGATAGATCAGGGCCTTGTCCAACAAGCGGGCGTAGGTGCCCTGAATGAGCCAGTTGAGGCCCCGCATGAAGAGGTTGCCGCGCGCGTCGTGCTTCAGCCCCAATATCCGGCTCGACAAAAACGGCACGATGGTCAGCGATACAAACAGGGAGGCCAGCACCGTAGCCACCACCGCTACCGGCAGGCTGCGGATGAAATCGCCGGAGGCTTCGGGCAGGAACAGCAGCGGCAAAAACGCCAAAACGAGCGTCACTGTACAGCCTACCACTGCCAGCCCTATTTGCTGCGTAGCCTCTATGGCAGCTTGTTTTTTGCTCTTGCCCATGCGCAGGTGCCGCTCTATGTTTTCCACTACTACAATGGAGTCGTCCACCAGAATGCCCAGCGCAATGATGAAGCCCACAATGCTGAGCTGATTGATCGAATACCCCAGCAAACTCAGGCCGGTCAGCCCCATAGCGATGGACAGCGGAATGGAAATCATGACCACCAACGAGGCCCGGAAACCCAGCGGCAACAGGGTGAGCGATACCAGCAAAATGGCGATGAGGAAATCTTTGGCAAAACGCCCCAGGCGACTGCCCACCGAATCGGCCTGATCGAAATG
Source organism: Saprospiraceae bacterium UBA2329 (assembly GCA_002344975.1). Taxonomy (GTDB): domain Bacteria; phylum Bacteroidota; class Bacteroidia; order Chitinophagales; family Saprospiraceae; genus UBA2329. The sequence continues at coordinate 42,247 of DDUV01000050.1, read as the reverse complement.
GCGGATCATGGCGATGTTGGGCGGCAACTGCTTTTCAAAGGCGGCCAGCACCGGCGTGTATGCCTCGCGCACGGCAAAGATGTTTTGGTTCGACTTCTGCGCGGCGGTCACTAATACGGCCCTATGCCCGTTGAAGCGGGTGATGTGGGTTTCCGGCGCATCCACCAAATCCACCTCGGCTATGTCGCCCAGATAGATGATTTTCGTGCCGTCCGAATACACGACGGTGCGGCGTATCTCGTCCAATGAGGCGTAGTCGCCGCTGGTTTTTACATTGTATTTTCTGGCACTCAGATAGATGTTGCCACCCGGAATGTTCACGCTTTCGCTTTGCAGCGCGCCCATCACCCGCGAAAGCGGAATGCGGCTTTGGGCCATTTTGTCCAATTGCAGCGTGATGCGCACCTGTTGTTCGGGCAGTCCCCAGGTTTTGGCATTTTTCATCGTTTTGATGCGCTCCAGCGCCTCGCGCAGACGGTCGGCCTGTTCCTGCAGCACCCGGTACGGCGCATTTTCCGACACCAACGCTATCTGCAAAATATTCACATCAGAGGGCGAAATGCGGTTCACGCGCAGCTCGTACAGGTCGTCCGGCAGCTCGCTTTCCACGCTGTTCACCTCCCGCACAATCTCCTGGTATTTCTCCTCCGCATTGCTCGAATACACATACTCCACGCGCAGCACCGCCACGCCGTCGTCTATATTAGTTTCTATCAGTTTTATGTCGCTCAGTTCACTCACTTTGCGCTCTATGGGATCAGCCACCAAGCGCTCCATATCGGCAGGCCCCGCGCCGGGGTATATGGCCGTGATGATGAACATCGGCGCATCCATCTCCGGGTCTTCAGCTTTGGGCATGTTGAGGAGCGACGATAAGCCCAGCGCCGCCAGCATGACGAACACAATCAAGGTGAATTGGTAATTCTTTACCGAAAAGGCTGCTATCTGCATGGTGTTTTCTTTTGCCTGATTTTTACGATTTTTTCTTTTTCGGGCGCCCCCGACACTACCTGCCCTCCCCAAACCTTCCCACATCAGGCAGGCGGGCCGGGCTATCCGCTGCATGGCGGCCACCCCGCAGAGCTGTTAGCTTTATCCCGCTATTGCAGCGCTAAAGCTAACAGGCTCTATACCCGACCGCCGCCATTCCGCTGCTATCCCTGGCGCGCATTACCGCACCACCCGCACCCGCGAACGTTCCGACAAATACGGCGAACCCGCTGTGATGACGGCTTCCACGCCCTCCATGCCCTGCACAATGACGGCATGGCTGTTGGTCAATTCCCCAATGACGACAGGTATTTTGCGCACACCGCCGTCGCCGTCGGGTACAAACACGAAGGCTCGCTTGCCGTCGCCCTCCACAATGGCCTCCACCGGCACGCGCACCCCGCCGCTGCGGCCTGCGGCCTTGCGCGGCGACAGGATGGCATTGGCAAACAGCCCCGGCGCAAAGCGCTTATCGCCCGCCTTTATTTTGATCTCAATGGGGTACAGCCCGTTCATGGGGTCGGCTGTGGGCGCCACCAATTGCACCGTACCGCCGAACACTTCGCCGGGGTAGGCATCCAATCGGATTTGGGCGGCATCACCCACGCTGATGAGCGCCCAGTCTTTGTCCGACACGCTCAGCCGCGCTATCCAGTTCGACGGCCCCGCCCCGTTCATGGCCAACACCGGCATACCCGGCGCTGCCAGTTCGCCCTCCGAGGCCAATTTTTTGATGATGATGCCGGCCTGCGGCGCCCTGATCTCCGAATATTGAAGATTGAAGCGGGCGATCTCTAAGTTTTGCTTAGCCATATCGAGCACAGTGTTCAGGTTTTGCACCTGCTCCAGCGTCGCCGCCGAATCGCGGTAGAGATTTTGTACGCGCTCCAGATCGCGGCGGGCCTTCTCCACGCCATACTCGGACTGCGTTACCTGCGCCTGAATTTCAGTCAGTTGCAATTGTGCCAGCAGTTGGCCTTTTTGCACCCGGTCGCCTTCGTCGGCATACATTTTGCGAATGATGCCCCCCGTTTTGAAGGCCAATCGCGCCTCCGTATCAGAGGCCAATACGCCCGTAGCGAGTATCGTGGCGCCGGCGCTGTGGTTTTCCACCTGCACCAAACGAACGGCTATTTCCGTGCCGGGCGCGGGTAGCCGTGCCGCTACATCCGTCGTTTCTTTTTTGCCGCAACCCCACATCAGCGCAGGTATCAGCAACCATGTCAATTGTGTGTATTTCATGTTTTTTTGGTTTCGTGTTTAAAATTTCGGGTTCCGGGTTTCGGGTTCCGGGTTCAAGGTTCCGCGTTTCGGGTTACCTCACGCTTAGAACCGCCCACCGCATACTGCCGACCGCCTACCGCCTACTGATGACCGCCTACCGAAGACCGCCCACCGCCCTCCTCAGCTCCGCCTCCCGCAGCAGCACCTCCAACCTCGCTATGGACAGCGACATCTCCGCCGACTCCAACTTGTTGCGCGCATCGAAAAGCTCCAACTGAATGGCCTGGTTCTCCTCGTATTTCCGCTGCACGATGCGAAAGGCGCTGCGTGTACTCTCCACCGCTTTTTGCGCCTGCTCCCGACTTTTCAGCGCGGCCGTCAGTTCGTGCCTACTTTGCGCCACCTGCAATTGAATTTGTTGCCGCAGCAATTCCATTTGATTGGCCAATTCCAGCCCTTGCAATTTGGTTTCCTGTTCTTTAGAGAGCTTCTGATAGCCGCTGAAAATGGGCCAGTTGAGTTGCAAACCCGCCAGCGCATACCATTGCTCGCCATTAAATTTATAGCCGAATCCCTGCGCGCCGGCATCAATGGCTAAGCCCACATTGGGCAACTTGCGATTGCTCTCTTGCATGGCCAGCAGAGTAGAATTCACCTGCATGGCGGCGGCCAATTGAGCGGGTTCCTGCCGTTGGGCCAGGGCATTTTGGAGATAAAACTCCAGGGGTTGTGGCGCCAAGTCTCCCGATTGCAACAGGGCTGTATCGGCAATGATTTCCGCATCTAAATCCCTCTGCAACAGAAAGTTGAAATAATTGGCGCTCAGGCGCACATTTTTCTCTGCGCGCACAATTTCCGTTTCTATTTTGCTCAGTTCGTACTCAGTATTATACACCGCGTCGAGGGTTACTTTGTGGTTGTCGACTAAGCGCTGCGTCACCCGGTGCAATTCCTGCACCACCCCCAGCGATGCGCGATAAATGCGGAGCGCCTCCAAAGTCTGCAAGTGCCGGTAGTACGCCTGCTCTATATCGTAGCGCAATTGATGGGCATGAACGGCCTGCGCAGCCTGCGGGATAACGGCGCTCTGTTCGCGGAGCAGCTTGTTGTAGCGCAGGTCGGTATTGTACAAAGGCTGCACCACCCGAAAGCGGGTGTCATGGAAATTGTCGGGCAGGAACTGCTCCTTCACGTTTTCAATTTGTGGAAACTGGTTGCTTTGCGTCAGTTGATTGAGCGTGCTATAAACCGGATTCATCAGATCGCCGATGGGCAATGAGATGCTGCGCCCGCCGAGTGCCCGCGTATAAGTGGCATTAAAACTCACCGACGGCAGCATCATTCCTTTGGCCTGCCGGATTTGCTCTTCGCTTTGCTGCACCGCCAACTCCCGGTTGCGCAAGGCCAGATTAGCCGCCAACCCTTGTTGTATGTAGTTTTCCAACACCTGGCTCTGGGCTTGCACCCACATAGGCAACAGCATCGCCAACACGGCAAGCCACACTGTATGAATTCGCTTCTTCATGCTTGAATGTTAATCGTATATTAAGTAAACATTGTTTAGTAAAAATTCAAAAAATAAGGGATCAAAGCCCCAGTCACTCTTTCTCCAAGTCTCTCCCCCCCTTCAAAGTCTCCCTTTCTCAAAGTCTCCCCCTCTCCAAGTCTCTCTTTCTCCCCCTCTCAAATCCTCATCACCCGAATCAAATGATCCAGCACTGCTTCCATTTTCTGCTCAGGATCAGTGAGTTCTATCATAGCAAATCGCTCCCGGATGAGCAAGGTAGCCATACCATGCACCACCGACCAGGCCAGAATGGCGCCTTCTTCGGCATTGGGAATGCGCACCAAATATTGGTTGATGCACTCCTGTATTGTATTGACTAACAACTCGTAGCTTCTGCGTCCATGCTGCCAGTCGCAATCGGCCTCCCCACAATTGGTACGATGCTTCAAAGCCGCCATTGGAGCGCGCATCACAAACATCAGGTCGTAAAACTCGGGGTTTTCGATGGCGAATTTCAGATACACCCGCCCGATGACTTTGAGTCGTTCCAAGGGGTTCACCTCTGCCGCCGCTTCCGACATGGCGGCAAATAATTTTTCAAAACCCCGATGGTGAATGGCAAAAAACAGTTCATCTTTATCCTTGAAATACAGATAGATAGTAGCCGGACTGTACTCAATGGCGTCGGCTATTTGCCGGATACTGGTTTTGTCGTAGCCCTCCCTCAAAAACAAATCTATGGCAGCATTCAGGATGCGCTCCCGCATTTCTTCTTTCTCCCGTTGCTTGCGCTCTGTGATACCCATCTAAAATTGAATAATTTTGAATTGCGATGCAAATATACTGAACAGTGTTTAGTGAAATCAAGTCTTAGGGTTATTTTTTTTTTCAAAAAAAAGATATTCAAGGATTGGAGCCATAGCACTCATTCTACTAAAAATCTGTAAATGAGCACATTGTCACAACTTATCCCGACGACGCAGAGCATGTTCCGATGGACGAAGGGAATCGGAAAATCGAGATCAGCACGTCATAAACTCCGCCAGTCCCCGATTGATCTCCTCCGGTTGCTCCAACACGACCGCATGGCCCGCAGCGGGTATCTCCCAGAGTTGGGCGCCGGGAATGCGCTCGGCCATGTACCGACTGTAATATGGCACTTTCAAAATATCGGCTCCGGGGGATACAATAAGCGTAGGGCATTGAATTTCTGCAAGTTGCACTCGAATATCTAAAGTAAGAAACGCGTCGCAAAGCCGGGCAAAACCCGTAAAATAATCTGGTGGCAAAGATGACACGCGTTCTATGCCGCTGCGAATAAAATCGGGTTGCGTCCCCAGAAATGCCGCGGAAAAAGAGAACGCAGCCAGGGTTTCGTACAACCATTGACCGGAAAAAAACGCCGCCTGTCGCCACAGCCCTACCTGAAGGCGCAGCAGCGCATCGGGCCAGGGTACGGAGGCTATCACGCTCAAAGTTTTCACGCACTCCGGATGCGCCAAGGCAAACAGCATGCCTACCTCGCCGCCATAAGAGGTGCCGACGACATGGCATTGCTGAACCCCCAGGTGATCTAAGAGTTGTTTCAAATCCTGCACATGCACATCCATATTGTACGATTTCGAGGCTTTCCCGCTGAGCAATTGATCCCTGAAATCATGAAAAATGCACTGGTATCGGTCACTAAAAAACCTGCGCTGCTGCGCCCAGGAGGCAATACTCATCATGATGCCGTTGAGAAAAATAACGGGTTCGCCCTGCCCCTCGGTTTCATACGCGAGGAAGGTGTCGGAAAGTTGGAGTACAGGCATGTATAATTATCAGAGGCTGAAGCCCAATGAGAGATAGAGTACCAAATTGCGGTCATTATCCTCGCGGAGGATGAGGCTGCGGTTGTTGTCAATGGCGCGACGTGCATAATCCTGCTGTGTATTGGTCACATCGGAAAGACCATAGTGAACGCGCCCGCCGAGGAAAAGAGATTTATTCAGATAAAACGACAAGCCGCCGATGAGACCGAGATCGAAGGTTTTGTAGAGTTTTTCGCTGCTGTCAGCGCCTTCATAATATGCGCCGGCTGTCAGCGGAATCTGTACCGGCCGCCCTTCGATGACGCGGTTTTCCACATTGGTTCCCACGGTTCCCCGAAAGGCATCTTTGCTGTATTGATGTTCCAGGTTCATCGTGAATGGGGCAATCGTCGTACCCAAAACGGTGCGGCCACTGTAAGTCAACTCTCCGAACCCACGCGAACCGATGAGAATACCGGGGTTGACTCCGCCGGATATTTCAATTTTCCCGAACCGGGCATACACGCTCAGCGGCGTTTCAAGATAAGAATTGGTCACGTCCAAACTCACCCGGCGAGTGCCTGAACTGTAAACAGGCGTGCCGATGAGCGGCTCGAAAACCCAGAAAGACTCACCGTCGTAGTCGTAGTTGGTACCTTTTTGGGAATAAAGCAGTTCGCCCCGCACGCCAAAATTATCGGTCAATTTATAATTGAACGTAGCCCCGACGTGAAAGCCGGAGGACAGCGTCATTTTTTCAAGCTCAGCGCCGCTATCGGTACTTTCGACAGGGCCGGAAAGCGTGGCAAAAGTGAGGCCGGCCCGGAAACCGCCGCTGAAATTGCTTTGTGCAGACAGCCATTGTACACCAGCCAATACGGCCGCAATAAGGAGTGTTTTTTTCATCATCAAGATTGTTTTTATAACAAGACTGCCGAAACAGGCTTTTGGTTTGCCGAAAAGTGTGGTTATTGAAGGTACGCGCCAAAGCCGGCCCTCAATGCGCCGCGAAGATAGGCATTGGCCCTCTGCTCGCAGCAGGCATTTCCGGCTTATTTCATTTTTTTACAAAGAAAAATGCACAAATACTTGCTCGGACGAAAAACAGGCGTATCTTTGCAGTCCCGAACGAAAAAGGCATCTCGAAAACGTTCAAGATAATTCTTTCGGGTTCAACATCGCGGAGTGGAGCAGTTGGTAGCTCGTCGGGCTCATAACCCGAAGGTCGTAGGTTCAAGTCCTGCCTCCGCTACAAATAAAGCCTGTAAGTCTTTGATTTACAGGCTTTTTCTTTTTATTCACTACTGGTTCAGCATTTTTTGAGCCACAAAAAAGCCCGAAGCGCACAGCACTCCGGGCTTTTTTATTCTTTCCCATCACGGCTATCAGCCAGAAGCTATCAGCTAACAGCCAATCCCACCAGCCGTGCCTACACTTCCACCTCCGACCCCATCACAGAGCCGGCGTAGTCGCGATTCAGTTTAGCGATGTTTTTTACAGAAATCTCCTTCGGGCATTCCGCCTCGCAGGCCGTCACATTCGAACAGTTGCCGAAGCCCTCGCCGTCCATTTGTTTCACCATAGCCTGTACCCGGCGCTTGGCCTCGATCTGGCCCTGCGGCAGGAGATTGAGATGCGCCGTCTTGGCCGATACGAACAGCATGGCCGATGCGTTGGGACAAGCCGCCACGCAGGCGCCGCAACCGATGCAAGCCGCCGCGCTGAACGAAGCCTCGGCAGCGTCGCGATTCACCGGAATGGCATTGGCATCCTGCGCCTGACCCGTGTTGACGGAAATGAAGCCGCCCGATTGAATGATGCGGTCGAAGGCAGAGCGGTCCACCACCAAGTCGCGCAGCACCGGGAAAGCGCGCGCACGGAAGGGTTCCACTACGATGGTGTCGCCGTCGTTGAAGTGGCGCATGTGCAATTGGCAGGTGGTAGTGCCTTGCATCGGGCCGTGCGGACGGCCGTTGATGACCATGCTGCATGCCCCGCAAATGCCCTCGCGGCAGTCGTGCTCAAATGCTACCGGCACTTCTTTTTTCTGAATCAGCTCTTCGTTCAGCACGTCGAACATCTCCAGAAACGACATGTGCTCGCTCACGTTGTTGAGCGTATAAGTTTCAAAACGGCCCTTGTCGGCGCTGTCTTTTTGTCTCCAAACTTTGAGTGTGATCTTCATGATCCTTTTTTTAAATCAATTTTGCTGATGAACTCTATGCTCTTTGCCCTATCCTCTTTGCTCTCCGCCCCATGCCCTATGCTTACTTGTAGCTCCTCGACGTCGGTTTCACCACATCAAACACAAGGTCTTCGCGGTGCATCACCGGCTCCTGCCCAATGCCTTTGTATTCCCAGGCAGCCACATAAGCGTACTCCTCGTCGTTGCGTTGCGCCTCTCCTTCCTCCGTCTGATACTCGGTGCGGAAGTGTCCTCCGCAAGATTCATTGCGATTCAGTGCATCCACGATCATCAGTTCACCCAATTCCATGAAGTCGGCCACGCGCATGGCTTTTTCCAATTCCGGGTTGAACTCTTCCAATTGGCCGGGCACAAACACGTCGGCTTTAAACTCTTCGTACAATTCCTGAATCATTTTTCTGGCTTTCGCCAAACCCTCGGCATTGCGGGCCATACCGCAGTATTCCCACATGATGCGGCCCAAACGGCGGTGGAAGCTTTCGACCGACTGTTTGCCGTTCACCGAAAGGAAGCCGAGCAGACGGGCGCGGGTTTCGCTCTCTACGGCTGCAAATTCCGGCGCGTTGGTATCTATGGTCGGCGTTTTGATCTCGTTGGCTAAGAAAGTACCGATGGTGTAAGGCAATACGAAGTAGCCGTCGGCCAAGCCCTGCATGAGCGCCGAAGCGCCGAGGCGGTTGGCTCCGTGATCGCTGAAATTACACTCGCCGGTAGCAAACAGGCCGGGGATATTGGTTTCCAGATTGTAATCTACCCACAGTCCGCCCATCGTGTAGTGAACGGCGGGGTAAATTTTCATCGGCATTTTTTTGGCATTCTCTCCGGTGATCTTCTCGTACATGGCGAAGAGGTTGTCGTACTTTTCGTCAATCACCTTTTCGCCCAGCGCCCTGATGGTAGCCTTGTCGGCATTGGCAAGGCCCAACGAGCTTGCCCGCGAACGGCCATAGCGCTCAATGGCGGCAGAGAAGTCCATGAATACGGCCAGACCGGTGGGCGCTACGCCGAAGCCCGCATCGCACATGGATTTGGAGGCGCGGGAGGCTACGTCGCGGGGCACGAGATTGCCGAAAGCCGGGTATTTGCGCTCGAGGAAGTAATCGCGGTCGGCTTCGGGAATGTCGTTGCCTTTTTTGCGGCCCTCGCGGATGGCCTGAGCGTCTTCCTGCTTTTTGGGTACCCACACGCGCCCGTCGTTGCGCAAGCTCTCCGACATGAGGGTGAGCTTCGACTGGTAGTCGCCCGAAACGGGGATGCAGGTGGGGTGAATTTGCGTGAAGCAGGGATTGGCCATCAGAGCGCCGCGCCGCACCGTGCGCCAGGCGGCGGTCACGTTGCAGTTCATGGCGTTGGTAGAGAGGTAGAAAACGTTGCCGTAACCACCGGTAGCCAACACAACTGCATGAGCGCCAAAGCGTTCGAGCTTACCGCTTACCAAGTTGCGAGCAATGATGCCGCGGGCTTTGCCGTCAATCGTCACCAAATCGAGCATTTCGTGGCGGTTGTACATTTTCACCTTGCCGAGGCTGATCTGGCGCGATAAAGCCTGATAAGCGCCGATGAGCAACTGCTGGCCTGTTTGGCCTTTGGCATAAAAAGTGCGCTGCACCTGCGTACCACCGAAGGAGCGGGTATCGAGCAGGCCGCCGTACTCTCGGGCAAAAGGCACGCCCTGCGCCACACACTGGTCTATGATGCTGGTGGACACTTCGGCCAAGCGATGCACATTGGCTTCGCGGGCGCGGTAGTCGCCGCCTTTGATGGTGTCGTAAAAAAGGCGATACACGCTGTCACCGTCATTGCGGTAATTTTTGGCCGCATTGATACCGCCCTGAGCGGCAATGCTATGCGCACGGCGCGGGCTGTCGTGGAAGGTAAAACACTTCACGTTGTAACCCAATTCGCCGAGGGTGGCTGCCGCCGAAGCGCCGGCCAAACCGGAACCTATGACGATGACTTCCAAGCGCATTTTATTGTGAGGAGCTACCAGAGATACTGTGGAGCGGTATTTCGTCCATTTTTCAGCAAGTGATCCGGCAGGTATTTTTCCATCGAGCTTCATGGTTGTGCAAGATTTTAAGCATTCAAAGATTGGAGATACATCACCACCGGAATGATGGCGAACCCGAGCGGAACAAGGATGGAGTACCCTTTGCCCAGCTTGTGAATGAGCGGCGTGTATTTATTGTGGTTGAGGCCCAGCGTCTGGAATGCACTCTGGAAGCCGTGCCACAGGTGTACGCCGATGAAGAACATCGAAACCACATAGAGTATGACATACAAGGGATTGGTATAAGCCTCGGCGACAATGGTGTAGAGGTCTTTTACATCCCCATCGCCATAGTTGGCCATCGGCAGGTTGCCCATTTTCATTTGCAGCCAGAACTGATACATGTGCAATATGATGAAAATGAAGATGATGGTACCCAACCAGCCCATACGGGTGGCCACTCTGGCGTTGGTGTTTACTGCCCGCAGGTCGCTCACGGCGTATCGCACCGGACCCCGGGCCGCTGCGTTTTGCCGCCACAGCATCCAGCCTTGAACAGCGTGGATGAGGATGAAGGCATACAGTCCGTAAGACACCACTTTGATGGGTAGGAAAGTGGTCATTTTCAGCGCATATTCGTTGAATGCCCTGCCGATTTCACCTGCCGAGTCGTGTGCCATGAATTGCAACAATTGCAGGTTGCCAATTAAATGTACTACCAGAAACAGGATCAGAAACAACCCTGTGAGGCTCATTACGAGCTTTTTCCCGATGGAAGAGGTCAGGAAGTTTTTTAGCCAACCCATACGTCAGTCTGTTTTTATCGTTTTGTTTTGCGGTGAAAAACGGAACTCATCGCCCATTTTTTCGACGCGCAAAAGTATGGTATAAAGGCGACTTGCCCAACGGATGTTCAGCAGGAAGGGGAAAGAAAAATTTATTTAGAATTCTTCTACATTGAAAGGGCATTCCATCCACCAGTCACCCAACAATTTAAAACATACCCCCATCCCAAAAAATCCCCGCCCCCGCCAAACCCCGCTCCGCCTTGTTTGTTGTCTTGTACAACAAAGGAAAGACTGTGCGATAACCGGGGTAAAATGTATCTGTTCGCCGCTTATGTCTTACCTTTGCCGCCCTGAATACAAAAAACCGTCCGACCATGAAGAAAATATATGTGATCGTATTGGTGATGATCGTTGCAGGCATCGCGCTGCTCATCAACGCCGCCGGCGACACCAGCACTTATTCCACCTTTGAAGACGCAGCCCGCAGCGGCGGCAAGGTGAAAATTGCCGGCCAATTGGCCAAAGACAAGGAAATGCACTACGACCCGCAAAAAGACCCCAACTATTTCACCTTCTATCTCACCGATACCGAGGGCAACGAGCGCAAAGTGGTGCTCCTGCGTGAGAAACCCCAGGACTTTGAAATGTCGGAGCAAATCGTCCTCACCGGTAAAATGAAGGGCGACGAGTTTGTAGCCACCGAGATGCTCATGAAATGCCCCTCCAAATACAAAGACGAGGAGATTTACATCAACGCAGAGAAAGAAAACAGCTAATGGAGGGGATTCCGTATTTGAATGAACACCTGTGGCCGGGCCGCATCGGGCACGCAGGTATCTTACTGGCTTTCACAGCCGCCATACTCAGCGCCTTTTCTTACTTCATGTCCGTTCAACGCGCCGACTACGCCGATGAGGCCGCTACCTGGAAAAAAATAGGCCGGGGCGCTTTTCTGGGCCACGCCTTGGGCGTATTTACAGTGGTGGGCATGTTGTTTTACGTCATGATCAGGGAATACACTGAGTATCAGTATGTTTGGGCGCATGTGTCTGACGACCTGCCGCTCAAGTACATCTTCTCGGCATTCTGGGAAGGACAGGAAGGCAGTTTTTTGCTTTGGATGTTCTGGCATGTGGTGCTGGGCGGCCTCTTGGTAGCGAGTGCCAAAAACTGGGAATCGCCGGTACTGGCGGTGCTGATGCTCATCGAGGTGTTCATTTCCATCATGATTCTGGGCATTTACATCGGCGAGGTACGCATCGGCAGCAACCCGACGCTCTTGCTTCGGAACACCATGGACGCGCCCATTTTTGCCAACGCCGACTACCTGAGCCTCATCAAAGGCAACGGCCTCAATCCGCTGCTCCAGAACTACTGGATGACCATTCACCCCCCTACCCTATTCCTCGGCTTTGCTTCAACAGCCGTACCCTTTGCGTTTGCCATTGCCGGACTTTGGAAAAAAGACTTCGAGGGCTGGATCAAACCCGCCCTGCCCTGGGCTTTGTTCAGTGGCATGATCCTCGGCACGGGCATCCTCATGGGCGGCGCATGGGCTTACGAGGCGCTCAGTTTCGGCGGCTATTGGGCCTGGGACCCCGTTGAAAATATGTCTCTGGTACCCTGGCTCACCTTGCTGGCCGGCATTCACACGCATCTGGTAGCCAAAAGCACTGGCTACTCCATTCGCAGCACCTTCTTCTTCTACATCATCAGCTTTGTGCTCGTTTTGTACAGCACCTACATGACCCGCAGCGGCGTGTTGGGCGACACCTCGGCACACGCTTTCACGGAGATGGGATTGGAGACGCAACTCGTACTCTTTGTACTCACATTCCTGTTGATAGGATTGGTACTGCTCATTGCACGGTTCAGGCAAATTCCAGAGCCAAAACCAGAAGAGTCGTTGGTTTCCAAGGAGTTCTGGCTCTTCATCGGTAGTCTGGTGCTGTTGTTTTCGGCGCTGCTCATTACAGCCTCCACCTCGCTGCCGGTGTTCAATAAAATCATGGAATCCTTCAATCCGGCGTATGTGGGCCGCGTCATCACCGACCCCATTCCGCATTACAACAAATACCAGCTCTGGATCGGTATTTTTATAGGACTGCTCTCCGGCGGAGTGCAGTTTTTGCGCTTCCGCGAGATGAACTGGGCCGGAAACAGCGCCAAATTCTTCCTGCACACGGGCGTCACGCTGGCCTTATCGGGGGCGCTTACCTGGCTTTGCACCCGCTGGATCAACGCCTATGCCTGGCAGTATGTGCTGTTGTTGTTTGCTGGTTGCTTCACACTGATAGCCAACTTGGACTACATCATCACTTTCCTGCGCGGCAGGCTCAAAGTCGGAGGCTCGGTATTGGCACACATCGGCTTTGGGATGATGATTGTGGGAATTTTGGCTTCCGGACTGAACAAGCGTTTCGTTTCCATCAACACCTTCGTCATGGACGGCCTCATCGAAGGCGGCGACAGCGAGCGGCTCAAAAACAATGTACTCCTGTTCAAAGGCGTACCCATGCAAATGGCCGGCTACGAGGTGACTTACGTTTCCGACACTTTGGACAACGTAACCCGCACCTACACCGTCAATTACCAGAAAAAAGACGAATCGGGCAAGGTGCTGGAGGAATTCGACCTGCATCCCAACATCCTGTACGACAAGTCTTTCACCAAAATCGCCGCCTCCAATCCCGACACCAAACAGTACCTGCACAAGGATATTTTCACCCACATCTCCTCGCTGCCGCAGGTGGAAATGGACATGGAGTTTCGCAAAAAACGCGAAGACAGCCTGAGATACCAGCCGCACTCGCTTCGACTCGGCCAAACCTACTCCTTCACCGACACCGTGCTCCTGCGCGATCGCGACACTTTCGTCCTCAAACAGTACTCCCTGCGTTTAGAGGAAATCACTCGCGAAGCCACGCACCCCGACTACAAAGCGCAACAAGGCGACCTCACCGCCGGCGCCGTCATCAGCGTCAAACGAGACGACGACGACAGTACCTACACCGTCACGCCCATGGTCATTCTGCGCGGGCAGTTGGTGTATTATTTCCCTTCGCAAATCAACGAACTGAGCGCCCGCGTGCGCCTGCATCCCGATGTGTTCGACCAGATTTATACGCCCGAAGAATCGCTGACCTACAAAGAGTTCACATTCAAACAAGGCCAAATCGTTGATTTTGAAGGCCTCCAATTGCGCTTCGACGGCTTCAATCCCAAAGCCGAACACCCGGCGCTCCAAAAAGAGGAAAGCGACCTCGCCGTAGGCGCTCGCATGAGCGTCCTCACGCCACAGGGCGGGCAATTTCAAGCGCAGCCCGTCTTCTTCATCCGCGACAACACGCCCTTCAACCTCAAAGACGAAGTGGAAAATCTGGGGCTGCACCTGCGCTTCCTCTCATTGGACCCGAAAACCGAAACCATCCAACTCATGGCGGCCCGCAAGCTTCCTCAAGAGGACTTTCCTGCCGCTATTGAATTGGCTACCAACTCTTTGCGCTCCGACTACATCGTCATGGAAGCCATTGAATTTCCCGGCATCAACCTGTTCTGGCTCGGTTCCACGCTCATGATGCTGGGCCTCGGCCTGAGCATGACGCACCGCATCGGCCAACTGTACAAAAAAGAGCGGGCATGACCACGCGGGTCGTGCTCGTCGGAGCCGGCAATGTGGGCGCACATTTGGCTCGCCGATTGGCCGAACGCGGTTGGCCGCCCGTGCAGGTGTTCAGCAGAAACGCTGAAAAAGCGGCGAAAGTGGCCCGCAGTTCGGGTGCTGAGGCAGTCAGCGATCTCCAAAAAATACGGCCCGACGCCGATGTTTACCTCTTGGCCGTACACGACGACGCCATCGAAACAGTAGCGTCGCAACTTGCTAAAACACTGCCGCACAACACATTGGCAGCCCACACCTCCGGCGCTACGCCCTCTGCCGTGTTGGCCCGGCATTTCCGGCACTACGGAGTTTTTTATCCTTTGCAGACATTCAGCGCGGGGCGTCAACCGGAATTTGCACACATACCGATCTGCGTTTTTGCCCCCGATGCCCAAGACCTCGCCCTCCTGAAAACGCTCGCGGGGCATGTCTCGCACTCTGTTCGGGAGGTCAACGACGAGCAACGGGCTACGCTGCACCTCGCGGCGGTATTCGTCAACAATTTTGTCAATCTCATGTACCGCCTCGGCAGCGACATCGTGCAAAAAGAGGGCATCCCTTTCGACGCGCTGTTGCCGCTCATCCAGGAAACCGCCCTCAAAGTAGTGGACGGCCTCCCGCCCGCCGATGCGCAAACCGGCCCTGCCCGCCGCGGCGATTCGGCCACCATGCAACGCCATTTGGATTTGCTGAACGGCCAACCGCACTTGCAGGAAATGTACCGGCTGCTGTCGGAGGAGATTTTGAAAAGAGATGTCTGAAAATTGGAACCGGAATCAGTGGGCGGTAGGCGGTAGGCGGTTCTCAGTAGGCGGTGCTAAGCGCGAGGAACACTCAATATCAGGAATTTTGAATCAGGAATCGGAAATCGGAAATCAGGAATTTTGAATCAGAAATCCGAAATCCGAAATAAATAAGTTGAGACATGCGCATCGTAGGCACCATTGACCATCCTGTACTGAAAATCACCATCTTCCGCAACGACGACCGGCTCTCGCTCAAGCTCGAATCCGGCCTGTACGAGCAAACCTACAAATTCCGCGACGGCGAGGGCGTTTCCTCTGTAGAAGACGTGTATCGCTTTGTAGATGAGGTATTTATCGCCCAAGTCTCCGATGCGATGCAACAAATGCACCAATCCAGAATAGCGGCCCTCGCCCGCTGCGCCCCGGCGACAGAGCAGGATGAATTTGATGTGATTCTGTAACAGCGACTTTAGTCGCCCACCCTCCGCATGCACTCCCGCGTACCGGCGACTTCAGTCGCCGACCCACACACAAAACCTTTCGGTGGCTAAAGCCGCCGGTACGCGCTACCTCAACGCCGCGCCCGTACCCGCCGATTCCGGCAAATGCACCTGCCCGTATTCGATACATACGCCCGTAGCCGGGTCATTTCGGATGAGCAGCGCGCCGTCCATATCCACATAGTCCAATAGCGGCAACAATTGCCCGATGGCGGCAATGCCTACCGAGGACTCGGTCATACATCCAACCATCACTTTCATGCCCAGTGCGCGGGCGCGGTCTATCATACGCCGAGCCGGCGTGAGACCCCCACATTTCATCAGTTTGATGTTGATGCCATGAAAAAGACCGTGACAGCGCTCCACGTCGGCTTCTTCGCGACAACTTTCGTCGGCGATGACCGGCAATACGCAATGGAGGAACACCTCGCGCATGCCCTCTGTGTCTTCGGCGGGCAGCGGCTGCTCAATGAATTCCACGCCCAGTTCGCGCAGTTGGGGCGCCAGTTCGATGGTTTGTGCAGCGGTCCAGGCGCAGTTGGCGTCCACCCGGAAGACAGCGTCGGTATGTTGACGTAGTTGGCGAATGATGTCCAAATCGTGTTCAGTTCCTAACTTGATTTTATACACCGGCCAGGGCAACTCGCGCATTTTATCCACCATTTCCTCTATGGGCGCTATGCCGATGGTGTAGTTGCACAACGGCAATTGCCCGGCGTTGAGTCCCCAGAGCTTGTGCAATGGCAGTCCCTGGCGGCGGGCGTGGAGATCGTTGGCGGCTTCGTCCAGAGCGGCCAGCGGAAAGGGATTACCCGGCAGGAGCGCGTTCAGGTGTTGCCAAAACTCCTCAGGTTCAGCCCATTGTGCTGATTCGATTAGAGGACGCAGGCTTTCCAATGTTTCCATCATGCCCTCGGTGGTAGTGCTGTAGTATTTGTTGGCGGTGGCCTCTCCGAAGCCGGAATGCGGACCGTCGTTCAGTTCTACAATGAGGGTATGCTGTACGGTGCGCGACTCGCGCGAGATGGCAAATGTGTGTTTGTATTGCAGTTCAAACGGATGCAAGAGAAGTTTCATAAGGCATTGAATTGAGCTTCGCAAGGTACGCTAAAAGGCTCAACTCTTCACCCATTTGAACGTTCGGCGATATCTGCCGTATTGAAGCATGGCAAAATACACGCCCGCGCTGAGCGATTCGGTATCCACTGTGAGCAGGCTTTTTGTTTCGTCCAAACTTGAACTCAGTACAACTTCCTGCCCCAACACATTAAAAAACCTGATCTGTTCGGGGAATAATACTCCCGAAAGCTGTACCTGAAACCGGCTGCCGACCGGATTGGGAAATAATTTCATATCATCGAGTACAATACCCTCCATGCACCTTCCCAGCTCTGAAATAAGAGAGGATAAAGGCGCCTCATTCAGTCCATCACGAATAGCACCCCGAACTACCCCGTTGTTAACCCGCAAAAACGGAACCGCACACCCGAAGAGGTTGAAAGAAAGATGTCTGGCCTCCAAAGGCGGGGTGGATAACAAGTGCGGCGTCAAAAGGAGCGTATCTCCCACCATAAAGCTGTTTGTTTCTACTAAGCAAATAGCGCTACTTCCACCGACAATGGTGATGTCTGAAATCGAAAATCCAGGCGATTTAATCCATCCTAGCACTCTGACGTCCATTAGTTGGCTGCCGGAGCCATAATGCCGGGTCACAACACCCAATAAAACCGGGTTTTCCGGGCGTACGCTTTCGCAAAAAGTGAGGATGGGAATGCAATCGCAAGCATGAGCCGGCAGTGCCGAAAAAAGTGAACCTAAGAAAAGAGCAGCGGTAAAAATGTATTTCATAAGCATGTTTTTTTGAATCGACAAGTAAGACGCACCTGATAAGTAGGTACGTTGGCGGCAAGAGTGTAAATTTGTCTTTCATAAAAATCTCGTCACCATGAAAACCGTACTCTATATTCTGGCCCTGCTCATTTTGATCGTGGCCGCATTGGTCGTTCGCACCCTGTGGTACGCCAATGTTTTTAAAACGTTCGCGCCCCAATCAGCAGGCAATGAGCAACTTATCACAGGTATGATTGGCGCTGAAGACATCACGATGGCCGGAGACGGCATCGCGTTGGTGTCGTCCTATGATCGCCGGGGCGTGGGTGCCGGTAAGGCTGTCAAAGGTGCTATTTTCCGGCTCGACCTCAACAACACGCCGCCCACTTTTACAGACCTGACCGCCGGTTTCGATCAGCCCGATTTCCGCCCGCACGGCATCTCGCTTTACACCGACCCCGCCGACGGCACGCGGTGGTTGTTCGCCGTTAATCACCGGGCAGGGAAACATGTTGTGGAAATATTTGAATACCGGGACTCCGTCCTCATCCACTCCGAATCTATTGAAAGCGAGTTATTTAAAAGCCCCAATGATCTGGTGGGCTATGGCAAACGCTCGTTTTATTTTACCAACGACCACAACAGCAGCGGCGAGGACGTGTCTCACCTGAAGGATTTTCTGGTCATCGGCACGGGAGAAATCGGCAGGTACGAAAACGGCAAAACGGAAACGTTGGCTACGGGCATTCGCTACGCCAACGGCATCACCATCAGCCCCGATGGGAAACTGCTGTATGTGGCGGCCTGCACCGACCGGGCCGTGTATGTTTACAATCGGGAGCCGTTTGAAAAAATACGGACGATTGACTGTGGCACCGGCGTGGACAATTTGGAGTGGGATGAAGAGGGCAATTTGTGGATTGGCGCGCACCCCAAGCTGCTTATGTTTTTGGGGCATTCCAAAGACCCGGCCAAACGCTCTTTGTCACAAGTGCTTCAAATTCAATTGCAAAACCCGGAGCAGCCCGTAGTGAAACAGGTCTATCTCAACGACGGCAATCCACTTTCCGGCTCTTCTGTGGCGACGGTTTGGAAAAACAAACTGCTCGTAGGCGGTGTGTTCGATGACGGAGTGCTGGTGGTGGAGCGGTGAAGTCGCAGAGCTGTTCATCTGCCTTCGGCGGTAATCTGCGTTGCAGTTCATCTGCGTGTGGTAATCGGGAGCCGAAACGCGAATTTTTTAACGCGAAATTTAGCGAAGGGGGCGAATCTCCGCGAAAGCGCTAAGGAACCGGCAGGCGGTTTTCAGGGGGGAGTGTATGAGTAGTGAGCAACCCGAAACCTTGAACCCGAAACCCGACCTCACACCGCAAAAAGCGCCTGATACAACTCCTCTACCCTGCCGATGCTCTGCACCCGAATAGCGTAGCGGCCTGTGTCCAAACCTTTGATATTGTATTTGGAAACATAAATTTCGCGGAAGCCCAGCCGGTCGGCCTCCTGAATGCGCTGCTCAATGCGGGTGACAGCCCGAATCTCGCCCGAAAGCCCCACCTCGCCAGCAAAGCAAATATGGCCGGGTACGATCACGTCTTCCAATGAGGAAATGAGTGCGCTGACGATGGCCAAGTCTATGGCCGGGTCATCCACCCGCAGCCCGCCGGCAATGTTGAGAAAGACGTCGTTTTGGCCAAACTGGAACCCGCAACGCTTCTCCAATACCGCCAATAACATACTCAGGCGCCTCAAATCAAAACCCGTGGCCGAGCGCTGTGGCGTGCCATACACCGCCCGGCTGACCAATGCCTGCGTTTCGATGAGCATGGGCCGCATGCCTTCCATCGTGGCCCCGATGGCGCTGCCGCTGAGTTCTTCATCTTTCTGAGAAAGGAGCAGTTCGGAGGGGTTCGATACCTCGCGAAGGCCATTTTGCTGCATTTCGTAAATGCCGAGTTCGTCGGTAGAGCCGAAGCGGTTTTTCAGCGTGCGCAGGATGCGATAGGAGTAGTGTTGGTCGCCTTCAAACTGAAGCACGGCATCCACGATGTGTTCCAGCAATTTGGGGCCGGCCAGCGTGCCTTCTTTGGTGATGTGGCCGATGATGAACACCGGGATATTGGTTTCTTTGGCAAAACGCTGCAACTCGCCGGCACACTCGCGCACCTGCGAAATGCTGCCCGGCGTGCTCTCGATGAGCGGCGAGGACAGCGTTTGTATGGAATCAATAATGAGCAGGCCCGGCTGGAGCGCCAGCGCGTGCGTCAGTATTTTGGAGGTATTTGTCTCTGTAAGGATGTAGCAATCGGAGCGCTGCTGATGGATGCGGTCGGCGCGCATTTTGATCTGTTCCTCGCTTTCTTCACCGGAAACGTACAGCACTTTGGCCTGAATGCCCAGCGCTACCTGCAACAAAAGGGTGGACTTGCCGATGCCGGGCTGCCCGCCGATGAGCACCAAAGAGCCGCTAACAATTCCGCCGCCCAATACGCGATTGAGTTCCTCGTCGGGAGTGACCAAGCGCAGTGTATTGCCTGCCTGAATATCGGGCAAGAGCACGGGTTTGGGAGAGTTGCGCTCCGAGCCGGAGGAGCTTTGCCACAGTTGGCGTTTCTTATCTTCGGTGGTGACGGGTGTGGCCACTTCCTCAATGATCGTGTTCCATTCACCGCAGGCATTGCACTTGCCGGCCCATTTCGGGCTGGTGCTTCCGCAATGGGTGCAGACGTATATGCTTTTTATTTTCATGAATTTTTCTGTGCTTATAGTGAAGGGGTGACCAAGGCATGGAATTTCAGGCGAAGTCACCCCTTCACTATACTACCGACATTTATAAACTGGAGGTCATCAGCAAATCCAAATCAGTATATTTGATCTGAAAGCGCTTGCTCAGGTACTCGTTGGTCAGATAGCCTTTGTAAGTGTAAATGCCGTGCCGCATCCCCGGATTGCTGAGCACATAGTGTTCGAGGCTGCCCGCCGTGCCGGAACGCATGAGCATAGGCGACAAAATATTGCTCACCGCCATGGAAGAGGTACGCGACACCCGCGATGCCAAATTGGGCACGCAATAGTGAATCACATCGTGTTTGACGAAAGTCGGGCGATCCAATGAAGTCACTTCCGAAGTAGCAAAACAGCCGCCCTGGTCAATGCTCACATCGATGATGACGGCGCCGGGTTTCATCTTTTCTACAATTTCCTCTCCCACCATAATAGGCGTGCGGCCCGTTTTGGAGTGCATGGCTCCGATGGCTACATCGGCCAACACGAGTTCCTGCTCCAGAATGTACGGGTCTATGGCAGAGGTAAAAAGCGGCCGGCCTACGAGATTTTGCAAGCGTTTGAGCTTGTAAATGTCGTTGTCGAAAATGCGGACTTCCGCGCCGAGACCCAACGCTGTGCGGGTAGCGTATTCTGCCACGATGCCTGCTCCCAAAATGACCACCCGCGCACTGGGCACACCGGAGATGCCACCCAGCAAAACGCCCTTGCCGCCACTGGTGCCTGCCATCAGTTCGGCGGCGGTGAGCATGGCGCTGATTCCCGCCAACTCACTCATAATGCGCACGATAGGAAAAGTGCCGGAGTTGTCTTTGATGTACTCCATAGCCAGCGCAATGACCCGTTTGTGCCGCAGCCGGTCCATATACTCGCTGCTGAGGGTAGGCAATTGCAGGGGCGAAATGAGTATCTGATTAGGGCGCATCATTTCGATTTCATCCAAGGTAGGCGGGGCCACTTTGATGATGGCATTGGCCTGATACACCTGTTCCGGCGAGTAGGCAATTTCTGCGCCGGCCTCCGAATACTCGTGATCGGAATAATGAGATTTTTTGCCCGCGCCCATCTCAATGAGTACCCGATGCCCATGCGCCGTCAGCGTGGCCACAGCAGAGGGAATCAGCGCCACGCGGCTTTCCTGCAAGGTGATCTCGCGGGGAATACCGATGAACAGCTTTTCGCGCTTGACGGGCAATTCCAGCATCTCGGCCTGCGTGTGCAAGGCGCCTTCCGTCAAAATTTTGGGTACGGATATTTTCCTTTCTTTTTCGCTCATAATAGTTTAGCTGCGAGCCGCGGGCTACGAGCCTGTATGAGATGAAACCCGCAGCTCGCAGCCCATAACTCACAATTTATCTTATCAAGGTCAAATCGCCTGATTTTTCGAGCACCGGCCCTTCCGGGTAGCGGAATTTCACCCGATACACATACACGTCTATCGGAGCAGGACTGCCGTTGTGTACGCCATTCCAGCCGATGTTGTCGTTGCTCTTGCCGTTATACACCACCTGTCCCCAGCGGTTGTATATTTTGAAATCCTCAATGATGAGTACGCCAGACACCTGCGTGGGCAAGGGCCGGAACAGGTCGTTCAAGTCGTCGCCGTTGGGCGTGAAGACGTTGGGGAACATGACGTCGGGAATGATGAGATTGATGTCTAAGAAGGCCGTATCTAAGCAGCCGGCCGCCGACTTCACGATCAGCCGATAGTTAACCGAAGTCACTCCGGTAGCAGGTATGGGGGTATCGGTAAATGCCGGGCCGCCCATTTGCTCTGCGCCGCCGTTCACGCTCCACAGATACATCGCGCCCACAGGGTCGCCCGGAGTGGTGTTGGCCGTGATGGTCACTGCCGAGCCGATCACAACCGAGGAGTCGCCACGTGAGGACACCAATGCGTCAATGCGCACGCTTTCTTCAATCGTCACCAAAATGGTATCGCGCACCGTAGCGCATATCAGATTGGCATTCGGGCCGTAAGAGTAGTTGACGATGTACATGGCCGGGGAGCTCAGCGCAGCGCTGCTCGATACACTCACCGAAGCCGTGTTGTTGGAACCGGTAATGCCCGGGCCGCTCCAGGAGTAGCTTTGCACGCCGCCCACCGCAGTTCCGGCAGCCGTCAGATTGAAACCTACAGGACGGCACACCGAGAAGTCCTGACCGGCATTCACCGTTGCCGGCGGAGTGACGGCTATGACCATTTGATCTTCCGCAGCGGGGCAGGGGCCATCCGGGTCGTTGGTGCGCAAGGTCAGCGTCACCGAAGTCACGCCGGCAGGAGCGGTATAAGTGGCATTCAGCGTGTTGGCATTGGGATTGAACACGCCGCCGGGAACGGAGGCCGTCCACACAGCGCTCGTGGCGCCGCCGCCGATGGTTCCCGCCAGGGTAACCGGATTGCCACTGCACACTGCCTGGTCGGGGCCGGCGTTGACAGTCGCTGCCGGATTCACTACCAATGCCATCTCATCCGTTGCCTGCGGGCAAACATTGTTCGGGTCGGTGGCTGTGAAACGCAGGGTGATGATACCGGTTGTTGTCGGGGTGTAAACCGCGTTGGCCGTCATGGCATTAGGACTGAAACTGCCGCCGGAAGCCGTTGTCCAGATGCCGCTCGTTGCCGCGCCGCCGAAGGTTCCGGCCAACGTAGCCGTAGAACCCTGACAGATGGTCTGGTCGGGGCCGGCGTCGGCCGTGGGCGGTTGTATCACGGTGATGGTGACGGTATAAACCGCATCGGGGCAACCGGCTTTAGAGGCCCGCAGCGTATAAGTGGTGGTTACCAAAGGCGCAGCAATCAGGAGTGGGTCATTGGAAGTAAAATTCGGATCGGTGCTGGATGTCCACCTGTACAACGATTCATTGTCGGCAGCCAGATTGAGTTGTACCGGCGTGCCGATACAGACCGTTCGATTGGGCGACATGTTCACCACAGGCGGAATGACGACCCTGATGGTGGCCGAAGCGCCTACCGGACAGTTGGGCACGTCCACCTGGAAATTATAGGTAATGGTTGCGCCGGGCGTTGCCACCGGATTGGGGCAATCGGTGCAACTCAGGCCTGTGGTCGGTTCCCAACTGAATTCGTATTCGCCGTAGCCGGTAGCTACCAATTGCACGCTCTCGCCGGGGCAGATCGTGGTATCCGCAGGCGTCACCACCGGCATAGGCGGCTCCACCACATTGATCGTAATAGAGACGGTATCCACACAGCCGCGATGGATGATGACGCGGCGGTAAGTGGCGGTGTCAATGGCCGAAATGACCATATTCCACAAGGTATCCGGCGTTTCAAAACCTGGGCCGGGCAGCCATTGGAATTCAATATCCGGGAAGTCGCTCGGCTCGTAGTTGGTAGAGCGCAAAATGACGATATCGCCGGGGCAATAGGGGTCTTTTGCCGGGTCGGCAATGATGGCGCGGTCGGCGGGCAGCGAGTCCACTTCAATGACAATGCGGTCGGTTTTGGAGCAACCCGGCACATTCACCGTAGCAAAATAGGTGATGGTCGTCTCCGGCGTAGCCTGTATGCTGTTGCCCGTGTTGGACGACAGCCATATCGCAGGCGCCCAGCTTGCCACCGCGTTAGAGGGGGTTATATTTAATTGTAAATCAACCGTTTCGCCCAGACATATCCGCAAGGTATCCGGGTTGAGGATGGCAAGATCAATGGGGGTAATAGTGACCGTAAAGGTGTCTGAAACTTCGCATACGCCCCGCGTGGCGCGCAGCACATAGTCGCCGGAGTTTTGCGGCTGGGCAACGGTAGTCGCTGCATCCGGATTTTCAATGTCATCCGGGCCGCTCCATTGGTACGTCACATCCTGCTCAGCAGTGGTATTGGTCAACAAAATCGGCTGGCCCTGACACACGGCAGTATCTGCCGGGATGGTGAGGGAAGGTGTTTGATAAACCGTCACAGTCACGCTGTCCAACGAAGACAAGGGGCACAGCGAGTTGGTGGCCGAGAGGTAGTAAGTCGTTGTTTGCGTGGGCGATACCTGCGGGTTGGCCTCGCCGGAAGCAAAGCCGCCGGGCACCGAACTCCAGCTATAGGTGACATCCGGTGTGGCAGCCCCGCCAAGATTGACCGAAGCGCCAACGCAGATTTCCACGTTGTCGCTGATGGCAAATTGCGGCGCCGGTTGTGGCAATACATTGAATCTGAGGCTGTCCGACAAAATACAGTTGGGTGTAATGAGCCGCACGCGCACGCTATACTCGCCAGACACAGAGCCTTCCACCATTGGATCGGGGCAATCGGTACAACTGAAGGTAACACCCGCAGGCGCCGTCCATTCGTAGGTGGCATTTTCATAATCAGTACCGGATACGATTTGGATTTGCTCTCCGCGGCACACCGTGAGGTTCGGGCCGGCGTCCACATCAAACACGGTCACTTTTACATCAATGGTTTCATCATAACAAACGGCGTCAATGAGCGCCGTGTAAGTGGTGGTAGCCGAGGGCGTAGCTACAGGATTAGGGCAGTTGGTGCAGGAAAGTGTTCCTGTAGGATCGGACCAACTGATATTCCCGATGGCGCTGATGACGGAGAGTTGAACAGATGCTCCAATACAAATCGTTGTGTCGTTGCCGGTCACAACCGGAGGTGGCGGAGCCAATACATCCGGATCGGAAGTGGACCAATCTACAGAGATACCCTCCTCTCCGATTTGGTTGCCGAAGTCGTTGGTCAGAATCACAAACACCTGCCCTTCCAATGCCGGAATGGTGCGTACAAAGCGGTCGCCGCCTGCGCCGGGTGTAGCCGGGCTGCCGCAGTCGAAGTCATCCAATACTGGCGCGCCGGTATCGGGATTGATGTCGGCCAAACCGGTGCGGGTACTCCCTCCCGTCCACGAAGAGCGAATGGGCTGCGTATTGGTTACTGCATTGATGACTACGCCGGGCGTCTCGCAAACTTGCTCCTGAGTAAACGGCCCCCATACGCTGAAGTCAATATCGGATGCTGCACCTGCACCTTCCAAAATGAAGCCAAACGGTCCGTCGGCCTGCGCCTGAATGGTGAACCAGTAAAAGTCTGCTTCTGCACCTACGCCATTGGTAGGGAAGCAACCGGAGTTTACGTCTTCAATCAGGTCTATATCCTGAAATCCATCCTGAAAATTAAAAACAGAAGGCACTCCGCCCTCCTCAATACAACCATTGAGCGGATTGCAAAGGGCATTCACCAAACCGGCGGGCAGTTCACACTCGGTGGGTGTGATGCTTATATTATATGGTGTACAACCGTTGCCGTCTGCCACTACGATGTAGTAGATACCCGGTTCGCGGAGGTCGGCAGAGTTGATGGTGCCCGTAGCGCTCACAGCGACACAAACTGTAGCCGGGTCGCCGGGGGGGCCGTTGAGTACCAATACGCCGGTGCCTGCATTGGCGCCGGTAATCTGGATACCTACGCAAATCCCGCCGGGAGAATTGAACACATACACATCTTCCGGGCCGTTGAGGAAGGCATCGTTGCCGCAAGGCGACTGGTTGAAATTGGAGGCATCATCACAGGTGGTGGCGCCCGTGAGGCTGAAAGGCACGTTGTTGATAACTATAGGATCATCGAAAGAGGATCCGTTGCATTCCAATGGAGAGCAAGTCCATGTGAGTTCAAAACCCGTGCCGACTACTGAGCCGTCGGATATGAATTGCAAAGTAACGCAACCATTAGTAGAAGCCTGAATAACAAAGGGCTGTGTGACGGGATTTACGCCTGTAATGGTGCCGAGCACGGGGGCGGCGATAGAGTTGCCGCCGAAGACGACTAAGCGGTCCAAGTTATTTTCCATGTTAAAATCCAACACAGAAATTTCAATACACTGATGAAAATCCGCAGGGCAGATGGTGAACGTATGGTTTTCGTTATTGCCATAGCCGGCATCCGGGCCGCCGGAATCATATACGGTGCCGAAACAAGCAGTGCTGCCGGGCGCATCGCCGATGTTGAAAGCGGGCACATACTCGGTGATGCACACGTTGAAATCGCCCCAATTGGGGGATGCCGTCGCCGAATAATCGTTGATGCGCAAAAAATAAGTGGTGTTGGGCGTGAGATCAAGGATGTCCAGCACCGTCTGATTGCTGCCGTTGGGCGAGGAAATACAGGAGATTTCCGCCAGCCCGTTGAGCGCGCAATCCCCGCGATAAACAGCGATCTGCGGGTTGGTAATGGGGGCCATATTAGTGCCTGAGACACTTCCGACGACCTGAATGGAAAAACTGAGAATGTCGTCGCCGGTTGTGAAAGAGAACCACACGTCTCGCTGGGCGGTGCCGCCATTGAAGCAAGAGGGGTTATTCCCGAAGCCGATGTTGGTAGCCGTAGCGTTTACATTTGTGTAAACCGTTTGCGGGCAGATGGGCGCTACCCCCAGATCAATCAATCCGTTACAATTGTCGTTGATCGGGGCCTGAGCCGTCACGAAGCCTGAAAAGGCAATAAATACAAGGAAAGCGTAGAAAAACTTCATTGGTTGTACGATTTGGAAAGACCAAAGTTAAACATAATTTGAAATTTCCAACTTTCCGATGAAATTAGTGTCGCCGGCCTTGCATTCGCATCACCCTGCTTCTGCGTGTTTATACATGGGCGGCGCGCTGTATCTTTCTACAAAATCTTTCATTTCATCCACCATGCCGGGAGAGCCGATGGCAATGGTGACGCGCTCGTGCAGGTGCTTGACGGGCAGTTCCAAAATGCGCTCCAACTGCGCGGTAATGGCTTTGCCACCGGCCTGTTCTACAATAAAAGACAGCGGGTTGCACTCATACACCAAGCGGAGTTTGCCCTGCGGGTACTTGCGGGTGTTGGGATACAAAAAGATGCCGCCCTGAAACAAGATGCGGTGTACATCGCTCACCATCGAGCCGATGTACCGCAATTGCAGATTGAGGTCGGAACAGTGGTCAATATACCTCCGCATTTCGAGGTCGAATTTAAGGTAATACCCCTGATTGACAGAGTAATAGTTGCCCCTGTCTGGAATTTGTATGTCGCGGTGCGAGAGGCAAAATTCCCCGATGGAGGGGTCCAATGTGAAGCCGTTCACGCCGCGTCCGGTGGTATAAACCAGCAGCGTGGAGGTGCCGTAAAGCACATACCCGGCTGCGACCAATTGTGTGCCCGGTTGCAAAAAATCGGCTAGTTTGCAGGGCCCTTCCGGGTCGCTCACTCTTCTATAAATACCGAAAATGGTGCCCACGGACACATTGACATCTATGTTGGAGGAGCCGTCCAAGGGGTCAAAAACGACTACATATTTGGATGTTTTGGAACTGACGCCGGGAATGGGGATGTAATCCTCAAACTCCTCGGAGGCCACGCCGCAACATTCGCCGCTGTTTTTCAGACATTCGATGAGTTTGTCGTTGGCGTACAGGTCTAATTTTTGCACGGTTTCCCCGGAGGCGTTTTCACTGCCCGCCACGCCGAGTATATTCACAAGGCCCGCTTTGTTAACTTCGCGGTTGACGATTTTGGCGGCCACGCCTATGTCGCGGAGCAGGCCCGTCAGCTCGCCGGAGGCAAAGGGAAAGTCCATCTGTCTGCGTATGATGAACTCGTCTAATGTTACAATTCGGTTCATGTTTGGTTGGTCTTATGGTTTTGGCAAAAAAAGTGAATATTGCGCGGGTTCTACCCGCCTGCAAAATGCCTCATTGCACTCGTTGCACCGACTTCGCCTTCGGGCCTACAAACACAATCGCATAAGCTGCCAGATTCGGGATGCGGCGCAGGTCATCGGTTTCCAGATAGGCTTCCAATTGCATGCGGGCTTCTTCGGGCTTCGCAGCGAGTTGTTTAGACTCTGCTAAAAAAACACGCACCTCCTACTCCTCCGTTTCGCGTCCGCCTCTCAGTTGTTCCTGATACTCCTTGAGGAGTTCCCAGTTGCCGTTGGCGGCCAATCGGGCCTGAGCCGGCCAGGTATCGGGAGTGTGCATGCGAAAATGACCTCCTGCCTGATCCAAGATTTTTTCTATCACTTCCACCGGCGTATCGGCCAATTGCGGCAAGTGCAAAATACCGGCGCTTTTCAGCAATTCCTCAATCTTCGGCCCGATGCCTTCAATTACTTTCAGATCATACATTTTATCATCCAAAGGCTCCTCGGCGGTGGCGACAGGCTCATTTTGCATCAGTTTCACGGCCTGCCCTACCCAGTCATCGCGCTCAATGCGGCCCGGAAAATAGCCGATCAATTGAGTAATGTTGCCAATATCGGCAGCATCCCAGGCAGCTATCTGACTGAAAGTAAAAATACCGGCTTCATTGAGTTTTTGTGCCAGAAACGGCCCCACCCCTTCGATTCGGGTCAGGTTGTCGCGCTCGGCAGGAGCCGTTGAAAGTGCGTCAATTTTTTCGTTGAGCACTGTTTTTTCTTTTTGAAAAACCAAAGTCGGCTCCAACTCGGCCACAGGAGCAACTGCCATCAGCGCTGCGGTTTGTTCTGCCTGCGCCAGGGCAGCCATCAAGGCCGTTTTTTCAGCATCTAAGGCGCCAACTTGAGATTGCAGACCCGCTATTTGTGCACGCAGCCCTTCCATCGAGTTGCCTGCACTCAGTTGCAACCCTTGCAGGCGCTCAATTTCCGCATTCAGCGAAAGCATCTCGTTGTATTGGCGGGTACTGTCCTCTTCCAATCGGGAGGCGCGCGCAATTTGCTCCTCTGCCTCAAACATGGCCTTTTTCAGATCGGCGTTTTGCAGGTCGAGTTGCGCTTTCAGGGCCGTGATCTGTTGTTGTGCTTCGGCATGGGCTTTTTCACTGTCTTCCAAGGCTTTGCGCATCTGAGCTATGCGTCGGCTGCGCAGGAAGTATCCGGTGAGCAGGCCCAATAAAAAAGCCAAGATGAGAAAAAACAGGATCGCCATGCTTTCCTGAGAATCGAAATGGGCGAAGAAGTTGTCCATATTGAGTTGATCTTTAGATTATTCGATGATAAAATTGACACGACGGTTTTTCTGGCGGCCTTCGGCGGTGTCATTGGTAGCCACAGGTTTGCGCTTGCCTTCCGACTGGGTCTGAATTTCGGAGGCGACGCCGAGTTCCTGAAAATAGGTCCGGGCGCTTTTTGCACGTCGCAGCCCCAGCCCGTCATTGAACTTGTCGGAACCCACATTATCTGTATGGCCTACGATGCTGAGGCGGCGCTCCGGGTTAATCTGGAGGTAGGTTTTCACCGAATCGGCATACGCTATAAAGGCCGAACCCGGCTTGAACTCCGCCGAACCAAAAGCGAAATTGGCGTCGGAAAAAGTCATATTGGTAAACGAAAACTGCACTTTTTCATACCCTTCGGGCACACCGGCAGCCGCATCGTAGAAAATTTCAAAAACAGCGGGTTCGCGCAGCATGGAATCGCGGCTTGGCTCATGGTCTAAGCTGATCAGTCGCTCGTCTATGCCGCGCTGTGTCAACAAACGCCGCAAGGCATCGGCACGGGCAGTGCCGTAGTTTTCAAAAAATCCGTACGGTTTCCCGTCTTCCTGCGGCGCATAACGCCCGGTGATGGTGAGCTTTCGGCCTGGTGCCACTTTGATGATGGCCGCTACCGAATCGAGGAATGCCGCGTTGTTGTCGTTCAGGCGGGGCTGCACCTGACCTGCATTGAAGGCGAACTGATCGTAGCCGTTCAGCAGCAGCGTATCGCCGGAAATGAGGCGCAGATTTTTCAGTCGAACATCTTGTGGTTCAAGTACTTGATCCGACACAACAGCGCCGCATAAGCCTTTCATTTCACACACATAATACCACCTCACGGCCAGTGCATAAGCCAAAAATAAAAGAAAAATGAGTAAAGCTCTCATCCCGTCATTGCTTTGTTGGCAATAAAAGTACATATCTTGGCGGTACTGGCAAATTTTTTTGTAAAAATGCGCCGGTCTTGATGCGCTGCTGCCAACAAAAACAGCCGGAACGATCTCGTCCCGGCTGCGCTTTTAATAATCCTCCAATACT
Source organism: Saprospiraceae bacterium UBA2329 (assembly GCA_002344975.1). GTDB lineage: Bacteria > Bacteroidota > Bacteroidia > Chitinophagales > Saprospiraceae > UBA2329. The sequence continues at coordinate 12,255 of DDUV01000050.1, read as the reverse complement.
TAACTAAACTTCTTTTATGTCTGGGGCAGCCTGTTGGGGCAGCCCTTGTGGCTGCCCCAACGATAGCCGACCCGTTATTCCCGCTGCAATACCACCCGCTTCGTCACGGCAGGAAGATCGCGCGATTGCACTTTGATAAAATACATTCCATTGGCATAGAGCGACAAATCTAAGTTCTCCAAGGTCGCTTGCACCTCGTCTATCTCTCTGAACTGCAACAACTTGCCCTCGATGCTGTAAAACTCCATCCGCACATTGCGGCCGATGTACTGCGTCAAATCCACATTCAACTCCCCGCCCGTCGGATTAGGAAATATCTCAAAGCTGTGTGGCGCCTCTATGCTCTCTCCGCGCCCTGCGCGGCCTATGCTGCCTCCCAGCCCGCTGTTGCTACCCGTATAACTCACGCTTGCAAACGTGGCAGTCACGGTGCTGTTGGCGGTGTTGTTGGTTATCACCAAGCCCATCTGGATGCAGTTGCCCATTACAATCGTCTGGGTGCCACTTGGATACCAAGTACTTCCGTTGGACGAAGTGAACAAGGTGAACTGATTGCCCGTGCGCACAATGCGCAGCCAGTAGCGGTTGAGACTGGTGAACTGCTGCGGCGAGGCCGCCCCGTTGGTCTCCGTGCGGAACTCCCGGCGGTTTTGCGATCCCAAATTGGTCAACAACTGCGCCTTTTTAGCCCCGGCAGCATTGCTCTCGCGCATCACGATGCCGGCCCAGCCGCCTCCATTAATACTCGTCACCTGCACCGTGATGCTGCCGGCGCCGCACAAGGTGCGCTGTGCAAAAGCCGCTGCGTCACCGGTGAAGGGAGGGCCGTAAAAAGCCCCCGTAGAAGCACCTGTCCATACCCCGGTACTCGTGTTGTAGCTGAAGTCGGTACAAGACGAAGAGCATCCTATCCCGCCGGGTGTTTGGTTCCAGCCCGCCGGCAAACCCGTTACCGTTATGTGCGAGATGCAGGTGGACACATTGCCGTTGACATCGGTTGCGGTGGCTACTACGGGTACTATCTGGCCCAATTGCTCGGCGTAGATGATGTTGGGCGAAAGCGTGATGCCCTGTATCGCGCAGTTATCGGAAGCATCTGCCAGTTCATCGGGATAGAGCGAAAAACTTGCTTCCCCGTTGAAGGCCAATGCCTGGTTGAAGCACTCTATGGTCGGCAAGATGTTATCCGTCACCGTCACATTAAAAGTACATACCGCCGTACCGCAATCATTGACAGCAGTAATGGTTACGGTGGTGGTACCCACTGCAAATGTGCTGCCGCTGCCTGTTCCGTTTCCGCTGCCGGCGGTAGCCCCGCTGAAGCTATAGGTATAAACCGGCGCGGGGTTGCCGTTGGCTGTTGGCGAGTAGGTAGCGATGGCTGAGCATGTACCCGGCGCAACGTTGAGCGGCAAAGCAACGGGGCAATTGGTGAACGCCGAGGTCGGTTGGCAGGAGCAGGGTTGCGGAGCGGTCATCAATACGCCGGAGGTGAAGGTGCAGTTGGGGGAGAATTCTGCAGTCAGTATCACGGCGGCTCCATTGGAAGGTATCTGCACGTTTTCAAAAGTGTAAGTAGTCGTGCAAGTCAAATCTGTCTGGGTAGAGGCCAAAACGTTGGAACCTTGTTTCAGTGTGAGGGTAGCGCCGACCGGAGCATACGCAAAGGTAATGGTCACATTGGCTGTGAAGTAGTCGTCGGTTTGTGTAATGGTGCCGTTGTCATTACAGGCGCCGGCGTTGGCCAGGCTGATATTCGTAATGGCACAGGAAGGGCCTGCCGATACAGGTACAGATGAGGGCGCAATGCCACAGGCCCCGGACAGATTAGGCAAACCAAATCCAAACCCGCCATACCAACCATTGCAAGGCACGAAAGAATTGGTTGAGGTGAACAGAGTGGCCAGCGTGTAGGGGGATTGGCCCAATCTCACAAATCCCCAATAGCCGCCGAGATAAACGAGTTCAACACTTCCGTTGCTCCAGCGCGGGGCATTGTTGCGAGTTCCATCCAACATATAAGTACCGTTATCGGAAGGAGCAATAAAACCATCAACAACAATATTGGTAGTAACTGCGCCGCAACCTGGCGCCCGGTCCACCCGATGGTCTGTGTAACCGCCTTCTGCCGAGAAACCCGCGGTCAGTGAGATATAGTCACCGTCTGCCACCATGAGTACTCCGATGAAGGTGTAGGAATTACCACTTAAATCTCCTACCGGAACGCCCGGCAGGCTGCCGATGATGCCCGCCCCCGTCAAGGTAAGCATACCTGTACTCGGCACGCCGGCAAAATGTACAGTAATGTCTGCCGTGTAGGTGTCATCCTCCATACAGGTTGTATTCGCGCCATCGCAGCCGGAGATGTTGTCGGCGGTAATATCATAAATGCGGACACAATTAAAATCGGCTTCCCATCCGGCAGCGCCCTGCCCGCTGAACGCATAGAAAAACGCAGACAGACACCCCGTCGAATTGCTTGCAGTAGCCGTAAATGTGGTGGGCGAAGAACCTGCCGAAAGCGTGCCGAGAAAAGCTCCGGTCCCGTTTGGACCATCGTAAATGTATATTACGTCTCCGCTGCCGGCCATTTCAACTGTTAAGAAGTCAAGTTGGGCTTTATGGTCGGTAGTGGGCGGACAAAACGTCTTGCTTTGTGTTTGATAGGCCGGATATGGATTGGCGGCTCCGCCCAGATCATACCATTTTGTGCCACATTCCGTACATTCAATCTGCCCCAATGCCGGGTAAGGCATGTTGGAAAAAGATTCAGAATAGGTGCAGGGCATATCTGAAATGGCCGCAGTAAGATTTATCTGGCCGACAGGTTTGAATACTACTCCCACAAAAGTGTGCGTGGTGGCGGTAGTGGTAGCGCTCATTGCTACGGGAGCCACGGGCGTCAATATTTGAGGTGCGTTAATATTAAGGATTCCGATGGAAGAAATGTTGGTAAACGCCACGATTACATCCGCCGTGAAGAAGTCGTCTTCTGTGCAGATGGTTCCATTCCCCGACAGGGGGCTGACATTTTCAAGCGAAATATCGGCAAGCACAGCCGGGTAATTGGCCTCCTGTTGCTCGTAAGCGCCAATATCCGCAGCGGAAACGCCGATGACGGGGGCATCTACCCGGTCGAGGCCGGCCAAATCGAAGGCGGGCGAAGGGGCAGCAGCTCCATCAATGGCGGGCGAACATACTCCGGGTACAAAGCCGTCGTCTGCTGTTCCAAAAATATCATCATCACCATCAGGGTCGTTAAAATTGACAAATTGCGGGTTGGTGTAGATATTGCCGCTGCCTGCCGTTGCATTCTCCTGTAAGATGCAATTTATAGACGTGACATTACTTCCTCCTCCCCCACCCCAGGGATTCGCCCACACTATAGAATTTTTGACGGTACCCATTGCCCCCAGGATCGCCAAGGCTCTGCGGTTGTTGTTTCCTGCCACCGTACAATGGTCTAAAGTAATGGCGCCGTCTGCAATATAGATGGCAGAACCATCATAATTACTAACCTGATTGCCATAAAAAAGACAGTTCGTGAAAGCAAGCTCAGGAGCAGATTGCGAGAAGAAAGCTGCACCGGAATCATTCGCTGAATTATTGTAAAACAGGCAATTGTTTGCAATTAAAGTTCCGGCTCCCGAAGCAATGGCGCCACCGCCTGCAAATCCCTGATTATTGTGGAATCTGCATTTTTCCAGCGTGACTTGCCCGCCAGAAAAATTCAATCCGCCACCGACATAGCCGGTATTCTCTCTGAAAGTGCAATTTGAAATCGCCACTTGGCTACCGTGGCTGAGGATGGCCGCACCGCCCCATTCATTATAAGCATTTTCAATGATGAAGCCGTCAATCACAACGCCTTGTGCCAGATTGTTGACAAAAATGAGATGGTATGAGTTGTCGGATTTTATGCCGGAGTCGCCAATCTCTCCCGACAAGATGGTGGGGTTCGAGGCTATGTTGCGCTCGCCTATGCTGCTTTCATCCCCTGCAAACCCTCCATAAAGGCTGACCCCGTTGGGCATCAGAAAATACAAGTTCCGGTTATTGGAAGTGGTGGGCTTGTAGGCGCCTGCTGCCACCCAAATCTTAGTGCCCGCTATGGTAGCCGCTGCAAAGGCCGAATGCAGTGCGTTATCGCCCCGGAAGGCATTTTCCCAGGACGAACCATTGTTGTTGCCGGTTGCCAAATCTCTGTTTACATAAAGCGTGCGATCTGCCACCGTCATCACAATTGAATTGCTCACAGCGGCAGGAGCTTGGGCGCAAGGGATGCTGCTGGTTAGTTCTACAGTGATTTCATCTCCGTTTATGAGCGCGCTGTCCGTGTAGGTGAAGCCGTTGGCGCCTACGTTATTGCCGTTTTTCTTCCACTGGTAGAAAGGAGCGGCGCCACCATTCACAGGCGCGGCGGTGAACGTAACGGGGTCGCCGGCAGTGATGGAATTTCCGGGGGCCGCAGTGATGGAAACAGTCGGTATCACAGGAATGCCGGCGTTGACTTCAAATGCTTTGCTGTCCGACAAACCATTCACGTCTGCGTAGCTGATCGTATAGGCGCCCACCGGTAATCCGCTGCGATGGAGTGTAGTCGCTCCATCCATCCAACTGACATCCACGACGTTCCATGTAGTAGTATGAGCGCTATTCTGCCCTTCGTACGCGTCAATTTGCTGTGAATAAACCACATTGCCATTGCCATCTTTGAGCATCAACTGGAGGTTCTGCGCCCGGCTCTGGCAGCAGTCGCCCCGATTGACGATTTCAATCCTGTCGAGGAGGTAGGTGGCGCCGAGGTCAATCTCAAAATATTCATCTGTTCCGGATGTGCCGCTGGCCGTGAAGCTGTTTATATCGCCATCCACCAAGCCTGCATTTGTCAATGACTGAACTCCCACGCCAAAAATACTTTGTGCCGTCAAAGTCTTAAACAGGGCCACATTTTCCCCCGTAAAGGCTTCAATAGCGCGAAGTTCTGCAAGATTCATATAGTCGTTTGCATTCTGCTTTACTCTGATGTAGCGAACGGCAGAGAGCGGAGCAAGCGACGAAGACAAATTGGCTGTACCCCAGGTGGTAGCATACCCCGTGTTTTGCCCTTGATACGCATTGATTCTTTGGGTGTGAATGACATTCTGGGCGGCATCTTTAAGGCTCAATTGAAGATCTCTGGCCCGACTTTGGCCATCATCAGGGCGGTTTACCACTTCTATATGAGAAAGCAGGTAGTTCCCTCCGAGGTCTATTTCCACAAACTGGTTGGTTCCTGGTGCACCGCTGTTCATAAAACTACTCGTGTTGCCATCCACCAGATTGGCGTCAGGAGAGGCCGGCGAGTAGATGCTCTGCGATGTCACCGGTTTATTCAGCGCCACATTATTGCCCGAATACGCTTCAATCACGCGTACCTCGGAGAGGTTCAGATAGTCGCCTATGTTTTGTTGTATCCTGACATAACGCACTGCTGCGGACATTACGTTGGGTGAAAAGAATACAGAAACAGTTCCGTTGTCATTACAAGAAGCGGCTACTTCGCCGGTAATAAAGGTCGAGTTGGCTGCGGTTACCGTCATGGTTATCTTGTTGCTCGTCGCCGTGGGCGGCATAGCGCAAGGGCCACTGCTGGTCATTCCGACACGAATCTGGTCGCCGTTTGCCAAGGTCGCATCGGAATAAGTACTGCTGTTGGCGCCCACCGGGTTGCCGTTCTTCTTCCACTGGTAGCTGGGCGTACTGCCACCATTGGTGGGATCGGCGGCAATCATCTCGGCTGCCATTGCTTCGGCTTTGGTTCTATCGGCGTCCACCATTTCAAGGTACCGCGTTTCCTCCTTTTCGGCAGAAACGGAAAAGAACAGCATCAAAGCAACCACAAAAAGTAAGTATTTTTTCGTGTGATTAAGTGATTTGAATGTAAAAAGCATGAGTATTATGTTTTGTTAAAAAGCGAAATATTGATTACAAACCCGGAAATTCTTTATTGCGGAATGCGTCCGTGAACAGGTCGGCAAAGTTCTCCGGTTGCAACCTTCCCTTGTACTCATTCGACTTAGACAAAAGCGGGTTCCTTCTTAGACAAATGGCAACAACAGGGAATTCTTATACTTAGACAAGGCTAATGAGGCTACCTTTGTGGGGCTGTTTCATACCAACGCTTACTTATGCAAATGAATATTCGCGTTCGCCTGCTCTCCATTACGCTGATAGCTGTGTCGCTTGTATTGTCTAATTGCTCCCCTCCGCAAACAGAGGCTTCGCAGGAGCATTTTTTAGAAGACAAAGACAAACAGCACAACGGAGACTACTTCGCCACCTACCCGCTGCACAGCCCCGACTCCTGCATTATCCGACTGAAAGCAGAGGTGCCCCCTCGACACCAGCCTTGGGGCTGCATGGCCATCTGGTACCGCATGCCCCGCAGCAACAGAGATTCCTCTTTCCGCATGCTGGAACTATATGAGCGGCACTACCCCCACGATACCGTTCACACGTTTTCGCAAATCAAGCGCGCCGAGTTTTATGTGGATGCCGCCCAGTTCCACGAGGCCGACTCCTGCTTGCAGGATGTGGAGCAGGCGGCCCTTCGCCTCCAACGTATATTGGACCTCAGCGATGTGTATTTTCTGAGAGGCCGCATGGAGGTTTACCGGAACAACTTCTCAGAAGCCCGGCAGGTTCTTTTTAAATATCTGGAACTGTTGGACAGCCGGGACACCTCCTTCTCTCAAGAACATGCTCTGGGGTACATGTCTATTGCAGCCTCTTACGAACGCTCTCAACAGTTTGAAAAATCACGGGAATGGTTTGACAAGGTTTTGAATGCTCCTGGAGATAATATCAGCGAAGACTGGTTGGACAAGCTAAAAGCGCAGGCGGCCATCAATGTAGGCATTGGTTATTTGGGTACCAACCCCGACTCCGGTTTGATATGGGCACAAATTGCTGAAAAGAGGGTAAAAGAAGTGCTGAAACTACCTTCTCCGCACAGACTTTCTTACCTGTTCGGGCGCGCCCATGTAGAGCTGGCGCATTGTGATGTCGCCCTGCCTTATTTGCTTGATGCCTACCACCGCAGGCCCGGCTCGCATGAAGTCTTTGGGTACTACCAATATCCTCTGGCATTGGGGCATCTCTACCTTTGCACAGGCCGTCTTGACTCGGCGGAAATTCTTCTGCGGGAATCGCTCCCCAGCCCGGATACAGGCAACCTTTCCGCCACCTACCGGATGTTGGGAGAAGTAGCCGCCCGACGCGGAGACTACCAAAGCGCCTGGGAACACCAAAAAACAAGCACCCATCTGCTTCGCGCCAAATTCACCGCCGACCGCATCATGGCCGCTGCCGAAACCGACGCCCGCTATGACGCGCTCGAACAGTCCAAACGCGTGGCTGTGCTGGAGAAAGAACATCAGCTCAATCGTCAGAAAATATGGCTGCTGCTGGCCCTCCTGACGCTGCTCATCAGTGTGGCGGTGGCCCTCCATCATCGCGAGCGCCGAAGACAAAAAATGCTGCACCAGCAAAAACAACTGATCGAACAGGAAAAACTCCTGGCAGAACTCAGAGCGCAACTCAAGGAGCAGGAATTGGAGCAATCGCAAGTCGAACTTCAGCAAACGAAAGATGAGTTGGATGAGGCCGCCGCTCTGCTGGAGTTGAAAAATCAATTGATTGAAACATTGGAACTTCGCTGGCAAAAGCATCTTACATCTGAAGACACAGACATTGACGCGGATAAAATCTCAGAAGGGACTTTTAGCGAAATGCGCATCCTCACCAAAGAAGACTGGAGCCTGTTTTTGGAGAAGTTTTCGGAGCAGTTTCCTCATTTTTTACAACGTATTCAACATCTCCACCCCGATCTCACCGCCGCCGAAACCCGCCTCCTCCTCCTTCTTAAAATTGGGTTCGATACTCGCCAAATGGCAGGTATGCTGGGCATTGCAGACAACAGCATCTGGCGCAGCCGCCACAGGTTGGTCAAAAAACTGGGCTTAGACAGCGCTAAAGAACTTGGCGGGTACATCAGCAGCCTTTGAGCGCGGGTTTCGGGTTCAAGGTTTCGGATGGGAACGGGCTTTATTTTCTGATTTCTGAATTGCAAGGTTGGAACGGGTTGATTTCTGATTTCCAACGCTGAAAGTTGCCTGAACTCCCCTTTGTAAAGTCTTTTTGGGCTTCTCCAAGCAGAGAACTGAGAACCCGAAACCCAAAAACGCCTACCTTTACCCCGCAAACAAAAATCATTTACAACATGAAACCAACGCATCTATTCATCACTACCGTCATCGCCATGATTATCGCAGCCTGCTCGCCCAAAGTATCGCCGCCCGCTGCCCCCGATGTTCCTGCAAAAGAAGACCCCATTGAGGCCAAAGTGGAAGCGCTGCTGCGCAAAATGACGCTGGAAGAAAAAATTGGTCAAATGAACCAGTACAGCGGCTTCTGGGAAGCTACCGGCCCGGCGCCAAAAGGCGGCAATCAAGAACGACAATACGACCAACTCCGCAATGGATTGGTCGGCTCCATGCTCAACGTCAACGGCGCAGCCGCCACCCGCGAGGTGCAAAAAATCGTCATGGAAAACAGCCGCCTCAAAATTCCGCTTCTCATCGGCTACGACGTCATCCACGGCTACAAAACCATGTTCCCCATCCCGCTGGGCGAAACTGCCAGTTGGGACCTCAACCTTATGGAACAAACCGCCCGCATCGCCGCTACCGAAGCTGCTGCCGGGGGCGTTCACTGGACTTTCGCTCCGATGGTGGACATCTCCCGCGATGCCCGCTGGGGCCGCATCATGGAAGGCGCCGGTGAAGATACCTATCTGGGCAGTCTCGTTGCAGCAGCCCGCGTCAAAGGTTTTCAAGGCTCTGATCTCTCTGCCAACAACACCGTGGCCGCCTGCGCCAAACACTTTGCAGCTTATGGTTTTGCCGAGTCGGGCCGCGATTACAACACCGTGGACATCAGCGAGCATACGCTTCACAATATCATCCTGCCGCCCTTCAAAGCGGCTGCCGATGCAGGCGCGGCTACGTTTATGAATTCGTTCAACGAAATCGGAGGTCTCCCTTCATCTGGAAGTGCTTTGCTTCAGCGAGACATCCTCAAAAAAGACTGGAATTTCGATGGGTTCGTGGTTTCCGACTGGGGTTCGATCGGCGAAATGGTGGGGCATGGATTCGCCGCCGATACCTCCGATGCCGCCCGCATTGCCGCGCTTGCCGGCAGCGATATGGACATGGAATCTCGTGCTTATATTGTTCACTTGGCCAATTGGGTGAAAAACAAAACCGTACCGGAAGCCTACGTTGACGACGCCGTGCGCCGCATCCTCCGCATCAAATTCCGCCTCGGCCTTTTTGACGACCCCTACCGCTACTGTGATGAAGAACGCGAAAAACGCATCACGCTCAGCCCGGCTTTCATGGATGTAGCCCGCGACGCCGGCCGCAAATCCATCGTCTTACTCAAAAATGAAGGCAACTTGTTACCTCTCAAAACCGAGGCTAAACGCATCGCCGTCATCGGCCCATTGGCCGCCGACAAAGATGCTCCATTGGGCAACTGGCGCGCGCAAGGCATGGCCAATTCAGCCGTTTCATTGCTGGAAGGCGTTCAGGCTGCTGCCGGGCCGAATACCGAAATACTTTACGCTCAAGGCGCGGCATTGTCTGTCGGTTTGCGTACTTTTCTGCTTCCAACCACCATCAATACGAGCGACAAATCGGGGTTTGCCGAAGCCCTTGCAGCCGCCCGCAAAGCCGAGGTGGTGGTATTGGCCATCGGTGAGGATTGCTGGCAAAGCGGAGAGGGGCGCAGCGTAGCCAATCTGGAATTATCGGGCTTGCAAATGGAGCTGTTCAACGAAATTTACCGCATCAATAAAAATGTGGTAGTGGTACTGATGAACGGCCGTCCTCTTGCCATTCAGGAATTGGCCGGCAAAGCGCCCGCCATTGTGGAAGCCTGGCACCTCGGTTCGCAGGCAGGCCACGCCATCGCCGACGTGCTGTTTGGCAAGTACAATCCCAGCGGTAAATTGCCGGTGTCGTTTCCGCGCGTGACGGGTCAGGTTCCTATTTATTACAATTACAAAAGCACCGGGCGAAGCTACCCTTCGAAGCCCAATGAGGTTACCTGGTCGCACCACAACGACGTGCCCAATTCGCCGCTGTTTCCATTTGGCTTCGGGCTGAGCTACACCACCTTCTCCTACTCCGACATTGCCCTCAGCGCCAAAGAAATGACTGCTGCTGCACCTTTGCAGGTCAGCGTCACGGTGACGAACTCAGGTAAGGCCGCCGGTACGGAAACGGTGCAACTTTATGTGCAGGACCTCGTGGGCAGCGTCACCCGGCCAGTGAAGGAACTGAAAGGCTTCCAAAAGATTACACTTGCGCCCGGTGAATCGAAAAAGGTCACGTTTACCATCACCGCCAAAGACCTGGAGTTTTACACCGCCGCCCGCAAATGGGAGGCCGAACGGGGGGCCTTCAAAGTGTTTGTCGGAACTAATTCTGCCGAGGTAAAAGAGGCCGGTTTTGTGCTGAAATGATCATATCCATGAATTCCTCCCAGAATTTCATCAACCGCCACTTTCCCTTTCTCCCGGAGCCGCTGCGCTTAGAGATGGAGACAGACGGTGTGCTGAAGGAGTTTCCGGCAGGAACGGAATTGCTCCGCGAAGGCCAGTACGTCAAGGTAATTCCCATTGTGTTTGACGGTTTGGTCAAGGTCATGGGGCGTTTCGACGACAAAGACCTGCTGCTCTACTACATCCGGCCCAAAGAAAGTTGCATCATGTCGTTTTCAGCGGTATTGGACAATACGCCGAGCAAAATATTGGCCATCACAGAGGAAGCCACGACTGCGCTGTTGCTGCCCAGTCCTTCCGTTGAAAAATGGGTGCGCGATTTTCCGGCATTCAACCGGCTGTTTTACCAACAGTTCAATCAGAGATACGAGGACATGCTGCAAACGATTCGCGCTCTGTTTTACGAACGCATGGATCAGCGGCTGTTGTCGTATCTTCGCCAAAAGGCAGCCCTCAAAGGCAACGCTGTGATGACCCTGCGACATTGGGAAATCGCTTCCGATCTGGGCAGTGCGAGGGAGGTCATTTCCAGGCTGTTGAAAAAATTGGAAACGGAGGGGCTTATCCGGCAACTCCCGCACGGGCAAATTGAAGTGTGCAAGTGGTGACCGCAGTCACCGACTGAGGGTCGGGCGGGGGCGTATCTTTGCATCGTGATTGATTTTTTAACCAAAATTCACCTTGCCATGAAAAAGAATATGGGTTCTATGGATCGCCTGATCCGCGTCATCATTGCAGCGGCGGTAGCTGTGTTGTATTTCACCGGAACGATTACCGGCACGCTGGGTATTGTTCTTCTCGTACTGGCCGGCGTTTTCGTCGCCACCAGCCTCATCAGTTTCTGCCCGCTGTACGCTCCGTTCGGTCTGAACACCTGCTCGACGAAGGAGAGAAAGGGGTAGGTTTCCTGCCTTTTTCTAATAGAAAGGGCAATTTCCTCTTATCGGGAAGTTGCCCTTTATTATCGTAAGTGGTCTACCAGCAGGCTGTCCCCGCCGCCGATGTCTATGATGCGGGCGGTTTTAGCAACTTTGTAATTTTGAAAAAATCAAGCGAAGTCCAGGTTAGAACCGCCTACCGCAAACTGCCTACTGAGAACCGCTACACAAAATCCCTATCGCTCCACTGCTTTTCTTTGGTCTTTTCCAGATCGGGCAGTTCCAATCCTTCCTGAGCCGGGGGCAATTCGCCGGAATGCTCCGAAACCGTCCTGCGCAGGCGGCCTTCTTTTTGGAGTATGTCGCGTACCTCTTTTTCCAACTGGCGTTCTTCCCAACCCTCGTTCATGATTTCCGTTCCCGGAAAACCGAAGTTGGTGAAGTAATGGATCAGCACGCCCACCATCCAGGGCAGCAGCGGAAAGAAAAACCACATCTCGCCTTCATAGGTAACGAGGTTGAGCAGCAAAAAGAAAATGCCCACCGACACAAAGACTGCGAGATGAGTGTAAAATCCCTTTTTGGATTTGACGCGCTTTTGTGCTTTGCGCAGAATCGGGTCTTCCATGTTATTGATTTTTGTAACCATTAAATCTTCCCCAGAGCTACAAGCTGCTGCCGCGCCCTGGCGCGGTGTTAGCTTATTTTTTCTTAGGGAAGAAGATTTTCCTCATGGGAAAATTTCTAAGGGGCGATAAAAAATAAAGT
>DDUV01000066.1 GCA_002344975.1 Saprospiraceae bacterium UBA2329 | reverse complement strand
TTGCTACAGTGTCAATGAACTTTTTGACGCCTCGCCTCCATGTTCAGTACCCGTTGGCGCTTTGAGAGCGAATTGTCATATCTCTTCAAGCTGACGCTTGGGTTGATCTTGCAAAACTTACCGCTTTTCGGTAAGGGACGGCAAAGGTAGAAATGATTTTCAAATCCATATACACATTGCCCAAAAAAATCTTTTCTTTTTTTATCGAGGCGCCATTACGTCTCGACTGCTTTTCAAAAGCGGACGCAAAGGTAAGTCCGCTTTTTCAATCTGTCAAGCATTTTTAAGAAAAAAAATCATCAAATAATCGGCTTTGGAAAACACGGGCAATTTTAGCCCTGACAATCAGCATCTAATGAAATGCTCGTGAAATTATTTTTTTACATCCACCTGTATGCGCTGATCGCGATTGGCCAATTCCCAAGTCGTATGGAACACCAACTGAGCAATTTTGACCATTTTATCGAAGTTGATCTTATCTACTGTATCGGTAGTTCGGTGGTAATCCTGATGGGTACCGCTGAAATAAAAGACAGCGGGAATGCCTCGCTCGGCAAAATTGTAGTGATCTGAGCGGTAGTAGTAGCGGTTGGGGTCATTTTTAGCATTATAAGTGTAATCCAATTCCAACTGTGTGTAGGTTGCATTGGCCGTTTCGTTGATGCGGTGCAACTCTGTACTAAGCCTGTCGGCGCCGATGACATATATATAATGTGGGTTGTCGGCATGTTTGGCATCCACCCGCCCCACCATATCTACGTTCACATTGGCTATCGTGTTGGCCAGAGGGAAGGTAGGATGCTCTACATAGTACTGGCTCCCCAAGAGACCTTTTTCCTCGCCGGAAACGAGCAAAAACAGCACACTTCTACGCGGCCCCATGCCGGCTTGCTTCGCGTCTGAAAATGCCTGCGCAATCTCCAGCACCGCCGAAGTACCCGACGCATTATCATCAGCACCATAGTATATAGCATCGCCACGCATACCGAGGTGGTCAAAATGGGCAGAAACTATGACCAATTCGTTTTGAAGCACAGGGTCGGACCCCTGCACATAGCCCAAAACATTGTGTCCCGACAATTCGCGGGTTTCTTTATCTAAGGTCACTTCTATTTTGGCAGGAATGACGGCATCTGAAGGACGGCCCTTTTTTAGAATTTTATCCCGCTGCCGGATCACCTTTTTCACTTGCGTTCCCAGCAATGCTTTGGCGGTTTCTGAAGATAAATGGCAGTTGGGCGCCAAATTCCTGAGATTGAGCCTGCTTTTGGCGGGCTGAAGCCGGGTGTTGCTGAGCGCTTTGCGAACCTCCGCTACGTTCTCTTTAAACGAGGAATCAATAATTAAGACGAGCGCCGCCCCCTTCGATTTGGCGACAGCCAGCTTTTGTTCTGTGGTCCAGTTGGAACGCTCCGAGGTGCCCGTGACATACGAAATCCCGGAAGCATTCACCGGTTCCCCATCGTAAATCAACAAGGCTTTGCCCTTCACATCCACACCTTTGTAATCGCTGTAATTCGCATCGTCAATACCGTATCCCAAAAAAAGTACTTCATTGAAAGACATCGGTGAAGCGCTGCCTTCATTCAAATGGGGTGCAGCGTAGTATTCCCAAAGGTGCCTGTATTTTTTGTCTCCAATGGTAAGCTCCACGCGTTTCCAGCTTTCCGCTTTGAAAAGGATGTGTTGAAAATAGGAGTTGTCGTCGCCGACAGCAGGCAGTTGCCAGGAGGAAAACACATCTGCAATGTATTGAGCGGCCTTGCGCTGTCCTTCTGTGCCGGTTTCGCGGCCTTGCATTTCATCAGAAGCCAGCACGGTGAGGTGTCGCTGCAATTCCGACGCTGTGATGCCGGACGCAATGAGCACAGGATCGGGCGCAGTGGCGCGCGATTGTGCAGCAAGGAAGTTTTGACAGGCTATGCCGATGAACAGCAAGGCCAGGAATGATGCCTTTTTCATAGTAATACAGGTATGTGGAATCGCCAGATATGAATGATCTGACGTTCGATTCGTAAAGCCGCTATTTTCGTTTCAACTGCCGCAGGCAATTTTGTCCACCCGCCGCTGATGTCTCCCGCCTTCAAACGCTGCCTCCAAGAAAGACTTGACGATGGCCAGCGCTTGTGTCTCTGTAATGAACCTCACCGGCAGGGCCAACACATTGGCATTGTTGTGTTGTCGGGCCAGGGCAGCCAGTTCTTCAGTCCAACACAAAGCGGCCCTGATGCCCTGATGTTTATTGGCCGTCATGGCTACGCCGTTGCCGCTGCCGCACATAACGATCCCCAGATTGGCATCTCCAGCCTCTACGCTGAGCGCCACCGGATGTACAAAATCGGGGTAATCAACCGAATCCTCGGAATGGGCGCCAAAATCCAGCACTTCCATTCCGAGAGACTCCAGCAGCAGAACGACGGCTCTTTTGTAGGGGAAGCCGGCGTGATCGCAACCGATGGCTATGCGTTGTACAGACATCGTAGCTCTTAATTATTACCGCCTACGGGAACAGAAGTACCCGGCGGCGCCGGCTGAGGCGCTTGCTGTTGAATGGAAGGCGGCAGTTCCTGCGGAATTTGCTCATCGGCCTTGAAAGGCGCAAACATCTCTTCCAATTGCTTGGTAAACGCCTCGTCTTTTTCTTTGCGGGCGGCATTCAACAGGTCTCCTTTGGTACGATAACAAAGACTGTACCGGTCGTCGAATTCCTGGCTGGACGACAACACTACCGGGTCCAGAGATTCATAGAATGCGAGCGCATCGGCAGTTTCCTTTGCCAAAATCTCCATATGAGGCTTGGCTTTGTCGTAAGCGCCGGCAGCCAGATACACGGAAATCATGTACCAGGAGCGGTAGTCGTACGGGAAGTTTTTGTGCGGGAAAACCTCGAAGTACTTGTCCATCAGTTCTACGGCCTTTTGAGGTTGACCGATTTCGATGAAGTTGATGGCGGCTCTGCGCATGGCAAACAGCATGGTTTGCAGGCTGGGCTGGTAGCTGGTATTGACGTGTACATCAAGCTGGTCGAAGTTGCCCCAGCGGAATTTCTCCATCACGTTTTTATATACCTTTTCCGAGTCCACCCGACCGCTACCGACCACGCTGTAGCTGCGTTCGCTCTCGCTTCTGACGGGGATAATGCGCAATGCCAGCCCCTCCAATTGCATGTATTCATTCAGCCCCCAGAACTTGGACGGCTGGCAGGTCACGGCGAAATAAATAGGCCGGTCGTACATATTGGAAACGATGATATCCAAAATGGCGAGATCGTCTTTGGTGATGTAATCGCCCGGCTGACGGAGGGGGATAAATTCCGCCACAGCGGTATCTTTTTCTGTAACCATTCCTGCCTTTATGGCCTTTTCCCGGTCTATCGGCAAATAGATTTGCTTGGTAGGATAATACGCATCGAAGCCCCGGCCGGAGGTAGTAGGCAGCGGGTTGTCCAACGCAATGAAGCGCAGCCAGTCTTCGGCGCTCATCGGTTGGTCGGCGCCACGAGACGGATTGTAGTATGGAATCTGATTTCGGCGGCTGCCCCTTACTTTGTCGGCAGGAACGGTAAATTTGAGCGGAGCAGACTCTCCCACCCTGCGGCGCAGCAGGTCAATGTACCAGTCCACCGCAATGAGGCTGAGGTTGACCACGCGCACATCGGTGCGAATGCCCTCTACTTCCTGCGCATACCACAGCGGGTAGGTGTCGTTGTCGCCGAAAGTGAAAATGACGGCATCTTTTTCGCAGGAGTTGAGGAAGTTCGACGCATAATCGCGGGCGGCGGTATGGCCCTTGCGGGAATGGTCGTCGAAATTTTGGGTACCCATCAGCCAGGGCGCCGACAGCACGGCGAGGCTGAGCGCGCCGCCGATGATTCCCGGCAGTTTGGCCTTTTGGCTGATCAAATCGTAAATAGCCGGCGCGGCCATTCCTATCCAGATACAGAAAGTAAAGAACGAACCGACGAGTACATAATCGCGCTCGCGGGGTTCGTTGGGCGGCTGGTTGGAATAAATAATGATGCCGATACCTGTGATGATGAACATGGCCAGCAATGCCAATCCTTCCTGCGGGCGACGGAGCAGATGGTAGAACAACCCGATCAGGCCCAGAAAGAAGGGAATCATATAGTAGCGGTTGCGGGATTTGTCTTCCCGCATCGTTTGGGTAATTTTGCTCTGATCGTACAGGCGGCCATTGTCGAGGGCATCTATGCCGGAGAGCCAGTGCCCGTTGGCTTTATCGCTGGGGAAGTAGCCCTGCGTACCGTTTTGGCGGCCGGCGAAGTTCCACATGAAGTAGCGCCAGTACATCCAGTTGATCTGGTAGTTCCATAAGAAGCTGATGTTGTCGGCCTGATTGGGGCGACCGGGAGGCAGCGGTTTTTCGGGATCAAGTCCCAGCCAAGCTTTGTACAGCCCTTTGCGGTCGTCGCTCAGGAAGTCGCCGATTCTGGGGAAGAGCATTTCGTCGGAAGACTTGAAACCGTAAGTGATTTTTTCGTCAATCAGTTCATAACGATCACCTACCGGGCCGAAACGCGGTTTGTATTTCGACTTGTTGCCGTCGGGAGAGGCCATAAAATGCGGGCCTTTCACCAATGCGCGCTCGCCGTATTGTTCGCGGTTGAGGTACGGGATGAGGCGGGTGGCATCGGTAGGCGCGTTCATGTTGACGGGCGTCTGGGCATTGGCCCGAATGACGACAACGCCAATGGTAGAGAACGATACGATGACCAAGGTAGCGCCCATGAGGATCATCTGCGCGTCGCGGCGGCGCTGAACGAGGGCGTCCTGAGCAAAAGCCGTTATCAATGTAAGCAGGGTGCCCAACCACAAAAACTTGACGCCTTCATATTCGGTGAAGCCCATTGTGCATATCGCCGAAAATAAAAACATAACCCCCGAAAAGACGAACATCGGCGCACGCGAGGTGATTTTTTCCTGCAAAATGAGCGTCATCAACGCAATGTAGCCGCCGATGATGAGTATGGTAGGAACGAGGCCCGAATGGAAGGGCATGCCCAGACCATTGACCATCATGATATCAAAAGCGCCCCAAAGACTCGGAATGCCTACAATGACAAAAGACTGCACGCCTACGATGAACACCACCCCGACCAATGCGGCCAGCGCCATGCCCATGAAGGTGTGTTCTTTGTATTTTTTGAAATAATACAGCATGGCCAATGCCGGAAACGTGAGCAAGCTGAGCAGGTGTACGCCCATAGACAAGCCCGCGGAATACACGGCGAACAACACCCAACGGTCGGACTGCGGGGTGTCGGGCAGGTGGTACCACTTCACCATGGCCCACAGCGTGAGCGCCGTGAAGAAGGTGGACATGGCATATACTTCGCCTTCCACTGCTGAAAACCAGATGGAAGTGGAGAAGGCCGTAGCCAAACCGGCGGCTAAGCCGGCTGCAACCAGCGCGATGTTTTGGCCCAGATTGGTTTCCGCTTCGCGGCTGCCAGTGAGGGAGAACTTGCCGAAGATCATGGCCGTCCAAGCTACGAGCATGGCGGCGGCAGCGCTGCACAGGGCCGAAAGCAGGTTGATAGAGACGGCAATATCGGCGGGATCGTCGGAGATCATCTCTGCCACCCAGGTGAACATGCGACCGATGAGCAGGAATACCGGCGCTCCGGGCGGGTGAACTACCTGAAGTTTGTAGGCGCCGAGGATGAACTCGCCGCAGTCCCACAAGCTGCCGGTGGATTCTACGGAATTGAAATACACGAGGCCGGAGATGGCAAAAACGACCAAGCCGGTCAAGGTGGATAATATCCTGAAAGGATTCATGTACTACCAGGTTTTGTATGGTCTGTAAAAATGAACGGCAAAGGTAAAAAATATTGGACGGAGCGCGAGGGGAAAAATTAGCGCTTCATCAGCCCCCTCATCTCCCCCAACGAAACGAGCCGCAACAACAGCGCCGCTACTGCGATCAGGACTGCGGCGAACAGCATGCCTCCCAACCAGTGCACCGGCCAAAAATGGCTTGCGCCGAAAGCGACAGCCCAGGAGATGAACACAAAACCGGCCAAACGAAGCAACAGCGACGGCGGCGGCATGATGCGGAGTTCCTTGCGCAGCAGCGCCATTTCGGCCAACCATACGGCCAACTGCGTAGCGGCGGTAGCGGCGGCCGCGCCGAGGGCTTGGTGCGTGGGAATGAGCGCCCAGTTGAGCGCAATGTTGAGCGCCAGCCCGGCGGCAAAAATGAGATTCATGCGCCGCAGACTTTCATTGGCCGTCAGCAGGGTGCCATACACATACATGCCGCACATGGCGATGAAACTGAGCATGAGCACGCCCAGCACCTCTCCATAATACGCATCGGCGCGATGGTAGAGCAGCCGCATGATCTCCTCGCCCCAATACCAGCAAAACAAGGCCAAAGGAATGGCCATGGCCCACAAAATCCTGAAACTGAGGTGGGCCAGTTTGTCGGCGCCGCTGCCTGCTTTGAGCAGGCGGGCAAACATGGGCAGCAGGAGTCCGGCAAATAAAAACCCGATGATGTTGGCGGCGTCCAACAGGCGATAGGCGGCGGCGTAAATACCGGCTTCCTCTTTGCCGCCGGGCAGCATTCTCTCTATCATCACGGCGTCCACGCGGGTGTAGAGGGTCATCAGGAAAACGGCCAATGCGTAGGGGAAACTGCGCCGGAAAAACACCCTCAAAAACGCCGGGCGCCAGCGGAATTGCCATTGCCCCAGCCGGCCGCGCAGCACGCCGAAAGCAACCAGTCCGGTGAGCGAGAGGGCCGCCGTTTGAGACCACACAAAATGCTCGATGCGCAGCTCGATGGGCAGCACCCACAACACTGCGCCCATGATGAGGATGACCAATAGCCGGTCTAAGGCCGACAGCCCGCTGTCAACCCGGTACATTCCCAGCCCGGATATGTTGGAGCGCAAAAAAAGTACCAAAGAAGTCAGCGCCTGATTGAGACAGATGAACCACAGCAGGGCGTTGCTCCAGGGCGCGTAGCCCCAGGCAGCGGAGGCTATAAAAATGAATACCGCAAAGAGCAGCGTGAGCGCGGCCTTGAGCATCAGCAGATTGGGGAAGTATTTGCTGATGAGTTGCGGGTGTTGGGCTAAGTTGCGGCTGTTGTAGTACGCAATGCCGAAATCGTTGACGATCTGGAACAGCCAGGTAAAATTGAACAGCACGAAATAGTAACCGTAGTCGCCGGGCGGCAGCGCATTTTGCACCCCGCGATCAATGCCGAAGATGTACAAAGGCTTGATCAACAGGTTGATGCCGATGAGAAAAGCGATGTTGAGCAGAAATTCGCGGTTCATGGGGGAAAGTTGGGGATTTTTTTTGACTTAGGCGTATCTTGCATCCCGCTGTATGGCAACAACTACCGTGCTACATTTGTAAAATTCTATCCGATGAAATTTTTCCTGATATTTCTCTTCCTGATTGCACTTTCGGGCTGCTCTGTTCCTGCTCCAGGTTTGCAGCCTCTCGAATCGAAATCACTGAAAATAGAAGCATTGACAGAGGGCGTGTCGGTGCATATCTCCTACCTCGACACCGAGCAGTTTGGATTTGTGGCCTGCAATGGCATGGTGTACGTTCGAGGTGAGGAAGCTATTGTTTTTGACACTCCGACCGACAATGCCGGCTCGGAAAAGCTCATCCGGTGGATAGAAAAACGCTGGAAAAAGCGCATCAAAGCTGTTGTGATCAACCATTTTCACGAAGACTGCCTGGGAGGGCTGGCTGCTTTTCATGCGCATGGGATTCCTTCTTATTCCAACCGTCTGACCATAGAACTGGCGCGTGCCACAGGAGAACCGGTGTTGCCACAAAACGGGTTTGACGAAACCCTCACCCTGACTTGCGGCGACCGCAGCGTCATCAATCGTTTTTTCGGAGCAGGGCACACCCTCGACAACATAGTGTCCTACCTTCCGGCAGAAAAAGCGCTCTTCGGCGGCTGCCTCGTCAAAGCCATGAATGCCAATAAGGGCAACCTCGCCGATGCCGATACGGCGCGCTGGTCGGCAACCATAGAGCAGGTGCAAAGCGCATTTCCCAATGTAAAACACGTTATTCCCGGACACGGGGCGGCCGGTGGCCCGGAATTGCTCGATTTTACAGCCCGGCTTTTCCGTTTGGAAAAATGATGGGCACCTCGGCGTCTCGCTAAATCTATTTTGCTCCGCCACTATGGCTACGCCTGCTGCAGCAAACTTGTTATTTTGGCAAGGTGGTGATCGTCGTGCTCAGCGATAAAAAACGCCAGATCAATCAACCGCATAGGCGTTTCGAGGCGCGGGTGCAACGATGATTTTTCCAGTTCAAGCTCCGTAGCCTGTCTAAAAACATCCATCAGTTTTGTCCTCTCCGCAGCAAAAAGGCTTATCAGCAGGGCCGTTTCAACCTGATCGTGCGGAGCCTCATGGGTTTTCCTATTGCTGAGATCCGCTTCCAGCAGACGCGGCCGGCCTTCTATGATTTGCAATGCGCGCGCATACCACAATGGCTCCAGATCGAAGAGGTGGCCTATTTCTTTTTTGATGCTCCAGCAGCCAGTTTCCGAGTGCCCAGTTCCATGATCGTCGAAGTCTGCCAGCTTCCAGTTCAAGCGGGCAGCAGTGCCTTCTAAGCGTTCAAGAATACAGGGAAGGACGCCGTTGTCTAAAACAGGAGGAAACAGGCGGTCAAACCAGTTGGTATGTTTCATGGCTTGTTTTTTAAATAATGCAGGCAAGACTCCCTCTGTTTACGCGCGCTTGGAGCGCATGGCCCTTACTTTTTTTACCCCGGCATCCTCCAAAAACCGTTGGTACTCCTCTGAACCGGCAGGATAAGCGGCCACTTTTCCCTCGGCATTGTGGTGAATGCCCCAGCCATAGCGTTTTGTCAGCGGAGATGCCCGCAGGCAAGCCTGGCCTTTGGAAAAAAACGCTGCTCTGGCATCTTCCAGTCCGCTGTCAATACCGTTTTTGAGTGCGTAAACGCCAAAAACCACATCATCGGAAGTGTAGCCGTACGGGTGCTCCAGAATCATTTCAAACTGGAGATTGGCCACCGATTTATTATCGCCTTTGAGGGGCGGAATCTCGGCGGCGGCTACCGGGCAGTCTTCTGCTATTTCTATAAAGGTGTTGAAATAGTTGGTACTATGCATGTTCCAGCAATTTTTTGATTTCCACCATCAGGCCCTTCCAGTTTTGGAGCGAGTGTACTTTTTTGTCAATGGTGTCTATGTTGTGTTGTTCAATAAACAGGACGGTTTTCGCTCCAAGCGGCTTCACCCGGTAGCGAATGATCTGGTAGTTTTCGGGCTTATCCTCCACGTCGGACCAGGAACTGAAGTAGTTGTATGCCAATGATTGGAGCGGTACGAAAGACAACACCCTTCCTTTGTCTTCATAAGGTTTTCCTTCCCACTCGCCCCGGAAATAAATGGGCGTTTGAGGTTCCCAGGTCGTTACCAGATCGGTGCCGAAGAAATACTGTTTGACCAATTCGGGTTGGGTGAGCGCTGCCCAGAGGCGCTCGACAGGTGCGTTGATGGTCAATTGAGTTTTTAATGAAAATGCCATTTGATTGGGTTGTATGATGAAAGTTGCCACAAAGAAACGGCCCGCCACTGACAACCCTATGTCAGCGGGTGTTGAGAATTTTGAAAAATTTCCTGTTGCATTTTTTGGAGGTACTCGTGCAGGGCGAGGTGGTTTGTTTTTCTGAAAGGCTGCATGGTGGGCGAGAGCTGCCGGATGCGGGAGATGCGAAAATCGCGGTAGTCGTTTTTGCTGTGGCACCAGGCGATGAGATGCCAGTTGAGGGAGTAAAAAGTAAGCCCGATCGGTTCTACCTCGCGGCGGCTGAGTTCGTCGCGCTGATTCAGGTATTCGATGCGGACGATGTTTTTGTTGCTGACGGCATTTTGCAAAGGGATCAGATATTCCGTAGCGGGCATGAGGTGGGCGTAATGATCGGGGACAAAATGCGCCGTGCCGGCCTGTACCGTCTCCATTTTTTCCCGTTGCATCCGGCCCAGCACCATTTTGATCTTTGCCAATGCCGTGCCGTAATGTTGTTGCACCGATTTGTCGGCAAAACGCAGCACCAATGGCTCGGCGAGCGTGAGGGCATTGGCTTCCTCTACGGTGAGCGACACGGGCGGCAGAAAAAAACCTTGTACCAATGTGTAGCCTTTTTCCGGCTCGAAACAAACCGGGATGCCGATTTCGCTCAGCGCCTTCAAATCCCGGAAAACGGTGCGCCCACTAACGCCGAAGTGCGTCGAAATTTGTTCCAGCGACAGGTATTTCTTCGCTTGCAGGTGGGTCACAATCCCCATGAGGCGGTCTATACGATTCATAATGTATTGATTGTAAGGTACATTTATGAAATGGACATTTCTGAGAGCAGTGTGTAATTAAGTAAGTTTGCTTCAGCAGTTTAGTGAAGGGGTGACTCAGCCAAGACACAGCCCGGTAGTCACCCCTTCACTACGCATTGCAATTTAATTTACACACTACGAAGGGCACTATGCCTCTCCGCTACTTACATGGTGCAAGTTTTGAAAAAAATCCCATCCGTTTTGAATTTTCAACACAAAGAAAAAAACCTGCCGAGGTGCCGCCCCGACAGGTTGTAACCATGAAATTTGCCCGCGCGAGAATTTTTCAACGGGCAAAATTCAGGCCGCATCATATTTTCTACCTCCTCCCGAAAGTCCAGCCCACGCTCACATGGCCACCCGGAGCATACCCGCTGCCCGGCCACTTGCTCAGCATGGCGCCGGCCTGCAGATAGACGTTGGCCCCAAAATAAGCACGCACACCCGCTCCGGCATAAGCGGAAAAGCCGGAAGCCGTTTTTATCTCATCAAAAGGCAGTTGCAAGCCGGCTATTTCCAGATGCGTCTCGTTTTGCAACACGCTCAGCCGCCGAGCGCCGGCCTCCAAATAAGGCCGCACCTTTTTGCTCGGCAGCAAGTATCTCAAACTGATATCTATCAGCAGCCCATTTGAAGAAGCGTTGATGGCGCCATATTCGATGCGCAGCGCAGGATTTTCAAACGGGAACACCGTAATGGGCAAACGGCCGGTAAAGGTGCTGCTGAAATAGTGCGCGCCGAGGCTGAACTCCAGATTGCGCGAAAGCGAAAACCCCACTTGAAGGCCGGGCATGATCTGAGTGGAGGCCTGGAGGGTAGCGTCGGGCAGGGTGTGTTGGCTGGGATGGGTGTTGACGCCCGGCACGAACACGCCTTCCATTCTTTCCATAATTTGCTCAATTACTGTGGGTTGTGTGGCGATGCTGCGCGTGAAATTGTCGTGCAGTTGAACAGGGGAGATGTAAATGCCTTCCGGGTTTTGGAACGGCAGGGAAGCTCCTATTCCCACAGATACGGTAGCGCGGTCGGGGCGGAACGGGTCGGGCAAGGGTACAACGGAGATGACGGTAGTGCCTTCGTAGCCATATTCTCCATCGCCGATTTTTTCGCCGTCGAAGGTCCAGTACCAGGAAATCACCTCTGTTTCCTCTTCCATTTGGATTTCCACAGAGCTACCGGGCGTCACAATACCGCCGGTTTTGTAATCGTGCTTTTTGCTCTTTTCGCCGGGGTAATTTTCGTACACGCCGCCCACTTTTTTGACGCCCGTTGTCGGGTCTTCGCTCACGTTGATGGGGCGGGTTTCTCCCGACAAGACGAGGTGGAGGTCGTTGGTATTGCGGCCGGTATCGTTGCGGAAGGTGAATTTTTTGCCTTTTTTACTTTTTAAAATCTTGTCTTTCAAATCTTTGAGAAAATCCTCAATCACCTTGTTCTTTTTCTCACCAGACAATTCTTCCAATTTTGCTTTAACGACGTCTTTCACGGCATCGGCATTATTCGGGTTATCTTTTGCTGCTTTTTTCACGGCGCGCTCAAGCTCCCGGAGTGCCGCTCTTTTCTTGACGGAAACATCATCTTTTCGGCTTTTGTCGGGTTTTGCCTTTTCAAATATTTCCTCTATGGCTTTGCCTGCTTCTGTGCCTGATCCTGCCGGCGCCTGAGCATGGATTACGGCGGTGTTTGCCGTCCAGCAGAAGAGGACGAGCAGTAAACTTTGAATGATTCTTGCATTTTTCATGGCTGATGAATTTTGAGTTAAAAAATGTTGACACCGCAAAAATGCCCCCACTCGCTACCCAAAAGCCATTACATTTTCAGTCGTTTACGCCGGTACAAAATCCGTCGCAAAACACAGTCCTTTGCTGCGTATCAATGATTCAAACATTTAATAATCAACATTTTATTTACAAATTTTTCATTACCTGAAAAGGCGATAATCTTTTCAAACGCCTCAATATTTCACCCAACGAGCAGAAAAAAACTGCCCGCCGGACTGCAATCGCCACAGATACATACCCGCCGGCAGGGCCTGCGCCTCGTACCGGATGCGATGCGCTCCGGCTGCCAGCCATTGCTTTTGACGGTGGAGGATGCGCCCGGTCGGGTCAAAAACCTCCCACTGCACTTCGCCGGAATGACGGAGTAAAAAATCGGCCTGAAGGTTTTCGCCCGTTGGGTTGGGACTGAGCCTCAGACCCGCTATTTCGGGCGCAATTTCCTGCGCTGCCACCACCGCCGGACAGGGATATGGGATGCCCAACTGAGGATGGTCTGAAATAAATCGCTCTTTATCAGTGCCGTAGTCGCCGTGATCGCATTGTATCCGGTAGCCGTTGCACAGCGCTGTATGGATGGCCGCAGTGTCCACCGGCACGGCGATGGCTTTGATGTCGTCTATGATGATGATGGAGAATATGAACTCCGGCCCCTGCACTACTGCCTGCTGCACGAGGCCGGGCACGGTGCAGAGCGCCGCTATGCGAAAAGTGTGTACCGTAGCTGCTGCCAATGGCTGCTCCCAAACCGGCTCCGGCGCGAACCCCACCTGTATGGGCAGGGCGTCGGCCTGATACCTCACCCTGAAACTGTCGGCTTGTGGCGCAGCGCCCCAGGCAAAGGCGATGAAGACGGGCTGGAGGTCAAGCAGCATAAAATCCCGGATGGCCGGGCATTCCGGGTCGGCGTTCCTCATGTCTATGCCGATGGTGGCGCCGGTGTGAATGGAGCCGTCGGCGCAGTGATTTTGGGCGGTAAAATAATGCAGCCCGCCGAGGGGCGCAGGTCCGAATGACTGCGGAACGCCGGGAAAAGACACCTCCAACATGCCCGGCGCCGGATTGGAATGCGCGTTGAGCGTGTAATTCAGGAAATACGTCTGCACGCCGGGCAATGGCGGAGATATGGCAAAATGAAGCCTGGCGCTGCTCAATTCGGTATCCCAACTCAGGTAGCGCAGGTCGGAACTGCCGCATCCGGGAGGCGTCTGGGCGCAAAGGAAGAGGGGAAGGAGGAGGAAGGGAAAAATGTATTTCATGGCGAATCGGATGTTTGGTTGAGCAATTTAGTTTATTTTTGGCTGATAGTCAAGCATTATGCATGTACGCCTGTTGGAATTGATGCGACGGTTGACCGCCGGAGAACTGGCCGAACTGTCTCTTTTTATCCAATCGCCTTTTTTCAATCGCAGTGAAAAGACGGCGGCGCTTTTCCAATATCTCATGCTGTATGCTCCCCATTTTGAGGCCGCACAACTGCGCGCCGAGGGGGCTTTTGCTGCGGTTTGGGGCGCCGGTAAGCCCTTTGACAAAGCCGCGCTGAATCGGTTGGGATCGCAACTTTTCAAATTAACGGAGCAATTCCTGGCCCATGCAGCGCTGTCGGAGGATTCTCAAAGACAGGCTTTGTACCTGATGCAACAGTACGATCAGTTGGAATTGGAAAGCTGCCTCTCGGCTGTGCTGCAACGCCTCCAATCGCCGGAACTACAAGGCGAGGCAAGCCTGAACCGCTTGGCTTTGCAATTGGAAACCGAACTGATGCTGGCCGACCGGCAGCACCGCAACGACGACCGCACCGGCGAGGCCAATTTGCAGGCGCTCAATGACAGTTTGGACCTTTATTTCGTCACATTCAAACTGAAATTGCTCAACGCCATGCTCAGCAGGGGCGCCGTCAGCAAAACCGACTTTAGGATGGCTTGGAAAGAGTCCGTTGTGGAGGCGCTGCAACAATCGCCGGAGTGGCGCACAAACCCTTTGACGGAACTGCAATACCTGATGTTGCAGGTATTGGAGCGGCCCGGCGATGTGCCGGCATACAATGCTTTGCACGAGTTTTTACTGGGGCAACGACAAGCCCTGCCTGCCTCCGACCTGCGCGATGGCTTTGCCTGCCTGCAAAATGCCGCCAAACGGGTGTGGCCGGTGCAGGAGTACTATCTTCGGCTGTTCGATTTGTACAGAGATCAGTACGAGGGCGGTATTTTGCACGAAAACGGCAAGCTGCACCACGCCATCTTCCGAAACATCGTCAATTCGGCGCTCCTCACGGGGCAGACGGATTGGGCAGCGCAATTCATTCAAAATCAACGTCATTGCATTTCGCCGGAAGCGTACAGAGATGCCGCGTATTACCAAAATTCAGCGTTGCTGTATTTTCATCAGAAACAATTCGACAAGGCATTGGATAGCCTGCGCCAATCGAAACCGGCAGATGTGTATTACAAGCTCGCCGACCGAAGCCTGCTGGCCCGCCTTTATTACGAACAGCGGGAATCGGAGGCATTGGACAACCTGCTGAATACCTTCTCCAAATTTGTCTTTGACCAACAAAAGAAAATTGCCGCGCCCAAGGTAAAGTCTTATCGCTTATTTATCAATTCTTTGCGACAATGGCATCAACTCTTGCACGCTCAGCCGGCCTTGTACCGGAAATGGCTGCGACACCAGGCTGCAAGCGATGCGAATGAGAAAACAGCCGTCCAAGCCTTTCTGGATGAAACGGCGGCGGCGCCGGTGTTTTATGGCCAAAAATGGCTGATGGAAAAGGCCGAGGAGATGTTATAGCCTCACCTCGTCGCGGCGTAAGCCGTAACAATAACCCTCTGTAAAACAATTCCTTGAAGGCTGTTCCAGTCAAATGAGGCCTCAGCTATTTGCTGGCGTTTTTTCAAGGGTACGCCGTCCAAACGATATTCAACAGGCAGAGACACCACCGCGTCCACGGGTTCTCCGTCCACAGTAGCGGGTATCCAGCGCGGCAATTCTTTCACTACCCTGATGACTTCGTCTTTACAACTGTGGCTGATGCTCTTTATTACCTCAATATTGGCTGTCTCTCCGGTTTTGGTGATGGTAAACTGAACGACCAGCGTACCTTGATCGCCCTCTTCCCGCGCCTGCCGGGGATAGCGAATGTTGCGATAAATGGATTCCAGCATTTTCCTTTGGCAGCAAATGTCCACTTGTTCAGCGGGCGCATTTTCACAGCCTTTAAAAACAGGCCCTATAATCACCGATGCCGGTGAATCGGATTGCCCTGAAAGAGGAGCAACAGCCAATGAGAAAAGGATGACCGGCAGCATGGCCGCGAGAAAACGGAGTTCGGAATACATGATGAATGGAGTTTTGAAAAGGCCGGTCCCGTTTACACAAGACCGGCCTTTGTTGGGTTTAACAATAACTATTCTGGTCAGGCGGCTTTTTCTTTGTAGCGGATCAACTGGCGGCGCAGCGCCTCCACTGCGGAAGACACTGAAGCCTCGAACGTCTTCCTCGATTCTTTCGCTACCAATATTTCACCCGGCACATTGAGGCGTACTTCGGCGATTTTATCGCGCACCTGGCCGGCGTTTTCCAATTTCAATACTACCTGTGCGTCAATGATGCGGTCAAAAAACTGATCCATCTTCGACAACTTCCGCTCGATGTATTCGATCAACTTCTGGTCGGCCTTGAAGGCCACTGTTTCGGTGTGCACTTTCATGTTCCACATTTTTAAGATGAATGAATAAAATATTACTTGTTATCTGGTCGGCGCCCCGCTTTCGGGTGCGCCTGCAAATAAACCTGCTTGAGCCGCTCGATGGAATTGTGCATATAAATCTGGGTGGCGGCCAAGCTGCTGTGCCCCAGCAATTCCTTCACGGCGTTGAGGTCGGCGCCGTTGTCCGACAGATGGGTGGCAAACGAATGCCTCAGTACGTGCGGGCTGCGTTGTTCCACCGTTGTGACCGCCGACAGGTACTGATTAACAATGTTGTATATCTGCTTGGGATACATGCGCTTGCCGCCGTCGCCGAGCAAGAGGGCGGTTTCTGCCGTGGCCGGAAATTCAGCCTGCCGTGCGCGTACATACTGCCGGAGCCGCTCCTCTAAGGCCGTCCCGAAAGGCACGAGGCGCTCTTTGTTGCCCTTGCCCGAAACGCGAAGGGCGCGCCGGCTGAAGTCAATATCAGAAACGGAGAGCAGCATGAGTTCGGAACGCCGCAGTCCGGCCTGATAGAGCAGTTCGAGGAGCGTGCGGTCGCGTTCGGCGGCAAAACCGGTACCAAAAGCTACCTGCTCGAAAAGCTGCTGCATGTCTTTTTGTTCTACCACCACGGGCAGGCGTTTGCCGGTTTTGGGCAGGATGAGATTTTGCGCCGGATTGTGCGAGACCTCGGTGCGCTTGCGCAAAAACCGGAACCAAGACTTGACAGAGGAAATTTTTCTGCGCACACTGCGGGGCGAAGCCTCGTTGCCCAGCAAGTCCACCATCCAGGCGCGGAGGTGCATCGGCGTGATGTCCTTCGGGTCGGAAATCTCAAAAGTAGCGGCTAAAAATCGCTCCAACTGGCGCAGATCGCTCTCATAAGCCAGAAGCGTGTGGGGCGAGAAGCGCTTCTCAAATTCCAGATACTGCATAAAGGCGTTCAAAATCATGCGCTTCGGTGAGGTGTGTGCGAAAAGGTTGCTTTACGAGGCTCAAGGTAAGACCTTCTTTGCAAAAAGTCAAGAGGGCAGGTTTAATTTTTTTGTTTTGAGCCGGATGGAATTGCCGATCACCACCACATCTGAAAAAGCCATGAACAGCGCCCCCCACATCGGGCTGAGGTAGCCGGCGGCGGCCAGCGGAATGGCGACGATGTTGTAGGCAAAGGCCCAAAACAGGTTTTGCCGGATGGTGAGTAAGGTGTGCTTGGAAATATGGAGCGCATCGCGCAGACGGTCCAAACGGCCATTGAGCAGGATAATCTGAGCCGACTGTATGGCGGCCTGCGAGGCGTTGCTCAGCGAGATGCCCAGCGTGGCCCGGCTGAGGGCGGGCGCGTCGTTGATGCCGTCGCCGACCATAGCGGTGGGGGCTTGTGCCGAAAGCGCGGCGATGCGTTCGAGTTTCTGGGCGGGCAGTTGTTCTGCGTAATAATCCTGAATGCCCAGCGATGCGGCCACCGCGCCGGTTTTTTCTGCCTTGTCGCCGCTGAGAATAACGGGGTGGATGTGCTGTTTTTTCAAAAAAGACACCGTTTCGGCGGCATCGGGCTTCATCTCGTCGTCTAATTCGATGGCGGCCAGCAATTGGTCGTTTTGAGTGAGAAACACTGCTGCCGGACCAGATGCAACACCATCCGGCAAAATGCGCGCCGAGCCTATTTTATACACATTGCCCTGCGCATCGCGGGCAGAAACGCCGACGCCTTTTTGTTCCTCAATATCTTGTAGTTCAACGACAGTGCCGTTCATGCACCCGTTCATTTCCTGCACCAGGGCCTGCGCCACCGGGTGCGAGGAGTGCTGTTCGAGATGGTGGATGAGGGCGTATATTTTGTGCGCGTCGGGGGTGTGCAGCGCTATGTTTTTGATGCGAAACGCTCCGGTGGTGAGGGTGCCGGTTTTGTCGAAAACAATGTTGCGAATCTGGGCCAGGGTTTCCACGGTTTGGCCGCCTTTTACCAAAATGCCGTTGCGGGCCAGCCTTCCCACGCCCACCATCACGGCAGTGGGCGTGGCTAAGCCCATCGCGCAGGGACAGGAAATGACCAACACGGCAATGGCGTTCATCAGCGCCTGCTGGGGACTGATTTGAAACCCAAAATACCCGATGAGAAAAGTAAGCGCGGCAATGCTCACCACCACCGGCACAAATACGGCGCTGATGCGGTCGGCCAAGCGCTGTATGGCGGGCTTGTCCTGCTGGGCGGTTCTTACCAATTCAATCATTTGCGACAGCACGGTATCGCGGCCGGCGGCCTGCACCCTCATGCGCATGTTGCCCGACTGAAGCAGCGATGCGCCGATGACGGTATCGCCGGGGCGTTTTTCTACGGGCAGGCTCTCGCCGGTGAGCATTGATTCGTCCACCCAGGCATTGCCGGCTTCCACGATGCCGTCGGCGGGTATTTTATCGCCTTCGTTCACTTGCAGGAGCTCGCCTTTGGCAATGTCGTCTTTATCAATAAGGACTACCACGCCGGAAGGCATGATCTTGCGGGCCTTTTCCACTTGCAGGCGGCTCAGTTCTCCGATGGCGGTGGTGGTTTGGGCCACGGCGCGTTTTTCGAGCCAGTTGCCGGCCAATACCAAGGTGATGATGGTGGCGGCGGTTTCAAAAAAGATGTATTTGGGTTCGCCCAAAACAGCGCCGATGAGACTGTATATAAAGGCCGCCGTGCTGCCGATGAAGATGAGCACGTCCATATTGGGCACGCCGCTGCGCAAGGAGCCGAGCGCGCTGCGTCCGAAGTGCCAGGCGCCCAGCACATATACCGGCAAACAGAGCGCCAATTGCACCCAGGCGTTTTCCAGCCAATGCCAGTGCAGGCCGGCCATCATGGCGAAATGGTGCAACAGCAAGGGGGCAGTGAGTACGGCTGAAACCAAGAGTTTTTTTTCCAAAGTCCAGAAAGGCTCGGCGGGAGTATCTTCTATAATGATGTAACCGAGCTTGCGGATACCCGCTTTGATGTCTTCAATGGGCACGGGTTGCTCTCCCTGCCGAAAGCGCACATCTTTGGTAGAAAAGCTGACAAACACATCCTGCATGCCTTTGCGCTCCAGAAACCGCGAGATACCGGCGGCGCAGTTGTTGCAGTCCATTCCATCTACTTTCCATTCTATGATGCGGGCGTCCATGATCCTTCTGTTTTAAAAAATTGAGAACAAATATAAAAGGCAAAGGATTTATTGCTCCCCTACCCGATATGATATTTTGATACAAGCTGAATGTTTTTGCACCTTGAATCAGGGGACGATTCTGCGTCTTTGACTTCAGCGAACCACACGCGCCAATATTTGTCATACACTTATTGCTTTCAAGTATCCTTACACTCGCAGGAAAGTTTATTTTTGCCGGGATTTTCATCAAACAAAACGCAACCGACATGCTTACCGCCATCGTACTCGTCTTTGTCATTGGCTATCTTTCCATCGTTTTTGAGCATCCGCTGAAGTTGGACAAGTCTGTTCCGGCCCTGCTCATGGGTTCGCTCATCTGGGCCGTCATTTCCATCGGCGGGGTGGAAATAGTAGGGCACGATCACCATACGACGACTATGGAAAACGGGCTGTTGCACCATTTGGGCAAAACCGCTGAAATCTTGGTGTTCCTGCTGGGGGCTATGGCCATTGTGGAGTTGGTGGACCTGCACAAAGGCTTCTCCGTCATCACCGATTTTATCAAAACCCGCAACAAACGCAGGTTGCTGCTGGTACTCTCCATTCTGGCGTTTTTCCTCTCCGCCGTGTTAGACAACCTCACTT
Organism: Saprospiraceae bacterium UBA2329; assembly: GCA_002344975.1. Taxonomy (GTDB): domain Bacteria; phylum Bacteroidota; class Bacteroidia; order Chitinophagales; family Saprospiraceae; genus UBA2329. The sequence continues at coordinate 4,827 of DDUV01000066.1, read as the reverse complement.
GTACCATTGTATTTATTTCGCTGCTGCGCAAAATCATCCCGGAGCGCGAAGACCGGCTGTGGTTCATTCCTTTCATCGTCATTGCCGCCAATGCAGGCGGGGCCTGGTCGCCCATCGGCGACGTGACTACCACCATGCTCTGGATTGGTAAAAAAGTGAGTACCGAGCAGTTGATTCTACGTCTATTTATTCCATCCGTAATATGTTTGGCGGTTCCGGTTCTGATCGGTTTTTTGTCCAAGCGTTTTGCCGGCGAACTTCCGCCTCCCACCGAGAAACAATTGGCATTGGCCGGCCAACAAAAAAAACTGCTCAGTAGCAAAGCCATGCTCATTGCCGGTATCGGCGGCTTGCTGTTTGTGCCCATTTTCAAAACCGTCACGCACCTGCCGCCCTACATGGGCATGATGTTGTCATTGGGCATTGTGTGGCTGATTTCTGAATACATCCATCCTGAAGAGAATTTTGATGAAGAACGCAAAGAGATGTATTCGGCCCGCAAGGCCCTGTCCCGCATTGAGATGACCAGCATTATCTTCTTCCTCGGCATTCTGATGGCAGTGGCAGGTTTGGAATCGGCTGTGGCTTCTCACCACAACGGCAATCCACTGGGTTTGCTGGCTACTATGGCGGAAAAACTACGGCACGTCATCCCCAATCAGGACATTGTAGTTGTCATTTTGGGCTTCCTTTCCGCCGTCATAGACAACGTGCCTTTGGTGGCCGCTTCCATGGGGATGTATCCGATGGATTTATACCCAATGGATGATCATATATGGCAATTCATCGCCTACTGCGCGGGCACGGGCGGCAGTATGCTCATCATCGGTTCGGCTGCCGGCGTAGCGGCTATGGGCATGGAGCGCATAGATTTTATCTGGTATCTCAAGCATTTTGCCTGGATTGCCATGCTGGGCTTTCTGGCCGGCGCGGCTGCCTATCTCTTGATGCTTCCTATTTTTGAATAAAAAACCACGACTGTTGTTTCCTTCTATTAAAAAAATCCTGCCGGCGGCTTTATTGCTGCTGGCCGTCGGTTGCAGGCAAGACCCCCATCGCCTCATGGCGGGGCATTGGCAGGTTGTTGACATCAGCTCGAAGGAGGAACTGCCGGAGTATCGCCTCGATGATTTCCGTTTTTTCTTCACCGAGGACGGGCGCTATCAGTATTTCGGCAATCTGTACTATGAAGAGGCCGGAGTATATACGGTTGAAGGCTCCTACCTGCACACAACCGATACCCTGCGACAAGACACAGGCGAAAAGACGGTGCAGATACTCAAACTCACCAAAGACTCGCTCTTCCTGCGCATGGCCGATGAAACGACGATGAAATTGGCAAAAGACAAAATCGAGACGCCAAAATAGAAGCCACGTTCAAACGTTCGTCCAAGGTTTACCCGCCGCCCGCTAAACAATGCCGGCGGATGCGACGTTTTTGCTGCGTGTTTTTATCATTTTTACCATCTTTGCCGCCTAAATTGAAAATCGAATGGCCCAGAGCGTATTCAAATCAGATGTAGAAGCCGTTGATGCCTTGGCGCAAGCCTATCGCGATCTCTCCAAAGAAATTTCCAAAGTCATTGTAGGTCAGGATGATGTGGTCAAGGCCGTCATCATTTCCCTGTTCAGCAACGGGCACAGCCTCTTGGTGGGCGTTCCCGGTTTGGCCAAAACGCTGCTCGTCAGCACTATCTCCGAAGTGCTGGACTTGGAATTTAAACGCATCCAGTTCACGCCCGACCTGATGCCCAGCGACATCACCGGCTCGGAATTGCTGGATGAAGACCGCCATTTCCGCTTCAATCCGGGGCCTTTGTTTGCCAACATCGTTTTGGCCGACGAAATCAACCGTACGCCGCCCAAAACGCAGGCTGCTCTCCTGGAAGCCATGCAGGAGCGCTCGGTAACCGTGAGCGGCCAACGGCACGCCTTGCCTAAGCCGTTTTTTGTATTGGCCACTCAAAACCCCATCGAACAGGAAGGCACCTACCCGCTGCCGGAAGCGCAACTCGACCGCTTCATGTTCAACATCCCGCTCGATTATCCTTCTTATGAAGAGGAAGTGCAGATCGTAAAAAGCACTACTTCTTCCAATCAATACGATCTCCGCCATGTACTCACCGGACAGCAAATCCTTGATTTTCAGCAATTGGTGCGCAAAATACCCGTTGCCGACAATGTACTGGAATACGCCGTCTCTTTGGTGAGCAAAACCCGCCCCAACACGCCGCGTGCTACCGGCATGGTGAACGACTACATTTCCTGGGGCGCCGGCCCTCGCGCCTCTCAATATCTTGTGTTGGGCGCCAAATGCCACGCCGCTATTGCAGGAAAATACTCGCCGGATATCGAGGATGTACGCGCCGTAGCCAAATATGTGCTGCGCCACCGCATTGTGCGCAATTACAAGGCCGAGGCGGAAGGCTACTCGGAAGAACGCGTGATCGAGAGCTTGTTGTGATTTTTCCGGCGCTTCTGCCCGCCAAAATCACTCCTGTTTGCATCTAAGGTTTTATTCAGCCTGTTGCCTGCCCGACGGCAACCCCGTTTTGACGTGTAAACAGCTCAAAAACAACCAATAATATGAAACGCATTTTTTTTGTTCTCTTCGGCGGCTTGCTTTTGCTCAACAGTTGCTCGGAAGAGGCTAAAAAATCATTTGGCGGCCCCAATAATGCTTACGGCAAACTCAACGATCTGGTAGTCATTTGTGATGATATGCTCTGGGATGGCCCCATCGGCGACACCATTGATTACTATTATGCGTCGGCTTATCCTATTTTGCCGCAGCCGGAGCCGATGTATGACCTGCGCCATTATGACCTCAAAAGCATCGAAATGGAGCCGCTGCTCAAAGAGTTGCGCACTTATCTCATCGTGGCCAACCTGAAGGATGAAGACTCGCCCGTAGCGCGCATGGTTCGGGCCGATTTGGGGGAGGAAAAATATCAACGCGCCCAATCCGATCCTTCTTTCCATACCGTAGTAGGCAAAGACAAATGGGCGCGCGGTCAGATCATTATTTACATTTTCTCTTTTTCTGAAGACGGCCTGGCACAGGCGCTGACTGAAAATTTTTCTGCCATCTCCAAGCGCATCCGCGACAGCGAGCACCCGCACCTGAAAAAACGCTTGTTTGCAGGAGGGGAAGACTTTGGACTACGCGACCGGATACTCGAAAAAACCGGCGCCACACTGCGCGTGCCCAAAGGGTATTTCATGGCCTTGGACAAAGAGGAAATCACCTGGCTCCGCTATGAAACCGATAAGGCCTCCAGCAATATTCTCATACAGAAGCTGCCGTACACGAGCGACACGCAGCTCAGCAAGGAGGGCATCAAGGCCATTCGCAATGAATTGGGGCGCAAATATGTGTCTTCCTCTACAAAGGGGTCCTATATGCTCATCAATGATGTGGACTTGCCGATGTTCACCTACGTCAAAACCATCGGAAACCGGTACGCCATTGAAGCGCGCGGTATTTGGGAGCTGAGCAACGACTTCAAGGGCGGGCCTTTCGTCAGTTACCTCATCCATAATCCCGACAAAAACGAACTGCTTTTCATTGACGGGTTTGTATATGCTCCCGAAGAAGAAAAACGCAATTATGTTCAATATCTGGATCATGTGATTTCGGGTATCAAATTTTGATCTTATCTTACCCGGCGTTTTCACAGCAGCCATGCCAGATGTTTATTCGGAATCTTCGTTCAAAGTCTCTTGCCCAACTCAGCGATGAACAACTCATGGCGGGGTATCGTGCGTCCGGCAATCCTGATGCTGTTTCCGAACTCTTTGGCCGTTATCTACACCTCGTCCATGCCATGTGCATGAAATATGCCGATGACCCCGAAGACCGGAGCGATCTGGTGATGGTGATTTTTGAAAAAGTAATGACTGAACTCACTCAGAGTGAAGTTATTAATTTCAATACCTGGCTGTTTTCACTCTCCCGAAATGCTTGTGTTTCCTGGTTTCGACAGCAACAGCGCTATGCCTCCAACGTCGAAAACTGGGGCGCCGGGAAAAAAAATGAAGATTGGGTTGTGGAAAATGAAGCCTCCGAGCGACTATATGATGAGCAGGATGCTTTGGAAACAAAATTGAGCGCCGCCATTGAGCAATTGGACGAGCGTCAAAGGGTGTGTATTCATTTGTTTTTCTTTGAGAAGAAGAGTTACAAAGACATTGCAGAACATACCGGCTTCGATGTTTCGGATGTAAAAAGTTACCTCCAAAACGGGAAACGCCGGCTGAAGGGCTTGTTAATTCCTGATTCTTAATTCCTGATTCTTAATTCCTGATTCTTAATTCCTGATTCTTAATTCCTGATTCTTAATTCCTGATTCTTAATTCCTGATTCTTAATCGGGAATCCGAAATCGGAAATCAAACACATCTACCATGGCTATCGAAAAGTTTGAAGATTTGGAAGTTTGGAAATTGGCAAGAGAACTGTGCCGCGTTGTTTTTAGAGTTACGTCGAAAAATGGTTTTGAGCAGGATTTTAGGTTCAAAGCTCAAATCAGGGCTTCATCGGGAAGTATTATGGACAATATTGCCGAGGGTTTTGATAGAAACGGGAACAAAGAATTTACACAATTCCTTCACATCGCCAAAGGGTCTTGTGGGGAAACCCGGTCTCAATCTTACAGGGCATTCGATTTTGGATATATTGATGATTTGTGTCAACGCACAGCCGTTATTTCTAAACAACTCGGTGGATTTATTGAGTACCTAAAACGCTCTGAGCTCAGAGGCTCAAAATATAAATAAATCGGGAATCCGAAATCGGGAATCGGGAATCCGAAATCGGGAATCCGAA
>DDUV01000056.1:35632-36846 GCA_002344975.1 Saprospiraceae bacterium UBA2329 | reverse complement strand
GGCAACGGTGCAGATTTCGGGCGGTACGGCGGGCTACACAGTGGCCTGGAGCGGCCCGGCAAGCGGTTCCCAAAATCAGGCAGCAGCCGGAACTGCGGTCATAACTGGTTTAATTGCAGGCACTTATACCGTCACCGTAATTGATGCCAATGGCTGCCAGCAGACTTGCTCTTTCAGCATCGGCTCGCCCAATTGCAGCATTTCGGCCACTGCAGTGGGAACCAATCCCGGCTGTAGCGGCGCTTCCACCGGCAGCATCGCGCTGACCGTCACGGGTGGAACGGGCACTCTCACTTTTGACTGGAACGACAATACTTTAGATGGCACGGAAGACCCGACCAACCTGCCCGCAGGCACTTACTCCGTCACCGTAACCGATGGGGCGGGCTGTCAGGCTACCGCATCTGTCACTTTGACCAACCCGGCAGCTTTGACGTTGACCTGTGCGCAGCAAAACCCGGTCTCCACCATAGGCGGCTCCGACGGCTCGGCAACGGTGCAGATTTCGGGCGGCACGGCAGGCTACACAGTGGCCTGGAGCGGCCCGGCAAGCGGCTCGCAGAATCAGGCAGCAGCCGGAACTGCCACCATAACCGGTTTGATTTCAGGCACTTACAACGTCATCATCACCGATGCCAATGGTTGTACGCAGACCTGTTCCTTTATGATTACTTCTCCTGCTTGCAATTTTTCGGCAGATATTGCAGCGATGAATCCGACTTGCAACGGAGACAATGATGGTATGATTTTTTTGATCCTGAACGGAGGTGCGCCTAATTTTACTTTTGACTGGAACGACAATGCACTTGACGGCATTCAGAACCCGACGAATCTCTCGCCGGGAACCTATTCCGTCACCATCACCGACGGCGCAGGCTGTACAGCTAACGCATCCGTTACTGTGATTGAACCTCCCTTGCTGACGCTCAATTGTGCGCAGCTAAACCCCGTAAGCACTATCGGCGGCATGGATGGCAGCGCCACCGTGGTGATCACAGGCGGAGTTGCTGTTTATAATGTCAATTATTCAGGACCGCTCAACGGCGATGTCACCGCAGACACACCGGGAACTACTACGCTCAGCAACCTCTCGGCAGGCCCTTACCAAATTGAAGTGACCGACAGCAATGGCTGTGTGGAAACTTGCTCATTCAACATCAACGATCCGGGCTGCAACCTCTCGGCCACTACCGTGGGAACCAATCCCGGCTGTA
>DDUV01000056.1:26562-35242 GCA_002344975.1 Saprospiraceae bacterium UBA2329 | reverse complement strand
CCGGCAGCCCTGACTTTGACCTGTGCGCAGCAAAATCCGGTCTCCACCATCGGCGGCTCCAACGGCTCGGCAACCGTGCAGATTTCGGGCGGCACGGCGGGCTACACGGTGGCTTGGAGCGGCGCGGCAAGCGGCTCGCAGAATCAGGCAGCAGCCGGAACTGCTACCATAACCGGCTTGATTGCAGGCACTTACAACGTCGTCGTCACCGATGCCAATGGTTGTACGCAGACCTGTTCCTTTACCATCGCATCGCCCAATTGCAACCTCTCGGCCACTGCCGTGGGAACCAATCCCGGCTGTAGCGGCGCATCCACCGGCAGCATCGCACTGACCGTCACGGGCGCAACGGGCGCCTTGACTTTTGACTGGAACGACAATACCTTAGACGGCACGGAAGACCCGGCCAACCTGCCCGCAGGCACTTACTCCGTCACCGTAACCGATGGGGCGGGCTGTCAGACCACTGCTTCCGTGACTTTGACCAACCCGGCAGCTTTGACTTTTGCCGCCACAGGCATCGCCGCCAACTGTCTCGACCCGCTCAACGGGAGTATTTCCGTTACCTCGGCTACCGGTGGCGTTCCACCTTATGAGGTGTCTTATGATGGGCGTTTCTTTGTAGGCTTGGGCGCATTGCCTTCACAAATTGCAGGTGTAGCACCGGGCAATTATACAGTCACTTTGCAGGATGCCAATGATTGTGCCGTCACGACGCAAGTAGCGGTATTGCCCGCCCCGACTTACACGCTCGATCTCGGCCCCGACCTTTATGTGCGCCTCGGCGACAGCGTCAGGTTAGAGGGTTTGGCCAATTTCGCTATTGATTCAGTGGTATGGGCGCCGAGCGAATTTTTAAGCGACGTCAGTGGCCCGGTTACCTTTGCTCGCCCCGGCGTGAGCACGGCGTATCAGTTGACTGCCTTTGATGCCAATGGTTGTCGGGCAGAGGATGTGGTTTGGGTGTATGTGGATACACGGCTGGGAGTTTTTATTCCCAATGCTTTCAGTCCGAACGAGGACGGCACCAACGATGTATTGATGATTTTTGCAGACGACAACGTACTGCAAATCAAATCATTCCGCATTTTCGACCGATGGGGAAACATGCTGTATTTCAACGGTCCCTTTCCTCCCAATGACCCGCAATATGGTTGGAACGGCGAGTTTGAGGGCCGCCCGATGAACTCCGGGGTCTATGTTTTTTCAGCAGAGGTGGAGTTTGTTGACGGCAGAACGGAGTTACTGAAAGGCGAAGTGATGTTGTTGCGATGAGCTATTTATAATTTTGGAATCCAGCACTTTACCTGCTTTTTGTACAAAATGTAAGCATCGCCAAATCGGCTTTTCAGGTCAGTTTCCTCTGCCGGACGTACCGCTATGTGCCAAAGAATAGCTCCCGCAAAGGCGTACACAATAACGCTCCAGGAGCCATGTATCAACCCGATACTGATGCCCTGCCCGATGCCTGCTACGGCCATCGGATTGCGTACAATTTTGTAAGGCCCCTGCACAACTAATTCATTGGCGCAGTCGGTCGGCAGTGGCGTTCCCTGTCCGAATCGGCTCATGGCATATCCGCTATAAACACCCAATACACTGAAAACCAACAATAAAAGCCAGGCAATCCACTCAGGAAATGAAAACGAGGGCCATTGTAGCTCCCTTTCCATTTTCAGGATCAGTTGAGGGAAAACATAAAGAAAAATGAACCAGAAAACAGAGGTTTGCAGGGCTGTCTTGGCGAGGTTCCAGCCTGCATTTTGAGATGTGGATGGTCGGAAAGGAGACTTCATGCAACTGATTTTCAAACAGATGAGAGTGTAACAAAAAAATGAGGCAGTTGCTCAAATCTTAGCACTCATTCTATCTCCAACCCGTATTTGCCCAGCAGCCCCGCCAGCCCAGAGGCTGAAAATTTTGCCTGACGCATCCGGTTTTGTTCGGGGTCTATTTGATAGCCATAGGCGGTTCTAAAATCGGCCTTTTCCAAAATAGTATTGTCAAAAACTACCCGGCTGAGATCGGTTTGATCAAAGAGCGCGCCGGTGAGATCGCAATCTGTAAAATCGGATTCCAACAATTGGGAACGGACGAAACGAGTGCCCTTCAGTTTCATCCCGATGAAGGTGCAAAAGTCTATACGGCATAGTTCAAACCCGAAAGCCAGACCGAAATCATGGCAGCTTTCGAAGTGCAGTCCCGACAGTTTACACTCCCGGAACTGCACTTCCCTGAAAGCAGTTCGATTCAGTTTTGCTAAGCTCAAATCGCAGACAACAAACTCACAATCAATGAATTTGAACTCCGACAAGTCTGCTTTATGGCCGCTCCCATTGGTAAACCGGCAAGCTTCATACTCCCCTTTTTCGAGGGCATGAAACTCGAACGTATCGAATTGCCGACCATGAAAATACGCAGCCATAAACTCATTATCAACGCGTTACTACCAAAGCCCTCACTGCCGTACCCTCGCGGGTAGCCATGCGCAAGTGATATACGCCCGGCGTCAATGCCTGCACATCCCAACGATACTGTGTCTGACCGGCAGGTAAAACTGCGCGACTCAGGATGCGACCGTTCATGTCGGTGAGGGTCAGGTTGGCCGTTTCATGCAGCGGGTGTGAGAGGTTCAATACGGTTGCCTCGGACGTCGGATTGGGCGAAAGCGTCAGACGAGTGTCTCCCAGCCAGGCTTCCTGGGCGGCATTAGGTTCCAGTACAACGGCATACACCGGTACGCGCTCGCTGACACATTCCGTATCCGGCTGCTTGATTTCCCAATTGTAGAAATAATAATAGACGTCGTTGCCGAAGTTGGAAGTCTTGAGCGTCACCACATTAGGCGTTACATAAGGATACATCACTCCCGAACTGGTGCGGCGAAGTCTTGGACTGGCAAAACCGAATACCGACTGGTTCTGAGCAGTGTTGGTGGTAAGAATGAGGTCATTTCCTTGCGGAATGTTCATATCCAAAGTAATGACGGACTCGCCGGCGGGAATATCAATGGTACGGGCCTCCAGAACCGTATTGCCGCTACGCAATTCGATGATGCGAACGCCGGCCATATCGGTATTCACTTTTACAGTGGCCAATCTGAAAGACCGGTGTGCGTCGAAAATAATCTGACCGTTGGTGGTGTTGCCGCTGTAATTGGAATTGCCCGCATGTTGAGGCGGTCCGGCAAAAGCCACCTCTCCGGCATACCGGCTCACATTTTCTACATAAAAAGTATCTGTGGCCGTCAGCATGGGAATGGTAAAAGTATTGCCGGTAGCCACGGGCGTTCCGCCGGAGGGCACATCGTACCAGCGAGGCATTTCGCCCGTTGCCGTCAATACAGCCTGGCCGGCGCCTGTGATCGTGTCGTTCTCGGCAGCGGGCAGGGGAGCATCCAACAAGCTGATGGTCACCGGCTGCGAAGTAAAGGTACCACAAAGCCCCTGAACATCAACCGTATAGCTTCCTGCCGCACTCACAACTATGGAAGCAGTGGCAGCACCATTCGACCAAGTATATGAAGAGGACGGACTTGCCGTCAGGGTCGCGCTGCCGCCCGGACAGAATATCGTGTCGCCCTGTACAGAAATGGTAGGGAAGACCGGCGGATTCACTGTAAATTCAATAGCAGGCGTGATGGTTTGGCAGCCCGGCGTGCCTACTACCGCGCTGTACCAACCGCCCTCGGTCACCGTCAGCTCTGCGCCCGTAGCGCCATTCGACCAGGTAATGACCGATGAAGCCGTCGTTATCGAAAGGCTTGCACTTTCACCCGGGCAAAATACCGTTGGGCCGGACAGCGCCACAGATGCCGCAGGAGAAATGCACTCGCCTTCTTTGATTTGAATGGACTGATCGGCGGGAACATTGTAAAACACCTCGCGGAGGCCGGAGGGCCAGTTGACGACTAACGAATCTACGCTTGTCTGTTGTCCCAGTCCGAAGTGCTGGAAAAAGCTGTTCATAATGCCGTAGCTCTCGCCGCTGCGCACTTCGCGTATTTGGATGCCCCAGTCGCCGTAAATGGAAATGCGCGCACCTACAGCATTGCGGTTGGAAGTAGTGCCTTCGAGGCGAACGGTGAGGTAGTGATTGTCATTGGCAATGGTATTCAGCCAGATCACGTCGGGAATGTTGCTGGGCGAGGTGTAAACATTGGCGTAGCCTCCGTAAACGTCCAATTTACCGTCCTGATTGAGGTCGCCCACTGCAAAAGACTCCATTTGTGTATCTCCGAAAGCGGCCACGCCAAAATCAGTAAAGGTGCCGTTCCCGTTGTTTCTGTACAGATAATGGCGCGTGCCGGAAACGAGGATATCGAGAAAACCGTCGTTATCGAAATCTTTAAAAATACCCTGAATGGGCAATCCCTGCACGTTGATCCCGGACCCTGTGGTCGCATCCGAAAACACCCCCGAACCATCGTTGAGCAGCAGTTGGCTGGGCAGGTCGTGGTTGGTGATGAAGCAATCCATATCTCCGTCATTATCAACATCTCCGAAGTCGGCCGTCCAGGATTGCGCGCCGATGCGCAGACCATAAGTATTGAGGGTATCCTGCGAGTAGGTTCCGTCGCCGTTGTTGACCAAAAGCTGGTTGATACGGCGGCCATCTTCCGGGTTATTCACGCCCTGACGGCACTTGGCGATGTAGAGGTCGAGGTCGCCGTCGTTGTCGAAGTCGGTCCACACGCTGCCATAATTGCCGGAGTTGTCGGAAGGCGGCACGGTGGTCATGTCTATCCAGCTTTCGATGAGAAATTGCCCGGTACCGTCGTTGCCCCAGATGCGGCTCATGGCGTCGTCGTGGCAGGCAAAGACATCGAGCCAGCCGTCGTTGTTGATGTCGGCGAAGTTGGAGCCTTGCAGAAAAAGACCTGTTCCCTGCAAATTGGCCCAGGTATAGCTTTGTCCATCGGAGGCAGCACGCACCAATTTGACACCGTCGTAGGAACCACCGGCAAGCACGTCATTGAAGCCGTTGTTGTCGGCATCGGCAATGCACATGCTCCATTGGCTGTTGTTGGAAATCTGGCCCACCGTAATTGTTTGCAGGCCGGAGCCATCGGGTTTTTGCAGTTCTATGGCAAGGATTCTGCCGTTGCGCAGGTGTACGATGTCGTCGTAACCATCAGCGTTCATGTCGGCGATGCCTATAGCCACGCCGCTGAAATGATTGCCGTAGCCGAGTTTGGCGTTGGCATTGGTAAAGGAAATTTGGGCTTGCAGCGAAACGCCGGCCAAGGCCAGAAAGGCCAGAAGAAAGTAGAAGTTGCTTTTCATAGAGATGACAAGGACGTTGAAACAGGTGATGAAACTTAAAATTTTTTCGGAGGCGAAAGGTAAAAAACAAATCAAGGCTTGGACTTAAAAGACCATGTAAAATGCAGTTGCGCGACAATTTCACCGGTGGCCTGCACCCCCACAGAACGGGCGGTAAAAGCAACTGCCGTGCCCGTTTGAACGGCTTCCTCAATGGCAGCGCGCATCGCATCGCCGTCGGTACAGGTGAAAGTGACCAAGGAATCGGCTTTTTTTACAAAATCGGCTTCTACCCGCGTGATGAGCATGGACACCTTTCCCTTGCCGTGCAAATGTGTGAGCGCCAACAGGCCGGTGGACAGCTCGGCAGCACCGCATTGCGCCGCGAAATAGATGGAGCGGAAAGGGTTTTGTGTGCGCCACCCGTAAGGCAACGTCACCACGCCTTCCTGCTCTGTTACTTTTTTGACGCGCACACCCCAAAACAGCAGCGTCGGCAGCCGTTGGAGCATGTACAGGGCCATTTTCCAGCGGGAGTGAAAAGTGGCAAGAAGCTTATTGGGCATGGCATTTATCTGTTGATAAGTGAGGCTGCGAAGATAGTAGTTTCGCTTAAATTCATACTTCATTGACGACACTCATTGACTGAACAGGGAAAATACCTCATCTTGCAGCCAACTTTCAACCAAACTTTTCCAAAACCATGAAAAAATCAATTTTTTATCTCCTTACCTTCCTTTCGGTAATAGGTTTGTCTTTTACCAACTGCAAAAGAGCAGCCGAAAAAACGGCCGAAACCACTGCCGAGGCCATTATTGAATCTGCCACCGACTCCGATGTGGACATAAAACAGGATGGAAAAAAAATCAGCATCAAAACAGACGAAGGCGACGTCAATATCAATTTTGGCGGCGATGCCGATTGGCCGGCCGACATGCCCAAAGACGTGCCGAAATGGACGCTGGGTAAAATAAAAGGCAACACAACCGCCAAAGCGCCCGAAGCCGATACCTGGACGGTGTATTTGGAAAACGTAAACATCGGGCAGATAGAGGCTTATGAAGCCGAACTCAAAAAAGCGGGATTCAAAACCGCCATTTTCAAAATGGACGACGGGGGCAGCGTTTCCGGCGAGAAGGGCAAATTGCAGGTAGCTTGTTTTATGGCCGGTTCCGATGCGGCCCTCACCGCATCCGTGCGCAAAAACTGATTATACAATCGCTCTCGCTACGAGAATGATCCTTGGACTACTTTGTAAATCAAATGATTGCAATGTGTAGTCGCCATAAACATCTGTAATTTCCAGCCCGGCTGCATGAAACAGTCGTTCCAGATCAGACTGCTCGTACAGGCGTACCCGCTCCTCAAAACGGTATGCCCGGCCTGCGTCTTCAAACTGTATGCTTTTCGTTACAAACCGACCGTCTTCCGTTTTTGAAATCTGAAACCGGATGCCTTCCAACTCCTTCTCCTCCTGCATGGGCAGCCCCTTGCGAACATAGCGGGCGTTGAAAAAATCGAGTACAAAAATGCCTCCTGCCCGCAAGCCTGCGCGAATGCTCTTCAAGGTGCGGATGTGGTCGCGGTCGGTATCGAAGTAGCCGAAACTGGTAAAAAAACTGAAGATGTAATTGTAGTAGCGCATCCGGTAAGGCAGCCGCATATCGTGGGTATAGAAGGCAAGGCTGTCGGATTCAAACTGCCGGGCGTATTGAATGCTGTTGAACGACAAATCAAGTCCGGTTACATCAAAGCCCTTCTCTGCCAGGTATTTGGAAAAACGCCCTTTGCCACAAGCCAGATCGAGAACGCGGGCGGATGGGGGCGGTTGCAAGTTGGCCAACAATGCGTCTATGAATTGGCGGGCCTCGGTTTCATCTCTGTTTTGGTATAAAATGGAGTAGTAAGGCGAGTCGAACCAGTCTTCGTACCAAGCTGCTGTATTTTCGGAATCCATAAGGCTGTCTGAGTGAGGCGGCAAAAGTATGTTAAGTTGGCCATGTTTACAAACGCATCCATCCTTAAGAGTGGGCTTCTTCCGAGAAAGCAGCTCTCAACATAGACTCCAACTGTTCTGCCGAAGGTATATCACCGTATTCAAACAGGATTTTGTCTTCCACAATGATGGCGGGCACCGAAGACACATTGTATCCGAGGATGGATTCCAAATCCATTACCTCCTCCATGCGGGCGGCTACGGGGGTATGCTGGAGCGCCTCGGTCAGGTTGCTTTTGATGCGACGGTAGCGGGCATCGCCCATACCGAGAAGTTTTATAGAAATAGTATTTTTCACTTGTTTCCTTGAATTTCCTAATTGGAAGTTCTTTCAAGGCTCAAGTTTACAGGCAATTTGGTTGCCGGCGAATGATTTTCGTCAGCCGCCGGCATTAGTTTTGTCACCCTGTATCAGGTAGTCATTGCGCCACAAATACTTATGGTTTGTCCGGAGATATAAGTGGACATGTCGGAACCGAGAAAAACACACAGATCAGCTACCTCCTCAGCGCGGCCCAGCCTTTTGAGCGGAATGGCGCCGAGGTAGGCGTCTTTGGTTTTTTCGTCCAAAATGTGGGTCATATCGGTTTCGATGAAGCCGGGCGCCACAGCATTGCAGCGGATGTTGCGCGAACCCATTTCTTTGGCAATAGACTTGGTAAATCCGAAAATACCTGCTTTGGAGGCCGCGTAGTTGGCTTGCCCGGCATTGCCCGTCACACCCACCACCGAACTCATATTAATAATGGAGCCGCCCCTGTTTTTCATCATCGGGCGCAGGGCGTGTTTGGTGAGGTTGAATACCGACTTGAGGTTGGTCTCAATCACGCAATCCCACTGCTCCTCGGTCATTCGGAGCATGAGCGTATCTTGCGTAATACCGGCATTATTAACCACCACATCCAACTGACCGAAGTCTTCCAGCACCGCATTGATAAGGGCTTCCGCCTCCTGATACGACGAAGCGTCGGAACGGTAGGCTTTGGCGCGAACGCCCAATGCGGCCAATTCGGCTTCGACAGCTCTGGCTTTTTCTTCCGAAGAATGATAGGTGAAGGCCACATCTGCGCCCTGCTGCGCAAAACGCAATGCAATGGCCGCCCCGATGCCCCGCGAGCCGCCTGTAACTAATGCAATTTTACCTTGAAGCAATTTCATGGTTTTTCTTTTTTGTTTGAAAGGGCAAAGGTAAGGAATATGTGCGGTAGGCGGTGCTCGGTCGCAGTGCTAAGCGCGAGGGAACGCGAAATTTTTGAACGCGAATTTGAGCGAAGGGTGCGAAATTCCGCGAACGAGAGGGAAGCTGCGACTTGTACTCTCTACGTAGCTTGCAGCTTGCACCGCGCCGTGGCGCGGTTGTAGCCGTTTCAATCCGAAACCTTGAACCCGAAACCCGCCTTCGCCAAGGCTTCGGCGGATG
>DDUV01000056.1:0-26349 GCA_002344975.1 Saprospiraceae bacterium UBA2329 | reverse complement strand
AAGGCTTCGGCGGATGAAACCCGAAACTTTAAAAAAACATGCCCTTTCAACCAACGTTTTGCCATCACCGGACGTCTTAGAATTTATACCTCGCACCCTAGGTGCGAAGCCGCTTTTGTCATACCGGGCGCTGCTAATCAATAACTTATGCCGAAGGCTATGCACAAAGCCTGGCGGCGCAAGGTATAAGTGCCGATGTTAAAGTTTGTTTAAGGGCACTCCGTGTCACAGCAATGTCATTATCTTTGAAACTCAAAATCAAAAAAACCTTTGCGGCCATGAAAATCTATCAACTATCCTTCGCCTTTGCAGCAGCCCTGCTGCTCTCCAGTTGCATCCAGGACAAAGTGGATGTGGACGTTCAATACTATACCGCCGAAGAATACAACGTACTCAAAGCTGCGTTGAACCTGCCGGACAATGTGGATGAATACAATTTCTCCCTTTCGCGCGGCGCGGCGCCGGCCATCTCCAACACCAAAGCCACGCTGGGGCGCGTCTTGTTTTACGACACCCAACTCTCCCGCAACAACACCGTCTCCTGCGCATCCTGCCACAAACAGGAACTCGCCTTCTCCGACGACAAAGCCAAAAGCATCGGTTTCGACGGCGGCTCCACCAAACGCAACTCATTGGCTTTGGGCGCCGTAGCCAATTTCTCCACTTCTTATGATGGCGGCAATTCTTTCGTCGGCAACGGTACCAACATCGGCTTCCTGTGGGACGAGCGCGCTCAAAGCATACATGAACTGAGCACCATCGCCATCACCGACCCTGTAGAAATGGGTACGAATATGGGCGAGCTGCCCGGCAAACTCTCCCGCCAACCACACTACGAAATTCTTTTCCGCAAAGCTTACGGCGACTCTCAAATTTCTGCAGAACGCATCACGGAAGCATTGCAGGAATTCGTCAACTCTTTCGTTTCCGTCAATTCTAAATTTGACAAAGGCATTGAGCGCCAATTTACACCCACCGTCAATTTCACCAATTTCACGCCGGTGGAAAACCTCGGCAAGGCACTGTTTATGACCAATTGCGCTTCCTGCCACGGCCAGGACATGACCAATCCGGCCATGCGCGTAGCCAATAACGGCCTGGAGCTGAACTATGCAGACAAAGGCGTGGGCGGCGTCTCCAATCGCAATGATGAAATGGGGCTTTTCAAAGTTCCTTTCCTGCGCAACGTGGCCCTCACCGCTCCTTACATGCACGATGGCCGCTTTGCCACTTTGGAAGCAGTAGTAGAGCACTACAGCTCCGGAATACAGATGCACCCCAATCTGCATCCTTTACTGAAGCAGCCGCTCAATCCCGACCAGCCCAAACGGCTCAACCTTTCTCAACAGGAAAAAGCGGCGCTGGTAGCCTTCCTGCATACGCTCACCGATGAGCAATTCACTAAAGAAACGCGTTTCTCCGATCCTTTTAAGTAACTGATACAAAGGATATTACTCACAAAAACGGCGCTTCTCTTCTTTGGGAAGCGCCGTTTTTGTAATAAAAACAACCGATGAACCGCCGCACCTTCCTCCACCGCAGCTTTTGGGGCCTCACCATTATTGCCCTGCCTTCACCTCTACGATCTCCACCCGCCGCTCGCGCATAGCCCCGATACTGTACACAGAATTGCGCACGTCAAACAAGTCGTCGCTCACATCTCGTGCGGCAGAGGTTTCCCCAAAAGAGCGCTCGCTGATTCGGAGCCGCCCCGATTGCAGGTAACTGCGAAAAACGCCGTTGTTCCAGCTATCAAAATGATTGCGCAGGCTGCTCACCCGGCGGGCGCCGAGGGCCAGATTATAGTCGCTTTGTGCGCGCGGACTGGTAAAACCTTTGATAAAAATCTCCACCTGATCGCCCTTTTGCAAGCGAGTCAGCAGGATTTCGGAAAAACGAATTAAAAAGTCGTGTCCCCGGCGAATGTCGTTCTCAAAAAAATCTTCCATACGATCTTCAGCGTCTTGCTGTTCATCGCCTTTCAGCTCGCCCGCGTACTGGCGCATGTACTCCTGTTTTCGGACGTAATATTTT
This sequence comes from Saprospiraceae bacterium UBA2329, assembly GCA_002344975.1. Classification (GTDB taxonomy): domain Bacteria; phylum Bacteroidota; class Bacteroidia; order Chitinophagales; family Saprospiraceae; genus UBA2329. The sequence goes on along the minus strand of DDUV01000056.1, from coordinate 24,315 downwards.
TCAAAACTGCCGCCGTAGGTTTGTTGGGTAGTGGTTCGACGGGTACGCTTGTCGGGTTCGTCATTATCAAAATACAAAGCCAGGGGCAGAAAATCTTCGAGGGTTTGCGGCAGCTTTTCCTCCTCGGCAATGAGAGGCGTCTCTACAGGTGGGGGAATCAATGCTTGCTCCATCGGAATGGTGCTGTCTGCGGGCGGCGGCAGGAGGCGAAACTGGTAAATATCGTTGCAACAAGTCTTGTTGGAGGCATCCAGATACAGCGATCCCGGCCGGTTGGACGCCAGGTAGCCCCGCACGCCGTCTTGCTCCAATACAGGGTAAATATCGTTGAAACTGCTGTTGAGCGGTAGGCCGCCGTGTACCGGTTCAGCCCAGCCGCCTGCTGTTTTTGGGGAGGAATAAATGTCGAAACCACCCAGACTGAACCGCCCTTCTGTACTGAAATACAGCGTTTTGGAAGCTGCGTGAAAGAACGGGGTAATATCGTCTGCCGGGGTGTTGATGTTCCGCAACGGCTCCGGGGTTCCGAACGCGCCTTTTGCAAGTACCTCACTCGCCCAGATGTCAAGCCCTCCGGCGCCGCCCGGCCTGTCGGATACAAAAAACAGCCACTCTTTTTGAGCAAGGGAATCGTACCCCACGGCGGGTTGTGTGGCCGTAAATCCAGGCAGATGGAGCGGATCGGGCAGACGGATTTCGGTGCGCAGGCGGCCCCGGCGGTCGGGTTCGCGGTAATAGAGGGCACAGCGGATTTCGGAGGCGTTCACATAATCGCAGCGGGTAAAATACACCCGACGACCGTCGTGGCTGCGGGCAAAATGCGCCGTGTGACGGGTGTCTTCATTAAATCCATCCTTCAGCGCCCGGCCGGCGCCCGAACGCAGCGAACTCATCACCTTGGACACCATACGCGGCGGCAGGTTTTTGTCTTTGGGATTGTCGAAGCGCAGCGAGGAGAAGTAGAGCGTGTCGCCCGCCGGATATGGGCCGAATTCGGTGTAAGCCGAGTTGACGCTTTTTCCCAACCTGACGAGCTCCGCAGTGGGCGGTTGCGCCGACATTTCAGCAGCCCGGCGGCACTGTTCCAACTGGCTTTCTGCCTGCGCTTTCCGGGCGGGGTCGGAAGCGCCGTACCGGTCAATGAAATCCCGAAAATGCGAAGCCGCCTGATCGTATCGGCCCAGCGTTTTTTCCATCATTCCCAACTGAAACAGCGCCTGCGGATACACCCCGGCCTCCGGAGATGCCGTCACCTTGAGGTAATAATCGCGGGCGGCTTCGTAGGCATGGGCGCGTTGAGCCAAGCCTGCATATTTGTACCCCAGACCAACGTGATCGGGATTCAGACCCAAGGCACGGGCATAGTGGTGCATGGCTGCATTTACATCCTTATTTTTCAATGCTTTATCGCCGGCTTTTTCCCAAGCCTTGAAAGTTTGTGCCTGAGTTTCTGCCAGAGCAGCCGTCAAAAGGGCGCAACAAAGGGCGCAGCGAATCAGAAAATGGGACATATCTTGAAAGTTTCGGGCGCTTTGACTTTGTGGATGAAATATTGCAGCGTCACTTCGGGGCCGCCATTGCGCTGCGTGGCCACCCTGAACGGCGAGGTATTGATGTCGTAACTGATGCCCAAACGCCAGTTGTCTTTCCACAATTCGACGTAAGACACCAGCGCGTCGCCCCAGCGGTACGATGCCCCGGCGCCCACCGCGATAGAATGTAAGTCGTTGTTTTTCAAATAGTAGCGAATGCCTGCGCCGCTCACTATTTCCCGGTAAGGGCCTTGTAGGCGGGCGGCCAATGCAAAGGTAGCGTCTATTTTTTCAGATGTCTGCACGGTGCCGGAGAGGTAAATATTCGTCAGAGCGCGCAATGACAGGGCGCTTTGTTGGTAAAATCGAACGGTGGGTCGATTGAGGTGCCGGTATGCAGCGCCGATCAGGGCAAAACTGCGCTGTTGAGGCGCCTGCACCAACAAATTGAGACCCGCCGAGAGGTCGGTATAGCCGGCAGCCGTTTGCAAAAAAGTCTCCTGAGTGGGCAGCGATGGGTCGAAAATATCACCGTTGAACTGCTCGTCGAAGTACAACTGCTGCGGATCGAAAGCCCGCTGACCGACAGCCGCCTCTACCCCGGCAGTGAGGAACAAAGCTTCCGCCAGACGCTGCGTGTAAGCGGTGTTCAATCCCACCTGAAGCCAGTTGAGTCCGGCATCGCCCGCGCGGTCGTAGTTGAAGAGCATACCTGCCGCGAGGCAGCCGTTTTTGAGGCCAGGCAAAGGGATTTTCTGATCGTAAGCGCCGGAAAAAGTGAGGTAGGGCACCGGCACCGAGGCCCATTGGCTGCGCCAGGCGCCGCTGAAACGCTGGTCGCCGGAAAACACGCCCGCAAGCGCCGGACTCAGATGCAAGGGGTGGTTGTAAAACTGAGAAAAATGCTGATCCTGTGCAAGCAGCTTCAGCCCCGACAGGATGAACAGAACGGCCAAAAGGGTTTTGACAGGCATAGGCAATCGTTGTTGATCTTTGGTAGTGGCCGGTCTCAAGCCGCGGGCTACAAGCTGCCTGAACCGTTCCTTCTGGCGAAAGTACAGCGTTCAGCTCATTTTCTATCTACAAAATTTACCCGAAGCTGGATGGAATTGGCCAAAGCCCAAAAATCGCGGCCATGCCACTGATCTATGCCGTCCAACCCGCCGAAAAAGCGATATCCGGAGTGCGCGGCTATGCGAAACCTGCGGCCCAGGGGAAGCTCCAAGCCCACAAACGGTACAGCTACCAGAATGGCGTCTTTGTCGTTGGGCAAGCCCAGCGAGCTATCCCAGCGACGAACAGCCCGCCCCAAACCGATCTGAAAACCGACGCCGACCTCCAGCGCGCCGATGGCCGGCCGATGCCAGGCGCCCAGCAGGCCCGCGTATTGCATGGAAATATCGTAAGGCAAATTGGAGGCATTCTCTGCCCGCACCAGAGCCGTAGTCTGACGAACAAAAACTCCGGTGTAGCTGCGCCTCCATGCGACGCCGGTTTGCGCGCCGAAAGCCCAGCCCGTGAGTCCCTGTGTTTCAGCCAGTTCCAAGCCTGCGCCCGCCCAATATTGGCGTTGGGCACTCAATGGGCTGCACAGCAAGAGCACGGCAATGATGGTGATGAAATAGAGTTTGAACATAGGCGCCATTCACATGTTTGCCAAAAGTAGCCAATTCGGCAGGGATCAAATATTGATTTTTGTCATTTTCTCCCAAATCGTTTGGCGTTGTTGGCAAATAGTCGGAATTTTCAGCCGGCAAAATCATTTATAACTCCATTCAACATCACACTAAAATTTCAACCATTATGACAAAACCACTCCTCACCCTCCTCCTGTTTCTGTGTTGCTCCGCTGCCGTTTGGGCGCAGGGTTATTCATCGCCGGTAGCTTATGGCACAGCCTTGTTCAACGAACACGCTCTGGTATCCAACAAAAATATGGACTACCTCCAGTACAGCGTACACAGCGACGATTATTCCCTGATAGAGCAAAAACGCATGGCCTTGATTCAGCAAATCCAGCAGTCGCTCATCAACGTTCGGACCATGCCGGCCTATGAAGGCGACTCCAAACTGCGGGACGAAATTGCAGCGGTATTTGAGGCGTATCTGGCCTCGTTCAAAGTGGAATTCCAGCAAGTAAACCTGTTGAGACGCACCAGTACCGAATCGTACATTGCCATGGAAAACTACTTCAAAGCCAATGCAGAGGCAGAAAAAAAGATAGACGCTGCCTCGAAACGGGCTTCGGCGGCACAGGTAGCTTTTGCCAGAAAGTATAAAATCCAGATAGAGGAAGGCGAAGAAGACGCCGGAGGGGGCACCTTGTCGCAACTCAATGACTACTACCGGGCGGTGTTTTTGCGGGTGTTCAAACTATCTAAAAAAGATGCTGAATTTTCGGATGCGCTCAAGGAGCAAAATGCCGGAAAGATGGACCGTTATCGCAAAGAATTGGATGTGATCTGCGACGATCACCTCTATTTTTTCAGCAAGCTACCCGATTTCAACGGCGATACTGCTTATCGCGATGCCGCGCTGGCGCTGACAAAATTTTATAAAGACCTGGCTGTTAATGGGTACAAAACCATGACCGATGTGATTCGCAAAGCCGACAAGCGGACCAACGAAGATGTGGAGGCTTACAATGCAGTGATTGTCAAACTGAACGAGGAGTTGGCCCCCTTGCACAATGCCGTCAATGAGTCGGGAGACCAATTGTACAAAAAGAATGTGCCGAAGCCGATTGAAACCCGCAGGATTTGAGCAGCCGATGCGCGCTTTATGAGTTTTAGAGACCAAAGTACAAAAAAAGGCCGCCGACCAAGGTAGTCGGCGGCCTTCGCACTTTCTAAAGGAAAAAAAACTGGTGTGTCTGGTCACCGAAAGCATAGATGCAGATTCGCTGCTGTTCGCTGCCTGATGGAATAATTTTTTTAAAATTTATTTTTGGCGTTTCCAGCGCCGGTGCGTCCAGAGCCAGTATTGCGGGGCTGTCATGATGTCCTTTTCGAGCAGCCGCACATGCCCTTCCGTGATGCTGCCGGGCAGGGCCTCCTTCGGGCGAGGTTCTACATCCTCCAAAATCACTTCATAGTAGCCCCTGCGCAGTTTGTAAACATGGCAAAACACGACCGGCATATCGAACAATTTTGCCAACTTCTCCGGGCCGGTAGCTACGGCGGTTTCCTGATTCAGAAATTTCGTCCAATACACCTTCTTGGCATAAGTGGGGGATTGGTCGGCAACGAGAATGTACAGATTCAATTGGCCCTGCTGTTGTTTGATGAAATCCCCGATGTCGTTTTTGGGCACTAAGATTGTACCGAATTTACCGCGAGACGCCTTCAATATGTTGTCAAAAAACGAATTGGAAAGCGGAGAATAAACTGCAATGGTTTGATGCGGCGCCTGCACATCGAAAACCATAGCCATCAGTTCCCAACTGTTGTAGTGCCCTCCTGTCAATACGACGCTTTTCCCGGCGCGGTAGTGGGCATCCAATACCTCCGGGTTGCGAAAAAAACAGCGACGGCGCGCCTCTTCTTCCGTCATGCTGAACATGCGGATGCTCTCGACGATGAGGTCGCAAAAATGACTGTAAAATGCCCTCATAACGGCCTTCAATTCGGCGGGCGATTGGTCGGGAAAGGCATTGCAGAGGTTGTTCCACACTACTTTTTTGCGAAAGCCGACCATACGATAAACGATCACATACATCAGGTCTGAAAACAGATAGAGCAGCGGCAGCGGCAGCCGCGACAAAGGCTTCACGATTGTGTAAAAAAGTACGCGACTCATGTGAAATCACTTGCGCTTTTGGGTGCGAACCGGACGTCCGTTTTCGTCCAATATCATCAGTTTGATTTGCTTGAATTCAATGGGATGGCTTTCGCTCTGCAAAGCAATGTAGCCTCCTGTCAACGGCATACCGTCTTTTTTGGCAGCGGGATCGTATTTGCTCACCACTGTGCCGCCGATGACAGGCTTGGAATAGCTGATGACCACCTTGCCTTCGATGATGTGCTGAATCAGCGAATCGCCCAGAGCCAGCACTTCTGCGCGAACCCAGCGGTCGCCGGGAATGGTGGGCGCATTGGCCGTGATGCAGTGCTGTTCTTCCAATTTTCCATTGATGACCACATGCGTGCCGGGCGTACAGAGATTGCCCGTGGGCCGCTCGTTCGTGCCGTCGCCGCCAAGAAACTGCACCTCCAGCGAGATAGGAAAATCCTGATCGCGGGGCATGCTTTGCGGGGATTGAGAGTGAATCATCACGCCGCTGTTGCGCCAGGCCCACTCCGCCACGCCTTTGCATTGTTCGCCGGTGAAACGATATTTGAGTTTAAGACGGTAATGACTAAAAGGCTTTTCGTAAAAAAGCAGGCCGAATCGGTTGTTGAAGTTGTCATCATATCCGTCGTAGGCTGTTTTGATGACGCCGTTTTCGACGCGGTAAGTATTGGCAAAGTTATCGCCCGCCTCGTAACCGGAAATTTTGGCCGTCCAGCCGTCCAAGTTTTTACCGTTGAACAGGGTAATCCAGCGACCGGTGCTTTGGGCGGAGAGTGTGCCGGCAAAGCAGAGGAGGAAAAGGAGAAAGTGCAGTTTCATAAGCATTGTTTGTTTCGAGTTTCGAGTTCAATGTTTCGGGTTTAAGGTTTCGGGTTGGTCACACACTCACCCCTCACACACTCACCCCTGAATCACTCATACCCTTGCGCCGCAGCGTGCAGTTCATCATAAAATTCCTGGCCGTACTTGCGCACCAGCGCATCTTTAACAAACTGATAAATAGGAACTTGCAACTGTGCGCCAAAAGAGCAGGCCGCATTGCAAATATCCCACTGATCGTAATTGAGCGCCTCGAATCCCGGAATGTCCGACACAGAAACCCGAATAGGATACAAATGACAGGAAATCGGTTTTTGAAAATCAACAGCGCCCGCTTTCCATGCCTGTTCTATGCCGCAGTGCGCTATGCCTTTTTCGTCGCGGGTCATATAAGCGCAGGGGCCGTTGTTGACCAAAGGCGTGGCATACGTCTCGTGGTTTTCGTTGTAAACGGCAGTCCCCTCTTCTTCAATAACTGCAATGCCTTCGGGCGTTAAAAACGGGCGTACCTGTGGGAAAATTCGCTCCAGAATGGGCAGTTCGTTCACTTCGAGGGGCGCGCCGTAGTCGCCTTCCCAGCAGCAGGCGCCTTTGCAGGCATCGAGTTTGCAAACAAAATGCGATTTCACTACGTCGTCGCTGATGAGAATATCCTGAATGAGCAGCATCTGTACAGCTTTGATTTACGGGGCTAAAGATATGATGATTTTGCGAAAACGATGAAACAACAAAGCCGCCCCGAAATACATCGAGGCGGCTTTGTGAAGTTTTTGCCCTGCTTAGTGAAGGGGTGAATATAAAATCACCCCTTCACTATCACAGTCTCAAAATCAACGCGTCACCACCAATTGCTTACCAACGATGTATTTGCCGTCGGTAATGCTCAGTGTGTACATGCCGGCCGGAAGCGAAGCTACGTTCAGGCGGATGTTGGCTTTAGAGTCAAACGTCTGGCGCATCACCTGACGACCAAAGTTGTCATACACGGACATTTGGATGTTGTTGGCCAATTTGTCGGAATCAATATTGACATTAACAAACTCAGAAGCCGGGTTGGGGAACAACTGAATAGCCGAAGGCCACAGCAGGTCTTCGCGGGTAGAGCTGGCCGGACTGAAAGCATATTCGCCGGTTACTGCATTGAAAGCTACGTTGTAGGTACCTGCGATGGATAAGATGTTCGGGCCGTTTTGAGTACCGGTACCGGCAGGGAAGGCGGCAGAACCCCAGTTCACTGCCCAGTCGGTGTTGGCGCGGAACTTGATACCGCCATCCTGCTCATCAGCAGACGTGGTGAGCGTCACGCCGGTAGCGCTCCAGAGGTTGCCGTCGTTCGGGTTTTTCTCAAGGTAAGTGTCGCAGTTGATATCGGCACAGGGACCGCCGCCGGGCCAGCTTTGGAACGGACCGGACCTGCCCACTAGGCTGAGTTGAGCAAACTCGATGATTTCTTCAAAGGTGTAAGCTCCTGTAGTAGAATTGAATGTAACTTTATATTCGCCGGCAGTAACAGGAATGTTCGGGCCGTCTTGAGTAGCCGTACCGTTGGGGAACGTACCGCCGCCCCAGTTGACGGCCCAATCGTTGTCGGCACGGAATTTGGCCTCACCCGCAGTAAGTATGATGCGCAACTTCCAGATAGAACGATCATCGGGGTCTTGCGTCATGTCGGTATCGTTATCCCATCCGCCGGGCGTAGCGTCGCCGATGATGCCGACAGAAGTGTAATTGCCAATGAGCAAGAAGGTGTAAATCAAGGTTCTGGTATTGAAGGAAACCAGATAATCGCCGGCAGTGGGCACGGCAATATTGTCACCGTTAACAGTGGCTGTGTCGCTGGGAAACTCCCCGCCGCCCCAGTTGATGGCCCAGGCGTTGTTGGCGCGGAATTTCAGTTCACCTTCTGTAAGTGTAACCGTACCTTTCCAAAGATCGGGATTGCCACTGTCTCGGGTAAGGGCCGTTTCAGCGTCCCAGCCGCCGGCCGTAGCGCTGCCGATGACTCCGATAGAAGTAAATTCTACCTGCTCGGTGAAGTTGTAAGCGCCTGTAGCCTTATTAAACTCGATGAGGTATTTGCCTGCCTGTGCAATCGGAATGTTCGGGCCGCCCGGTGTACCGATGCCGGCGGGGAAATCTGCTGCGCCCCAATTCACATCCCAGTTGCCGTTGGCGCGGAATTTGGCCTCGCCCTGCGCCAGATTGAGGGTCAGAGAATACTGATTGGTATCCGCTTCGCTCTGGAACATAAATACTTCGCGATCCCAGCCGAAAGGCGTGGCGCTGCCGATGATACCGATGTCGGAAACGAGGTCAAAGAAATAGGCGCCGGTTACGGAGTTGAAAGAAATGTTGTAAGTGCCCGCGGGTACCGGAATATTCGGGCCACCCTGTGTACCTGTACCGATGGGAAACGCGGAGTCGCCCCAGTTCACATCCCAGCCGTTGTTGGCGCGGAATTTGGCCTCGCCCTGAACGAGCGTGATGGTCAGCGTCCATTTAGCGGTGTCCGCGGCGTCTTGTACCATATCGGTATCGCTGTCCCAGCCATTTGGCGTGGCCGTGCCGATGATACCGACAGTAGTAATCTGGCTGTAGCCGATGAGGGCGGCAGCACAGAAAAGCAAAGTAGATAGAAGTCTCAACATGATTATGCTCAATTTTAGTGATGAAAATTATTGTATGAGTGACGCAAAGCTAATGTATCTTGTTCATGCCACCTATATTTTGCGCGAAAAATGACGATAAAAAAACGAAGAATCCAGCCGGTTCAAAATTAAGCGAATCAAATAAAAGTACTGACGAAAACATAATTGTGAAACCGCAGCAGGCTGCCGGAGAAAAGCTCCGCCCTGAAAAATTTATTATTGTAAATCCGACGTAAAGCCAGCGCGTTTTTTTATAGTTTTGTGCAATCTAATCAAGCTTAACAATCAAAATGAACCTTTCATGAATGCCAATTTTGTACACAGGGTCTTACAAATAGCGACCCTCGCATTGTGCGTACTGCTGCCGGGCTTGCTGCTCGCGCAGAAGACGATTACAGGAACGGTGAAAGACAAAAGCACCGGCGACCCGCTCATCGGCGCCACTGTGGTGGATCGCGACAACTACTCACGCGGCACCATCACCGACTTTGACGGCAGCTTCGAACTGAGCGTACCCGAAACGACGGCAGCCCTGCGCATCAGCTACACGGGCTATGCCTCTATTGACGTTCCCATCGGCAGCCAGACCAAATTCGACATTTCGCTCGAGGCCGGCCAGGTGCTCGAAGAAGTAGTTGTCATCGGCTACGGCACCGTCAAGCGGGAAGACGTCACCGGCTCTTTGCAAACCGTCAGCTCCGCCAATTTCAACCGGGGCGCCATCACCAGCCCGCAGGAATTGCTGGCAGGCAAGGTACCCGGCGTGGCCATCACCACCGGGGGCGGCCCCGACGACGGCGCGCGCATCCGCATCCGGGGCGAATCCTCACTGAGTGCGGGCAACGATCCGCTCATTGTCGTGGACGGCATACCGCTCGACAACGGCGGCGTATCGGGCAACCGCAACCCGCTCAACATCATCAACCCCAACGACATCGAGTCCATCACCGTGCTCAAAGATGCCTCTGCCACAGCCATTTACGGCAGCCGGGCAGCAGGCGGCGTTATCCTTATTACGACCAAAAAAGGAGCTGCGGGCGCAAAAATGCGCATTAACTACTCCGGCAACGTTTCTATGGGCAACACCTACAATCGCGTGGACGTGCTGACGGCCGACGAATTCAGAGCGGTGATGGCAGAACAATATCCTGATCAGGTGGGTCTGATGGGAGACGCGAGTACCGACTGGCAGTCTGAAATTTATCAAACTGCCATGGCTACCGACCACAGCATAGGCGCTACCGGAGCAGTGGGCGCCGTGCCTTACCGGGTGTCTTTGGGTTATACCATGAAAGAGGGTTTGCTCAAAAACGACGTATTCAATCGCTACACCGCAGGCGTCAATCTCTCGCCGGGCTTTCTGAACAATACCCTTCAGCTCAATGTAGGCTTCAAAGGGATGCTCACCAAAAACCAGTTTGCCGAGCGCGGCGCCATCGGATCGGCCCTCAGTTTCGATCCCACCCGCCCGGTGCTGGACCCCAACAGTGTTTACTCCGGCTACAGCGTATGGACATTGGCCAACGGCAATCCCAACAGCCTGTCGCCGGCCAATCCGGTTTCGCTGTTGGACCGCAACCTGCGCGACGACCGCTCCACCGTGCAGCGATACATTCTCAGCGCTTCTGCCGACTATCGCATGCCCTTCCTGCCTGCCTTGCGCGCCAACCTCAACGTAGGGTACGACTACTCGCTGGGCGAGGGTATGCTGAAAATTCCCGGAGGCAACGTGGTGGCGTTCTCTTTCGACCCCATCAACGGCGGCGGCAGAGACAATACATACAGCCAGACACGCACCAATGAACTGCTGGAGTTTTATCTCAGCTACAAAGCCGATCTGGGAGCCAAACACAATCTGGACTTCATGGCCGGTTACTCCTGGCAGCATTTCTACAACGAAAACTCTTTCCGCAATTCCAACGCCGCCAATACGCCTTCCGAAACGGTGGAACGCAACAATGTGGCCAATGAGCTTTATTTGGTATCGCTTTTCGGACGGGCCAACTACAGCTTCAACAACCGCTTCTTGCTGACGCTCACCATGCGCGGCGACGCCACCTCCCGCTTTGCGCCCGAAAACCGCTGGGGCTTGTTCCCCGCTGTGGCCGCTGCCGTGAAGATCATCGAAAACGACAATCAATACTTCAACAACATCAAACTGCGCGCAGGCTGGGGCGTCACCGGGCAGCAAGATATTGGAAGCCCGTACATCTATCAGGCTCGTTATCAGTTTAGTTTGGACAATGCCCGCTACCAGTTCGGCGACTTCTTCATCAATACGGTCCGTCCCAATGGTTACGACCGCAACATCAAATGGGAAGAAACATCCACTACCAACCTGGCGCTCGACTTCTCCATCGTCAAAGGCCGCCTGTCGGGTTCGCTTGATTTATACCAACGCAATACCAAAGACCTGCTCAATTTCATCCCCGTACCGGCAGGTACCAACCTGACCAATTTTATCAATACCAATATCGGCAGCATGGTCAACAGGGGCGTTGAGTTGTCGTTGAATGTATCTCCGGTTTCTACTTCCAAAGTGCGCTGGGACATTGCCGCCAACGTTGCCTACAACTACAACGAAATCACGAAGCTGACCGCCACCGACGACCCCGACTACAAAGGCGTCTTCACGGGCGGCATTGCAGGCGGCGTGGGCAGTAATATCCAGATTCACAGTGTGGGATACGCGCCGCGCTCGTTCTATGTTTTCAAGCAATTGTACGATGAAAACGGCAGCATTTTGCCCGGCCAATATGCCGATCTCAACAACGACGGCGTGGTAAACGACGAAGATAAGTACCGCTACGAAAAGCCCGCCGCCGACTATCTCATCGGCATTACCAGCAACATGACCATCGGCAAATTGGACTTCTCCTTTGCGGGCCGCGCCAACATCGGCAACTTTGTTTACAACAACGTGGCTACCGACATGGGCTACCTCCAAAGGCTTTTCCACCCGACGCTGTATCTGCAAAACATACACCGCTCGGCTGTTGACAACAACATCCTCACACAGGCTTCGGCTACTTTCAGCGATCACTTTGTCACCAATGCTTCTTTCTTCCGATTGGATCACATCACCGTAGGTTATACTTTCGACAAGCTCATCGGAGAGAATTTCAGGGCTTTTGCCACTGTCCAAAATCCGCTGGTGCTGACCTCCTACAACGGCTTGGATCCGGAATTAGGCACCGGCATTGACAATAACGTGTATCCGCGTCCGCGAACATTCCTCTTGGGTGTGAGTGTTAATTTCTAATCCATTAAAAGCTCTGTAACAATGAAAAATATCAAAATTTTTGCGCTGCTGATTGCCATGTTTTTCGCAGCGACCGGCTGTTTCAAAGACTTAGACACGGTGCCTTTGGACCCGCTCGAAATCACCTCCGGCACGGTGTATAGCGATCCGGCAGTTTATAAGCAAGTCTTGGCCAAGCTCTATGCAGGCTTTGCTCTTTCAGGTCAGGAAGGCCCTGCAGGCCAGGCCGATATTTCCGGTATTGACGAAGGTTTCGGCCAATACCTCCGCGGCTACTGGTACCACCAGGAACTCACTACCGATGAGGCCATCATAGGCTGGAACGACCAGACCATCCAGGATTTTCACAAACAAACCTGGACGCCCGGCGACGGCTTCATCTTCGCTTTTTACAGCCGCATTTTTTATCAGATTTCTGTGTGTAATGAGTTTCTGCGCGAAACCACCGACGCCCGATTGGACAGCCGGGGCGTGAGCGGTCAATTGCGCACCGATATTGCTACCTACCGTGCCGAGGCCCGTTTTCTGCGAGCACTCAGCTACTGGCATGCCTTGGATTTGTTCCGCAATGTGCCTTTTGTAACAGATGAGGATGCTGTGGGCGCTTTCTTCCCCAAACAGGCCACCGCCGCCGATCTGTTCTCTTTCATCGAATCGGAATTGCTCGCCATCGAGCCGGCATTGGCAGCACCGCGCTCCAATGAGTACGGCCGTGCCGACCGCGCCGCCGCCTGGATGCTCTTGGCCAAATTGTACCTCAACGCCAATGTTTACACCGGGCAGGCTCGTTTTGCCGACTGTGCCAACTATTGTGACAAGGTCATCACTGCCGGCTACACGCTGGAACCGGAGTACCAACACTTGTTTCTGGCCGACAACCACCGCTCCAACGAAATCATCTTCCCCATCACCTTTGACGGCATCAACACCCGCACTTGGGGCGGTATGACGTTCATCATCAATGCGGCCATCGGTGGCAACATCAACCCCTCTGAGCAGGGCGTCGGCGGCGGCTGGGGCGGTACCCGCGCTACGCGGCAGTTCATTGAGAAATTCCCGGAAACGGAAGGTGGTCTTATAGCCTCTCCCAACGCCGGCGAAACGGCCACCTACCCCAAAGTGTATGTGCCGGGTTCGCACCAGGGCAACAACCCCACCGAGACGTCCAATTCGCTCTCTTCGCCCTTGCGCAACAACGTTTTTGATGGCTACAAATACTTCCCGGATGCTAATACCACCATCCGCTTCACCCGCATCCCATCCAACTCCGCTCCGATTTACGGCGATACCAACGGCGACGGCACCCTCGAACTCAACGGCGCGCCCATCACTGTACCAACGGCGGGCCTGCACTACATCCGAGTAAACTGGACGCAACTGAGCTACCAGATCGTTCGCCGCGACTGGTTCGTGGAAGGCCCCGGCGTCAGCTCCGGTCAGCCTGTACCCATGACCTGGGACCCGACACTGAGAGCCGTAGTAGCCAATTTGAACATGACGGCCGCAGGGTTCAAATTCGTCAGCAGCGACCCGACCGTCAATCTGGGCGACAATGCCGGCAACGGCCTCCTCTCTCAGGGCGGCGCCACCATCAACCGGATTCCGGGATCGGGCAGCTACCGCATCGTGTTGTTCATCAACCAGCCGGACTACACCTACCAGATCAATTCTACCTCCTTCGACCGCCGGGGCATTTTCCACCGTCCGGGCCAGTCATTGGACATAGACGATGTGACGCTGTTCACGCAGGGCATCGCCGTGAAGAAATTTAAAAACGTGACTTCCACCGGCGCGCAAGGCTCCAATGCCACCTTCCCGGACACGGACTTCCCGATGTTCCGCCTCGCCGATGCCTACCTGATGGGCGCCGAGGCTTTGCTGCGCAGCGGCGGCAGCCGGTCGAAGGCGCTGGAATATGTGAACGCCGTTCGCACCCGCGCTTTCAAAAGCGTAGCCGGCAGCGTGACGGACAGCCAACTGAATCTGGATTTGATTTTGGACGAGCGCGCCCGCGAGCTGTACTGGGAGTGCCACCGCCGCACCGACCTCATTCGTTTCAACCGCTTTAGTCAGTCGGATTACCTCTGGCAGTGGAAGGGCGGCGTCAAAGACGGTGCTGTCGTTCCGGTTTATCGCAATGTGTTCCCCATTCCGAGCGCAGACATCAACGCCAACCCGAATCTGCAACAGAATACGGGGTATTGATCCGGCGTTGACATATATATAATAAGGAGAGGCAGCCTTCGGGTTGCCTCTTTATTTTAGCGCCCCCCGGAGCCACGGCTGAACAAGCGCGGCCGCAATGAGCCAAAGAGTGGGTTTGATAAGACGGCCAGATAAGCGTCCCGTTCTGGGTGACACAGGACGAGCGATTATTTTTTTTACAAGACGGCTGGGTCAGAATCAATTTTACTATAAACAAAGGAGTATGAATCGTATAGTTGGTTATGCAGTGGCTGTATGTTGCATTCTTAGTGGATGTGGCATGAACGATTACAGCCTTTGCGCTAAGGACTACCCCTATGAAAAGAAATATAGCCCATACTACGAAGATGCTATCTGGCGGTTATATGAATTCAATTTTGCTGAAATTCAAAGGGATTCTCTTCTTCAACAGGCCGGCAGCATCAGGCAATTGGAATTCCGACCAATGCTTTTTGAAGTCAAAAATGATACAATCGCCTTTTACTTCTTCGTGATATTAAATGAAAGGGACCTTAGCAACAGCCTCTGGTCTGGGGCTGCTTTCGATCCCCAAGCCCCTGAGAAAATAGAAATGCTATTGGGCGAAAGAAGGTGGTTTACTATTATGAGAAATGAGGAGTCAGTAGAATTTGTCAATTTTGTTAAAAACAACAGGGACAGCCTGCCTGATGTGTTGGAGTGTTTGGCTATCAAGAAAGGGGTATGGTGAGCAGCCACGCCTGTTCCAGACATTGCGATGTTAAAAAAACATCGCAATGTCTGGAACAGGCCACTCACGCGCTACTTCTTCTTATACACCGTAGCCTCCACGCCCTTTTTGGCCAATTCCTTGACCAAGGCGTTGGCTTCAGAGTAAGAATCGAAGCGATCCACCAAAGCGACGGCAAAAGCTCCCCGGTCAAATTTTTCCACTGAAGCGCTTTCGTAGCCTAATTTTTTCACTTTGGCCACCATAGCCTCCGCGTTGGCCATCTCGCGGAAAGAACCGGCCAACACCATGTAACTGCCTGATGCAGAGGATGCAGGCGCAGGGGCAGGTTCCTCGGCAGGCGGCGCGGGTTCGGCCCGTGGCGCGGGTTTTTCAGCAGGCTTTGTGGCGGCAGGTTCTTTTTTAGCGGCGGGCATTTCTTCCACAGATTCCACTTTTGCGTCGTCCATTTCATCGGCATCGCGCGAGTAGTCAGGTGCGGGCGTCTCATCGCCGTATTCAGTGCCGGCGGTATTTTCATCGGTCATGGTCGGATCGGAAGCCGGCTCGTCCAGCACTTGTTCGGTGGGGTCTGTAGCTGCCGGATCAGCGTCTATGGTAGCCATGCGGTAAATGAGAAACGCGAGGGCGGCAATGCACACGGCCACAATGGCCAATGTCAGATAGTCTGTTCTGGACATGGTTGATCTATTTTGATGCTAAGGTAGCGTTTTGTGGAAATAAGAGGTAGAACTTTTTTAATGCGCGCTTTGAGCAGCAGGCCGCTTTCGCAAAAAGCAGGGAAAGGAGCGCCTTTTTCACCGTTCGTCCAACAAGGGAGGCATTTGGTGCGGTATTTTTTAATAAATAATCAAAATTTATTGTTTATCAATAAATATTCATTGATATTTGCCCCATCATTCAATCACTGACAACCATGAAAACGACAACACATTTCATTCTTCGGGCCATGAACGTGGCCTTTTGGATCGTACTGATCGGTTTGTGCATCAAAGCCGGCGCCTTGATCATCTCCTTTGCGGTGAGCCTTGCTGTGAACCCTGCCGGCGCCGGCGACCTGTACATGGGCTTGGACTACTCGGCGCTCTACAAACACAATTTCCTGCACTACATCGGCATGGTCTCCTTAGTGATCGCGCTGGCCTGTACCAAGGTGGCATTGGCCTGGCGGGCAGTTGATATGTCGCTGATATTCAAGGTAGAAAATCCTTTCAATGAGCGCCATGTGAAGCTACTCTCCAAAATGAGCGATACTGCATTGAGTGCGGCCATGTTGTCGCTGGCGGGCGCCGGATACAGTAAATGGCTGATGCACAGGGGTGTGGAACTGCCTCCTTCGGACTGGGCTGCGGGAGAGTGGCTGTTTTGGGCCGGCATCATCTTTTTGCTGTCGGTTGTTTTTGAAAAAGGAGTGGAACTGAAATCTGAAAACGAACTAACCATCTGAGCCATGCCGATCATCGTAAACTTAGACGTCATGATGGCCCGGCGGAAAATGTCGCTCAACGAGCTGTCGGAAAAAGTGGACCTCACGCTGTCCAACCTGTCTATTCTGAAAACCGGCAAAGCCAAGGCCGTCCGTTTCAGCACGCTGGAAGCCATCTGCAAGGCATTGGATTGCCAGCCGGGGGATATTTTGGAATATGAGGAGGAGGAGGAGGGGTAGCGGGTGTGACGGCTGGCGCAGCAGGGACTGGAGTGGTATAGCCGACTTTAGGAGGCTATAAGAACGGAAGGCCCGGCGCCCGCGGCAGGTGTAGAGCTGTTGGCTTTTAGCCGGTCATTGCGGAGATAAAGCCAACAGCTCTACCGGTAGTGCGGGCGGCTGCCAAAATATTGATTTACTGCACTTTGCGTACCAATCGTTCTTCCAGATGTTGCATGCAAGGTCTCTACTTGCGAACCAATCGTTCTTCCAATTCTTCCAACGAAACGCCTTTGGTTTCGGGCATGGAGCGCCAAACGAAATACAACTGAAGTACCATCATGAAGGCGAAAAATGCAAATACGGTGGCCGCGCCGATGCCGGCAAACAGGTAGGGCACCAACGATGGAATAATGGCTGCCAATACCCAATGAACGGAGCTGCCGAATGCCTGGCCGGAAGCGCGCAGGTGGTTGGGAAAGATTTCGGAAATGAATACCCAGATGACGGCGCCTTGCCCGATGGCGTGGGAGGCGATGAACAGGAACAGGAAGATGGGAACGGCCATGCCCTGTATGCCGAAATGGAGCGCTGTGGCGACTAATGAAAGCGACACAATGTAGCCCACGGAGCCGATGTACATGAGTTGGCGGCGACCGAAACGATCAATGAGCGACAGACCGATGAGGGTAAACACGAGATTGGTGACGCCGATGCCGACGCTGCTGAGCAGGGCGGAGCTTTTTTCGAGGCCGGCGATCTCGAAGATGCGCGGAGCATAATAAAGAAAGGCGTTGATGCCGGAAAACTGATTGAAAAAGGCGATGAAAAAGGCGAGCATGAGCGCCGGGCGGTACTTGGGCAGGAAGATGGTTTCGCCGGGAGCGACGTTTTTCTGGTCGGCCAGGATGCGGTCCATTTCTGCTTCCACGTCCATGCCCGGATTGATGATGCGAAGGGTTTGGGCGGCGGCGGCGCGGTCGTGCTTTTTGACCAAAAGCCAGCGCGGGCTGCGTGGCACGCCGAGCACAAGGAGCGTGTAAATGAACGCCGGAACGGCCTCTACGCCCATCATCCAGCGCCAGGCGTTGTCGCCGGTTTGGCTGAGCAGGAAATTGGAGAGGAAGGCCACGAGAATGCCGAACACGATGTTGAACTGATACATGGCCACCAATTTGCCGCGGTCGTTGGCCGGAGCAATCTCGGAAATGTAGGCCGGCGCCGCTATCGTGGAAGCGCCCACGCCCAAACCACCGATGAATCGGAAGAGGGCAAAAACGAAGGGGTCGTGGGCCAGCGCAGAGCCGACTGCCGACACAAAATACAGCACACCGATCCAAAACAGGGTTTTCTTTCGACCCCAGCGGTCGGTGGGAATGCCGCCGAACAGTGCGCCCACCACGGTCCCCCACAGCGCGGAGGCCATGACGACGAAGCCGTGAAACACCTCGCCGCGTGGCCAGAGTGCCTGTAAAGACTGGTCGGCGCCGGAGATGACCACCGTATCGAAACCAAAGAGGAAACCGGCTAAGGCCACCGTGAGCGACCAGAAAAATATTTTGCGCTGCGCCATTTTTTGTGATGATTTTGGCGCAAATATAGTTTTTCGGGCAACAAATTCAGTCCATCTTACAAAGCTACGAGGCATAAGCCTGTCTGCACTAAGGGGCGATAAAAAATAAGGTGGTCATTTTCGCTTGGGGTAATTTCACTATAAAACAGAAAGACACGAGGATCACGCTCTGTGTAATCCCCGTGTCCTCCGTGCCTCCGTGATGATGAAAAATCTTGACAAGATTACATCATCACTTATCAAAAAGCAGGCTGCGCGGGCTTATTTCCCAAAATCCCCTCAATACGCTCCGTCACTTCCGGCGTCAGCAAGGGCAGCACCTGTGCCGATTGGAGCGTTTCTTCCAATTGCGATACTTTGGAAGCGCCCAGAATCACCGTGCTGACATGGGGATTCGACAGGCACCAGGAAATGGCCAATTTGGGCAATGAAACGCCCAGTTCTTTGGCCAATTCGTTGAGCAGCGCCGCCTTTTCGACGCGCTCCGGCTTGAGTGCCGAGTTCTTGAGCCACTCCATACCTGCCATGGCAAGGCGAGTATCTTCCGGGTTGTCTTTCAGGTACTTAGGTGTGAGTATGCCCGATGCCAGCGGCGACCAGATCGTAGTGCCCAGCCCCACTGTTTTGTAAATCTGCGCGTACTCGGCTTCTACCCGGTGGCGGTGAAACATGTTGTACTCCGGTTGTTCCATGACCGGGCCGACAAGGCGCTGTTCGCGGGCTACCAGATGTGCCTCCATGATTTCCTGAGCCGACCATTCGGAGGTGCCCCAGTAGAATATTTTGCCCTGTTGGATGAGCAGATTCATGGCGCGCACCGTCTCCTCGATGGGCGTATTTTTATCGGGGCGGTGGCAGAAGTACAGGTCTAAATATTCCACCTGCAAGCGGCGCAGAGAAGCCTCGCAGCCTTCGATGATGTGCTTGTGGCTGAGGCCGGTTTGGTTGGGGAGTTTGCGGCCGTCGCCGAAAAAGACTTTGCTGGAAAGCACATAACTCGTTCTGTCCCAGCCTGTTTTCTTCAAAATATTGCCCATGACCACTTCGGCCTGACCGCGGGCATAAATCTCAGCATTGTCAAAAAAATTGACACCGTTGTCGTAAGCGGTGACCATGAGTTGTTCGGCCACATCGTCGCTGATTTGTTTGCCGAACGTGAGCCAGGACCCCAGCGAGAGCGCGCTCACCTGCAGGCCGCTTTTTCCAAGTCTTCTGTATTCCATGTTTTATTGGTTGGTTTTTGTTTTGAATAAAATGCCGGTTTTCAGGCCGATGGCATAGAGGCTGCGGTTCACCTCTTCCGTTTCTGCCAGCAGGCCGGTGTACCAGAAATAGAACGTGGGTTGCGCAAAAAAGATCATGCGCGGCCCCATGTCGTATTGCCAGCCGATGCCGGTTTGGAAGCCGAGTTGGAGGCGCTGAAACGCATCATTGCTGATTTGGTTTTGCGCTCTGCCGAGCTTTTCGCCGCTGAAAAAGAGGTTGTCTTCGTAGTTGCGGAGATTGTAGGCGGCGCTGAATCCCATCATAAAATTGACCCGATGACGTGCATTGAGTTCGTGCAAAAACAGGATTTCGGCGGGCAGTTCGAGGTTCAGATTGCGGTAGTCCACGCGGCGGGTGAGGGCGCCGTCGGGAGCTTCTACATCAGCGGGAATGCCTTCTTTTACAGAGCGATAGCCCGTATCGGTGAGTTGAAAACCGGTGCGGAATCCGATTTTTTCGGCACGCCATTGAGCGACTATGCCCCAAGACAGAGAGGGTCGAGAGGTTTCGCGCAGTTCGATGGAGTCAATGGCGGCTTCGTTGACGGTACTGCCGGCAGCAATGCGCCCGCCGGAGTAGTTGGGAAATGCAGTAATGCCGAATTGAGGGCCGTTTTGGGCGCTCATCGTGGCGATGCCTGTGAGTGTAAATGCAAGAAAAAGCAGGCTGTTCAATGAAATGGACTGTTGCATGGGCGATTTTGGGTTGGGAAATGAAGAAATGACGTTTCCCATGACGATACAAACGAGTAGTTTAGTGCGCCGTTTTATCTTTTCTTTTTGCCGAACAACAGCCCCGCCGAGACCAACAGCCTTGCCGGGCGATCTTCAAAAGAGTATGAATTGCCGAAGAACCGGATATGATCTCCCAAACGGTTGAGGCTGCCTTCGTAGCGGAGGTCAATGGTCAGTGTTTTCCAAATATCAATGCCGGCTCCGGCCACCCAACTCAGTGTCATTTTTTCAAAATCCTCCTGATAGCCTTCTACTTTGGACAAATCCGAGCGGCTGCTCAAAAAAACATGCCCCTGCGGCCCGGCCTGCACCCGAAACGCGCCCCATTGTGCGCCCAGCATCAGCGGCAGATTGAGGTGCTGGTACTTTTCGGTGAGCAATTGAGCCGGTGCGCCCGGAGCCGCCAGATCATCGAGGTTGTAATCGGTTTTGTTGGATTGCAGGAGCAGTTCGGGCTGAATATGAAAGACTTTGCCGAGGCGCGCCCGCAGCATCAGGCCGCCGTGAATGCTGTACGAGCCGTCGCGCAGGGCCAATCCAAAGCGTTGCAGACCGCCCTGATCAAGGATGTTGATTTGTTGTTCTTCGAAGCCGGTAGTTGCCAGCCCCAGTTTGATTCCCACATTGATTTGGGCCGAAATTCCGTATCCACAATACAGGAAAATCAGCAGGCATAACATTCGGAACATGACCATTTTAGTTTTTCATTCTGTATCGGCTCGCTGTGAAATTGGATTTTCATTGCCAATCTGATCGTGAGGCCGCCGCAAAATTAAACAATCCGCCCCTGAACGCCTCAACGAATTGCCCGCATTTGGTACCCTTGCCGGCGCAACAGGGCAATGACGCCTTTTTCACCTCCCAAATGGCCGGCGCCGACGGCAAAAAACACAGCTTTATCTTTCATCATTCGGCTCATCACGGGAATCCAGTTGGCATTGCGTTGGTCCAGCAGCAGATGTTGATACTCGCCGACGCCCGATTCGCCTTCCATCATTTCCTGCAGCCCCACGAGGTCTTGCGCTTTGTACAAAGCCACCATCTGCGCCATTTCATCGTTTTCGGAAGGGGCGGCTTTCAGGGTTTGCACCAGCATTTCGGCCTGCGCTTTGTAGGGTATGCTGTCGAACATACTCATCTGATAAGCAGCCGTTTCGAGGCCATGAACCGGCTTATCGGCATCGCGGGCCAATTGAAGCAACTCCATTTCGTAGGACTTGGAGTCAGCCATGCCCGAAGAAGAGTCTTCGCCCTGTCCGGTCAACATGGAAGAGAGGAACATGGGTTTTACCCGTTCGAGCATAAAGATAGGCAGCCCCATTTCGGAAAAGCGAGCTTTGACCAAGTTGTAATCCTCCGTGCTGAGCAGATCGCGCAGGGTGGTGCCGTTGCGCATAAAGGCTTTCATGAGCAGGGGCAGCAGCGCGCCGATGTTGTCCATCTCATCCATATCAATTTCAAAGGCTACCTCTTTGCAGCGGTTGAAAGCTGCGAGGGTAGAATCGGTGAGCAAAAAGTCTTCCGCAGCAATGATGTGGATGGTGCCGAAAAGATAGGACGGCTGTGTAAGACCGTTTCCGCTGATTTCCCAGAGCAGTGAGTTTTCGGAAGCGGTGGGCGCGTACTGAGTGACGGCAGGTTGTGACCAGGCAGACAGGCCGGCCAACAGCGCAATGCAAAGTGTAAGAAGTCGGGTCATTATTTGTAAGATTTTGTATTTATTTAGCATTTTCCATTGGCTGTTACCACGCCTTGCGTGGCTCAAGCTATTAGCTCTGTTTTCCCACAGCAGAAGAATTTTTTTTCAAAAGTACATTTAGAAATTTCCCCATGGGAATATCTTCTTACTTTATAAAAAATGAGCTTGCAGCTAGTGCCGCGCCAAGGCGCGGTTATGGCTTAAAAAAGATGCAAAATAGTCACAAGATGATTAGATATTGTCCAACGCTGCCTCCCGAAGCTCATAGCTCGCAGCCAAATGTTTTTACCAAGCCAATAAACGAGTGCTTTGTACAAAAGTTGTAATGCAAAAACTGCCCGGCACACCAAACCGCGCCGCGCCTTCGTTATTCCGGGCGTTCACAAAAAAGGAAACAGATGACGACTTTGAAAAAAATTGCGATGATGGCGCCGGCACTGATCTTATTTTGCCTGGCAACGCCTGCTCTGGCTCAAAAAACCGGCTCTACTACCAGCGACGAAAAGCCTAAAGGCGTTTTTTCGGTGTTCAAAAAATCGGACGATAATGCAGGCAGTTCCACTTCCAACAGCGACGTAAAAGCCCGCCATCAGGAAGCAAAAAAAGATGTGCTCGTAGCCAAACGCGAACGCAAAGCAGCCGAGGCCAAAGAGGAAGCAGCCCGCGCCCGCGCAGAAGCCATCAAGGCTGAAAAGCGCGCTTCTGCTGCTGAAAATAAATCTCAAAAAGCCGACGTACGGGCAGAGAAGACGAGGCAGAAGGTGGGCGGTAAGCGGTGAGCGGTCCTCGGTGGGCGGTTTTCAGGGGTGAGTGTGTGAGGGGTGAGTGTGTGACCACCCCGAAACCTCGAACCCGCCTACCCTGCCAGGGCCTGCCTCAAATCCTCGATCAGCCAATCCGGGTCTTCTAATCCGATGTAAAAGCGAATCAGATTCCAGGGACGCGAGGGCGTGCCCTTGCCGGGAATTTTGTAAAAACCGGCCATCGGCAGCATCAGCGATTCGTAGCCGCCCCAAGACACCGCCATGAGGAAACGGTTGAGCCGGTTGCAAAAAACTTCCACTTCTTCTATCCGCTCTGCTTTCAAATAGATGGAAAACAGCCCCCCGGCGCCGCGCATTTGCTTTTTGGCCAATTCGTGCTGCGGAAACGACGGCAGCCAGGGGTGCAGCACGCGCTCTACTTTAGGATGTTGTTCCAACCATTCGGCTATGCGCAAAGCACTGTCGTGACTGCGCTGCATTCTCAGTTCCAGCGTTCTCAATCCTCTGATAATCAGTGCAGCATCATGCGGAGACGGAATGGCGCCGAGGGTCATCAGTTCCGCTTCAAAAATCTTTCTGATGCGCTCTTTCGTGCTGCACACCACGCCGCACACCACGTCGCTATGGCCGTTGAGGTATTTGGTGCCGGAGTGTACCACCATGTCTATATCCATCGCTGCCGGATTTTGGAAAATGGGCGATGCGTGGCTGTTGTCTATGCAGGTGACGATGCCGTGAGCGCGGGCCAGCCGGGCGCAGGCTTCGAGGTCTTGCAGTTCGTAAGTGAGCGAGTTGGGGCTTTCCAAATACAGCAGGCGGGTGTTGGTTTGGATGGCAGCTTCTATTTCGGCCATGTCTGTGCCGTCCACGAAAGTATGGCTTACGCCGAAGCGGGGCAAAAAGCGCGTCATCAGAATGTGCGTCCAAGAGTACGGCGAGCGCACGCAAACGATGTGATCGCCGGCAGCTACCTGCGATAATACAGCGGCGGCTACGGCTGCGCTGCCACTGGAGAACACCAGCGCGTCTTCGCAACCTTCCAATGCAGCTACTTTGGCCCGGAGGATTTCTACGGTAGGGTTATTGCCCCGCGTATAAACGTGGTGATGCAGTTCATCGCTGAAAGCCTCGCGAAAAGCGGCGATGCTGGGCAATGCGAAATTGCTGCTCTGCACCACCGGCGGCGCTACGGCGTTGAAATATTGCTCGCGGTCTTCCCCCAAGTGGTTGAGGATGTGGCTGATGTCCATGAATTTTTCCTCTGAATTTTGTGCCTTTTTCATTCCAATCTTGTTTGAGACGGTAATTTAGCGCTTCACTTCCTCCAACCGCATGAAAACATCTCAAAAAATCTGGATACTCCTCGGCGCCTTCACCCTGCTGCTGCGCTGGATCGCCGGCGCCCGTCCCGACTGGACCGAGCGCTTCTACAGTCGCGGCCTGTTTATCGGTATTCGGAATGTCATTGATTACGGGCTGGCCTGGCTGCCCTTTCCGCTGGCGTATCTCGTCATTCCCGGCGTGCTGATATGGGTAGGCGTTTCCGTTTATCGCTGGTATCGCCGCCGCGAGGGAGTCTGGGGCAAAATCAAATCTGCCGGAGCAGGTATTTTATCCTTTTTGGGGGGCGTGGTGTTTTTCTTTTTCTTTTTGTGGGGGTTCAATTA
>DDUV01000004.1:25350-25657 GCA_002344975.1 Saprospiraceae bacterium UBA2329 | reverse complement strand
GTGTAAGCCGCCGTTCCGCCCAAAATCTGCACCGTCGCCGAGCCGTCAGAACCTCCAATGGTCGAGACCGGATTCTGTTGGGCGCAAGCCAAAACCAAAGCCGCGGGATCGGTCAAAGTCACCGTAATGGTATCGCTGCAACCGCCCTGATCGCTGACGGAGAGGAAGTAAGTCCCGGCGAGCAAAGCGTTCGGGTCTTCGGTTCCATCCAAACTATTGTCGTTCCAGTCAAAAGTCAAAGTGCCCGTTCCGCCGGTGACGGTCACTGCGATGCTGCCCGTCGCCGCGCCGTTGCAGTCGGGATTGG
>DDUV01000004.1:15249-25064 GCA_002344975.1 Saprospiraceae bacterium UBA2329 | reverse complement strand
CGGGGAGGAAATCGAGAAGCTGCAGGTTTGCTCGCAGCCGTTCGCGTCCGTTACGATCACGTTGTAAGTGCCTGCTATCAAGCCTGTTATCGTCGCTGTTCCGGCTGTCGCCTGATTTTGCGAACCGCTTGCTGCGCCGCTCCACGCGATGGTGTAAGCCGCCGTACCGCCCGAAATCTGCACCGTCGCCGAACCGTCCGAACCGCCGACCGCGGAGGCCGGATTTTGCTGGGCGCAAACCAAAGTCAGTGCCGCCGGATTGGTCAAAGTCACGGTGATGGTATCGCTGCAACCGCCCTGATCGCTGACGGAGAGGAAGTAGGTTCCGGCGAGCAAAGTGTTCGGGTCTTCGATTCCGTCCAAACTATTGTCGTTCCAGTCAAAAGTCAAAGTGCCCGTTCCGCCGGTGACGGTCACTGCGATGCTGCCCGTAGCTGCGCCGTTGCAGTCGGGATTGGCGCCAACAGCGGCCACATCCAAAGCGCAGGCCGGGGAGGAAATCGAGAAATTGCAGGTTTGCTCGCAGCCGTTCGCGTCCGTTACGATCACGTTGTAAGTGCCTGCTATCAAGCCTGTTATCGTCGCTGTTCCGGCTGTCGCCTGATTTTGCGAGCCGCTTGCTGCGCCGCTCCAGGCGATGGTGTAAGTCGCCGTACCGCCCGAAATCTGCACGGTTGCTGAGCCGTTGGAACCACCCATGGTGCTCACCGGATTTTGCTGGGCGCAGTTGAGCAGGATAGGGGAGGGGGCGGTGAGGATAGCAGATGCTGTTGCTGTACAGTTCAGTTCATCTGTTACGAGCACAGAGTAGTTGCCTGCGCCCAGGCCGGCCGGATTTTGAATGCCGTCCAAAACAGACAGATTCCATTCAAATGAAAGATTACCTGTTCCGTTGTTGATAATCAATTGGATGCTGCCATCCTGACTGCCGTTGCACAGCGGGTGGGTCAGTATAGCATCTACGGTGATGTTGCAATTGGGGTCGCCGATGCTGAAACTACAGGTTTGTGTGCAACCTCTTGCGTCGGTGATAATAACGGTATAACTGCCTGCTATCAAACCTGTTATGGTTGCTGTTCCGGCTGCTGCCTGATTCTGTGAGCCGTTTGCCGGGCCGCTCCAGGCGATGGTGTAACCCGCCGTGCCGCCCGAAATCTGCACGGTTGCCGAGCCGTCCGAACCGCCGACGGCGGAGACCGGGTTTTGTTGGGCGCAAGCCAGGGTCAATGCCGGCGGGTCATTCAGCGTCACTGTTGTATTGGCGGTACAGCCGGCAGCGTCCGTCACAGTTACCTGATAGGTTCCTGCGGGGAGATTGGCCGGGTTTTGGATGCCATCCAAAGCATTGACATTCCAATCAAAGCTTGCGGCTCCGTTGGCGTTGTTGACCACTAATGCGATGCTGCCGTTGTTGCCGCCGTTGCACGATGGAGAAGTGCCGGTGATGTTGAGACTGATGTTACAAACCGGCCCCGAAATCATGAAAGAGCAGGTTTGCTGACAGCCGGTGAAATCACTCACGGTTACATTATAAGTACCTGCCTGCAAGCCTGTTATGGTGGCAGTTCCGACAACGCTTTGGGTTTGGGAGCCGCTGACCGGGCCGCTCCAGGTAATGGTATAACCGCCGCCGCCGCCGCTGATTTGCACGGTAGCAGAACCGTTGGAGCCGTTGATGACGGTAACAGGATTTTGCTGCGCGCATATTAAGGTGATGGCCGCCGGATTCGTTAATGTCACCGAAGTATTGGCCTGACAACCAATGGCGTCGGTGACGGTAACGGCATAAGTGCCCGCGAGCAAATTGGTCGGGTCTTCGGTTCCGTCCAATGCGTTGACATTCCAATCAAAAGTCAGTGCGCCCGATCCGCCGGTGACGGTCAAATCAATGCTGCCGGTAGCCGCTCCGTTGCAGATGGGATCTGTGCCGGAAATGCTGAGCGTGAGATTGCACACGGGGCCTGCGATGCTGAAATTGCATACGGATTCACAATCATTGGCATCGGTGGCAGTTACCACATAATTGCCCATGACCAACCCATTGATGGTAGCGGTTCCGGCTGTCGCCAAATTCTGCGAACCACTGGCAGCGCCGCTCCAGGCAATGGAGTAGCCCGCCGTGCCGCCCGAAATCTGAATGTTTGCAGCGCCGTCCGAACCTGTGACGGTACTCGTAGGATTTAACTGCGAGCAGATCAAAACAATGGGCGCGGGGTCGTTCAGTAAGATAGTGCTCGTAGCGGTACAGCCCAGAGCATCTTCTACAATAACGGTGTAAGAGCCGGCGATCAGGCCGTCGGGGTTTTGAATGCCGTCCACTGCGTCATCGCTCCAATCGAAAGACAACATACCCGTAGCGTTGCTCACGGTGAGCGTGACTGCTCCGTCGGTACTGCCCGGGCAGTTCGGATGTATGGGTTGAGCATCCAGAACGATGTCGCAAATCGGGCCACTGATGGTGAACATACAGGTTTGCGAGCAGTTGTTTACATCGGTTACAGTAACAGAATAATCGCCGGCGGGAAGCCCCGAAATACTTGCCGTTCCCATACCCGATTGCATTTGTGAGCCATTGACCGGGCCGCTCCAGGCGATGGTGTAAAAAGGAGTGCCGCCGTTGATTTGTACTTCCGCAGTGCCGTCGGCGGCGCTTACGGTTGACGCCGGGGCAGTCTGAGCGCAGGTCAAAACGAGTGCCGGCGGGTCGTTCAGGGTCACGGAGGTGGTTGCTGTACATCCTGCGCCGTCGGTCACCGTCACGGCGTAGGTTCCTGCCGCCAGTCCGGTGGGATTTTGCGTGCCGTCCAAACTGTTGTCGTTCCAATCAAACATAGTTGATCCTGCCGCGCCGCTGAGGGTCAGGGTGATCTCGCCGTCGGAGCTGCCGTTGCAAAGCGGATTATCGGAACCGGCACTCACTGCCAACATGCAACCCGGGCCGCTGATGACAAACGCACAGGTTTGCATACAGCCGTTATTGTCTGTAACAGTTACTGTATAACTGCCTTCCTGTAAGGCTGTTATGGCCGTTGCTCCGGCGTTGGACGAAGTATTGGAGCCGCTTGAAGGGCCGCTCCATTCGATGGTGTAGCCCGGTGTTCCTCCGCTGATGTTGACTGTTGCCGAGCCGTTCATGCCGCCGACGGTGGTCACTGGATTCTGCTGGCTGCAAGTCAGGGATAGCGCCGGCGGGTTGTTGAGTGTTACAGAGCCGGTTCTCACACAGCCGGCTTCGTCGGAAACAGTGACGGAAAAAGTACCCGCTGCCAGTCCGGTAGGATTTTGGATGCCGTCTAATGTGTTGTCGCTCCAGTCATAGGTAACGTTGCCGGTTGAATTGGTTACGGTCAGCGTGATACTGCCGTTGGTATTTCCGTTGCAGGTGGGGTTTATGCCGTTGATAGTCAGGGTCATATTGCAATTGGCGGCGGCAATGGTAAAAGTACAGGTTCTTGTGCAACCTCTTGAATCCGTTACTGTTACGGAATAATCACCGGCTACCAAGCCCGTAATGGTTGTGGGGCCTGGCGTGGGTTGCAATCGCGAACCGCTGGCCGGGCCGCTCCATGCGATGGTATAACCGGCAGTACCTCCCAATATTTGTATAGAAGCAACGCCCTGATTGCCGCCGATGGTAGTGACGGGGCTTTGTTGGGCGCACACCAAATTGAGTTGGGCCGGGCTGCTGATGCTCACAGGGGTGTTGGTTGTACAACCGGCAGCATCTGTTACGGTAACGAAATAAACGCCGGCTGTAAGTCCGGTTGGGTTTTGAATGCCGTCCAAGGCGTTCACGTTCCAGTCGAACGATAGCGCGCCGTTGGCATTACTTACAGAAAGCACAATACTGCCGTTGTTGCCTCCGAAACAAGAGGGGGGCGTTGATTGCGCATTAATTGCTAAGTTGCAAACCGGCCCGGCAATGGTAAATGTGCAGGTTTGGCTGCAATTGTTTTGATCGGTGACGGTGACGGTGTAATTGCCTGCCGATAAGCCGGTTATGGTAGCAGTGCCGGCAGCCGCCTGATTTTGAGAGCCGCTTGAAGGGCCGCTCCATGCAACGGTGTAGCCCGCCGTGCCACCCGTGATCATTACGGTAGCCGAACCATTGGAGCCGCCTACCGTGGTGACAGGGTTTTGCTGCGCACAAGTGAGAGCTATGGCCGCGGGGTCGCTGAGTGTGACTGAAGTACTTGCATTACAGTTGGCGCCGTCGGTGACGGTGACGGAATAGGTTCCTGCAATCAGCCCGGAGGGATTTTGCTGCCCGTCCAATGTATTGTTGCTCCAGTCAAAAACCAAAGTGCCGCTGCTGTTGCTCACCGTCAGCGCGATACTGCCGTTGGAAGCGCCCGTACACAATGGATTACTGCCTGTGGCGGCCAAAAGGATATTACAACCCGGGTCTCCGATGGTGAACGTACAGGTTTGTTCGCAGCCCAGCATATCGGTGACCGTGACGGTGTAATTGCCTGCCATGAGGTTGGTGATAGTGGCCGTACCTTCTGCGCTTTGTATTTGAGAACCGCTTACCGGGCCGCTCCATGCAATGGTGTAGCCGGGCGTGCCGCCGCTGATTTGCACCGTAGCCGAGCCGTCGGAGCCGCCTGTTACGGTTACGGGATTTTGCTGCGCACAAGTCAGGGTTGGAGGAGACTGCACTACTATATTCAATACAGCCTCGTCTATACAGCCCTGGCCGTCGGTGGGCGTGAATGTATAGATGGTATTGCCGGGCATGTCGGTGTCTATGACCGCCGGCGACCATGTGCCGGTGAAGCCGTCATTGGACGTGCCGGGCAACACGGTGGGCGTATCTCCGGGACAATAAGGGCCGACAATGTCAAATTGTGGGGTACTGGCATCCATCACCTCAATATTAAAAAATACCTCTACCGGGCAGGCTTCCGCAGTAGTGAAAGATATGTCGTGAAAACCTCCACCGGCCAAGCTCGGATCGAAAATATTGCCGGGCAATACGCCGGGGCCGCTCCAGGTGCCTGGTGTTCCGGTGGGTTGTATAATGCCGGTGAGTGGAACGGGGCCGCTTACTTCGCAATACGGGCCGGGGAAGGAGCCGATGAAGAACAGCAACTCAGGAAAAAACGTAATGTTGCGGGTGGCCGGCACAGCACATTGGCCGGGATTGGGTACAAACAACAACTGGATGAGGTCGCCGGAGGAGACCATGGGGTTGAACACGTTGTTCACTACCCCGATGCCCGACCAGTTGCCGGTAACCCCGCCCGGCGAGGTGGGCAAAGTCAGCAGCGGCGAAAAGCGGCACATCGTGGTATCGCCCGGTATGGGGGGCGCCGTACCTGGAGATACCGTGACAGTGAAGGTGACCGGCGTGCCGATGCAATCCGGGGCTGTTTGCGGCGTAACGGTAAAGGTGGCCACCTGTGTGGTCAATACGGTAATGACCGGGGTGTTGATGTTGCCTGAACCTGCGCCGGGTATTCCGATACCGGGGTTGTTGTTCGTCCAGTTGAAAGTTGCCCCTGCCGTGCCGCTGAACACGACCATCAGATTTTGATTGGAGCACAACATGATACTGGCAGGCGCGGTCACAACCGGCGGACTAGGGCATTGTGCAGATACGGAGGCTATACTTCCGTATGAAAGGCAGGTCATCAACAAAAAGCGCACGAGACGCAGGCTGGCAATCGGCATTGGGAAACAGGTTTTAAGAGTAAACATTTTGCGGGGCCAAATATAGGCCGAAATTGAATATGTGCCTTACAGATAGTGGCCTGAGGTTGTTAAAATATATATTTTGGAAAACAGGAAGCAATGTAGCGATGAAACTTGTACTTTTCGGGCGGATAAGAAATAAATGATGCACCTGAAGACCTTTGGCTTTGCCAAAAACATAATAATCCACCAATTTTTCTCACCAAAATTCCATTTAATTATGACGATCAACTCTACTTTCCGTTTCTTCCTCATCGCCCGCGTGCTCCAATGGAAGCACTTGCTTTGGGTGCTATGTTTTTACATCGGGAGCAACTACCCATCCTTGCAGGCCCAGTCGTTTACAGAGAATTTCGACGACATCACCCTGCTGCCCGGCAATGGATGGGCATTGGTCAATGCCAGTTCGCCAATAGGTATTACCGGCTGGTTTCAAGGAAATAACACTGTTTTTTCTGCGTTCAATGGCGCTACAGATTCCTACATTGGCGCCAATTTCAACAATACCACCGGTGCGAACACCATCAGCAACTGGCTCATGTCGCCGATGAGAACCTTTAACAACGGCGATGTCATCAGTTTTTATACCAGAACGGTGGACGTCCCCGCATTCCCCGATCGCCTTCGCTTGATGCTCAGCACGAATGGGGTTTCTACCGCCCCGGCAGATTTTACCGTCACTTTGCTCTCCGTCAACAACGGTCTGACAACTTCGGGATACCCCAATAGTTGGACACAGTTTTCTGCGACCCTCTCCGGCTTGCCCCCCGGCGGTGCGAGCGGTCGCTTTGCGCTCAAGTACGATGTTACCAATGGCGGCCCTACCGGGGCTAATTCGGATTACATCGGTATAGACAACGTGGTTTATACGGCTGCCACTTGCCCCAGCTTCAGTGGCGCACCGGCCAATGTCGGCATCGTCAACAGCACCTGCAACAGCAATGTGGTATCCGGCGGCAGCATCACGGCGCCTACCGGCACGCCTTGTCCTGCGGGTTCTACCCTGCAATACAATGTGAACAACAGCGGCTGGACGAGCACCTTGCCTGTTTACGCCCAAACAGGCCCGACGCAAAGCATCGTAACGCGCTGCGCTTGCGACAGTGACGGCACTATGGTAAGTGCAGAATCCACCGCTGTAACGACGGCGCCGGGCGTTTGTAGCCCGCCAAGCCCCTGCGATGTCATCACCCCACTGCCTTGCGGAACAGCTGTCTCCCCAAGTCTTTCTGGCACTGGATTTTGGAATACTTCATTTTGTGGTAATTCCACAGTTGGCTCAGAGGCGGTCTATAGTTTTACCCCAACCATGTCAGGTGTTCACACACTTATCATCAATGGCGTTGGAGGCGACCCCGTTGACTTTGGCTACAAGCTGGCGTCCGATGGTTGTTCCTCAAGTGGTTGGAACTGCATTGGTACTTCTACCGGCACCAGTTATTACACTTTTGGCCCACTGACGGCTGGGGTTCAGTATTACATCTTACTGGATGCGCACACGACCGCTTTTTCTGCGCAAAATTTTGAAATCAACTGTAACATAGTTCCCGCAAACGACCTTTGCGTCAATGCCATCACCATACCCGCTGTGACCGGCAATATATGCGGAACAACCCTTGGCGCCAACCCCGACATCCCCAATAGCGGTGCAACTTGTGGAACCAGCGCTGATGGGTTCGGTGCCGGCGTTTGGTACACATTTCAAGGTAATGGCCAGGATTGGAGCTTTTTCTTCCCTCAGCAAGGTTCAAGTTGGGACCCAGAGGTAAACGTTTACTCGGGATCCTGCGGTTCGCTGACTTGTGTCACTGGCGACGATGACAGTGGTGGCGGACTCAATGCACAGTTTACGGTAAGTAATACCATGGCAGGCACCACATACTATGTCTATGTGCATCCTGCAGATGATTTTGGCAACGGAACGAGTGATTTTTGCTTCACCGTCACTACTACTCTTCCTCCTTGCCCCACCTTCAGCGGGGCGCCGGCCAATGTGGGCATCGTCAACAGCACCTGCGGCAGCGGTTGTACGCTCACGGGCGGCAGCATCACAGCGCCGACAGGAACACCCTGCCCGGCAGGCTCTACCCTGCAGTATAATGTGAACAACAGTGGCTGGACGACGAGCTTGCCCGTTTACGATCAGGACGGCCCGGCACAAACGATCCGCACGCGCTGCGCCTGCGACAACGACGCCAATAACGTCAGCGCTGAATCCAATCCGGTGAGCACCGTGCCCGGCACATTGGCCAATCCGGTAGTACCTGCCAATGGTTCGGCTATCGTAGCCTGCCCGGCCTTGGCCACACAGCCTACGCCGCCTACAGTAATGGCCTGCGACGGCTCGCCCATCACGCCCTCCGGCCCGGTCATCAGCAACAGTCCCAACCCCGTTACCTGCGAGGGTACGCGGACATACACCTGGACATACTCCTGCGGAAGCACATCTTCCACCTGGAGCTTTGTCTATACCATCGAGCGCAATCCGTTTACTGTTCCGGCCAATGGAGCTGCGACGGTCGCTTGTCTGGCAGCCATTACAGTGCCCGTGCCGCCGGCGGTCAACAGCAACTGCGGCGA
Source organism: Saprospiraceae bacterium UBA2329 (assembly GCA_002344975.1). GTDB lineage: Bacteria > Bacteroidota > Bacteroidia > Chitinophagales > Saprospiraceae > UBA2329. The sequence continues at coordinate 16,787 of DDUV01000004.1, read as the reverse complement.
GCCTATTGCACCGGCTTTTGTATCAATTGTGGATAGCCCTACTCCGTTGACCTGTGAAGGAACCCGCACTTACAACTATTCTTACACAGACTGCGAGGGCAATACGCTGCTCTGGAGCTTTGTCTATACCATCGAGCGCAATCCGTTTACGGTTCCGGCCAATGGCGCCGCTACGGTCAACTCTCTGACATTGGCCACCCAGCCCACGCCGCCTACTGTGACGAGCAACTGCGGCGAGGTACTGACGCCGACAGGTCCGGTGGTGACCAACGTTCCGGATCCGATTGTCTGCACCGGCACCCGGACCTACGCCTGGACATACACCGATTGCGAAGGGAATACGGCTGTCTGGAGCTTTGTCTATACCATCATAGACAACACGCCTCCGATGGCCACTTGCCACAACCAGACGATCGCGTTCAACGGACAGGAGAGCATCACATTGAATGCCAGTGATCTGGTAACAGTCTCCGACAACTGCGGCCCGCCGAGCATTACACTGAGTCCGTCGTTCATCACCTGCCAGCAGGTGGGGCAGATAGTGCCGGTGACCATCACGGTGAAGGATGCGAGCAACAATACGGTCACTTGCACGGCCAACGTGACGGTAGGCGGCCTGCCCTGCGGCTGGAGCCAACAAGCGAACGGAGTGAACTGCGCCAATGGCAATAGCATTGCCTACAATGCGGCCACAGGCGTTTACACAGCCACCAGCACCAACTGCTTCTATGGACCGCCCTTCACCGGCGATGCCACGGCTTTCGCTCAGCGTACCTTGTGCGGCAACGGCAGCATCACCGCATTGGTGACGGGCATCAACCCCCTGGCCGGCGGCTGGGCGGGCATCGTGATGCGCGAAAACAATACAGCGGGCGCGAAGAAAGCGCAGTTGATGACGAACTTAGGCAGCGATCACCGGCGGGAGTTCCGCATTGCTACGAATGGTTCTGCGCAGATGCAGCAGTTCCCGAGCCAGAACCGCTATTGGTTGCGCATCACGCGTGTGGGCAATCAGTTCACCATGTTTGTGTCTTCAAACGGGGTCAACTGGTTCCCGGCAGGCGCGCAAAACATCGTGATGCCGTCTTGTATTCAGATGGGCTTGGTAGCGACCAACTACACCGCCAACAGCACTGTGACGGCTACGTTCTCCAACGTGAGCTTCACGGGCAGCAACAGCGGGCTTGGCTCACCCTTCACCCCTGACGTCCTCACCCCTCTCCACTCACCCCTCACCCCTGAGTTTGATGTGTATCCCAACCCAACGGGCGGCGATCTGAATGTGGATTTGGCGCAATACGTTGGACGGGCGGTACGCTTGGAGGTCTATAGCTTAGAAGGCAAGCTGCTGCAATTCAGTGAATTGGACGAAGTGCAGAATACACTGGAACGCCTCGATTTGAAAGGCTTACAAAACGGAATGTACTTGGTGAAAGTGAAATCTGCCGGCCTGCCGGATGCGACGCGGCGGGTAGTACTGACGCGCGGGTAGTGCATTGTACGAGAAATGCGTGCTGTAAGGGGCGATAAAAAAATAA
>DDUV01000004.1:0-14919 GCA_002344975.1 Saprospiraceae bacterium UBA2329 | reverse complement strand
CTTTATTTTTGCCCCACTACTAAGCCGTAAAAAGAAATGAGCCATCCTGAATTTTGAACGTATTCAAAGTTCAGGATGGCTCATTTTATTAATTGGCATAAAGCCCCAATAGAGGGGCATTACAATCAAGCGTTGCGTCCTATGCAGTTCAGGTCTTCAAATGCAGACTTGAGGCGGGTTACAAAAGTTTCTTCGCCTTTGCGCAGCCACACACGCGGATCGTAGTACTTTTTATTGGGCTTATCGTCGCCTTCGGGATTGCCGATTTGCGATTGCAAATACCCTTTTTTCGATTCATAATATCCGCGCACGCCGTCCCAGTAGGCCCATTGCATGTCGGTGTCTATGTTCATTTTAATGGCTCCGTACTCAATGGCTTCGCGGATTTCTTCACGGGAAGAACCCGAACCGCCGTGGAAGACAAAATTGACCGGCAGAGCTTCGGAAAGGCCGAATTTTGCGCGCACATAGTCCTGTGAGTTTTTCAGGATAATGGGTTGCAACTTCACATTGCCGGGCTTATAAACCCCGTGTACATTGCCGAACGCTGCCGCTACGGTAAAGCGATGGCTGACCTTGCTCAGTTGTTCATAAGCATACGCCACTTCGGAAGGCTGTGTATAAAGTTTGGAGCTGTCCACATCCGAGTTATCCACGCCGTCTTCTTCGCCGCCGGTGACGCCCAGTTCAATTTCCAGCGTCATGCCCAGCGCCTTCATGCGATCTAAATATTTGGCGCTGATGTGCATGTTTTCTTCAATAGGTTCTTCCGATAAATCGAGCATGTGAGAACTGTATAGCGGATAGCCGTTTTTCTCAAAAAATCGCTCGCCGGCGTCCAGCAGCCCATCCACCCAGGGGAGAAGATTGAGCGCGCAGTGATCGGTGTGCAATATGACCGGTACGCCGTAAGCTTCGGCCAACTGATGAACGTGCATGGCGCCGGAAATACCGCCCAGCACGGCTGCTTTTTGGTTCTCGTTGGAAAGGCTCTTGCCTGCAAAAAACACCGAACCCCCATTGGAAAACTGAATAATGACGGGCGAATTGACGGCGCGGGCAGTTTCCAATACGGCATTTACCGAGTTGGTGCCGATCACGTTGACGGCCGGCAATGCAAAGTTATTTTCGTTGGCAAAACGGAACAGTTCCGTTACTTCGTCGCCGTGCAGAACGCCGGGGCGAAAACGGGTTTGGGTTGAAATATTCATGATGATAATGTTTTTGATGGGGCAAAGATATGAAAATCGCGCAAGTGGCAGCGGAGCTTAAACAAACAATGGCCATCTCCCAATAGAAATACTCACAGGCGGGTAGAACCCGCCGGATAGTGGGCACGAGATGGAATCTCGCGCCAGCATGGAAATCGCGCAAGGCTCAAAACGGCAAATGGTCCAAATCTACATTGCCGCCACTGAGAATGATGCCCACGCGCCGACCGGCAAAGACCTCCCGATGGCGTAGTACGGCAGCCAGCGGCACCGCGCAGGAAGGTTCGATGATGATTTTCATGCGCTCCCATACCAAGCGCATGGCCTGTACGATCTCTTCTTCGGATACGGTGAAGATGTCGTCTATATGCTGCGAAATAATATCGAAGGTCTTCTCGCCCAGGTTGGTACGCAGGCCGTCGGCGATGGTGTTGGTGGTTTCGTTGACCTCAATTTTGCCTGCTTTCAGCGAGCGGTAAGCGTCATTGACTTCAGTGGGTTCGGCGCCGAATATTTTAGTGCCGGGAGAGAGGTAGCGAGTGCTGAGGGCTGTGCCGCTCATCAGTCCGCCGCCGCCAATGGGCGCTATAACGGCGTCGAGATCGGCCACATCATCCAGCAATTCCTTGGCAGCCGTGGCCTGTCCTGCAATGACATTGTAGTCGTTGTAGGGGTGAATAAAAACAGCGCCGGTGCGGGCCAATACAGCCTCCAGCATGGTTTCTCTGGCTGCCACGGTAGGCGCGCAGGGCACAATTTGAGCGCCGTAGCCCTCGGTCGCCTTTCGCTTGATCTGGGGGGCATTTTCCGGCATAACGATGTAAGCCGGTATGCCCAAAACCTTGGCCGCGCGCGCCACCGCTTGGGCATGATTGCCGGAGGAATGCGTTGCAACGCCTCTTTGCCGGTCCGTTTCGCTCAGTCGAAGCAGGGCTCCTGCTGCGCCACGCATTTTGAAAGCGCCCACCTTTTGAAAATTTTCGCACTTGAAAAAAATTCTGGCGCCGCTGATGTCGTCAATGCTGCGACATTTGAGCACCGGCGTGCGATGAATCAGGTAAGCAATGCTCTCGTGCGTTTCCTGAATGTCGGACAGCGTGGGGATGCGTTGCAACGGTTCCATACCGGGTGTGATTAATTGGCGGCGAGGTTCATGCTCGTTTTGTCGCCATTCATCAGAAAACCAGAGACGAGAACGGCCTTGTCCAATGCTTTGGCTTTGGAAACCGCCTCAGTGTATTTGGTCCCATCGAAAGCGATTTTGACGGAAGCAGCTCGGTTTTCGGAATCAAAAACCTGCGTGACAATGTCTTTCCAGCCTTTTGTTTCGGAAGCATCGCAAACCAGAACCGGCAGCCCCAGATGCTGAATCATAGAATGTACTTTGAATTTGCCGGCAGCATCTCCTTTGGCTACGAGCACGGTACATTTGTTGCCCTCACAGAAATTGGAGCCTGGAAGATACACTAAGGCATCTTGTGCGCCGTCGCCGTTGAGGTCCAACAGATTATAACCGTATTGGCCGTTGTCGTAAGTGATGACGATGTTTTTGCCGGTGAGGTATGCTTTGATGGCAGAAGCGAGTGCGTCGTTTTTCTCAAAGAGCGTGTTTTCAACCTTGCCCACGGCCATGGCCCCTGCCGGAGCTTTTTGGGTAAAGTTGTCTTGGGAGATGACATTGGCTTCTGTCTCTTTTTGCCTCTTGGCCATTTCCTGGGCGTGTGCCGTGGAGTCAAACAAAGGAATTTTTCCATCCACTTTTACAGGTTGATCGGCAGTAGAGTCGGAGGCGGCATTGGAGTTGCTCTCGTTTTTGCAGCCCAGAAAGCCAAGCACCAAAAGTGCAGCAATGACAAACAGTGAATTTTTCATGGTATTACAGATTTTTTTTCGGGGCGCAAAGAAACGCATTTTCAGCTAATAAATCAAAGTTTGTGCCCGGCCTCTAAAACGATGTTTTTGTTGTTTTGATACAAAGCGTAGTTGAACCCCTGCACCACCGAAAAGGCGCCATGCTCTCCGTTTTTGTCGAGTGCCAGAAAACCTGCCTGATAATCAGTAACACCGGCAGCTTCCGCCCTGCGGATAATCCGGTTGACGGCCTCCTCGCAGGCTGCCTGCGGCGAGTAGCCCATGCGCATCAGTTCTACAATGAGAAAAGAGCCTAATGTTTGTGTCACCAATTCTCCCAGCCCGGTTGCGCAGGCTGCCCCGATTTCATTATCCACAAACAAACCTGCCCCGATGATGGGAGAGTCGCCGATTCTGCCGCTCATTTTATAAGACAGGCCGCTGGTGGTGCAGGCCCCCGACAAGCGCCCGTCTTTGTCCATAGCTAATATTCCGATGGTGTCGTGCCGTTCAATGTTGATAACGGGCTGATATTTTTTTTCCTTGAGCCATTCCTGCCAGGCTTTGCGGGAGCCTTCAGTGAGCAGGTCTTCCTCAATAAATCCCTGGGAAAGAGCAAATTCGAGCGCGCCGCTGCCGCAGATCATGTTATGCGGGGTATTTTCCATCACTTTGCGCGCCACTGATACGGGGTGTTTTATGTTTTTGAGAAAACATACTGCTCCCGAATTGCCTTTGTCGTCCATTACACAAGCGTCCAAAGTAACGTTGCCGTCGCGGTCGGGCAGGCCGCCGTAGCCCACGCTGACGTCGTTGGGGTCGGCTTCAGGAATGCGGGCGCCGGCTTCTGCGGCATCCAATGCACTGCCGCCCTCTGTCAGCTTTTTCATGGCTGTTTCTGTGGCTATCAGGTTGTTCCAGGTAGCAATGACAACGGGCCTTCCTTTGACAGAAGCCGGATTGGAACTTTGAGGGATGGCCTTGTCATTGTTTTGAACGCAACCTGTGAGGGCGGCGCCGGCTGCTGCAACCAGGGTGTAGCGAAAAAAGTCGCGGCGATTGCTCATTGTTTGTGTTTGTTGATGAATGAAGCAGCAAATTTGGCAAAAAGCAAAGAGTTATTCCTCCCTTTGGCATTCTTTGCACTAACTTTCCGCCCCTGAACGAAACACAATGGAACAATTGAACGAAATATGGGCCTGGTTGGCAGGCAAAACGGCTGCTTTCGGCCCGTTGGAATGGGGTCTGACGGCAACCGGCGGCATGGGCCTGCTCGTTTTGCCATTTCTGATTGGAATGAGCCGCCGGCAACGCAAAGTCGTGTCGCGAGTGCCCACCCACCTCGCTTTTTATTCGTATCAGTCGGCGCCGCTGGGTCGGGATGCCTTGCTGAAAATCAAAAATACCCGCGACCATGTGGTACTGCTCAGTGTGGCCATCAAAGGTTCGGATGAGATAGAGGTGAAAAACGCCTCGGCGGGCCACGAACTGCTTTCCGGCAAGGTGTATGGCATCATGCTGGAAGCTGCGGGCAAAGACCGCATGTTGCCCGATTTTGAATTGGTACTGACGTACATGGATGCCGGGCGCAATGTGTGGAAGCAATCCTTCTTCCCCGATTTGCAGGGGGCCGGCCGTGCAAAAAGAATCAAAAAAGCGTAGAGTGCCCCGAGTGCAGAAGCGGGCTGAAAAACCAACACAAGGATATGAAAAAAATTTTGGTAGCCAACCGGGGCGAAATAGCCCTGCGAGTAATGCGCACCGCCCGCAAAATGGGCATCAAAACCGTAGCGGTGTTTTCTGAGGCCGACCGCGAAGCGCCTCATGTCCGCTTTGCCGACGAAGCTGTCTGCATAGGCCCTCCGCCATCCAACCGGTCTTATTTGCTGGGAGATAAAATCATCGAAACGGCGCTGTCTCTGGGCGTTGACGGCATTCATCCCGGCTATGGCTTCCTCAGTGAAAATGCAGCTTTTGCTCAAAAAGTGCAGGACGCAGGTCTCATTTTTATTGGCCCCGACCCCTACGCTATAGAGGTGATGGGCAATAAACTGGCCGCCAAAGACGCCGTCAAAGGCTACGATATTCCTATGGTACCCGGCGCCGAATCCGCCATTTCGGATGTGGAAGAAGCCCAGAAAATTGCCCGGCAGGTAGGTTTGCCCATTCTCATCAAAGCGGCGGCCGGAGGCGGGGGCAAAGGAATGCGCATCGTAGAACACGAGCAAGACCTGCCTGCACAGATGGAGCGCGCCATCAGCGAGGCCCAGTCTGCTTTTGGCGATGGCGCTGTGTTTATTGAAAAATACATCGCCTCGCCCCGCCACATCGAAATACAGGTGCTGGCCGACTCGCACGGCAACGTCGTTCACCTCTTCGAGCGCGAGTGCAGCGTTCAGCGGCGTCACCAAAAAGTAGTAGAAGAAGCACCCTCCTCCGTGCTCACTCCCGAAGTGCGCGCAGCGATGGGGCAGGCGGCGGTTATGGTAGCCAAAGCATGCCGTTACAAAGGTGCAGGCACGGTAGAGTTTCTCATTGACGAGCAACTCAATTTTTACTTCCTCGAAATGAATACGCGGCTTCAGGTAGAGCACCCGGTCACCGAACTCATCTCCGGCGTGGACTTGGTGGAGCAGCAAATTCGCATAGCGCGCGGCGAAACCCTCTCTTTCACGCAGGATGAATTGCACATTCGCGGCCATGCGCTCGAACTGCGCGTGTATGCGGAAGACCCTTACGATAATTTTCACCCCAGCATCGGCAAATTGGAGGTGTACCGGCGGCCAAAGGGCGAGGGCATTCGCGTGGACGACGGCTTTGAGGAGGGCATGGACATTCCTATTTATTACGATCCCATGATCGCCAAACTGATTACTTATGGCGAAACCCGCAGTGCGGCCATTCATCGCATGTTGGAAGCCATAGAGATGTATCAGATAGAGGGCGTGGCAACTACTTTGCCTTTCGGCAAATTTGTGTGCCAACATGAGGCGTTCACTTCCGGCCATTTTGATACGCATTTCGTGCAGCACTACTTCAATATTGAGGCCCTCAAAGAAAGCAACCGCGAGGAGGGGCTGTATGCCGCTTTGCTGGCGCTGCAACTTTATACCGAAGAAAAGAAGAAACTGCACATACCAGAGGTGGGAGGCTCCAACTGGAAATATTTCCGGTAAGGCAGAGATGGATATTCAACAGGCTTTCACTCCTCGGCGAATTGCCTACTTTTGCCAACCCAAAGAGATCATATTATGAGATTTATCACAACCGCGTTGTTCGTTGCTGCCATCATGGCGCTGTCTTTTTCCTGCCGTCAGGATAAGCCGGATTCAATATCGGAAACCATTGATAAGCAATCGGTTGAACTGTTATGTGAAAACCTTCAGGACAGTGAGGATGCGCCCTCGGCATCGGTTTATCTTAAAACCGGCGACCGAAAAACGAAAATTGCCGGCATCAGCGGACAGTGCAGCGGAATCAATTCCGGTGAATACGCCAATTACGGTATGCCCAACGGAACGATCAGCGCGGTGGGTAGTTGGTGGGCCGGTTCGGGCGATTATTTGTACGCAGTTTTAGAGGGGGCAAAGGTCGTTGTTTATCAAGGCTTTGCAGATGAAATGCAGGAGGATGCCGGCTTCCATTATAAGCCCATCGTGGTGTACGACGGGAAAAAATGCACCTTTGTGAATACCTCGGAGAATTGAGGGATTACCACAACCGGAGTTTGTTGCGACTTGTTTTTTTCTTTTTGTGCCGCTTCTTGCTTGCTTTTTTCTGCTCTTCCCAAAAAGGTTTTTTAGCAATGACATAGCGCGCCGACACCCCCGATTGCAGGTAGATCACGTTGGAACCGCCGGAAATATTGAGCGCCGGTTTTACATCGTAGCTCAGGTTCAGGCGGCCAATGGTCAGTTCCGCTCCTCCGATGGCAGTGATGCCGAAAGGCCCCGATATTTCCGGTTCGTCCACCCCGTACAGCGGTTTTTCGGTGTACCAGCCTTTGTGAATGCCCCCGCCGTAATAGAGATTGAAGCGTTTGGAAATCAGTGGAATATGTTGTTCTCCCAATAAGGTGAACATACCTTCTTTGCGTCTAAAATTAGTTTGCAAAATCAGTTCTACGCTCGTTTTTTTGGCCACTCTTTGCTGAAGGGTAAGTCCCCAGTCGGTACCCATGCGCAGGCCGCCGGCAGTAAAATAGGACTGTGCAAAGGCGGGCGCTGCTACCGAAATCAGAGCGACAAAAACAGGAAGGAAATATTTCATGGCAATGACATGTTGAGTCAAGTGGAAAGTTGTACGGCCACAAACGAGTATAAAGTTGGAAAAATTACTTGGTTCACTACATTTGCAACTCACTATAAAAACAAACAACAATGAAAAAGACACTTCGCTACATTTTGTACGCTTTGCCGGTACTGCTCATCGTCGCTCAGGCATTCCGCATTGACAAAAGCGTGCCGGAATACGACCGCAGCCAGGATTTTCTGGCACTCATGCAAGCGCCGCAGGATGTTGCCGACCTGATGCGCGCCGCCTGCTACGACTGCCATTCCTACGAAAGCAAGTATCCCTGGTACGCCGAAATTGCGCCGGTTTCCTGGTGGGTCAAACAACACATCAACGAAGGGCGCGAGCACCTCAACCTGTCTTTGTACGGCTCCTGGTCTCCGAAAAAGCGCGCACACAAAATAGAAGAGTGCATCGAATCGCTCAAAGAAGGTTGGATGCCCCTGAAGTCTTACACGCGCGGCCATCCCGAAGCCCGGCTCAGCGAATCTCAGCGCATGGCCATCAGTGCATGGCTGGCCGGTCTGCCCGATGCGAGATTTGAGTCGGAGCACGATCATTAATCGCCGCAAACATATATATTTTTTTCATCTTTGTGCCGTTATCGGATGGCCGGCAAATACTTTTGTATTTCCGCCGGGCGTTTCATTCAGGCAATTGGAGACTTTCATAACCGTTTCATTCGGCCTATGAAAAAAGCAATCATTCTGTGGTGTCTGGTACTGACCGGCTCTTTGTCGGCGCAGCAGGCGTTTCCCGTCAAGGTGAACAAAAAATGGGGATTGATAGACGCCGCCGGGCAGGTCATACTGCCGCCGGTGTACGAGGCTATTGGGGAGTTCAGACATTTCGGGCATGCTACCATGCAGCGCAACGGCAAGGTGGGCCTGTTGGATGAGCAGGGCAAAGAAGTGATACGCCCGGTATATGAAGACCTGAAAATGATAGACTCCCTGCGGGTAGCGGTGATGGATGCCGGCGAGTGGATGGTGGTGGATTTGCAGGGCAGAACGGTTTTAGAAAAAGGCTACGAGCGGATTCGCGTGCTCAAAAATGGTTTTTTGGCTTTCAGAAAACAAAATAAATGGGGCCTTGTGAATCACCGGGGATATACCGTGGCAGAACCGCTGTACGACGACATCCGGCAGGAAACAGAGCAATGGTTTCTTGCCTCTAAGGGCGGCAAATTCGGGCTGATCTCGGCACAGGGCAAGGAGGTTATTCCCACCCACGCAGAGGTGATTCAGCTTTTCAACGACAGTCTGTTTTTTTACAAAATCAATCAACAGTGGGGCGCCGCAGATGCCGCCGGGCGCACGGTGATACAACCTCGCTTTGAGGGCTTCCAGAAACTTTCGGAACATTTCATCAAACTTTTCGGAGCGGGCAAAACCATGCTGTACTCCATTCCCTGCTCCGGCATCATTACCGGCACGGAATTCGACAACTTTTTCCCCTTTTCCAGAAAGTACATTCTCGCGTTGAAGGGCCGGCAATTGGGCGTTTTAGACTGGTGCGGCGCCAAAACGCTGGAGGTGGCTTATGATGAGATTCAGCCGGTGGACGGTCAGGTGTTCCGGGTGCAACGCGAGGGCAAATGGGGGCTGCACGCCGCTCAGGGCATCGAACTCACCCCGCTCCGATACGACTACATTGCTCCGGCGGTGGGCGCGGTTTGTTTGATCAGGCTCAACGGGCGTTTCGGGCTGCTCAATACCAAAGGCAAGGAGATGGTCGCTCCTGATTATGTGCGCATCGAATTGAGCGGCAACGAAGCCAAAGCGTATAAAAAAGGCCCTGACGGCAATGAAACACTTGCGCTTTTTGAATGGAACGACAGCGGCGAAATTTCCGACAACAACAGTTTCAACCGCCATTTCAGAATCCGCATCGGCGGTCTGCCGGATTCTTCCGAACGCCGCGCTGTTTTCAACGACAACAACTTTTTGCTCGACGATTTTGAGTGGTTCTATGCGGCCTCGAAAGCTCGCTGGGGCTTGAGGCGTCGCTCGGACGGCATGGTACAGATCGAACCAAAGTTCCATTCTATTCAGGTATATCCAGAATTTGGCTTCACGCTGGCGGCTTTACAGCAAAACACCCGAGGCGAGTTTGAGCGCACTTCTTTCCGGTTTGAGTCTGTTTTCGGATTGGTCAACAACCAATTGGGCAGATTGGTGACGGAGCCGGTTTTCTTAGATGTTCGCATGAGCGATTTTCAGCAGGGTTTGCCCGCTGCACGTTGTGTGCTTTCCGACGGCAGGCACGGATTGGTAGATCGCATGGGGCGGGTGCTGCGCAAAGACGTGGCTTTCATCGGCGAGTTTCAGGAAGGGCTGGCGCGCTTTGCCTTGGGCGGCGAATTGTCGGGCAGCCTCAAGCCAGATTCCAACCACCTCAACAAACTCAGCGATTACCTCGCTCAGTTGAAGTCACCGGTATCCATGACCGATTATACCGAGTACGACCAACTTTTCCAGAAAAATGCGCTGCTGATTTGCCGCGATTGCCAGTGGGGCTACATAGATACTCTGGGGCGCATCGTGGTGCAGGCACAGTATCATTTTGCCCGCGATTTTGTCAACGGCGTCGGCATTGTATCCTGCGACGGCAGCAAATGGGGCATGGTCAATCGCAAAGCAGAGGCCATACTGCCTTGCCGCTACGATGGGGTGCAGTTTTTGGAAAATACAGATAATCAGATCATCAGAGTATATATTCAGCAGCCCAAGTACGGTCTCATTGACACCTTGGGACGCCTCACCGTGAGCGCTATTTACGATGAGATCGGCTCGTTTACCGAAGGGCGCCTCGCTGTAAAGCGCAACGGACTTTGGGGCTATGTGGATCGGGACGGCCTGGAGGTGATTCCTTGCCGTTTCAGAGATGCGCAGTCGTTCAGCGGAGGGCTGGCTGCCGTCAAATTAGGTCGCTTTTGGGGCTATATTGACAAATTGGGCGACATCGGCATTGGGTTCAAATGGGCCAGAGCCGGCAGTTTTCACGAAGGTTTGGCCTGGGTTTACGACAACAATGCCTTTGGCTATATTGACTCCTCCGGCAACCTGGCCATACCGGCTAAATTTGAACGCAGTTTCGACTTTCAGAACGGCGTGGCCCGCGTGACGGCAGACGGAAAAACCGGCCTGATAGACAACACTGGCCGCTACGCGCTGCGCCCCAAATTTGCAGACATGCAGCCTTTTAATCAACATGGGCTGGCATTGGTGCGCTTTGGCGGCAAATGGCCCAAATACGGCATGGCCGACCGCAGCGGGCGATTGATTACCCAACAGGCTTTTCAGGAAATACGCCCTTTCCGGGAAGGCCTGGCAGCCGTGCGGTACAAAAACAATTACGGCTTTATTGACACCACCGGCAAGATCGCGGTGACGGCTTCCTATTCCAAAGTGGCCGATTTTGTCAATGGCCGGGCGGCGGTATATTCTCTGGGGCGTTGCGGCTATATTGACGCTGCGGGACGTGCCGTGACGCCGATAGAGTACTCCAAATGTCTGGATTTTGAGCAAGATAAAGCCATTGCCTATAAAGGGGTGCGGGAAGCGCATCTGATTGATATGGAGGGGATTGCCAACAAAGTGGCCGAAGGCGCCGACCGCTTGCTGCGGTTTTCGGAAGGGCGCGGGTTGATGCGCACGGAGAGTTATTCGTTCTATTACATTGCCGAACAAACCGGGGCTTATACCGATGCCTACCAGACGGCTACTCCCTTCAGGCACGGCGTGGCGGTGGTGGAAAACAACGGCAAATGGGGCATTATTGACCAGCGCGGCATTGCCATCATTCCGCCCAAATACGACAAGATTGAATCCTTTGAAAATGGTTATGCCAAAGTGCGCATCCTGGGTTTCAGCGGGCTGACCAATCTGCATGGCGAACTCATCGTACAGCCTGATTACGAGTATATTACCTATGCCGGCGAGGGTTTGTTCCGCGTAGAGCAGGGCGATAAAATCGGCTACTTCGACCAACAAGGCAAGTGGGTGTGGGATTTGGCGCAGTGAAGGGTTTTTCGGTGGGCGGTGCTAAGCGTAGAGTGTTCGGTGGGCGGTATGCAGCCGAGCGAAGCGAAGTCCCAATGACGTAGGAAATCGAGTAGGCGGTAGGCGGTTCCAAACCCGAAACCCCGAAACCCGAACCCCTCAATACCCCAAAATCTTCAGCATTTCATCGGCGCTTTGTTCGGGCTGATACAGCTCGTCCACCAGATTGCCCTGGCTGTCGCGGTAGAGCAAGATGTGTTTGGGCGACGGGATGAGACAATGCTTGATGCCGCCGTAGCCGCTGATGGAATCCTGATAGGCGCCGGTGTGGAAAAAGCCGAGGAAAAGCGGCTCCTCTTCGTTGGGTTGGAAAGAAGGCAGATAAACCTGGCTCTGATGCACCTCAGAGTTGTAATAATCGGAGTTGTCGCAGCTCAGTCCGCCGATGTTGACGCGCCGGTAATCGCTGTCCCATTTGTTGACGGGTAGCAGCACGAAGCGCTCGCCGATGCCCCAGGCGTCGGGCAGGGTAGTCATCAGCGAGTTGTCAATCATGTACCAGACCTCGGCGTCGTTTTGTTGCTTCTGAGCCAGCACGGAGAAAATGACGGCGCCGCTTTCGCCTACGGTGTATTTGCCGAATTCGGTGAAAATATCGGGTTCGGGCACGCCGGCTTCTTCGCACTCTTCAGAGATGAGGCGCACGATTTCTTTAATCATGTATTTGTAATCGAACTCGAAGCCCAGCGAGTTGCGAATGGGCATACCGCCGCCGATGTTGATGCCGTGCAGGTCTTTGCAGATGTGCTTCAGTTCGCAGTACAGGCGGATGGCTTTTTTGAGTTCGCCCCAATAGTAGAGCGTATCTCGGATGCCGGTGTCCACGAAGAAGTGCAGGATTTTAAGTTTGAACTTCGGATTGTCGGCTAAGCGTTCTTTGTAAAACTTCATCACCTCGGCGTGGCGGATCCCCAGACGGGAGGTATAAAACTCAAAATTGGGTTCTTCCTCCGTTGCTACCCGAATGCCTACATTGCAGATGCCCTCTACATGTTTTTCGTAGAAATCCACCTCGTGCATATTGTCAATGACCGGAATGACATTGGAAAACCCGTCGTTGATGAGATTAGTGATCTGGCCCATGTAGTTTTCGGGCTTGAAACCATTGCAGATGATGATGGTATCTTTTTCGATTTTTTCTTTGGCGTGCAGCCTGCGGATGAGTTCGATGTCGAAAGCAGAGGAGGTTTCCAGATGCACGTCGTGGCGCAGTACCTCATTGAGTACATAGCTGAAATGGCTGCTTTTGGTGCAGTAGCAATAGTAGTAATCGCCGCTGTAGCCCATCGAGCGCATGGCGCGGGTGAAGAGGTTGCGCGCCTTTTTGATTTGCAGCCCGATTTTGGGTAAATAAGTGATTTTGAGGGGCGTACCGTATTTTCGGATGAGGTAAATCAGCGGAACGCCGTTGAAAGTGAGGTACCCGTCTTCGAGGTCGAAACCTTCCTGCGGGAAGTAGAAGGTCTGATCAATGAGATCGAAATATTTGTTGGTCACCGCCCTGAAAGATTGAGTTGTGTTAAACCAAGAATGATGCGGCGGCAAAAGTAGCACAAATGCGCAAAGCGCGAGGGAAAAAGTGTGTGGGGCTTACAAAACAGTCAGTTTTTGAACTGCCCAGCGGTGAACGGAGATGAAGGACACTTCCTTTCGGGTAAGCTCCTCTATTTGTAAAAGGGCTTGTTTGAAATCGTTTTTTTGCGATTGCACATATATAACCTTTCTCATGGCGTTGAAAGTCGGGGTCACCCTTTTTTTGAAATCCGGGTTTTGGCGCCTGATAAACAGCACAATATTTCGCTCCAAGTGCTCCAAAAAGCCGGCATTGCCCAACTCGAAGTGGCATACCATCATGTAGATGCGGTTGATAATCTGGTGAGAGGGGAGCGTGTCGTTGTCCTGATTTTGAAAGATGATGTTGAGCCAGTCCAAGGCTTCAGAGAAACGACCAACGTACATATAAGCTGAGGCTATATTGATACAAGTGGCCCATTGTTTGCTCAAAGGCATGAGGGGGCCTACTTCCTTGAGTATTTCCACAGGCTCATTTTTCATATTGAGAATACCCTCGTATTTTTCAGAAAGAGCGTAATACAATACTTCCGAGTACAAAATATCGGACTTAAAAAACAGTCCTTCCTCCTTGCTTTCGGGCCGTACCTGTTTCATCTGTCCGATCAGTTCTTCCATACGGGAATACTTATCCGGCCTGCCGGCTGTTTCCTCTTGAGATAGAAGGAAACTACATACGTTGAAAAAATTGACGCAAAAAGCGAAATATCTTCTTGGCGCGGCTTTCACCATCGTATTGTCTTTATAGACCAAATGACGGAGTATTTCTTCCTGAATTTCGTAAGATTTATCATATTCTTTCTTGAAGTTGTAGTATTTGACCATCGGCAGGTAATACGACAAAACGTCGTGTTTGGCTTGTCCGTCTTCTTCCATCTTCTTCAATAAAGGGCCGTAGAACTCCTTCATTTGCTCCCATTCCGAATCAGACAAAAAACCGCCCCTTGAGGCGGCATCGGTGATGGTGATGACATAGTTGGTTGTGATCTGATTGCCCAGACGAATATACTGCACGTTGTCGGCGTCATTCAACTTATTCAATTCATCGGGGCTGGTGAGGTTGGCGTACGACAAGTCATGCCTGCCTTTCATGTGCGAAAAATCAAAAAAATGTGCGTACAGCCCTTTTTCCGAACACAATTTCATAGCCTTTTCAAGCACTTTAAGGGCCTGTTTGTGAAGCCCTTTACGCATCAATAAAAAAGCGTCCATCCACATCTCCCGCACTTGAAAATATAAGTTTTCTTCCGCGTAATAGTGCCTCAATGATTTCATAATCATTTTGTAGAGGTAGTTTTTGCCGACCGACAAATTGCGGGCAAATAGCTGGTTGCTCAGAGATCGCGCAGTTGCTGCTTCATCATACTGCTCTTGTGCGGCCATGAGGTCGAACAGCTCTTCGTAATCTGATCTTTTATCTTTGGAATAGTGCATACGGGCCAATAGCCGAAAATGCCGGATTTCTCCTTTTTCCAAACCTCGTATCAACTGATGAAGCGGGTCTTGCCGAGCCATGTGATTGTAATGTTATTTGATGAAATATCTACAAAAATAGGAACTATTTCTACTTGTTCCGGCTTATGGGATTCTTATTTTTTAAAAAACGCGGTTTGACGGATTTTGTCATAGCCCGTAATTTTGTATCAACATCATCAGTCATCAAAAACTTCAGCTATGATACTCATTGACATGGATGCGCTGGAATTGGCGCCGCAGGTTATTGTCGTTGACGACACCGTTCAAATTATTCAGATTCAGGAAGATACGTCGCGAAATCCTGATACAAGTAGAAACGGCGGCTACCTGAAAGTACAGATGGTGCTCGCATCCACAGGACAAGTAATTGCTACTACGATCATGCATCATACAGAATTGAAAAACCTTGAAAATTTACTCAAAGATGAATAGGGGCGATAAAAAAATAAAGT
>DDUV01000116.1 GCA_002344975.1 Saprospiraceae bacterium UBA2329 | reverse complement strand
TTTATTTTTGCCCCACTACTAAATGTGCTTTTGAAAATGAATTCTTCTCCTTTTGGGAAATCAGGCTAATGGCTAGTAGCGAATAGCTAACAGCCTATGGAAAATGCTAAAGAAATACTTACATCAAAACATACCAGCCGCCACTGCAAACTCGATGACACTGCAAACGGCTGTTTCTGTGTGTTTTACAATCTGTTTTTCCTGATATTCGCCCTCGGCCGGACTTCTGAAAATTTCAATTTGCCGGTCGTTCAGATTCACTATCCAGTATTCCGGGATGCCTGCCTGAGCATACAGCGGCGTTTTTACCTTTCGGTCGAAAGCTAAGGAGGAATCGGCCACTTCGATGAGGAGGAAGACGTCTTCGGGGCGGGGGTGAGCCGATCTGTACATGTCTTTTCTGCGTTTGGCCACTACAATATCAGGTTCCGGTTCCGAGTAGTCGTTGATGCTCATCGGGTGCTGAACGGAAACAACAGCTTTTTCATGTAACGCCAAAATCGCCAACTTGGCTAAATGATTGACCGTTCCTGCATGTTGGCTGCTCTTGCGCCATTTTTTCAATATTTCTCCACGAATCAACTCTACCCGGTCATCGGGCGACAGAATACCCGCCTCCGCCATTTTGTAGTAGTCGGAAACAGTAAATAATCGGCGCTGCGCGGCAGTTTTGGTCATGCTTGAGTTTTCAAATATGATAGGCAAAGATACAGGAGATTTTTCAGAACTGTACAAAAAGAAAGAGCCGCCCCGACGTGCGAGGCGGCTCCGATTTTAGAAAATTCCAATTTTAACCCTGGTTCAAATTACGGATTAGGCACGCACAGCGCGTTTACAGACAATTCACCACTCGGGATCGGCCAAATGTAGGCATTCGAGCTGGGCGGTACTGCTGTAACAGATGCTTTGGCCGGGAAGGTTTGGCCCAAACGCATGATATCAATAGAGCGGAATCCTTCGCCAAGCAATTCAATGCGGCGCTCGGTGAGAATAGCGTTGATCAATGCATCTGCATTGGCAAAACTGGCTGTTGTATAAGTGCCTGCCGGATTAGAGCGGCCGCGTACAGCGTTGAGCAAGTCCACTGCGCGTTGAGAAACGCCGGAGGTACGAGCATTGGCTTCCGCCAAATTGAGGAGCACTTCGGAGTAGCGAATCACCGGCGCAGAGTCGGTATGCACGGGGCCGGTAGGGAATTTGTTCAGGTACGGCTTATTGTTGGTAGCCACAAATACCCATGCACGTCTTGCATCCGTTGCTGCGAAAGCAGGGTCGCCAATGATAGCAGCCGGGTTAAGGGAGTAATCGCCGGCGCCGCGCGGGCCAGGATTGTAGTAGCCACCTAAACCGTTTTGAGTACCCGGAAGGTTGTTTTCCGTAAACGGCATAGAGAAGATGCTCTCCGTGGTAGTGTACGGCGTCTTGAATACGTTGGTAATATCGGCTTGCAATTCATGTGCCACACCGCTCGCAGCTTTGAAAGGAGCAGTAGCGGGCACCAATTTGTTGCCTTCCGTAACTACATCTGCATAACGGCCCATAGACAGCAATACGCGCGTTTTGAGCGCGATAGCCGTGTTCTTGTGCGCACGCGTCGTGTTGAGGGCAGCAGAAGAATAGTTGTTGGGCAGGTTGGTTTCAGCAAAGTTCAAGTCGCCAAGAATTTGCTCATAAACGGCAGCCACTGTGCTGCGCTCCAGATCGTTATTAGCCGGGCCTTTCTCAGCTTTCACGCGGAGAGGCACACCCAACTTGGCGCCGTTGCCATCCGTGAACGGACGGCTGTACAGCGTCAGCAGGCTGTAGTATGACAGTGCGCGCAAAAAGCGAGCTTCACCCAGGTAGTTGTTGGCCAAAGCATCGTTGTTCAACACCGCTTTGTTGGCTTCAAGACCTTCAATGAACACATTGGCGCCGTTGATGGCAGCGTACGCAGCGTTCCAGAAGTTGTTTACCTCGTTGCTGCCGTCATTGACGGTGAAGTTCCAGGTTTGCAGGCCGGTTACACCATTGGTCAATTCGTTGAGAAATTCCTCTCCGCGAATGTCCTGATAAATGTAATAACGACCTCCAAGAAACTGCCCGCTTTTCGCACTGGCATACATGCCGTTGACTTGTGCCAGAATCCGGCTGGGATCAGAAAATACAGCCAGATCGGAAAAGAAAGTAAGCGGCTCCGGATTGAGCTTGTCCTTATCGCAGGAGCTAACGAACACGCCCGTAAGCAGGACGAGTGCGGCCGCTACTTTGAAATGAAATTGATTCATGATATTTTTCATATTGTCTCTCTTTTTTTAGATGATTAGAAACCCAGGTTTAAACCAACAAGGATGGTACGTGCCATCGGCACAGTGTTGCGGTCTACGCCTGCTGATCCGGGGTCGTTTCCGTTGGTAGAAACCTCTGGGTCGGTACCGGAATAGCCTGTAAAGAGGAAGGCATTGTTAACAGAAGCATACACGCGGAAGTTGCTGATGCTGGCCTTTTTGAAAAGGTCGTTCGTCGGGAAAGTGTAACCCAGCGTGATGTTGCGGATACGCAGGAAGTCGCCCTTTTCTACGTTGGAAGATACCGGGAACGCAGAACCATTGGAGACGTTGTCCAACCAAACCAAACGAGGTATATCGGTCACGTCGCCTTCATTTTGCCAGCGGTTGAGTACATCGGTATGGTTGTTCCAGAAACGCTGATCGCGCATACCGGCTTGAGTACCATTGTAAATATAGTTGCCGCCTGAGAATTGTGCCTGTACGTTAAAATCAATAGATTTGAAACGGAAGGTGTGATCCCATGCACCAAACCATTTGGGAAGGGTAGGACCATAAATTTTACCATCAGTTACGATAGAGATGGCAGGGGCAACGCCGCCACCGTCAACATAGGTGTAACGGTTGGCAGCAGCAGCAGCGTGGTTGTACTGAACCTGACGGCCCTGAGCGTCTAAAAATATTCTCCGTCCGTTGGCCGGATTTACTCCAGGTGTTTCCACTGCCAGAATGCTACCGATGGATTCACCTACGCGGATGATGTTGGTAAGTTCCAAGCCGGCAGTAGCTACGCGGATATCTCTGTTGCCTGCGGCCAGAGAGAGCACCTCATTTTCCATGAAAGTAAGGTTGAAGTTGGACGTCCAGCTAAACTTGTTAGTTCTCAGGATCGTACCATTCAAACCAATTTCTACACCTTTGTTTTGCATCCGGCCTACGTTGGTCGAGATAGAGTTGCCCGGAACACCTTTGGAAGGAGATTGCGGTGCTGCGAGGATCAAGCCGTCAATGTCGTTGAGGAAGTAAGAAATTTCACCCGTGATGCGGTCTTCCCACAAGCCGAAATTGATACCTACGTCGGTCTTCTTGCTGGTTTCCCAAGTGAGATCGGGGTTGCCTGCCTGGCTGAATGCAAGGGTTGCATTGGTGCCGTACAAACCAGAACCATAAGTGGACAAAGAGGCAAAATCGCCGATACCGTTGTTGTTGCCTACCTGACCGTAGCTGCCGCGTACGCGGAAGAAGCTAAACAGGTTGCCGATGCTGTTTTTCCAGAAATCAAGCTCTGACAGGGTCAGACCCAAAGAAGCACCCCAGAACACACCGCGCTTTTTGCCGGGAGCAAAAGCGGAGAATTCGTCCTGACGCACGTTGAACGTAGCGAGAATAAGCTTCTTGAAATCGTAGTTGGCACGAGCAAAGTAAGACAAGAAATAGTTTTCACCCTGGAAGTTGTTGGCAGGGTTGATGGTCGTGAAGTTGCCCTGATAGGTTGTGAAGAACGGATCTGCAATTTGGTTGCGCGCAGCTCCCCAGCGGTCGGTCTTCGTGTATTGCTGCTCATTGCCTACCAAAAGAGAAAGGTTATTGGTTTCTCCCAAATTGAAATCATATTGCAGCGTATTGGTCCAGTTCCAGCGATTGCTCTTGCGTGATGTATTCAACGCGTAGCCATTCTGGCCGAAACCGTCGCCATGAATAGGATTCCAGAAGGTGAGGTCTTCCACATTGATTTGGTCAATACCATACTGAGAGCGGAATGCCAGTCCTGTCAGGATATTGGCCTGAGCATATACAGAGGCCTGAATCTGGCCGGACTCAGAAGAAAAGCTATTGAGATCAATGATGGGTACCGGATTCACAAAACCTGATTGAGTCAGGTTTCTGTTGCGTCCCATGGTGTTGTCTGTGCGGATGTTGTAGGCGCCGGTTG
Source organism: Saprospiraceae bacterium UBA2329 (assembly GCA_002344975.1). Classification (GTDB taxonomy): domain Bacteria; phylum Bacteroidota; class Bacteroidia; order Chitinophagales; family Saprospiraceae; genus UBA2329. The sequence continues at coordinate 18,234 of DDUV01000116.1, read as the reverse complement.
CGGTGTAAGGAGATACGTTGGGCGCGGTAATCAGAGGGATACGACCCAAACCTGAAGTGTTGAAGCCTGCACCGGGCAGAGAGCCAGTGTTGGGAGCGCGGTTGATGTTGTTGGAATAACCGGCCGTAGCACCGAGGCTCAAAAACTTACCCATTTTGTGGTCCAAGTTCAAACGAATAGACTTACGTTCGAAATCGTTGGCGATGATCATACCCTGCTGGTTGGTGAAACCCATAGACAGGAAGTAAGTGGTTTTGTCGCTACCGCCGGAGAAACTCAACGCGTGGTTGTGAGAAAAGCCCGTGCGATAAGCATAGTCGTACCAGTCGGTATCTACCAGTTGGCCATTGATGGTGTCAAGGAAGAATTGTGGCGGCGTCGGATTGGCAGTACCCGAAAGTTGGTTGGCGTTGCTGATCGCTTCGTTCTTCAACGTAACGTATTCCTGTGCGTTGAGCAAATCGGGAAGACGAACGGGAGAGGCCCAACTGGCCCAACCATCATAATTGACGCGCGCTTTGCCCGATTGGCCGCGCTTGGTGCTGATGAGAACCACGCCGGCAGCCGCTCTGGAACCATAAATGGCCGCAGCAGAGGCATCTTTGAGAATCTCGATGCTCTCGATGTCTGCCGGATTCAGGTTCGACAAAGGGTTGTTGGCCGCAGCCGATGTAGAAAGGTCGCCGGAGAAGGTAGGTACTCCGTCAATCACGATGAGCGGGAAAGAACTCAAACTGATGGAGTTCACACCGCGTACACGAAACACAGGCGGGTTGTTCAACACACCGTTGGGAATGCTGACGTTTACGCCTGCCGCACGGCCTTGCAATGCCTGATCAAAGCTCTGTACGGCCAAATTGGCGATGTCGGAGCCTTTGATGGAGGCAATATTGCCCGTTATTTCCCGCTTCTGCTGCGTACCATACCCGATCACCACTACTTCTGAGATGGCCACCACGTCGGTGCTCAGGGTGATGTCGTAGTTGGATGCAGCCGAAAGGGCTACTTCTTTGCTCACATAGCCGGTGTAGCTGACTATGAGCGTAGTGGCGCCGGCCGGAGCCTGCAAACGGAAACTTCCGTCCAGATCGGTGACCGTACCGACAGAGGTCGTCTTGACGAGAATGGAGGCGCCGATGAGGGCTTCTCCTTTTTCGTCAGTCACCTTACCGGTGATCGCGCGTTGTGCCGTCAGCGCCGCAGCGCCGCTCAGCAAAAGCATGAACACTAATACGAGTTTTTTCATGTCTGACTGTATTTTGGTTTGTAAATAGAAAATCCTTAGTCGCAAAGGTAAAACTAACATTCGTCAGTTTGTACCATTTTTATAAAAAACCAATGCTGCCATAGTTTTTTTTGCAGCCAATGTATATCGTTCCAACCGGGCTTTTTGCTGCCTGATGGTGCCATGATTTGATATTTTCAGTCGAATCGCAGCATAAAAAACGGGCATCCGAAACCGTCGTTCCGAATGCCCGCTATGTTAAGTAAATTTTCAATCTTTACAGAACCCAAACTCGAAGCTCGCGGCTCGTAGCTCGCAGCTAAGAAATCCTACAACGGATTCTGCACAATGGCCGGGTTGGCATTCAACTCATCCTGGTGGAACAGCCCCTGCCACTGCTTGTTGCCCGCAGGTACATCGGTGATGGCTACCATCACGAGCAATTGGTTGGAAATGCAGTTGCGGTTGAGCGGCAGGTTGAGACGTTTGAGGTCGGTAAAGCGTACGCCTTCGCCCCAAAGCTCTACGCGGCGGTGGAACCGCTACACAAAATCTCTGTCGCTCCACTGCCTCTCTTTGGTCTTTTCCAGATCAGGCAGTTCCAATCCTTCCTGAGCCGGGGGCAATTCGCCGGAATGCTCCGAAAGCGTCCTGCGCAGGCGGCCTTCTTTTTGGAGTATGTCGCGCACCTCTTTTTCCAACTGGCGTTCTTCCCAACCCTCGTTCATGATTTCCGTTCCCGGAAAACCGAAGTTGGTGAAGTAATGGATCAATACGCCCACCATCCAGGGCAGCAGCGGAAAGAAAAACCACATTTCGCCGTCATAGGTAACGAGGTTGAGCAACAAAAAGAAAATGCCCACCGACACAAAAGACGCAAGATGGGTGTAAAATCCCTTTTTGGATTTGACGCGCTTTTGTGCTTTGCGCAGAATTGGGTCTTCCATGTTATCATGGTTGCATTTTCAAACAGATAGGCAAAGATAACAGAGATTTTTCAAAAAAAGCGCAAAAAGAAAGAGCCGCCCCGGCGTGCGAGGCGGCTCTTCGTGTGAATCAAAAAATAGGCTTATTGAACATCCCAGAATACGCGTTCGCTCATGTCGGTTTTCTGAGCGGGCGCATTCGGATTCAGGTCAATTTCCGTTTGAGGATAGAACAGAGAGCGAGGAGTAAAAGGCGTGAGGGCATTCACCGGCGCAGTGATTTGGGGGAAGCCCGTACGACGCCAGTCGGTCCATGATTCCATAGTGACGCCATAGTTGGCAATGTACTTCTCTTCGATAATTCTGCGCACTCTCTCAGCCTCTGTACCGGTCAGCGTTCCATTGGCGGCGATGTAGTCGTCAATTTGTGCGGTTGGCACGCCTGCACCCGACATGGAAGCGCGAATACCTGCCTGGAAGAAGGTTTCAGCGGTTCCGGGAGCGCCGTAAACAGCGGCTTCGGCACGAATGAAGTTGTACTCGGCAAAGGTCAGCATGCGAATGGGCGCTGTACCATTGTATGTATAAGCGCTATTGGTGATAGAGCCATCGGCTTGAGCCGCCACCGGCGTAGTATTGGTGGTATCGCCGCGCAGGTAAGTATGCATACGGGAGTAGCGGAAAGAGGGTGCATCACCAGGCTTAGCGCCTGCATAGGCGGGAGCAGCATCCCGGGTGAACGGGAATGGCGTAAAGTAGCGTGGACGGCGCGGGTCGTTGCGCTGGTTCATCAGGTTGACCAAAGTGGCGCCCGGGAAGAATTGATTGACACGGTCCAATTCGAACTGATGAATCGGGTTTTGCCGGCGAGCTTCATTGATGAACGCCATCTGGAAGTTATCGGCATTGGACTCCATGAAAGAAACGCTTGCACTGTTGACCAATGCGGTGATTTTCTGCACGGTATTAGCACGACTCTTCTTACTTTGGTGCAGATAAAGCCTGAGTTTGATCGTATTGGCCAGGCGCACCCAGCGTGGGCGGGAAGCGGTGAAAGTACCCGGGAAAATGGTGGAGTTGGCAGCCGGCGACTTGATGGAGGGCGCATTCAGGTCGGCAATAGCTTCGTCAAGCAAGCGCTCCAGATCTGTGTAGATGGCCTCGCCGTCGTCAAATTTGGGCGCCGTATTCGCTGTAAACTTCAAGCCTTCTGAATAAGGCACTTTGCCCCAGGCATCTACCATCAAATGGAAGACATAAGCCTTCATTATTTTGGCTACGCCGGCATAGTGAGGACTTTTTTCGGTGTCGGCTTTTTGAATGACCAATTCCAGATCGCTCAAAATGGAAGCATACAGTAAGTTCCACACATTGTTGAGGTCGGAACCCTGAATATTGTAACGATCATATTCCTGCGGTTGGGTGGTTGCACCCTGGCCCTGGCCGGAAAACTGTTGTGCCAACAAAGAACTATAGCGGTGGAGGTCAGAACCACCGAAAAAGCCAAGAGAAACAGTGCAAGTGGTAAGCAATTGCTCAATAGGAGCATCCTGCACTGCATTGGGATCAAGGTTCACATCCAGATAATCTTTGCACGAAGTGCTGTACAAAGAAAGCCCAAGAATAAGAACGCTGTATCGAATGAGTTTTCCAAGTTTCATGAATTTCTGTTTTATAAGTTAGAAAAATGAGTTTCGACGCCGGATTCCAGGAGAATCGGACGCCGGGAAACCAGATTTTAAAGCGTTACCCGCAGGTTGACGCCATAGGAACGCATTTGCGGCAGGGCGTTGAATTCCAAGCCCTGTGCATTGCTGATACCGAGTACGTTTTGCTCCGGATCGAGGTGCGGGTAGTTCGGCGCGTGCAGGAAAAGGTTGCGGCCAAATACGCCAATCTCCAAACCTCCGAAAGGCGTTTTTTCCAGCATCTTTTTCGGGAACGTATAGCTGAGTCCGGCTTCGCGGATACGGAACCAGGATACATCATAAATAAACCCTTCAGCGGCAACATATTTGCCTGCATTACCCCAGTACTGTTCAGCCGTAACGCGTCTTTCTGCCTCGCCTTCATTGGCTTTGCCTGCGTTCGGACCTGTCTCGAAGATACCGTCGAATCTGTACGGCGTGGCTACCGTACCATCTGCGTTGAAGCGGGCAAATTCCGCTGTTTCGATGGTGGCGCCGTTGCGCTGCAAGTCGGCAATGTTGCGGGAGTAGATATCGCCGCCTTGGCGGATATCAAGCAACACGTTCAGGTTAAGCCCCTGATAAGAAATGTTGTTGTTCACGCCAAGCGTCCAGCGCGGGTTCGGGTTGCCGAGTTTTTCCACGTTGGCGGTAGGCTGTGGCAATCCGGTAGCAGTGAGCAGCAGGTTGCCGTTGGCGTCGCGCTTGTAGGCATTACCATAAATCTGGCCGTATTCGTCACCTTCTACCAAGCGGATATTGGGCGTTGTAAAACCGCCGAGGAAGATATTCTGTACGCCGGGCGCCAGACTCTTCACGATAGACCTGAATTGCGTAAAGTTGAAGTTGGTTGACCATGATCCCTTGCTCGTCTTCACAGGCGTCACCGTAAGCCCCAGTTCCCATCCGTTGGTTTCCAGATCGCCGGCATTTTTCACGATAGCGGAAATACCTGCAGCCGGAGAATTGGGCACAGAAAGAATAATACCGGAGGTACTTTGACGATAGCGTGTCAATTCCAGCGCTATTCGGCCCTTCCACAGCGTCGCATCTATACCTGCTTCCACCGTGGTAGTAAACTCAGGCTCCAGGTCCGGGTTGCCGGCCGTGTTGTTAAGCGAGAACCCTGGCAGGCTGTTGAATGGGAATTGGATAAGCGGACCAAAACCATCCGCCGGGTTGAACCCGGAATAATACGATTCAGTAGCGTACAAGAGGCTGGCACGACCAATACGGCCATAATTGGCGCGTACCTTGAGAAGGTTCACGAAGTCTGACTTAAGTGAAGGAATCGCCTGTGTCAGATTGAAGGTGCCGGCAGCAGAGTAGTACAGATAGCTGTTTTTCCCTTTAGGCAAGGTAGAACTCCAGTCGTTGCGCACAGACAGGTCCAACGATGCAAAATTCCGGTAAACCGCCGTGACATTGCCGAATAAACCAATCAAACGGGATTGGCTGCGACCGAAGGACGGCACAAAGGTGGTGGTATTGGCATCCAAATCGCGGAAATTACGCACCGTAACCCCCCGGCCAATGACCTGAGAACTACGGAATTGATTGTCGCTGGTTTCCTGACCGAGTACAAAAGTCAGATCAACGTCGGAGCCGAGTTGGCGGTTGCCCGTAAGGGTGAGGAAAGAGTTCATAATGCGGGAAAGGTCACTGCCCTCAAGGATACCGCCGGCTGTATTGGCAGCCGTGTTGGCTCCTCCTCTGGCGCCGATCTGATCGTATGCGCTGCGCCGGCTGCTGTATTGGTCCACGCCAAGCTTGTATTCAGCACTCAGCCAGCTCAGCAATTGATACCTCAGGCTTACGTTGCCGAAGAAGCGGTTGATTTCGTCGTCGTACAGGTTGTTTGCGATGGTCCAGTATGGATTGTCCACAGCCGGGTCGTAGTTGAGTTGGCGAAGCCCGTCGGCCGATTCGAAAGGCAGGCCGCTGAGATTGAGGCTGCGCGGCAGGAACCAGGCGCGGAACAGCGGGTTCGACAATTGGTTACCCTGCTGGGTGCGTTGGGAGGTATTATTGACATAATTTGCAGAAATGGCCGCCGTCAGTTTGGTCGTAATGTTCGAAGAAGCATTTGCGCCAAAATTATAGCGCTGCAGGCGGTTGTTTTCCAATACGCCCTGATCGTCGAGATAGCCCAAAGACAAACGATAAGCCGACTTTTCGGTGCCGCCCTGGAAAGCCAGGTTGTGTTGCATGTTGGAGCCTGTGCGGAATATGTCGCTTACATTGTTCGGGTATGCAGTGAGCGCTACCGAGTCGTTGGGAGAAATAAGCCCACCGCGATAATCAACAGGCAGGATCACGTTTTGCCCCTGAATGCGCGGCCCCCAGGAGGAAATGGCTGCCGGGTTATATGCTCCTGCTGCGCCTTGACCGTACTCATTTTGGTAGTCCGGTATCCGGTTGACCTCCTGAGCTGCATAGTTGGCGGTGTAGGTTATCGCATTTTTCTGATTCACACGGCCTTTTTTGGTCGTGATGAGCAACACACCGCCTGCTGCCCGCGAACCATACAGGGCGGTAGCGCCGGCGCCTTTGAGTACGCTGATGCTTTCAATGTCTTCCTGATTGAGGTCAATAGCGCGGTTGGAAGAAACCGGGCCGGTTTGCAGGGCCGTGCCCCCGCCGCTGTTGTCAATAGGAACACCATCCACTACTACCAAGGGCTGGTTGCTGCCGGTAAAGGAGGTAAAACCCCGGATGATGATACTCGATCCCGAGAAGGAACCACCCGAACCCTGAATGCGCACGCCCGGCACTTTGCCTGTGAGGGCATTCGTGACGTTGGTTACGCGGGCTACGGTGAGGTCATTGGAACTGATCTCGGAAACCGCATACCCCAGATTGCTCTTGTCCTTTCTCACTCCGAAAGCCGTCACCACGGCCTCTTCGAGAATAAGACCCTCCAGAAGCGTGACATCCATTACACTGGAAGCACCCAGAGTTACATCCTGACTTTGAAAGCCTGTGTAGCTGATGATCAGGGTGGTAGAGCCTACGGGTACCGTTAGCTGGAAGCTCCCGTCCACATCAGTGACTGTACCCACAGTGGTACCCTTCACCAGTACGGAGGCGCCGATGAGGGCTTCCCCTTTTTCGTCAGTCACCTTGCCGGTGATGGCGCGTTGTGCCGTCAGCGCCGCAGCGCCGCTCAGCAAAAGCATGAACACTAATACGAGTTTTTTCATGTCTGACTGTATTTTGGTTTGTAAATAGAAAATCCTTAGTAGTGGGGCAAAAATCAATGGCTGATACAGCCGCGGTCTGTATATATCGCGCAAGGGGGGACTAATGCTGCCTGAGAGTGCTATGTTTTCACGAATTTCGAGATTCGGGATATAAAAAACGGGCATCCGAAACCGTCGTTCCGAATGCCCGCTATGTTAAGTAAATTTTCAATCTTTACAGAACTCAAACTCGAAGCTCGCGGCTCGTAGCTCGCAGCTAAGAAAACCTACAACGGATTCTGCACAATGGCCGGGTTGGCATTCAACTCATCCTGGTGGAACAGCCACTGCCACTGCTTGTCGCCTGCCGGTACATCGGTGATGGCTACCATCACGAGCAATTGGTTGGAAATGCCGTTGCGGTTGAGCGGCTGGTTGAGACGTTTGAGGTCGGTAAAGCGTACGCCTTCGCCCCAAAGCTCTACGCGGCGGTGGAACCAGATTTCGTCCAAAAGCGCCTGGCCGGAATTGGTAGAGAGCACATACATCGGGTCGCGGTTGCTCATCAGGGTAAACAATGCCTGACGGGCGCCGGGAGCATCACCCAGATGAGCCTTGGCCTCCGCTTCAATGAGGTACATCTCGGCAGCACGCATCAGCGGCACGTCGCCGGTGCTGAGGCTGGCGCTGGCCGCCAAAAACTTCTGGTTTTGGAAAGGCACGCGCGCGCCGCCAGGAGGGATGGGCACGTTGGCGCCGGTGCGGTCCCATACTTTTTTGCGTACATCGGTGTCGCTCAGAGCATTCCACAGGTTGGCATTGATCGCCCTGGGCTGCGTACGGATCACCGTAGAGTTGAAGTTGGCCGACATATAAGCGAAGTACGACCAGAAGAAGGTGTTGTGGTCGGAAATCTGACGGCTGCCCCACATCCATTCAGGATTGGTGATGTCGTTGAAGCCGGTCGTGTATTGCGCGTTGCTCATCAGGGAGACGCCGGCGCGAGCGGCGGCGGCGGCGGCGGCAGCATCGGCCCATTTTTGCTGGGTCAGCGCTACGCGGGCTTTGAAACCCTGAGCCACATTCACGTTGATGTTGGATTTGGCAGCCGATCCGGTGCGGTTGTAACCGGCCAACAGCGTGATGGCTTCATCCAAATCTTTGTTGATTTGGGTATAAACCTCCTCTACCGTAGCGCGGGGCTGGCCCACTAATGTGTTTTCCAACAAAATCGGCACGCCCAACTGGCTGTTGGTTCTGGAGCCGTCATAACGCTCGCCCCAAAGCTGTACCAACTGGAAGTGCGACCAGCCGCGATATGCCAGCGCCTGGCCTTTGATCATGTCTTTGTCGGCTTGTGGGCCGGGTACTTTCTCAATGCCGTTGATGAGCACATTGGCGTTGGAAATGATGCGGTAGTAGAAGCGATACATATATGCCAGCGTAGCATCATTCACGTTGCGGTGGGTTTGCCAGCGCATCAACCCCACGAAACCGGTACTGCCGTTGGCCAGCGGATAGATGATGTCTTCCCCGATCAGGTCGCGGAACATGTTGTTGCAGCCTTCTCCGGCGTGGCCCTGCACAGTACCCGACTGTGTGTAAAGATTGCGGTGAATACCGTTGAGCGCCGCAATGGCATTTTGCGTACTCAGTAGTACGTCATTGGTGGATACCGCCGTGGTAGGATATGTTTCCAAAAATTCTTTTTCGCAGGCAGAGGCCAGAAAAAGAATGGCGAAAATCGCCGTGATTTTATACATTGATTTTTTCATGGTTGTACCTGTTTTAGAAGTTGATGTTGAAACCGCCCGAGAACACTCTGGCCGGCGGATAAGCATTCGACGTCACGCCTGAAAAAGATTGCTGGTTGTTCATGCCTACGCGTCTGGAGAAGAAAGCTACGTTTTCCATAGCTACAAATACATTGGCGTTGGTCAGCTTCATCTTGCCCAGCAGCGATTGCGGCAAATTGTATGACAGATTCACGTTGCGAATGTTCAGGAAAGAAGCGTCCACCAACCAGCGTGAAGACGTGGCGTTGAAATCGGGGCCTCTGCCCTGGTCCATACGCGGCACATCAGTGATGTCGCCTTCATTTTGCCAGCGGTTCAGGATGTCTTTGTGCAAAGCGCCGCCTACCGTGCTGGAAGACATGAGCGACTGGTAAAGCGCGTCATACGTCAAACCTCCAAGTTGGAATGTAAACAAGGCGCTCAAGGACAAGCCTTTGTAGCGGATTGTCGGCGAGAAACTGCCATACAGGTCTGGAATTACACTGCCGTTGTATTCAAACTTGCCGTTGTTGATGGACGTAGTGAGCGTATCCGTGCCGATGATGCGGCGGTTGGCCGTAATGGTAGGATCGTTGGCCACATACAATGCAGCGCCGTCGGTAGGATCCACGCCATAATAAGTGCGCAGCCAGTAGTCGAAGATAGACTGGCCCACGGCATACTTCTTGGTGCCGGTGATGAATTCGGGAACGGATTCCGGCATCTTGGTGATCTCGTTGGTCAGCGTAGAAGCGTTGAAGTTCATATTCCACAAGAAGTCCTTGGTGCGCACAACGTCAATGCTCAGGTTGGCCTCAATACCCCGGTTGAACAAGGTAGCTGTGTTTTGGAGTGTGCTGTTGATGCCGCTGGACAAAGGCTGCGGAACGGCGAAGAGCAGATCGCTGGATTCGCGGTTGAAAAATTCAACAGAGCCGCTGATGCGATCCTTAAACAGACCAAAGTCAAGTCCTAAGTCAAACTGTGTGTTGCTTTCCCATGACAAATCGGTATTGAGAAATGCAGTCGTACTTTGCAAAATCCCCGGCTCGTTGGCATTGTTGGCAAAACCATAAAGCCCTTGGTAAGCATAATATCCGATGCCGTCGGCAACGCCGGTAACGCCATAAGAGCTTCTCAGTTTGAGGCGATTTACCCATGACGCATTGAAGAAGGACTCCTTGTGGAGGTTCCATCCGCCGCCTACCGACCAGAAAGTACCCCAGCGGGAGCCATCTGCGAAACGGGAATTGCCGTCTCTGCGCAAGCTGGCTGTGAGGACATAGCGGTCGTCGTAGTTGTAAGAAGCTCTTGAGAAATAGCTCTCAATGCGGTAGAAGTCGAGGGCAGAAGTCAATGAGTTGATGGTCGTAAAGTTGTTCAACTCGGTATTGCCCGAAAGGGACTGGCCCTGCTTAAATCCGTTGAGGTCGGTGAGTCGCTGGTTGTAGGATTCGTGTCCCACCAAAATATCTATATTGCTTTTGCCGAAATCGTTAACGTAGCTCAACAATTGGGTAGCAATGAGACCTATGTTGCTGCCGAACTGACGGCGGCTTCTACCCGCCGGAGCGCCGTCGCCCACCAAAGTATTTTCGAAGTTGCTATTGGCCTGGTATTGAAAATCAACACCCAAGCTGTTCGTAAACTTGAAATTTTTGAGAAAAATAATGTCCGTCGTAGAACGACCGCTCAATACGGTGCGCTTGAACAGCAGGCTGTTCAACGTAGTCTCTGCCAATGCGTGGCGACCAGCAAAACCATTGCCCGGACGGTTGGGAATGCCCAGGCCGGAGTTGCCGAAGTTGCCCAAATCCCAGAAGCGCTGCCCTGTCGCCGGGTCAATGAGATATTCCCCGGTGGTCATGTTGTGCGCATACACGGGGTAAATCGGGCCGATGTTGCGCGAGAAGAAGAATGGATTTACGAAGCTGGTGCTGCCGTCGTCGTTGGCCGTGTTGGAGGTGGTGTGGTTGGCCGAAATGTTCAGGCCGGTGCGGAGCCACTCTTTGGGTTGCACGTTCACGTTGAGGCGGGCGGTGAAGCGCTCGAAGTCGGAGTTGATGGTGTAGCCGTCTTCTTTGAGGTAGCCGGCAGAGAGGAAATAGTCCATCTTGTCGGCGCCGCCGTTGAAGGAAACCACATAGTCTTTACGGTCGCCCGTGCGCATGAGGTCTTTGGTCCAGTCCAAATCATCTCCATATATTAATTGTGCATTGGAATTGATTTTTCCGTCCACCCCTACAATCTGGTTGGCGGGTACATTGAATGGATTGTAAGCCAGCAAACCCGCCACGCTGGTGCGGTTGGTGAGGCCGGAAGCCACGCGGGCAGCCGAGTCTCTGGAAATGCCCGTGCCGGAAGCAGGATACACCAACTGGTTGCGGTAACCCTCCCAGGTAATCGGGTAGTATTCAAACGCATCTACCAGCTCGTACTCGGGCAGGCCGCGGGTAGCGAAACCCTGCGTCACTTTGAGCGACACATTGTTGCGGCCTTTTTTGCCGCGTTTGGTCGTAATCATCACCACGCCGTTGGCTGCGCGCGAGCCGTACAATGCTGTTGCAGAAGCATCTTTCAGGATACTGATGCTCTCCACGTCGTCCGGGTTGATGTTGGAGGTGCCGCCAACATAAGGCACGCCGTCCACCACATACAACGGCTCTTGGGTAGCATTGATGGAGCCGAAGCCGCGGATACGAATATCCAAACCTGAGCCGGGCTGGCCATTGGCAGTACTCGTGATGACACCCGGCGAAGAGCCTTCAATCACATTGGTGATGTTGTTGACAGGCCGCAGCGCAATGGCTTCCGACTTGATGCTGCCCACCGAACCGGTGAGGGCTTCCTTGCGGGTGGTGCCATAAGCGGTTACCACTACATCGCTGAGTGTAACTGCGTCTGTCTCCAGCGTCAGGCTGTAGTTGTTGGCGGCGGTGAGTTCTACCCGGCGGGTAGTGTAACCAGTGTAACTGATGAGCAGGGTGCTGGAACCCGCCGGCACAGTAAGGCCGAACTCGCCCAGTGCATCCGTTACGGTTCCTACCGAAGTGCCCTCCACTAAAATGGTGGCGCCTATCAGCGGTTCCTTGTTTTGGTCGGTCACCGTGCCGGTGATCGCCCGTTGTGCCGTCAACGCCGCAGCGCTGCCCAGCAGGAGCATGAACACGAATAACAGTTTTTTCATGTCTGACTGTATTTGGTTTGTAAATAGAAATTCCAGTGAGCAAAAGTATAACTATCGTTCAGGAATGAGCCGCTTGAGTGAAAAAATTATCTTTTAGCCGCCCCTTCCTCTACTTTTGTTTTGCAATGATGCCTGCGCTGTAATACATATCGTTTCAGTGCAGGCCTGTGCTGCCTTTGCAAATGTTGGCGCCCTGACATAGAATGACTTTTTACGGACAAGCCCCACAGAGGAGGGGTTGCCTTTACTTTATAAAATACCTAATAATAGGTACATCCATTCGCTTTAGGTATTTTTTGTGCAGGTGATATTTATTACCTTGCCAATTCGGAAAAGCGTCTATTTTTGCGGGGTAATTGTAAATTAGATTAAATCAAAATAGGAAACATGGCTGCCGCTGCAACATCGTTTTTTACCCTCTCGACCATGCCGGCCGGAGTTTCGGGCGTGGTATCCCATTTCGGAGACCAACACCTCGCCGGCCGCCTCATGGCTATGGGCGTGCTGCCCGGAAGCCGGGTGGAAGTGCTGCGTTCGGCGCCCTTTGGCGGTGGGTTTTATGTAAAAGCCGATAATCTGTTGCTGGCATTGCGCAGCGAGGAAGCCCAGTCTATTCTCATCAGACAATAGCCTGCCTGTCATGTCCGGTCGCTCTTCTTTTACCATTGCTTTGGTCGGGAATCCCAATTGTGGCAAATCCTCCATTTTCAACCGCCTGACCGGCCTGAACCAGAAAATCGGCAATTTCCCCGGCGTGACAGTGGACAAAAAGCAAGGCGTCCTTCGGCTTTCGCCGGAAACAGAGGCCAACTTGATTGATTTTCCCGGAGCATATAGTTTTTACCCCAATTCACAGGATGAGCGCATTGTGGCTCAAACCTTTGCCCAAACCGACAGCCCCGACTTCCCGGATGCTGTAGTATATGTGGCCGATGTGACCCGTTTAGAAAAGCATTTGCTCCTGTTTTCACAAATACGAGACCTTGGGCTTCCCGTCGTTCTGGCACTCAATATGGCCGATGTGGCCCAGCGCGAAGGCTTACAGGTGGACACGGGGGCTTTGGCTGGTTTTTTCAAAACTCCGGTCGTCTTACTCAGCGGTCGAACCGGCGCGGGCATCCCCGAATTGCGCAGCGCCCTGCTTCAAATTTGCCGGCAAGGCCAGCCTGCGGGCGCTCCTCATCATTCCTACCAACTCAGCCCGCAAGAACACACCGCATCCCGAACGGTAACCGCCCTCATGCCCGGCGTATCCGGCTATCAGGCATTATTGATCGCTCACCACTACGAATGGCTGCCTTTTTTATCGGAACAGCAACGCGAACAAATTGCCGCCGGCCTCGGGGATATACAGTTCAACAGCGTCAAAAGTCAGGTGGAAGAAACATTGGAGCGCTATAGCATCTTTTCACAAGTTGTTTCGTCTGCTTTGCGCCGCCCTGATGTACCCAATGGCCGCCTCACCGCCGCTATGGACCGCGTACTGACACATCGCGTTGCCGGCCCCATTATATTTTTTGCCCTCATGGCCCTCATTTTTCAGTCCATTTTTGCCTGGGCAACTTATCCGATGGACTGGATTGAGCAGGGTTTCGGCATGGCAGAGGGTTGGTTGGCCGAGGTATTGCCGGAAGGCTGGGTCAACAGCTTGGTTACGGAGGGAATTTTGGCCGGGCTGGGTGGAATTTTGGTGTTTGTACCGCAAATTGCCATCCTTTTTTTCCTCATTTCTCTGCTGGAAGAAGTGGGCTACATGGCGCGGGCCGCTTTTATTTTTGACCGACTGATGCGCTGGTTTGGTCTCAACGGCCGCAGTATTGTGGCGCTTATATCGGGCGGGGCCTGCGCTATTCCCGCCATCATGAGTACGCGCACCATCAGCAATTGGAAAGAGCGCCTCATCACCATATTGGTCACGCCGTTCATCAGTTGTTCGGCGCGCATACCTGTTTATACTGTGCTCATTGGTTTTGCCGTACCCTCCAAGACGATGGGCGGCTTTTTCAACCTGCAAGGGCTGGCGTTTCTGGGGCTTTATCTGCTGGGTTTGGTGGCCGCATTATTAGCCGGCTGGACGCTCAAAACGCTGTTGAAAAGCAAAGAACGCAGCTTTCTCATGCTGGAACTACCCCAGTACCGCACGCCGGTATTGCGCAATGTGGGCCTCACCGTGTGGGAAAAAGTGCGCGCTTTCGTAGTGGAAGCCGGCACCATTATCATGCTCATTTCATTGATTCTTTGGGGCTTGTCCTCGTACGGGCCTTCTAATAAAATGCAATTGGCCGAACAAGAAGCCATTGAGTTGGCCGCTTCACAACAGTTGGATGAAACTGGCACACAGGACCTCATCGCCGCGCACCGCATCGAAGCCTCTTGGGCGGGGCATCTGGGCAAATGGATTGAACCCGCCATTGAGCCGCTGGGTTTTGACTGGAAAATCGGCATTGCGCTCATCACTTCTTTTGCTGCCCGCGAGGTGTTTGTAGGCACTATGGCCACCATTTACAGCATCGGCAGCAGCGACGACGAGCTATCGGTGCGGCAAAGAATGGCCAAAGAAATCAATCCGCGTACCGGGCTGCCTGTTTACGGCATTGCTACGGCCTTTTCGCTGCTCATTTTTTATGTACTGGCCATGCAGTGCATGAGTACACTGGCAGTAGTGAAAAGGGAGACGAACTCCTGGAAATGGCCGCTCGTGCAATTCTTCGCTATGACGACCTTCGCTTATTTGGCCAGTTGGGCAACGTACCAGTTGTTGAGTTGACCCAAAAAGGGCGCATTCCCGGCACAGGTAAATTCACCGGAAAATGCGCCCCGTAGAGTCAACTTTCTTTTGTATCTATTCCGCCCCGTCGGCTATGGCAATTGCAACCGAGTACGCAGCAACGGCACGCCCCTGTTTGAGTCCTTCTTCAGAATCGAAACGATAATGAATGCCGCCATACAGCCGGGAATCGGCAGCTTCCTTGGCCCAGGCATCCAGCGTTTGTTTTTCGGATGGGAATATATGTCCCAGCACGGTAGCCGCTGCAGCTGAGAACGTGGAGTGTCCTGAAGTGTAAGCGGGGAAATTCGGTGTTCCGAGGATGGTTTTGAAGCCCGGTATTGCCTGTATAGGGCGCGGATAGTGGTAGTAATATTTGGCATCCCAGCAACTGATGCCCGCATCCATCACCGCCATATTCATATAGGCATAAGTGCGGGCTGAGCGCAGGGGATTGTATCTGTTTTTGACAATCAACTCCGTAGCGCGGCGGTTCCAGTGCCCCGGCGGCGTATAGGTGCCGATGCCGTCGGACCAGAAATTGGCGATGCGGCGCTGCTCAGTGGTCAGATTTTTGGCAATATCCCGAAGTTCTGCGGCGGCTTGTTCAAATTCAGGAGAGCCGATTGCCGGCGGCTGTGGCGGGCGTACTGCCTCTACATTGGGTACGCACCAGAGTTTGACCCGACCAAACAATGGCGTGATGCCTACGGGCCGGGGAGGCTCTTCGAGGTTCACCCATTTCGTGCCTCTGTACAACAATGCAGCGGCGGCTAATGAATCGGAAACAGGCTTGGGTGCCTGCGCATTTCTCATGCCGTCTGTGGAGGCGCGGGCCAAAAACACAGCGGCCACGGCTCTGCCCAGAGAATCGCCGGCCGTCACGTCGCTCCATACATTCGAGCCTGACCATAAAGCCGCGTTTTTGTGCTCCAGCGCCCGTTGATTCAGGTAGGCTTTTTCCAAGGGAAACATAGCGCCCAAAATCGCTTCCGAAACAGCCGCCACCACAGCGGCATCTGATGGATACGACGGCAAATCACTCACGGGCAGATGGGGCTGAATCGTATTGTCCACCTTGTACGGCGCCGGTCTGTTATACAGATGTTTGTAGTGCCAGGCCGAAATCAGCGCGTCCATTTGAGCGGCACTCCAGTATGCAAACATCCGACAGGCATAAGGCGGGTGTGCAAAAGGAAACTGTGGGTATCTGTCCGGGTTGGCGGGATCGGGGGCGCCGTAGGTTCCGTCAGGATTGGGGGCCGGCGGCAGGTTGTATTTGGCGGCCAATTCACGGGCTAATTCGTTCCAGCGGAGCAGGCCGTTGTTGCCCCAGTACTCAACAGCGGCTCGTTGTTGTGCTGTCAGTTGGGAGGAGGCAGCTTTGACGTCGGCCAATTCAGCCAGATAGGATGCAGAACTGGTGGATTGTGGCGCCGGAATGCCTATTTGCGAGGCGCTGGTCAGCAGTACGGGTTTCCAGGTACCGCCATTGGCATCTGATTCGGAAAATTCGTAATGCGAAAATTCGAGTTGAGTCGGGATATTCTTTTCGCAAGAAACCCATAAGCCCGCAATACAGGCCAAGAGACATATAAGGATGCTAAAAGATTTCATGGTTTGTTGATTGATGGGTGAGGTAAATCAGGATTATTTGTAAAATTGAAACAGAACTCCCCCCGACCAGAGGAAAGATCGCCCCACGTTTCGCCCTTCCAGCACCTGTGCGGCAGAAACGAACAGCCCGATCTTGTTGGAGGGCGGAAAGTGGTACCGAGCCATACCGCCTGCTCGTAAGAACACCATTTTGTTGGAAGGAAAACCCACGTCTTGCCTGCGGATATCGTGGCCCCCGGTGGTGTACAACCCATCGAGGGATAATTCCAATCGCAAGCCGTCATCGAGCAGCCACTTGCCGAGCGTAGCCCCGTAGGTCACGGCGTTGGGCATATCCACTTTATCGGAATAGAAACCCTGAGTCGTATAATAATAGGTGCGTTCTATGGTCGTATTGCTGCGAAGGTGCCATGCTGCGAAGGCCCGTCCAAAAAATCCTTGGCCGAAATCGTACTCCGTAAGCAGGCGGAGGGAGCCTTCATAGCTTCCCAGACCCAGATTGAGTGGAACGTAATCGGGCAGGTAGTTGGAGGCCGGCCCCGATGCACCGCCGATGGCATAAAGCGACCAATTGCCGGCTTGCAGTGCTTTGAATTTGAGCCACACATTCCAGTCCTGCAAACCGCTGACACCCGCCAATTGACCTTGCGTGGCGTGGGTGCGCACCCAGTTGATGCTGCCCAGAAGGTTGATGCGGTCGGTGATGCCCCAACTAAACATAGGCGCGATGGTTTGCCGTTGCGCCACGCCGATGTTGCCGTTATCGCGCTTGAGGGTACCTTCCCAGTAATGGTCCCAATTATCCTGTGTGAATGTCAGCGCAGTACAAACACTGTTTTTGCTCATCATAATGCCGTCAATGGGCGTTTGTGCTTTCAAGTTGCACATTGCGCAAATGAATAAAACACCGAAGATCGTTCGGCTCAAAAAATCCCTTTTCATGGTGTAAATGGTCTTTAAAGGAGTGAATCAACCGACGATCTCATTGCTCCTTTTGCGAAGATTGAAAGCTGCCCGGATTGTGTGTGGGCAGAGCCGGACTACTATTGTTGCCGATAAGTTCATGCAGCAAACCTGAACCAGCGGTCTGATTTGACACACGAAGTGCCTCTTCGGTGGAAAGAAAGAAAGAATGAGATCGAAAATAAATCAGAAAGGAAAAATCAGCCTATTTCCGGCGGTTGAACGGGGCAATCCTCGGCTGACGAGGTGGGAAAAAAACGGTAGGGCGGATAGCTTTGAGAAACTAATTCAAACGCGGTTTTTGAAGTTATATGTGCATCCCAAATGGCTGTGTACCAGGGAAAAAAATCTTCCAATGCGGTATGGGGCGGATATTCGTTTTGTGTGTTCGGAGACTGAACAAATGTGTAATCTGTCTGAGAGTCGGTAGAGGATTCAATGATAAAATGGGCGGTATCTCCTTCAATTTCCGATTGCAACACAAAGTCGCCGGGGTAGATGTAGCCCTGCCGCCCGCTGAAAGACGAATCCACTTCTTTTACGGTGCTGCCCTGCTGCAAAACGGAAGCGTACCTCTGGGCCAGAACCTGCTCCACAAAACTGATCGCTTCCATCTGGTTCTCTACTTCCCTGATATATTGCCGGCACAAATGCAGCCCTTCCATCCAGGAAACGAGCGTCAGTGCGGCTAATGATATGGAGTAGAAAATTCGCATAAAAACAGATAGTAGGTGCAAAAGTAAGATGACTTACCCGGATTCAGGTAATTTATTTTTTTGAACTAAATATCTGCCCAGCAAAAACATCACCGGCAGTACCAAAGCGCAGGGGATCAGCAATTGGTTGATGTTCAGAGACTTTTCAGCCTGTTCCAAATCTGTTTTGGCCACATATTGTGCTATGA
>DDUV01000016.1 GCA_002344975.1 Saprospiraceae bacterium UBA2329 | reverse complement strand
GGGCGATAAAAAAATAAAGTGATCATTTTCGTCAAAGGATTAGATAAGTAAACGGTTCATTTTAAGTGTCTTATCTAATCCTTTGGCCTAAAGAAAATGAGCATTTATTTTTGCCCCACTACTATGTGTAGTGAAGGGGGGATGGCGGAGTTTTGAACCGGACTAAGTCACCCCGTATCTATAGCCGATCCGCAAAAGCTACGAGTTATGACCACGCCCTCGGCGTGGTATGAGTTTGTTTACTCGTTGAAAAATTAGATTTTCCATTTGGGGAAATTTCAAAATCTCCCTCTGAAAACGAGCGTTTTTTTTCATTCTGGAAAATCAAACTCGCGGCTCGCAGCTTTTTGCAGGGCGCTGAATAGTAACGTCATCCCTTCACTACACACCGCCTATCTCAGCGCTGAAATCACTTCCAGCGCCTTTGTCAGCATGGCTTCGGTAAAGTCCAGATGCGTCACCAAGCGAACGGTATGCGGCCCGAATGCCGAACCTTTGATGCCTTTGTCGGCCAGCATACTCAGAAAGCTCGCCGCTGTATGGGGTGTTTTTACATCAAAAATCAGGATATTGGTATCTATGGGCCGAATGTTTTCCACCATCGGCAGTACCTCCAATGCAGCGCCCAGCGCCTTCGCCCGCCGGTGATCATCGCGCAACCGCTCCACATGATGGTCGAGCGCATAAATGCCCGCCGCCGCCAGAAAACCCGCCTGCCGCATACCGCCCCCCATGGCCTTGCGCACCCGCCGCGCCTGCCGAACGAACTCCGCATCGCCCAGCAACAACGAGCCTACCGGCGCGCCCAATCCTTTGGAAAGACACACGGAAATACTGTCGAACAACCCGCCCACCTGCTGCGGCGCATCGCCCGTTTCTACCAATGCGTTGAAGATGCGCGCACCGTCCAAATGCAGGGCCAGACCTCGTTCCCGGCACAAGTCGCGTATCGGGGCCATTTCCGCCACCGTGTAATAACTGCCGCCGCCTTTGTTGCAGGTATTTTCCAGCACCACCAAGCGGCTCTCCGGCAGCCAGTCGTGCAGGGGCTTCACCGCAGCAGCCACCTGTTCCGCCGTGATCTTGCCGTATTGCCCTTTGATGAGATTGATGCCCGCCCCGGAATGAAAAGCATAGCCGCCCACCTCGTATTGATACACATGCGACCCCTCCTCACAAATCACCTCATCCAATGGCCGGGTATGCACTTTTATGGCTATCTGGTTGGTCATCGTGCCGGAAGGGCAAAACACAGCCGCCTGTTTGCTAAACATAGCCGCCGCTTTTTCCTCCAATGCCCGCACCGTGGGGTCTTCTCCAAACACATCGTCGCCCACCTCCGCCGCCATCATGGCTTGCAGCATCTCCGGCGTAGGTTTTGTAACGGTGTCGCTGATTAAATTTATCATCATCGTTGGTTATTTCCTAAAAAGCTGAAGCGGTGCGGCACCCCGTTCACCGGCACGGTCATATCTATACGGTGCATGTATTCCTGCTTGCCCTGAATGACCACAATGCCCCGGTAGCCGCTTTGAGGCAGCAGCGAGTGCGGCCTCGCCAGCCCATCGTTGGAAATGGCCGGCGAGACAGCGCGACTGTCCAAAACAATAGACGGCACCGTACTCAGGCTCCACAAAAACCAGTTGGCGTTGAAATTGCCTCCATTGGCTAAAGCATTGTCCGACAAAGCAATAGCGCTCGCTACGGTAGCCACCACTACCACGCCGCCGATGATGGCATTGCGGGTATTGCGCCGCCGGATGTATTGCTCTGCCGAAAACACCCGAAACGTGTAAGGGATGCCCAGATCGCTGTAGCCCGTCACGCTGATGTCGGTGGGAACAATATCCAGCACCTCGGCGCCGTCGTTGAAACACAACAAATCGAGGCTGAGCGTGCGCCCGCTCCGCGCCAGTACCTGCGCAGAGACCTCTGCATTGTCCATCGTGGAGCGAATATAGGGATTTCCACTGTGGTACAGTATTTCCGTATTGGAATTTTGTTCTCTGGCCGGCTGAAGATAGCGCGGCTGGGCACATCCTGCAAAGAGGACGATAAGGCTGGTAATGGCAAGGTATTTCATGGCGTTATTTTGTGTGAATTGAATTTATACCAAAAGCTACAAGCTGTAAGCTACTGGCTGTTAGCTTGTTTACTGTCAAGGAATTAGATTTCCCGTTTGGAAACATTTCAAAATGAACGAGCCGCTCCCGCGAAATCCCGCTTTGTGTGCAACGCCGCAGAACTGTCGGCTCTTGCGCTTGTAAAAAGACATCCTATCACAAAAAACCTCCGTGACACGCGGGCACTTTAACGGCGATTTAACAACAAACAGTACCTTTGCTGTTCGCAACAAAAAGAGATACCATTCATGTCGCTACAACGCCCGCCATTCCTCCTCTACTCCGACGGCCAGGGAAATGTTTTTGAAGATACCAGCCTGTACGCCGCCGGTCGCAGCGGCCACTATGTGGACCCCGTGCCCGACGAAGACTGGATAGAACTGCCCGAAGGCGGAAATTTGTACGAACTGCCCAACCGGCGCGGCTTGGGCATAGACGTCAAAACCGGCGAAATCCGTTTGTGCGACAAAGGCTGGGCGGTAGCCGCTTTTGTGCCGCCAGCCTATACCGGCCTGTACATTGCCCCTTTTGCCAATGAAGAAGGCGCGCAGCCGCTGCCGCTGTTTTGCTACACCACCGTGGGCTACCACAAAGGCAAAAACTATGTGCCTGCGGTGAGAATTGAACAGGACATCCGGCAGGAATGTGCAGGTTTTGACCAAAACCAGGTAGAACTGGGCATTGAAGACCTGCGCCGGCAGTTTCCTCAAAACCGCATTGTGGAGCACTTGGCCGACAACTGCGCGCTGACCTACCATTGCCCTGCCGCCCGCAATTATTTCATGGGCCGCTGGGAATGTCCGGTACCTACTTCGCCGGCCTGCAATTCCAACTGCATCGGCTGTATTTCCATGCAGCCGCAGGAGGAGCCGGTACCTTCGCCGCAGTTTCGCCTCGACTTCAAGCCCAGCGCCGGCGAGATTGTGGAGTATGTGGTGCCGCACTTGGAAAACGCGCCCTTCCCCATCATCAGTTTTGGGCAGGGCTGCGAGGGCGAGCCGCTGCTGATGTGGGAAACCCTGCGCGAGGCCATTGTGCAGATCAGGAATTTTACGCCCAAAGGCAGCATCAACATCAATACCAACGGCAGCAAACCCGCCGCGGTGGAAGCGCTGTGCAAAGCGGGCCTCAACAGCATTCGGGTGAGTACCAACTCTATGCAACCCGACATTTACAATCTGTATTACCGGCCCAACAACTACCGGTTTGAGGATATTCTGGAAAGTCTGCGCGTTGTGAATCGCTATGGCGGCTGGACGAGCATCAATTATTTCGTGTTCCCCGGCGTGACGGATACCGAGGCTGAATATGAGGCCCTGCGCGAGGCCATTCGCAGCACCGGCCTGAAAATGATTCAGTGGCGCAATTTCAATATTGACCCTGATTGGTATCTGCAACGCGTAGGCTTGGAAGAACCCGGCGATCCCATCGGCATCAAAAACATGATGGAGGCATTGCAGGAGGAGTTTCCGCACCTGAAATACGGCTACTTCAATCCGCCGGTGGAGCGAATTGCGGGGGATTATGAGAAGGATTTTGCGCATTAGCGGGGCTGTTTGTTCTGCCGGCACATAACAACCAAAACCAACCGGCACACGTTTAAGGCATAATAAACTACTGATTATGAAATCTATCACTTTTGATACGTTGGACGACCGGTTCGTGATAAGTATTGAAAAAAACTTGGTAGCCAAGGACCGTCTCTTGCAGCTACTCAATGACCTGCGGATAGAGTTACTTGCCGACAAAGTAGATTTTGGCTCACAATTGGAAGAGTTGGATGAAACCATCAAGCAGCAGTGGTGGGATCAAAACAAGCGGCGTTTTATACCGGAAAGTGTGTTATGATCGGGGTCATAATAGATTCAAATGTTATATTTTCCGCGCTAAGAGGCGGGAAGTCAAAAGCGAGGGAAATTATTTTGAATAAAAGCGATCACCTATACTTTGCGCCCAATTATCTGATCGGAGAAATTTTTAAATACAAAGCTAAAATCCTGAAAAACAGTCAAGCATCCGAAGAAGAAACACTGGAATTTTTATTCAAAATACTCCATAAGATTCAGTTTGTCAACGAGGAAGACATCTCCACCGCCAATTTCATTGCCGCATATCGCCTGTGTAAAAATACGGATGAAAAAGATACGCCCTTTGTAGCGCTCTCGTTGGAATTGGATTGCCCTTTATGGACAAGAGATATCCAACTGAAGAATGGGTTGAGGGCGTTGGGTTTTGACAATTTTTTTGAGGAGTAAAGCAGCTATCCAACAGCTATCGCTTTGCGCGTGAGGGGGCCGAAGGTAGTGACGACGCAGGAGGAGCGACTGAGGCACCCGACGGTGGCGCTGTAGCCTACCCGGCCCTCCCAAAGAGGGTGCAGCGCCACCGGCACGCCCCAATAACCCCTCACATACTCACTCCTCACATACTCACTCCTGACTCCCCGACCCGTGATACGCCACCGTCTTCTGAAAAGAGGAAATGAACACAAACAGCCAGCCGGCCATGAAGGCTACGCCGCCGATGGGAGTGATGGGGCCGAGGAAGGCGAGGTTGAGGCCGAGTACATCCTGCAACGCGAGCAGGTAGATGGAGCCTGAAAACAGCACAATGCCGGCCGTAAAAAGCCAACCGGCTGTGACCAAGCCCCGTTTCTTGCCGAAATGTATGAACAGGGCAACCGCCAGTATGGCCAAGGCGTGCAGGAGGTGATAACGCACCGCAGTTTCAAAGGACACTAAGCGTTCGGGGCTGAGCATGCCTTTGAGTGCGTGTGCGCCCAATGCACCGAGGGCTACGCCAATGAGGGCAAAAATACTGCCGATTCGAAGGAACATTTTTCTCATAGTGGGAAAAGTATTATTCTTGCAATGTGAATTTTTTTGTTTCGGGTTTCGGGTTCAAGGTTTCGGGTAGCTCACTCCTCACACACTCACTCCTCACCTCTGAAAACCGCCCAACCGCCTACCGGATGACAACACTGAATGAAAAACACGATCAAATAACCGCGCAAAAGTACAACTTTGAAACACTTTAAGCTCCGTTGGATACTTTTTACCGCCTTTGCGGCTGTTTTGTGCTGGACCTGGTGGCATTTTCGAGGGCTGCCGGTCGGTCCGGTATCCCCGTGGGCAGCATTGCCTGCCGATGTGCCCGCCGTATTGGAATACCCTGATTTTCAGGCTGCTTTCCGCGCAGACTCGAACGCCTTGGCCGCCGATTTTGCCATCGCCTCCTCCTTAGAGGAAGAATCGCGGCTCTTAGGACGCGTTTTGCAAATATGGTCACCGCAGTTGAAAAAATCTCCCCTCACTGCCGGTCTGCACCCTGTGGGCAACGGTAAAATTTCGTTTTCGCTGCTGTTGGACCTGCGCGGCCATGCGCCCGATGCGGACCAATTGATGCGCCACCCGGATATACGGCGCGTCATTCCTTCTGTGTATCGGGGCCACAAGATATACACGGTGTATCTGAAAGACCGGGAGGCCGTGTTTGCCTTTGCCGTGTATCGCAACCTGCTCATAGTAGCCGCGCTGCCCCTGCTGGTGGAGGAGGCCATCGGCAGATTGGACTGGCGGCCCGGCAGTCTGGCCCGCCTACGCGAGTTCAAAGCCATTCTCGGCGACCGCCCGGCGGCAAAACTCACTCGTGTCTATCTGCAAACAGGCCAACTGCATCAACTCTTAGCCGGGCTGCTGCATCCCGCCGGACTGGCCGAAGTGCAGCGCTGGAAAACGCTCTCCAACTGGCTGCGGCTGGACCTGCAACGCCAAAAAGGCCGGCTCCTCCTCAGCGGCTTGTCGGGCATACCGCCGCAAGCCCCCATACATGACGCCCTGCTGGAACGCGCGCAGATATTGCAACCTAAACATCTGGAAGTTATACCCGACAATCTGGCCCTGCTCTGGGTCGGCTCCATCTCCAACTGGAACCGCATGAGCGAAGAAGGAGGCCGCGAGTTTAAAAAATACATCGGCTCCTGGGCGGGCCGCGAATTGGCCGTGGCCATGGCGCAACCCAAAGGCGTGGACCTGCCCTCCGACTGGTACGCTGCCATCGCCGTGCGGCAGAAGGACCTCGCCGAGCGCCGCCTGTCGGAGTTGGCCGCCAAAGCAGGCACTTTGCAGGACTACGACTACCAGTCCTTTCAAATCAGGCAGGTGATGACCGACCAACTACTGCCTTTCTTCCCGGCGCGCCGTATGGAAAATCCTTTTTTTGCCTTCGTAGGCGACGACGTGGTGTTTGCCTCCTCGCAGGCCGGTATGGAGGTGTGGATAGACGCCTTTATTGCCGGCAAAACCCTGGCCCGCGACGAACGATTCCTGCCGCTGTACGAGCAGGGCAAACGACCCGGCGCCTGGTTTCTGTACCTTCCGGCCGGCCAACTTCAACCGCTCGTGCAGGCTTATGCACCCCAGGCGCCCGGCATGGCCCGTTTGCTGCAAAGCCTCGGCGACATAGCCCTGGCGGCTTCCGCCAAAGGCCGGCACTGGCAACTTCAGGGTATGGCGGCACCCACGGCGCCGGCGGGAACTCAGCAAAGCGCCGTAGCCTGGAAAGCCCTGTTGCCCGCTCCGGCAGCAAGCGCACCCTACCCCGTGGCCGACTCCGCCGCCGGGCGGGTTTGCATCGCTGTGCAGGATTCTGCCTTCCGCCTGCACCTCATCGGTCCGGCCGGAGAACTGCGCTGGAGCAAAACCTTGGACGGTCCGCTCCTCTCGACCGTGCAAACGATGGACTACTACGGCGACGGCAGCACGGCCCTGCTCTTCAATACCGCCCGCAACGTATATCTGACCGACATGCAGGGTAAAGAATTGGGCAATTTCCCGCTGCCCCTGCAATCGCCGGCCACCAACGGCGTCACGGTGGTCAATTTCGACGAGGGCCTGCAAATCTGCTTTTTCATTGCCTGCGCCAACGGCAACGTGTATGGCTTCGACCGGCTGGGGCGGCCGCTGCCCGGCTGGAACCCCATGAGCGGCGCGGGCACGCTGCGGTTTCCGTTGCTGCATTTTTATAAAGAAGACAAGGATTACTTATTGACACTCAATGATAAAGGCGTGCTGCGGGCCTATCGCCGCGACGGCGGAGAGCGCCTGCCGCCCCGCGCTTTGGAGGGCATGTTTTTGTCGGCGCCGGCTTATCAGTTGTCTAAAAAAAGCAACCGCATCGTGGCCATGAACGCCTCAGGCACCGTGCATGTGATCGGGCTGAAGGGCGAGTATTTCAAATTGGCCTGCCCGGTGGGAACGGACCAGAGTGCGCGTTTGGCCTTTGGGGCCATGACCGGCGATGAGCGCAACGACTATGCGGTGGCATCGGGCGGGGAACTGGCGCTGTATGCGTACCGCGACAACTCGAAGTTTGAGCAGGTGTTCAGCCGCAAGTTTGATGCGCCGCTCGACGAGGTGTTTTGCGTGCGTTTCCCCGGCGAGGGCAGCGACCGCATCGGGGCGGTGAGTCGCAGCGCAGGCAAGATTTATTTGTTGGATGCTGCGGGCGAGTTGTACCCCGGTTTTCCGCTGGCCGGCCATACGCCCTTCTTCGTAGCCGATTTGTACCGCAATGGCCGCCCGATGGTGGTGTGCGCGTATGGAGACAGCGTGTATGCGTATCAGGTGGGGAGGTAGCCGCGCCAGAGGTGAGTGGTGAGTGGTGAGTGGTGAGAGGTGAGTGGTGAGTGGTGAGAGGTGAGAGGTGAGTGGGGCGTCCCGCTCGCGCTATCAGGATGCCTCCTGACTTGCGGATACACAAAAAAAAACGCCTCCCTAAAAACCAAAAAAATCAGGTTTTTCCCTTAACTTTGCAGACGAGAAAACACACAGCCCTGCCCGAAAGGCCAACTACAAGCGACCAGCTCTCAGGCAGATTTTTCCCAACCAAATTTTTTCAATCCTTGCCGACCGCGCAGGAAGGGAACGCGGAGCGGCGCATTTTCTAATTTACTTAAATTTTTTAGCGATGAGAAAGATTGTGATGGTAACCGTTGCCACTCTATTGTTATTCGGCTCTGTACTTTCTGCACAAACTATAGATGGGATAATTTCTTCGGGAGAATACGGCACCCACTCCGACGGCCAGAACCAGCAAACGAATGGCGGGCAAGTAACTTATATGAACTGGGATGAAAACAATTTGTATGTAGGTGTTACAGGCGCTACACTGTCAGAAGGTTTTGTCATGTATTTAGATAAAGACCCCCAGATACCCGTCAACGGAGGAGCCAATAGCAATGGAACGAATGTGGGGCAGGGTTATGATAATACAAACTTTGCTGAACTGCCTTTCAGGGCTGACTTAGTCATATACGTTAAAAACGATTACCGGGAATACCGTACCACCAATGGAAGCAATGGCTGGTCTTCGGCTACTTCAGGTTTTGGAGTGTATTCCGAAAGCGGAACCACAAGAGAGTTTTCAATCCCATGGTCAGCAATAGGTAGCAGACCCTCAGCTTTCAATTTCTTCACATATGTTACAAGCAGTGGCGGCTTTGTCTATGGTCAGGTTCCGACAGAAAATGGCGGTGGCAATATAGGAACTTCTGCACGATACGAACGCTACTACACCGTCAGCACAACCGCCATAGGCAGTTCAACGCCGCCCTTCAGCAGAAACAGCTATGTATTTAACAGAACCGGCGATGCTTCGGGGTTCGGCGCCATCTCTGTTTATGATTTCACCATGAATAGCAGTGGCCGAACGATAACTCGTGGCTCCGGGGCTTGGACAATTGATGGTAATCTCCGAATTGATAATGGAACTGTAAACTTTGGCGCAACCTCAGATATGGCTACAGTTGCCGGCAATTTGGACATAGGCGCATCCGGCACGCTTACATTGTCATCAGCATCAGGCGGCGATATTAAAGTACGGGGTACCTGGACACAAGGAGGAACTTTCAACCCCTCAAATCGCGCCGTATTCTTTGATGCCGCCTCCGGCGACCAAACCATCAGCGGCGCTACTACTTTTGATTATGTAATTCTGGATAAAGCCGCTGGCAACGTGGTATTGAGCAACGATGCCACGGTGAACCAAATCCTTACACTTACTAATGGCAAAATCATGCTGGGCGACAACAACCTCACGCTCGGTACATCCGGCAGCATCTCCGGCGGCTCCCTTACTTCTTACGTTCAAACCAATGGCACGGGTACTTTCCGCAGGCCATTAGGAAGTTCCTCGGCGTTTTTCCCGGTAGGCAACGGCAGTTATAACCCGGTAACGCTCACTGGGGATCAGGTTTCCTCTGTATTTGGCGCCAGAGTGCTGGATGGCGTTTTTGCCAACGGGCTTTCCGGCTCGTCTATCACGGCGGATGTCGTCAATCGCACTTGGGATGTAACCGTAGTGAGCGGGTCTGTCGGCACCTTGAGTATGGGAGTACAATGGAACGGCGGGGAGGAAGGCAGCGGTTTTAACGGCAGCGCATGCTACCTCTCGCACTACACTGACGGCGGTTGGCAACAAACGACGGCAGCAATGGCCGGCGGCAGTGGTCCATTTACCATTTCTCGCAGCGGTATCACCAGCTTATCTCCGTTCGCTGTGGGCAGCAAGGGCGTACTCCCCATCTCCCTCACCCACTTCTCCGCTACCCCCAAAGCAGACCGTATAGAACTCAACTGGGCCACCGCCTCCGAGCAAAACAACGACTACATGGCCGTGGAGAAATCTGCCGAAGGCTGGCGCTGGGAAGAAATAGGCCGCGTAGCCGGAGCGGGTACCACTACCCTACCCCAATCCTACACCCTCAGCGATGATAAGCCGCTGCCCGGCCTCAACTACTACCGCCTCCGCCAGGTGGACTTCGACGGGCGCTTCGAGTATCACAAAACCATTGCGGTGGACTTCAAAGGCGGTCTGTCGGGCAGTCTGCATCTGTTCCCATCTCCGGCTAAAGATCATCTCAACGTAACCTTGCCCGCAGCAGCGCAGCAAGACAGCGAGTTGTGGCTGTTGGATGCGCAGGGCCGAGTACTGCAACGCAGGGTCGTTCCGCAGGGCGGCGCGCAGGCGGTGTTTGAAGTGTCGGCATTGCCGGAAGGCGTGTATTTTGTGCGGATGCAGGGAGATGTGCGAAGTTTTCGCTTTGTGCGATAGCCCCGGTGAGGCGCTAACTTCCGGTTAGCTCATCACTTCGCCGGAAAGGTGAGGCGCTAATCTCCGGTTAGCGCCTCACTTCTTCTGAAAAACCAAGCCCTATCAAGGATGCACCATCACGCCCTGTTTGCGCGGCTCTTTCCAGCGTCCTCGGGTAAAATCGGGGAAGCGCACCGGCACGCTGCCCAACTGCACCGACAGTTCGGACAGCGGCGTCACTACCGACCAGGAGGCGGCGTCATACACATCCATATCTAAAGGCAGGCCGCGATTGAGGCAATCAATGAGGCGGTAGAGCATCACAAAGTCCATGCCGCCGTGCCCGCCGTTGGTTTCGGCTTCTTTTTTCAGTTTGGCCCACAGCGGGTGCGTGAAGCGCTCGCGGTAGGTTTGGTAGTCTTCTTTGGAGAGCCAGCCGTGCCCTTTGCCGCTCATAGACATGCGGCTGGGGTAGCCATTGTGGAAGGCTTTGGTACCCGCCAGCATGTTGATGCGGCTGTACGGGCGGCCCGTCACCACATCGTGTTGCACCAAGATGGTGCGTCCCAGATGCGTTTTGATGAGGGTATTGTTCATGTCGCCGTGGCGATAGCCGCTGCGATTGTAGAACTCGTTGTCGGGTTCAACGGTGCGGGCGTACTCGTCGAGGCCGGTCTGCATGGAACTCATAGACACGAGGTGCTCGAATCGGTCGCCGCGATCAATGTCCATGTACTGCGCCACCGGACCGAGGCCGTGCGTGGGGTACAGGTTGCCGTCGCGGGCTTCGTTGTGCCGTATGCGCCACTGATTGTAGTAATAATCCTTGCTGTACAACAGTTCGCGGAGGTCGTGTATGTAGGCGCACTCGGCGTAGGTGAGCGTGCCGAATACACCGTTGGCGGCCATGTTGAGCAGCCAGAGTTCCTCTTCGCCGTAGCATACATTTTCCAGCATGATGCAATTGCGCTGGGTGGCTTCGGCGGTGTCCACCAATTTCCAGCAATCCTCTACGGTATAGGCGGCGGGTACTTCGAGGCCGACGTGCTTGCCCTGCTGCATGGCATACACCGACATTTCCACATGGTCTTCCCAGGGGGTAGCAATGAGTACGAGGTCAATGTCGTCGCGGCGCAGCATTTCTTTCCAGGCATCGGCTTTGCCGGAATAGACGGCAGGTTTTTGGCCGCCGTTTTTTTGCAAAAACTCCAGCGTCTTTTGGGCCACATTTTCCCGAATATCGCAGATGGCGGTGATGCGGGCTTTTTGTGTACCGATGGCATTGACCAAGCGGACATGCTCTTCACCGCGGTTGCCCAAACCAATGACGGCCACCCTCACTTGCGGAATGGGCTTGACCTGCAATCCGATGACGGGCTTGCCGGCAGCGGGGCGGCTTTCGAGGATGCGGGCCAATTGGTCTTCGGCCTCGCTGCGCCCGGAGGCTATGCGGCTGAATCCGAAAAAGGAGGCGGCGGCAGCGCCGAGGCGCAGAAAATTGCGGCGTTTGATCGGGTTGGACATGATGCGATGATGAATATTTTATAGTGTTATACAAAATTCCAATTCGTGCCGGATGGGAATGCCGTCCTGTCCGGTCATGGGTATTTCCGGTTTCAGCAGGCGGGCGGCCTCCAATGCGTTGCGGTGCAGCGCCACGAGGTCGAAGCCCCGTTTTTGGTAAAACCTGATGGCGCGGATGTTGTCGTTGGTCGTTACCAACCACACTCGGCTGCATTGGCAGTTTTTGGCATATTCCAAAGCCAGTTCTACCAAGCGGGAGCCAATGCCCTGTTGCCTTTCGCGGCTGTCGAGCAGGGTGATTTCCACGGCGTCGCCGGAGCGCTCAAAAGTAATCAATCCGATGAATTGGCCGTCTTTTTCAGCTACAAAACCCTCTTGCTCGGCGGGAAAAAACAGTCTGCCTCGCGCTACCATGCGCTCGCTGCGCCAGAAAGAAGTGATGAAGCCCCTCAATGCGTCGCGGTCGGCGGCGGCGGTGATGGGACGGAAGCTACATGTCATATTCGTTTTGTTTAATGCAGGCCATTAGCCTTTAGCTTCAAGCTGTTAGCTTTGGGTTGCTAAAAGAAGAATCGTATTTTTTCAAAATCGCGTATTGAGATTCCCCGGTACAAAAACTGATCCTCTGACGGAAAATCAGGCTTGCAGCCAGCAGCTAATGGCTTGCGGCCGGCCCTCGCCGTGCACCCCTCAGCGCAACCGCAGTTCATCCACAAACAACCATGCCTCATGGCCCTCGCCCGGCAAGCCCTGCCCGATGATGCCGTGCCGCTTTACCAGCACTTTGACGTAGCGCGCTTTAGTGTTCTTTTTCAATGAGATACTGATGGGCAGCAGCTTTCCCCCGGCTTTCAGAGACTCGGCCTTTCCTGCCTGCCGATACTTTTTGCCATCTGCCGAGGCCCAGATTTCGACCGATTGCGGCGCGTGAATCCATTCGCCGGGCGAGTGAAAAAAGCGGGTACTGAATTCCGATAGAGACTTTACGGAACCGAGGTCGAATACGGCTTCCATATCTTTGCCCGACCAGCCCAACCACTCGGCGTCGTTGTATCTACTGTCACTGCCGGATATGCCGTTGGTCAGTGCCTGCGGGCCGCCAAGGTTGTAAGACGAGTGGGGCAGGCTGCTCAAGTCAGGAACAATGCCCGTTGCCAGGTGCGGCTCAAAACGGAGGCTGAAGAGCGGAGAAACGGCATTTTGTTGGACAAATACCGCTGCTAAAAATTGGGTGCTTTGATTCAAAACAACCGGATTGTTGTACAACTGTGATTGGGCTGCCGGATGACTGCCGTCGGTCGTGTAACGGATGACTCCTTCAGGATGCAAGGTGGACAAAGCAAGGGCCGGACCTGTCTGCACTTGTGCGCGTATGCAGAACAAAGCTTTAGAGTACTGAAGTCCCAGATTGTCCAAACGCGGAAAATGCCGGGCCAGGCGTGTGGAAAAATCCTCGAAGTTTTTCTTTGATTTCGGCGTCCAGGTCAGTTCGGCGATGGCAAGGGCGCGGGGGAAGGCCATGTATTCTACCTGCTCGGAAGTACGCATATATTCGGTCCACACGTTGCCTTGCGCCCCCAGAATATATCGAGCCTCCTGCGGCGTAAGTTCTTCAGGAACAGGATCATAACTATATACCTTTTCCAGAGGGAGGAACCCGCCGATCGCGAGGGGTTCGTTGGTGTTATTGGTCTGATAGTAGTCCAAATAACAGTGCGAAGTAGGCGTCATAATGACCTTGTGGCCCTGCCGGGCTGCTGCGATGCCGCCTTCGATGCCCCGCCACGACATGACCGTGGCGTTGGGCGCCAGGCCGCCTTCCAGAATCTCATCCCAACCTATGATCTGCCGGCCCTTGCTGTTGAGGAAGCGTTCGATGCGGCGAATGAAATAGCTTTGCAGACCGTGTTCGTCTTTCAGTCCTTCTTTTTGGATGAGCGCCTGGCAGGAAGGGCAGGTTTTCCAGCGGTCTTTGGGGCACTCGTCGCCGCCGATGTGGATATACTCGCCGGGAAAAAGCCCCATGACTTCGGTGAGGACATTCTCCAGAAAAGTGAAAGTTTCCTCTTTGGGGCAATACACGTCTTCAAAAACGCCCCATTTGGTGGCTGCTTCAAAGGGGCCGGGCGTGCAGGCCAATTCGGGATACGCAGAGAGGGCTGCCAGCGAGTGGCCGGGGAGTTCTATTTCCGGCACAATGGTGATGTGTCGTTCGGCGGCGTAGCGCACCACCTCGCGGATTTCGTCCTGTGTGTAAAAACCGCCGTAGCGTTGGCCGTCGAAGCGGTGCGGCTGGTCGCTGTAATGACCGATGAGGGTTTCTTTGCGCCAGGCGGCCACTTCCTGTAATTTAGGATATTGCTTGATTTCGATGCGCCAGCCCTGGTCTTCGGTGAGGTGCCAGTGAAATCGGTTGAACTTGTGCAAGGCCAGCACGTCTATGTATTTTTTGATAAATTCCACCGGAAAGAAATGGCGACCTACATCCAAGTGCATGCCGCGATACGGGAAGCGGGGAGCGTCGTCAATGCGCACGCAGGGCACCTGCGATTTAAAAACATTGCCGCTGTGAATGCTCGACTCGAAATCGGCGGGCAACAACTGTCGCAGGGTTTGGAATGCGTAAAATGCGCCGGCAGGAGCGCTCGCCGTGATAACGATTTTGTTTGCGTCCACCTGGAGCCGGTAAGCTTCCGGATTGGGAAGTTTTTTGTCCAATACCAGTTCGATGACATCCTGGCCGGGGTCATTTTCAATGATGTACAATTCCATGCCGGCCCTGCGAAAGCAGTGAGAGAGCCAGTAAGTAGCTGCGGGCATCAGCTCCTGAGAGGCCGGCCGCAGGAGTACCCGCGTGGATTCGCTGAACGAAAAATGGCCGCCGCAATATTCTAACTGAGCGGGCAGCGGAATGAGGGCCGGCGGGTTGTTTTGGGCGGCAATATGCCATCCGAAAAAGATGAGCGCGAGTGTAAAAAGGTTGTGCTTGTTCATTGGCGTCATATTATTGAGATACATATTGGGCTGCGGGTAGAACCCGCCTGATACTTCACGCGAGTTAGGAACCTCGCGCGGGCAGTGAAATTTTGGTTTGCGTTGCGTGAGGGGGCTGAGGGTAGCGACCTCAAGGAGCGACCGAAGCACCCGACGGCGCCTATGTTCCTATAAGAGCGCCGGCACGCCCCAACAATGTCATTGAGGTCACATCACCCGCAGCCAAAATTCCTCGCCGGCATAGGCTGTTTTTTTGATGATGCCCTTGTGCAGCAGGCGTTCGAGCACATCGCCGGAATAGCCGCCCTTGGTCAGATAATCCTGCATTTCGGCTTCGCGGATGGGATGCACGGCGAGGATGGCGGGAATGTCGCGTTCGGCATCGTTGCCCGGTTGATAGGCCGGAGGCGGGTAGCCCACCATGAGTTCCACTTTTGGAATGCGCGCTGCAAATATGGCAAAAGCCTGGGTAAGAATGGCCTCATCGGGCGGCAAAGCCCATTTTTCCAAAGGCGGGCGGGTGGGAACTCCGAGATATGCCACTGAGGGAGAGAGTGTTGCGATGTATTCAGCGGTGGCGGTGAGATTTTCAGGCATGTCATTGAGGTCGGCGCAGAGCATGGTTTCGGTGACCAATGCGCCCCGGAATTGGCGGGCAAAGGCGAGCGCTCCGTCCATAATGAGGGGCAGGCTGAGGTATTTCTGGGGTCGGTCGGTGCGGCGCCAGGCGGTTTCGAGCACGGCATCGAACTTGAGCGATACCCAGTCGGCGAGGGCCAGATCGGCGCGCACTTCGGGCCGCCAGATCAGGGAGGCGTTGGTAAAAACGGCGATGCGTTTGCCCAGGGTTTTGAGCAGCCTGATGGACTCGCCAAGCTGGATATCGAGCGTAGGTTCGCCATCGGGTACGAAGCTGAGGTAATTGATTTCAACACCTTCTTTTTCAGCATTTTGGATGGCCTTTGAAACAGCTTTATAAATCTCCTGCGGCGAAAAAAAAGCCCTCCTTTCTATCTCCAAATAATGGGAGCGCCCAGCCTGACAGTAGGCGCAATTGTAAGAACAAGCCTTGGGCAGCAGGGTGTTGTTGATGCCGAGGCTCTGGCCCAGCCTGCGCGAGGGAATGGGGCCGAAGGTGAGACCGGTAGTGTTCATATTGGTGATTTTTTTCTATAAATCCGAGGCAAGTTATGTGCATTGTTGCGTTTCTTTGGCTGACAAAAGTCATTTGCCTGTATGCAACGCATTCCTTCGCTTTATTTTGCCGACAGCCAGCTGGGAGGTCGTGGTGTTTTTTCGGCTGCGCCCATTGAGGAGGGTTCGCTGATTGAAATTTGCCCGGTTGTGATATGTCCGGCTGAAGACCTGCCGATTATTCACAGCACCCGGTTGCACGACTATTATTTTCTCTGGGGCGAGGAGCAGCAGGAGTGTGCCATTGCGCTGGGGTTTGGGTCTTTGTACAATCATTCGTTTGATCCCAATGCGATGTATATGCCTGATTTTGAGGGGGGGGTCATTAGTTTTTACAGTCTGAGGGATATACCTGCGGGGGAGGAGATTACTGTGAATTACAACGGCGACCCGGAGGATGATAATGAGGTGTGGTTTTCAGTGGGTGAGTGAGTGAGGAGTGAGTGGATGAGTCTCCAGCTTAGTGAAGGGGTGACTGCGGGGCTGAAACTTGCTGAGTCACCCCTTCACTACCCCCGGAACCCGCGCGTTGTTTTTGACGCTGATCTTTATGATTTTTATGATTTCCGCTGCTCGGAGAGGGGCATAACGATCATAAAAACCTGCGTCTTTCAGCGTCGAAAAACCGGAACGCGGAACGCGAAGTTTTAACGCGAATGAATGCGAAATACGCGAATTTCCGCGAACCACGCCTACGTCGTGGCACAGCGCGAGGGAACGTGAAACTCGGAACCCGGAACCCGGAACGCTGAACCTGAAACCATCTTTTTAGAAAAGATTAACGCAACTCCGCAGCGGCAGGCCAAACAGCAGCGCTGTAATGTTGTTGATTGTTTATCATTCCTTTCCTATTCACCACAAAAACAATCTCTACATGAAAAAATCTACGCTCTTTACCAGCCTCTTTCTGTCTATGTTTTTCGCCACTGTTCAAGCGCAAACAGACAGTATTTTCACGCGTTCGGAAGTGATCCCCTGCACCGTGAAGGAAATAGGCGAACAAACCGTCAGCTATTCTTACCCCGGCGAGGACGTGATCAACAAGATGTACAAAAACACCATTGCCAAAATCGTATTCCGAAACGGGCGGGTACAGACTTTTGAGGAATTTAAAGCCTTGCAACCCGTTTTGCATGCAGGAGACCATGCCAAAGTGCAGATTTTGACCACAGAGGTTGAAACGAAAGGATTGATAAAATTGGACCCCGTAGTCAGCAAGGCAAAAGGCGCTACTACGCTGGCCAATACGCTGGCAGTGCAAGACCGGGCACTCCGCAAACTATTGATCGAAACGGCCATGATCGGCGGGAATGCCTTATCCCTCACGCAGGTAATGACTACTCCGGGACGTGCCGGCAACGAATTTGTTCCGGGCCAGACGGCCTACAGCCTGCAAACCGGCATGGCCTATACCACTCAAGCTCCGGACGAGATGGCTTTCCGGGCGCTGATCGGCGATAAAACCACTTTTCAGGTAAAATACAGGTACTGGATGGGAAGAAACAGTTTTGATCTCAGTTCTTCTGCTGCTTCAGGAGAATTTACGTTGAGAATCATAGAACCCAACAAGAATAACAAACTTTGGGTGCGGGGCGTGTTCTCCAAATTCAAAACAGCCACAGGAGATTTTGTTTCGCTTGACGAGGTTGCTTTGTTTCGCATAGTAGCTTACAACGATGAGGAGTTCACATTGTACTTTCAGAGCGAATCGGGCGTAAAGCACAATATTGTGCTGAAAATCAAGGATTAAAGACGTACGTTTACGAAACCCCGGAGGAGCTTAGCAAACGTACGGAATGTCATCGCGGATTGTAAATCTGAACGCCCTCGTCTGCCGGACGGTAGATGTTGCTGCCCCGACCGTGTACGGATTGGGCAGCCGCCTCGGTGTCGTAAGGCCCGATCAGCAATTTGTAGGGAAATCCGGTGCCGTCGTCAACAACGCCGATGAAAACCCTGCCCGGAAAGCTTGTTTCCAATTGCTGCGCGGCGTCCAAAATCCGACCATCGTCATGGGAGGCGGACTTTTGGAAATAGAAGCCGTCGTGGGGCGAAACAGGAGGACGTTCGTTTTCGGGCTGAACATCGTATTCAGTTACAGGTACCGTAAGCGGAGGCTCATAATTTGTTGAATCACCCCAGTTGGAAGAATCAACAGTGGGTGGCACCCCCACGACGTTGTTATCTTCGTCATGGATGCGCTGTAAACGCTTGCGCTCCTCCACTCTCTCGCAGTATTGCATCATCGAGAAGATCAGAAATACCACCAGGCCCAAGCCCAGTAAGGTCATGATGGGAGATTCCCGTTGCGGCTGCGGATAGTGCGGCGGATACGGCGGGTAGTAGGGCGGCGGGTAGCCTCCCGGATGGCGGTAGTAGTCGTCGTAATCATTTCTGGAAGAGTAGGTTGCCGCCCAGGAAACGATTCCGACAATGGCCATGCCGATAATGGCAAACACGATGTAGAAAGCCTGCTGTTCCATGTTGATCTATATTTAATGGTATGTAACTCAAAACTTATTGCCAAAGCCATGCCATCCCTGAAGAGCTGTGCCCTCCGGTTCCTTACCTCCTCGGTAATTCATTGAAATATAGTGTTTTGGAACGAGTAGTTGGTTTAATACAAATAAATGAATAGCAGAATTGATAGTTCCTTCACACGAAAAAAAAGGAATTATTTTTTCGGAACGTCCCGCTTTTTTCGTGCGAGCCTGCTGCTTTTTGCTGTTTTTTATCACAGTATAGTGTACAAATTGCCGGAACTTGCTACTTTGGCGCAGCCAATACTGTCAGATCATGCAAAAACTCACAGAAGCACCCTCTCATTACAGGCATTTGGAGCAAATGCCGGTTGCCGAACTGTTGAAAGGTATCAATCAGGAAGACCAAACCGTGCCCTTAGCAGTAGAAAAAGCGCTGCCGCAAATTGAAAAATTTGTGGAGGCATTGGTAGAAAAAATGAACAACGGCGGTCGTCTCTTTTACATTGGCGCCGGCACCAGCGGCAGATTGGGCATCCTCGACGCTTCGGAAATACCGCCCACTTATGGCGTCGCCGACAACTGGGTCATCGGCATCATCGCCGGCGGAGACACGGCGATACGAAAACCCATCGAATTTGCAGAGGACGATCCCACCCAGGCATGGAAAGACCTCAAGCAACACTTTATCAATCAACAAGATGTGGTGTTGGGCATCGCGGCCAGCGGCACTACGCCGTATGTGATAGGCGGTCTTCACGACTGTCGGGCCAACGGCATCCTCACGGGCTGTATCGCCTCCAATGCAGGCACGCCTTTGGCCGCAGCCGCCGATTTTCCCATCGAGGTGGTCACCGGGCCGGAGTTCGTCACCGGAAGCACCCGCATGAAGGCCGGCACCGCGCAAAAATTGGTGCTCAACATGATTTCCACCACCCTCATGATTCGCATGGGCCGCGTGCTCGACAACAAAATGGTGGACATGCAATTGAGCAACACCAAATTGGTGGATCGGGGCGCCAAAATCCTGATGAATGCCCTGCAATTGGACTATCCCACCGCCGAGGCCCTGCTGCTGGAGCATGGCAGCGTTCGCAAAGCGCTCGAATCGCGTTCCGGCGTCGAATCGTCCATTCAGGTATGAACCGCGTGCTCATCATTGACAGCGGCGCTACCAAAGCCGATTGGTCGCTGATGCAGGCCGGAGAACTGGTATCTGAGTTCAAAACGCCTGGAATTCCTCCCTTTTTCATGTCGGATGAGGAAATCAGTGCGCAATTGGCGGTCATTGCCGGTCAAACCGGCGACACCGTTGACGGCATCTTTTTTTACGGCACCGGTTGTAAGGCAGAAAGCTCCAGAAAGCGCCTGCACGCAGCATTTTCCGCAGCCTTTCCCTCTGCCGCCGCCATCGAAATAGAGACGGATGTGCTGGGGGCAGCGCGGGCTTTGTGTGGTCGGCAGGCCGGCATTGCCTGCATTCTCGGCACGGGGTCCAATTCGGTTTGGTACGATGGCGCGCAGGTGTTGCAAAACAGCGGCGGCTATGGCTACATTCTCGGCGACGAGGGCAGCGGTGCCGTGCTGGGCAGGGAACTCATCATCGCCTGGCTCAACCGGGAACTGCCCGCTGAATTAGAACAAGCCTTCGATGCGGAATACGGGCTTTCGAGAGATGCGGTGATCGAGCGGGTATATCGGGGCGAAACACCGAGCCGGTTTTTGGCTGGTTTTACACCCTTTCTCTCGGCGCATTTGGTGAGTGCATTCGTACAGGAGTTATTGCAGCGGCAGTTTCATCTTTTCGTTCGGCGTTGCGTACTGCCCTATCCCGATGCCCGGCGATTACCGGTGCATTTTACGGGGTCGGTGGCATTTTATTTTCGCGGGGTTTTGGAAGGGGTTTTGTCGGAGGCCGGACTTCAAGCGGGTACATTTCTGGCGGCCCCGATGGAGGGATTGCGGGGGTTTCATCGCGTATAATACACTGTTAGTGCGCGCCTTACGCCGGTTTTTTAAATTTTGCCGCCCAGAAATATTTCAATTCAAGCCATTCAAAATCTGTACATAAGTCTGAAATGGATTGTTGGACAGATATTTTATCGGGGAAATTTTTGATGATTTCAAAAGTTTCTCCCGACTTCAGCGTGCGCAATTGGCAGGTGTTTCCGTGTTCATCCGTTCGATGAATGGGGCTGCTGCTTCCTTCAACATATTGATTATCCATAAAAATAAGCTCAGCGCCTGCTTCTATCTGATCTAAACAAAGGAGTAAAAAATCGCGGAGACCTTGCAACGGAACATGCGACCATACGAATCCCCCAAAAAGCCCCTCCAACCGTGGCTGCCGTCTCTCAGGGTGATAAAAATCCATGATCTCAAACTGTACATTTTGCCGGGGGTATGCTTTCAATTTGGCTTGTTCGATGACTTCCTGATGGATGTCTGTTGCCGTCACCAAGGCGCAATGCCGGGCCAGTATTTCCGTCCAATACCCTGTGCCGCAACCTATTTCCACAATATGTTTCCCCATCCATTGGCGGCTCAAGTATGCCTTTAACTGTTGCAGATCGGCCTGTCTTTCAGGCTTTTGGTAAATCTGCTCGTACTCGCCGGCTCGTTTTTGATAATACATCGTTTGGTGATCCATGTGGCAAAGGTACGAAACCCGAAATCAGTTGGCGGTAGGCGGTTTGCAGCGCGAGGGAACCCGAAACCTACACTCCTCCTTACAATTTTCATGATTTGCGCTGCTCGGAGAGGGACATAACAATCATAAAAACCTGCGTCTTTCAGCGTCAGAAACCGGGCCTTGTTTTGGGGGTTCTCTGGCTTAGTGAAGGGGTGACTGACCCGCTGAAACTTGCTGAGTCACCCCTTCACTACCCCGAACCGAGGTCAGGCCGTAACTTCCGGTTAAGCCCTGACTTGGCGAGTACCTGTTTTTTCCGACGCTGATCTTTATGATTTTTATGATTTGCGCTGCTCGGAGAGGGGCATAGCTCCGTTTTTCCTATTTTTGCGGCCTTATGCGACTAAAAACTTTAGAAATCAAAGGCTTCAAAAGCTTTGCCGCCGAAACGGCCATTCACTTCAACGAAGATGTAATAGGCATCGTAGGCCCCAACGGTTCAGGCAAATCCAATATCGTGGACGCCATCCGCTGGGTTTTGGGCGAGCAAAAAAGCAGCGAACTCCGCTTGGACCAAATGACGAGCGTCATTTTCAACGGCACCAAAAACCGCAAACAGGGCAACGTGGCCTCCGTTTCGCTCACCTTTGAAAACACCCGCAACCTCCTGCCCACCGAGTACAACACCGTCACCATCACCCGCTTGTTGTACCGCAGCGGCGAAAGCGAATACCGCCTCAACAACGTACCCTGCCGCCTCAAAGACATCACCACCCTGCTGATGGACACCGGCATCGGCTCCAATTCCTACGCCATCATCGCGCTGGGCATGGTGGACGACATCCTCAACGACAAAGACAACTCGCGCCGGCGCATGTTCGAGCAGGCCGCCGGCATCTCCAAATACAAAGCCCGCAAACGCGAAACGCTCTCCAAGCTCGAAAGCGCTTCCGCCGACCTCGACCGCATCGAAGACCTCCTTTTTGAGA
The DNA here is from genome assembly GCA_002344975.1 of Saprospiraceae bacterium UBA2329. Lineage (GTDB taxonomy): Bacteria > Bacteroidota > Bacteroidia > Chitinophagales > Saprospiraceae > UBA2329. The sequence continues at coordinate 3,215 of DDUV01000016.1, read as the reverse complement.
TTGACAACAACCTCAAAACCCTTGAAAAACAGGCCAAACGCACCAAACGCTACTTCGAACTGCGCGAGGAATACAAGGTCATGAGCATTGATCTGGCCCTGGTGAAAGTGGCGGTGCTGAAAGTGCGGTACAACGCCTTGCAAAAACAACTTCAGGAGGAAGAAGACCGCTACCGGCAACTCGAAATCGAGGTACACCGCCTCGAATCCACGCTGGAACAGGAGAAAAAAACCAACTTGGACAAGGAAAAAGCCCTCTCCGAAAAACAGCGCGACCTCAACGAACTGACCGGCAAAATACGCGGCCTCGAAAACGAGCTTCGCATGCAGGAACAACGCCTGCAATTCATCCACAACAACGAGGCCCGCCTGCGCGAGGAAATCAAAGCGGCAGAAGCCCGAAGCGCCCAACTCCACGCCGACGTAGAGCACTACCGCAGTGAACTCAACGCCGAAAAACGCGTGGAAGCCCGCCTACAAATGGAACTCGAAACCGCTGAGGCCGAACTCGTCCACATTCGCCAAAGCCACGGCTCCATCAAAAACACCCTCGACGAAGTGGTGCGCCGGCAGCAACTCATCGAGCGCGAAATCTTTGAGTTGGAAAAACAAAAAGCCATCAGTGCCAATCAGTTGCAAAATTTGGAAGCCGACATTCAGCGCACCGACACGGCCATGCAACTGCGCAAAACCGAGGTAGAAAACCTGCAAACCCAGATGGACGCCCTCGAACAACGCGAGCGCGAGCAGCAGGCCGTCGCCACGCAATTGGAGCAGGATGAGGCCAAGCGCCAAACCGACCTCCGGCAGGCTGAAACCGAATTGGAGGAGCTGACCAAAAAACTCACCAAACTCAACCGCGAACTCGACGCCAAACGCAACGAATTCAAGCTCACCAAGAGCATGATCGAAAACCTCGAAGGATTCCCCGAATCCATCCGTTTTTTGAGCAGTTCCAAAGACTGGAAAAAAGATACCCCGCTGCTGTCCGACATCATTTATGTGAAAGAAGACTACCGCGTGGCCATCGAAAACTACTTAGAGCCGTACCTCAATTATTATGTGGTACAAAGCCTCGAAGACGCGTTTCAGGCCATTCGCCTGCTGAGCAAATCGCAAAAAGGCAAGGCCAATTTTTTCATCCTCGACGCCTTCAAAGACTATGCGGCGCCCATCGCCCTGCTGCCCGACACCACCCGCGCCACCGATCTGGTAGAAACCGATCCGGCCTACCGCAACCTCTGCGATTTCCTGCTCGAAAAAGTGCTCCTCACGGCCAAAGACGAGCACCAACTCGTTGCTGCCGATCCCGGCATGGTGCTGCTTTCGCAAAGCGGGCAATACATTCAGCGACGGTACAGCGTATCGGGCGGCTCCATCGGGCTGTTCGAGGGCAAGCGCATCGGCAGGAAAAAGAACCTGGAAATGCTGGAAACGGCCATTCGCAAGTTGGAGACCGAGGAGGCCAAACTCTCCGCCGCTTTTGCCGCCGCCAAAGGCAAAATTGAGCAACTCAAATCGCGACGCGGCTCAGAACTCATTCAGCAAGAGCGCAATAAACTCCACCAGATCGTGCAGCAAAAGGTCTCTTTGGCTACGCGTTTGGAGAGTTTCGACAGCTTCATCCGCGCCAACGTGGCCCAACAGCAGGAATCGGAAGCCAAAATCAGCGCCCTGCGCGAAGCCATCACCGGCATTGACGGCATGTTGACGGACAAAGAACAAGTATTGGCCGAAGCCAAATCCAACATCTCCGGCACCGACAGCTCCTACCGGCAGGCAGCCGAGCAACTCAGTCAGGCGTCGGCGGCCTTCAACGACAAAAACATCCACTTCATTCGGCAGCAAAACAAGGTCACCGCCCTGCAACGCGAGCTTGGCTTCCGCGAAAAGCAGATCGAAGAGGCCGCCGTTTTGTTGGAAACCAATCGAAAAAAACTGACCGACGGCGAGGCGGAAGTGCTTGCAGTACAAGACCAGATAGACCGCCTCCGCGTAGAGGTCACGCAGGGCATTCAGGTGCGCAAAGAGCGGGAATCCACGCTCTCGGAGGCCGAGCAGGCATATTTCAAAACCCGCGGCGAGATCAATCAGATAGAAGATCAGCTCCGGAAAGTGGGCAAAAACCGCCAGGATGCTCAAATTCTCATCAACAACCTCAAAGACAAATTCACCGAAGCCAAGTTCGACATCAGCTCGGTAGCACAGCGCCTCCGCATCGAATTTGAGGTGGACATCAACGAAATCATCAACACCCAAAAGCCCTCAGACACCCCGCAGGAAGAACTCGAACTGCGGGTAGAGCGCACCAAAAGCCGCTTGGACAATTACGGCGAAATCAACCCCATGGCCGTGGAGGCGTACGACGAAATGAAAGAGCGCCACGACACCATCTCCGTACAACGCGACGACGTGCTGAAAGCCAAAGAATCGCTGCTGCAAACCATGCAGGAGATCGAAGCCACCGCCACGAGCCAGTTCCTCGAAGCCTTCGACCGCGCCCGCCTGCACTTCATCGAGGTATTCCGCAGCCTCTTCACCGAAGACGACACCTGCGATCTCATCCTCCTCGATCCCAACAACCCGCTGGATTCCAAAATCGAAATCGTAGCCCGGCCCAAAGGCAAGCGCCCGCAAACCATCAGTCAGCTTTCCGGCGGCGAAAAAACCCTCACCGCCACCGCGCTTTTGTTCGCCCTCTACCTCCTCAAGCCCGCGCCCTTCTGCATCTTCGACGAGGTGGACGCCCCCTTAGACGACAGCAACATCAACAAATTCAACCGCATCATCAAGAAATTCTCCAAAGAATCCCAATTCATCATCGTCACCCACAACAAACTCACCATGGCCGCCGTGGACACCATCTACGGCGTTTACATGGCCGAGCAGGGCGTCTCCGGCGTCAGTCAGGTGGACTTCCGGGAGTTCGAGCTTTCGGGAGAGATCATTACGGCTACGTCGAAGGGGTAGAGCAAGGATTGGGCGCCACCCCGCACTACCGGCCACACCCAGCTGCTTCGCTCAGGCGAGTGGCCACAGGCGGCGGGGTCGGGCCATCCGCTCCATGCGCTGAGCGGCTCCGCTGTGCGGGGTATAAAACCGCCGCGCTACGGAGCCGCTCAGCGCATCCGCTACTGTCCCTGGCGCGGCGGCCATCGCGCACTGCAGTACCGGCGTGCTTCAGTCGCCCGGGAAGCCGCAACTTCACCACCCATC
>DDUV01000095.1:22631-37569 GCA_002344975.1 Saprospiraceae bacterium UBA2329 | reverse complement strand
CGTGGACAAATCGCAACTGCGCCCCATTCAAATTATATTTAAACCGACTCTCTCCTTGATGGTTCTTGAGCTTGGCAAATTCTTGAAAATACATTTCTCTTATTCTTGTCGAAGATGCTTCGTACGATTCAAAAAGGTTAATAGAAAAACAACTAGACCAATATATATCCCATGAAGCGTGACTATTACCTCTTAATCCAAAGAAGCATCGGGCATCAAAATGAAAACCATCAGGATTGTTGGTTCCTAAAAGACTATGATTGGAACTTTTTGTAATTACAAAAAATGCCACCTTGCTTTTGTTAGGGCTATACAAAACTGTGTCAATTATAACTTGTGATTCATTTGAAAACATGTCAGGGTAGAAAGGATATTTCTTATTTTCAATCCATTGTTTTATTTCAAGCACAAAAGAGAGACTATCTTTTGTATAGTCCTGTTGGTCATATTTATTGATATAAACAAACTCCGGTGGAATATGCTCCCGCCCGTGAGTGCAACCCAATAAGAATAATACTGAGCAGACGATAATGTATTTCATAGTATTTATTTTACACTTGCAATTACTCTTGTAAAACCCAAGTTGAGCCATTCCAGATATATGTTCCTTCTTTTAAGGATTTAATTTGATCGATAAACGAAATAATGTAGTGGCTTGCCGAGCTAGTGCCTTCAATATATTGATTAGCACCTCCTTGCCATTGATTGGCTAAATATGGCCAAGCGCCTGGCACGCGGGGGCCGTTTTTCTTTCTTCCATGCCAATATTGCATAGTATAGACATTAGTCTCTGCACTCAATTTATTTGCCTGATAAGGATCGAAATCTGCTACTAACGTAATAAGAGGCCCTTTTACCCCCCTTCGCTTGGCCGCTTCTAATAAGGCTTTTACAAATCCTTTTCCGTAAGCGCTACCCATACTGTGGGTTATAATTTTAATTGTTTCAGTGACATTTCCATTTTGATCTACGACCGAGTCCAATATTTTATCCGCGTCTTCAAGTCCTTTTTGATAGCCATGACCAGCCCTGATTCCGGCTGAAGCGTGTGTTCCTCCATGATAGTATAACGGATTATGATCTCCTAACTGATCCATAACTGTCCCGTCAAAAGAAAGTGATTGGCTCCATTCATAATGATACTCTCCCGGGTCTAACCATTGAGATGGTTGTCTGTCCCATACCATTCGTTTTTCATAAGTTCTCCAGTAACTCGGGCTACCTTTACTGCTTTTGGACGTGCCAACAAAGCCATTAATAAAAATGACAAGATTACCATCTGGATCAATTGCATTTATTGGGCGATTGACAACGTAACTATAACTAGAAAAAGAATAGTATAATTCAGAAATGTTATCAATTCTCCCCCATCTCCCCAAATCCGGCATATACCCTCTTGCGCCATAGTCGTACATATTCAGCCCCCACTCATCATTCCACTCCTTGCCATTGTAGCGGTACTTATTCTCCGGCGCCACACTCGCATACCACGGCCCCTTCTGCCCCAGCCCAAACGGGTAGTAATGATTTTCAGACGTGATCTCGCTCTCCTGTGCGGCAGGCCCGCTGTTCGGTAGCTGCCAGGATATGACGCCATCTTGGTTGAAGTCGGAGAAAGTCAGCCTTGTATTGCCCAAATGATCCGTTCGGAAATACTCGGCGCGGTAGCCGGTCACACTCGTGCCGGATGTGTTGTACTCGGCCACAAGGCGGCCATCCGGGAAGGCGATGTGCTGCACTTTTCCATCCAAATATTCAATGTTCCCTGCGTAGAAGCGAATACCGTCCGGGCCACTTTTCGCCCACTTTCTTCCAGTGGCGTCGTACAAGTAGTGCAGTGTGCCCTGTGGTGTAGTGATATTCAGCGGCAGATTGAGGAAATTGTAGTCGAACTGCATGTTCTTGTGCGCGTCGTCGGTCAGGTTGCCGTTGTGGTCGTACAGGTAGTGTGTTGCCTGTGGCCCGCCCGCTGCGCCGGGCTTGAATCCCTCCTGCCGGTAGGGTTCGGGCGCTGCGTCGTTCACTGCCTTCAGCCGGTCTTCGTCGTAGGTGTAGGTCAGGTTGTCTATCAGCCCCGGCGTGAAGCAGTCGGCTGCGGGTATCAGTCCCCGGCGACTGAGACTGACTTGTAATATGCTCATAGCGTGCGGCATGGTGCGAAGATACGCGCAACGAGGTGGATTTTAGTGCTAAAATGGCGTTTTTATACGGCGGATAGAATCCGCATAATAGCTCACGCGAGATGGAATCTCGGCGCGAGCGGGGTTATTTGCGCTCATAAATTTCCGGCTGGTTAATTTTGGTAAATTCCCACGCAGGGCCTGACCAAAATCGAACATCATTCAAATTATATTTAAATTGACTTTTCCCTTGACTGTCTTTGACGCTGGCTAATTCTTGAAAATGCATTTCCCTTAGTCTTGTTGAAGACGCTTCGTACGAATCAAAGAGGATGACATTAAAATAACGGAACCTATATATATTCCATGAATCGTGACTATTACTTCTTAACCCAAAGAAGCATCGGGCATCAAAATGAAAACCATTGGGATTGTTAGTTCTTAAAAGAGTATGATTGTCATTTTTCGTAATCACAAAAAATACGACCTTACTTTTGTCTGGGCTATACAAAATGGTATCAATCATAACTTGTGATTCCTTTGTGAATATTTCAGGATAGAAAGGATCCTTCTTGTTTTCAATCCATTGTTTTATTTCAAGTACAAAGGAGAGACTATCTTTTGTATATTCGTGTTGGTAATATTTATTGATGTAAACAAACTCTGATGGAATATGCTCACGTTTTTGAGCACAGCTCCACAAGAATAATAAGGAGCAAAAAATGGTGAATTTCATATTAGTATTTTTTTATTTGCGATTATCATTGTAAAACCCAAGTTGAGCCATTCCAGACATATGTTCCTTCTTTTAAAAATCGAATTTCATTAATAAAGGTAATAATGAGATGGCTTGCGGAGTTGGGGTCTTCATAATACTCCTGTAGACCATCTTGCCTTTTATTAGCTAAGTATGGCCAAGCGCCTGGCACACGGGGGCCGTTCTTCTTTCTTCCTTGTGAAAATTGTTGAGTAAAAACATTAGCCTCTGCACTCAATTTGTTTGCCTGATAAGGGTCGAAATCTGCTACTAAGGTAATAAGAGGTCCTTTTACCCCCCTTCGCTTGGCCGCTTCTAATAAGGCTTTTACAAACCCTTTTCCGTAAGCGCTCCCCATACTGTGGGTTATTATCTTAATTGTTTCAGTGACATTTCCATTTTGATCTACGACCGAGTCCAATATTTTATCCGCGTCTTCAAGTCCTTTTTGATAGCCATGACCAGCCCTAATTCCGGCTGAAGCGTGTGTTCCTCCATGGTAGTATAATGGATTATGATCCCCCAAGTGGTCCATAACTGCCCCATCAAAAGAAAGTGATTGGCTCCATTCATAATGATACTCTCCCGGGTCTAACCATTGAGATGGTTGTCTGTCCCATACCATTCGTTTTTCATAAGTTCTCCAGTAACTCGGGCTACCTTTGCTGCTTTTTGACGTACCAACAAAGCCATTAATAAAAATGACAAGATTACCATCTGGATCAATTGCATTTATTGGGCGATTGACAACGTAACTATAACTAGAAAAAGAATAGTACAATTCAGAGACGTTATCAATCCTCCCCCATCTCCCCAAATCCGGCATATACCCTCTTGCGCCATAGTCGTACATATTCAGCCCCCACTCATCATTCCACTCCTTGCCGTTGTAGCGGTACTTATTACCCGGCGCCACGCTCGCATACCAAGGCCCCTTCTGGCTCAGCCCAAACGGGTAGTAATGATTTTCCGAGGTGATCTCATTTTCACTTACCGTCAGCGTTTGTGGGTTGTCCTTCCAAGTGATGACCCCGTCCTGATTGAAGTCGGAGAAAGTCAGCCTTGTATTGCCCAAATGATCTGTTCTAAAATACTCGGCGCGGTAGCCCGTCACACTTGCGCCGCCGCCCCCGTACTCCGCCACCAGTCTGCCGTCCGGGAAGGCAATGTGCTGTATTTTTCCATCCAAGTACTCAATATTCCCTGCATAAAAACGAATGCCGTCTGGACCACTCTCGTCCGCCGGAGCCGTGGCGGAGGTGGACTTGGCCCACTTTCTTCCGGTGGCATCGTACAAGAAGTGCAGTGTGCCCTGTTGTGTGGTGATGTACCGCGGCAGATTGAGGAAATTGTAGTCGAACTGCATGTTCTTGTGCGCGTCGTCGGTCAGGTTGCCGTTGTGGTCGTACAGGTAGTGTGTTGCCTGTGGCCCGCCGCCTGCGGCAGGCTTGAAGCCCTCCTGCCGGTAGGGATCGAGTGCTGCGTCGCTCACCGCCGTCAGTCGGCCTTCGTCGCCGTAGGAGTAGCTCAGATTGTCTATCAGTCCCGGCGTGAAGCAGTCGGCGGCGGGTATCAGTCCCCGGCGGCTCAGCTTTTTGATGTTGCCGATGGGGTCGTATTCTATACCAAACTCGTTGTAGTCCTGCGTGTTCAGGCGCTCTATGTAGGCCGCGCCTATGGCGGGCTGCACCTCGCGCTCTATGCCGTAGTTGCTGCCCAGCAGGCGGTTGATGGGGTCGTAGTCGTTTTCGTAGTATTTTACATCCTGGCGGGTCACTTTCCATTGCAGTTCGCGGATGTTGCCGTTGGGTTCGTAACGGAACTTCATGGCCAACAGGGGCCTGCGCCGGGTGACGACCACCGTCAGGGCCTGATCGGGGCCGGTGATGGGGAGCTGCGCGATGATCTGCACGGGTTGCGGCAGCACCACATCTCTCACCAAATTATTGACGGGCTGCGCGCCTGCTCGATGGAAATATGTGCCGATGGTAGTCAAGAGGCAAAGTAAAAGAATTTGCTTAAAATTTAAAGCACTCCAAACAGGGGGAGGGCAAAATAATCTTCTACATGAGGTCAAAAATTTTTCGAGTTAAAGAACTGCTGCAAAAGTAGGGGCGAATTTTTAAAAAGTCAAGAGGGTGGGGGAAGTTTTTTGGGGGTTTAACATTTGGGGGGCACAACCATCACAAAAACCTGCGCCTTTCAACGTCATGCGAACCGAGTTGCCCGGCAAAATCCTTTTTCATCGTACCTTTGCACCTCATTCCACTCACCGCATGTTTATCTGGACACCCGACCGCATCCGCTCCATCGCTCCCGACGAAAACACTTGGGAGCGCGCCCGCCGGCTGGCTCATCCGCCCGTGTGGCGCAATCAGTCGGGCAATGAGGCCATGGTCTGGGGTGAGTGCAAAGGCAGCGGAGGCTCTTTTTACCAAACGGCCATTGACTGGAACGGCCCGGCCTATCGCTGTTCCTGCCCCGTCAAACGCATGCCCTGCAAGCACATCCTGGCTCTGATGCTGCTGTTGCACAACTACTCCGACCACTTCCGCGTCACCCACGACCTGCCCGACTGGGCCGAGCAATGGCGCGCCGCCCGACTGAAACGACAGGCTAAATCCGCCTCACCCGAACAGGAGGCCAACCGCAGCGCTCAACGCGAAAAAAAACGCGACCAGCGATTGGACGTCATGGCCGCGGGCATCGAAGAGTTGGACAAATGGCTCCGCGATATGGTGCGGCAGGGCATTGCGGAAGCAGAAAACAGACCGGCATCTTTTTGGGAACAAACCGCCGCCCGCATGACCGACGCCAAACTCGGCAGCATCGCCCGCCGGCTGAGAATGCCGGCTTTTCCGGTAGCGGGACAGTCACGGCATCTTCAGATTTTGAACGAACTGGGAGACCTGTTTTTGCTCGTTGAGGCGTTCAGGAAATTGGATCAGTTGCCGGAAGGCATGCAACAGGATGTGCTGACGGCCTGCGGCGTCGCGCAACGCAAATCCGATCTGGACGGGCAGCCCGGCATCTCCGACCGATGGGTGGTGATGGGGCAAGAGGAGGGCGAGGAGGAGCAATTGAGGTTCCGCCGAGTCTGGCTCTGGGGTGAAACCAGCCGGCGTTTTGCGCTTTTGCTCGATTTTGCCTGGGGCGACACCGGCTTTGAAGGATACTGGCCCACCGGCGCTGTTTTTGCCGGCGAGATGTGCTATTTTCCTTCTCAATATCCACAGCGGGCCGTGGCGCGCGCCATGTCGGATGCAGATATTTCAGATCACAACTTACTCGCTTACCATACCTTGTCGAAATTGGCCGACGAGTATGCCCGGGCCTTAGCCTTAGCCCCCTGGCTGCCGCAAATGCCGGCGCTGTTGGACGCCGTTGTGCCTGTGCTGCATGATGGAAAATACTGGCTGGCCGACCGGGATGGGAAAAGCTGTATCATTGTAACAGACGATCTTGGCGGCAGAAAACTCCTCGCCGTCAGCGGCGGGCATCCGGTCGGCCTGTTTGGCGTGTGGGATGCGGGGTCGTTTCGGGTATTGAGCGTGGTGAGCAGCCGGGAAGACCGCCCACCACGCATCGTTCAGTGGTAAATTACTCTTTCACATCACTTTCGACCCCGGTGCTGCTGTCCACCAGAATTTCAAGCAGTTGTGTTTCTGTGTTCAGATCGGCGCGAAGTATGGCGCCTTCCTGCAGGTTTTCGTTGAGGATGAATTCCGCCAGCGGGTCTTCAACGTATTTCTGAATGGCCCGGTGCAGCGGACGCGCGCCGAACTGCGGATCGAAACCTTTGTCGGCAACGAACTTTTTGGCTTCTTCACTCAGCGTAAGGGTGTAACCCAATCCCTGGAGGCGTTTGTAGAGGTCTCTGAGCGAAATATCAATGATGCTCAAAATCTCATCCTGGCCCAAGCTGTTGAAAATGACTACATCGTCAATGCGGTTGAGAAATTCGGGCGAGAACGTGCGCTTGAGAGCGTTCTGAATGACCCCGCGGGAATTTTCCTCGGCGGCTTCCTGCTTGGCTTTGGTGGAAAAACCGACCCCCTGACCGAAGTCCTTCAACTGGCGTACGCCGATGTTGGAGGTCATGATGATGATGGTATTTTTAAAATCCACCTTGCGGCCCAGTCCGTCGGTGAGTTGTCCGTCGTCAAGTACCTGAAGCAGAATATTATACACGTCCGGATGCGCTTTTTCGATCTCATCTAAGAGCACAACGGAGTACGGCTTGCGACGCACTTTTTCGGTCAATTGGCCGCCTTCTTCATAGCCCACATATCCCGGAGGCGCTCCGATGAGACGGCTCACGGTGAATTTTTCCATGTATTCGCTCATGTCTATACGGATGAGCGCGTCTTCTGAGTCGAACAGGTAGCGAGCCAGCGCTTTGGCCATCTCGGTTTTGCCCACGCCGGTAGGTCCGAGGAAGATGAACGAACCGATGGGCTTGGAAGGGTCTTTGAGGCCCACGCGATTGCGCTGAATGGCTTTCACCACCTTGGCAATGGCTTCATCCTGACCAATAATCATGCCCTCCATGTCTTTGCCCATGCCCACGAGCTTTTTGCTTTCGCTTTGGGCCACGCGCTTCACCGGAATGCCCGTCATCATAGACACCACCTCGGCAATGTCCTCTTCTGAAACCGGGTAGCGCTTGGTTTTAGACTCCTCTTCCCACTGTATTTTGGCAAACTCCAACTGCCGGGCCATTTTCGACTCCCGGTCGCGCAGGTCGGCGGCTTTTTCATACTGCTGGTTTTTCACCGCGCCGTTTTTCTGCTCTTTCACCTCCTCTATGGCCTTTTCCATCTCTTCGATGTGTTTGGGCACATGTATATTTTTGAGGTGAACGCGGGCGCCTACTTCGTCCAAAACGTCAATGGCTTTGTCGGGCAGGAAGCGGTCGGTAATGTAGCGGTCGCTGAAACGAACACAAGCCGCAATGGCCTCATCGGTAAAGCTGACATTGTGGAATTCTTCGTATTTCGGCTTGATATTGTGCAGGATGTGAACGGCCTCTTCGGCGGATGGCGGCTCTACCAGTACCTTTTGGAAACGACGATCCAAAGCGCCGTCTTTTTCGATGTACTGGCGGTACTCGTCTAAAGTGGATGCTCCGATGCACTGCAATTCGCCGCGGGAGAGCGCCGGCTTGAAAATATTGGAAGCATCGAGCGAGCCGGTAGCGCCGCCCGCGCCTACAATGGTATGGATTTCATCAATAAAAAGAATGACGTCGCGGTTTTTCTCCAGCTCGTTCATAATCGCCTTCATGCGCTCTTCGAACTGCCCGCGATACTTGGTGCCCGCCACCATAGCCGCCATGTCGAGCATGACGATGCGCTTGTTGAACAGCGTGCGCGATACCTTGCGCTGCACGATGCGCAGTGCCAGGCCCTCTACGATGGCAGTTTTGCCTACGCCCGGCTCGCCGATGAGAATCGGGTTGTTTTTCTTGCGACGGCTGAGAATTTGCGATACGCGCTCGATCTCGTTTTCGCGCCCGATGATGGGATCGAGGCGGTCTTCTTCGGCCAATTTGGTTACATCTCTGCCGAAATTGTCGAGTACCGGCGTACGCGATTTGGGATTGCCCCCGCTGCGCCGCTGTTGGTAGCGCGACTGGTTTTCATCGTCATCGTAGGGGTCGTCCTGTTCGGCGGGCGCCTGAGCAAACGGCTCTATGAAGCCTGCATTGCCGAAATCCTGCTCCTGACGGGCATACTCCAGTTCGGCCTTGTACATATCGTAGTCAATGTCGAACTGATGGAGAATTTTGGAAGCCGGAAAATCCTCATGTTTGAGAATAGACAACACCAAATGCTCGGGGGCTATTTCGTCGCTGCCCAGCGATTTGGCTTCCAGCAGGGTTACTTTGAGCACGCGCTCGGCGTGCTTATTGAGCGGCAACGTGCCCACATTGAGCATCGTCGGCGAAGCCGGCAATTGCTGGATGGACTCCCTGATCTTGAAACGCAGCTCATCCGCCGGGATTTCGAGCGATTCGAGCACCCGAACCGCAAGGCTGTTGCGGTCTTCGATGATGCTCATCAGGATATGTTCGGTGCCAATGAAATCATGGCCCAGACGCAGGGCTGCCTGGCGGCTGCGGGCAATGATCTGCTTGACTTTGGGAGAGAATTTTTGATTATTCATAAGAAAAGATTGCTGCGCGTACGCTTTCGGGATGAATAATGGAGGTACTTTGGGAGCACCATGCAAAGGTTGCTCATTTTGGCCAATAAACCGCTGAATCCTCCAGAAAAAATGATGCCGTTTTTTTGCAATGTTGCATAAACATCGGAGGCACTCTTGAAGTTTAATCCTGCAAAAAATCAGGTACGGGGTTTACAACAAACGATGTGTTGGTCAAATGTCGCAGATTGTTTAACTTTGCGCCGACCTTTTGAAAAACGTTCCAATAATGAAGTACACCGTAGATAAACAAGAGCGTTACACCATCTTCCGATTGGATGAAACAACACTCAATTCTGTTTTGGCGCCCCAGCTCAAGTCCGAGTTTGTCATTCTTTCCAACGAAGGCGTCAACAATCTCATTCTGGATTTGTCCAACGTAGAATTTGTGGATTCTTCCGGCCTTAGTGCCATTCTGACAGGCGACCGGCTGTGGAAACTCATCGGCTCGTTTATTTTGACAGGCATCGAGCATCCCAGCGTCAAAAAGCTGATCGAAATTTCCCGTTTGGAAACGATACTCACCATCGTTCCCACTGCGTCGGAATCTATTGATTACATTTTTATGGAAGAAATGGAGCGCGAATTGGGCGTGGAGGGCGAAGAAGCCTGAGCACCCTATTTCGTTTCAGTGAAGTGTTTCAACTGAATGACCTCCCGTTCGCTGAGCCGACGGAATTGGCCGCGCGGGAGGTCTTTCTTGCTCAACCCCGCGTAGTAGATGCGATCCAAAGCTTCTACGTTGTATCCTAAATGCTCGAAAATACGGCGCACAATGCGGTTTTTGCCGCTGTGAATCTCCACGCCGATTTCACTTTTTTTGCCTTCGTAGTAGTATATGCTGTCCACTTCGGCCTTGCCGTCTTCCAGGTCCAGCCCCGCGCCAATGGCCTCGAAGTCCTTGATTTGAAGGGATTTATTCAAAGTAACTTTATACACCTTGACGACCTTGTGCTTAGGATGCGAGAGTTTTTGGGCCAGGTCGCCGTCGTTGGTCAGCAGGAGCAGGCCGGTGGTGTCGCGGTCGAGGCGGCCCACGGGGTAAACGCGCTCTCTGATTTTGCCTTCCAGCAAATTGAGCACCGTTTTGCGACCCCGCTCGTCCTCTGAAGTGGTGATCACATTTTTGGGTTTATTCATCAAAATATACACCTTCCGGAGTTCGGGCGCTATGTTCTGGCCTTTGTAAGTGACCGTATCTGTTTGCTGTACTTCCACCCCCGGCTCGGTAATGACCTGCCCGTTGACGGCCACCAAGCCACCCTTTACATAATCGGCGGCCTGACGGCGCGAGCATATACCGCAGTGTGCAATGTACTTATTGAGGCGCATGGGCCACTGATCTTCGGATGGCTCCATGTTTTTGAGCAATTCCGGTCGGCGGCGGGCGCTGAAAGAGGTGGAAGGGCGCTTTTTGGCGGTCTTGGCCGTGTTGCGCTCCTGCTTAGGTTTACGAGGTTGTGCCATCTGATTTTTGAAAACATGCCCGAAAAACGAAGGAACTCCCTCCGCTGCGGCGCATTCGAGGCACAAATGTATGAACTTTTCAGGGAGGCACAAAATGGCCTGTGGGTCACGGGGCATGATCCCCCGGAATAAACGCAGTTGTAGTGGACTGACGTTGCGTTTATCCCAGTTCCAACTGATTCTTAATCAGGCGGTAATAATAGCCCCTCGAGGCAGTGAGTTGCTCGTGGGTGCCGCGCTCTACGATGCGCCCTTTTTCGAGTACCACAATCTGGTCGGCATGTCGTACGGTGCTGAGGCGGTGCGCGACCACCATTACGGTGCGGCCCCGGTAGAACTCCTCCAACTGATGTACGATGCGGCTTTCATTTTCAGCATCCAATGCGTTGGTGGCTTCGTCAAAAAACAAAAAGTGCGGATTTTTATACACGGCTCTGGCAATGAGCAGGCGTTGTCGTTGACCTTGGCTCAGGCCGTTGCCCCGGCTTCCGACAATGGTGTTGTAGCCTAAGGGCAGGGCTTCGATAAACTCTTGAGCCTGTGCGATGCGGACCGATTCCCAGAGGCGTCGTTTGTTGGGCGTTTCATCGCTTTGGGCAATATTGCGGGCAATGGTGTCGGAAAAAATAAATCCGTCCTGCATCACCGCGCCGCACACGCCGCGCCAGGCACGCGGGCTGACGTGTTTGAGGTGTGCATTGCCCACATAAATAGAGCCTTTCGACGGGGTGTAAAATCCGAGCAACAATTTGAGAATGGTTGTTTTTCCGCTGCCGCTGGAGCCTACTATGGCCGTCACTTTGCCTAATGGAATATCAAGTGTAATATCTTGCAAAACATAGTCATTCAGTTCATTATACCTGAAGGATACGTTTTCCAAACGAATATCGCCTATTTCGGGGCGCATTTCATCAGCCACTGTTTCGGGCTGGTATTCATCTTCCATATCCTGTATTTCACCGAGGCGCTCGAGGCTGATACGGGCGTCCTGGGCGGAACGAATGAAGCCCGCCAACTGAAACAAAGGCCCGTTGAGCTGGCCGATGATGAACTGCATGGCCAGCATCATCCCCAGCGTGATCTCGCCGGAAATAACGGCGCGGGCCGCAATGAAAGTAATAAAAATGTCTTTGAGTTGGCTGATGAATGCCGCGCCGAGGTCCTGAGTTTGGCTCAGTGCCAGGCCACGAATGTTGGTTCGGAACAGCTTTGCCTGAATCTGCGCCCAATGAAACCGGTGTCTGCGTTCGCTGCGTTGAAGCTTTATTTCCTGCATACCCTGTATCAGTTCGATCAGAGCACTTTGATTTTCAGAATGTTCGGCAAATCGCTTTTGATCTACCACCCTGCGGCGAGGCAAAAACAGGGCTATCCAGCCGAAGTACAGGGCAGCCGAAACGAGGAACAACACAAATACCGGCCAATGATAAAACATGAGTACGGAGCCGAAGACCAACAGGTTGATGACCGAAAACAAGAGATTGAGCGTAGAGCCTGTGAGAAACGACTCTATGCGTCTTTGGTCGCCGATGCGCTGAAGCAGGTCGCCCGTCATTTTGCTGTCGAAAAAGCCGATAGGCAGACGCATGAGCTTGGTCAGAAAGTCGGCTATCAATGCCACATTCACCCGGGTGCTGATGTGCAGAAGTATCCAAGCCTGCAAGATGTTGACGCTGGTAAGCCCCAGAAACAGCATCAGTTGCGCAGCCAGAATGAGGTAAATGAAGCGGAGATCGGCGTTGTCTATACCAATATCAACGATGGATTGAGTGAGAAACGGAAAGGCCAACTGAAACATGCTGAGCATGAGCAAGCCTAAGCCCAATTGGGTGAGCAGTTTTTTATAAGGCTGCAAATACCTCATGAGAAAGCCCAGCCTGAAGCCCTTTTCGCGTTCATCGCCGGCTTGGTCAAAAAACTCCGGGGTGGTTTCTACCAGAAGTGCCACCCCTTTGGCGCCATCGCTGAGCCAGCCGTTGCGAAACTCGGTGTGCGTCAGTTTGAGCTTGCCCAAAGCAGGGTCGGCTACCTTCACATGGTTTTTGGAGATGCCATATACCACCACAAAATGCTGTTGTTTCCAATGCACGATGCAGGGCAATACAGCGTCGGTGAGGCCGGGGTCTTCGTCACTCTCACCTTTAAACGGTAGTTTGTATGCCAGCGTGCGCAAGCCGATGCGTTCGGCAGCCTCTGCAATGCCGAGCAATGAAACCCCTTCCCGGTCAATATGGCTGCGTTCGCGGAGGTATTGCAGGGTATAGCTCCGCCCGTAATGCTCGGCCACCATGCGCAGGCAGGACGGCCCGCAGTCCATGGCGTCTAATTGTCGGAAGAAGGGAAATCTGTCCATCGCGGAAAGTGTCAGTCAGCAATCATCTAAAACCGATTGACGAGCCTTATTTTTCCAGCAGTTGCATGAGTTGTGCCAAACCTTCTTTCTTTTTAAGCTGTAGTTTTTTTGATTTGACGTACGAATCAATTCGATTGGCTTTTTCGGGAATAGCTTTTTTCATAGCCGTCTTGTTGGCGCCGGCGGGCCGCAATGAATTTCCCGCCAGCACCCAGTAGCTATACAGTTCCATATACTTATTGGGGCGGCGGACCATGCCCAGGTTTTCCACATAATCCTCTTTGCGCAGAAATTTGGTGTGGCACTTGAGCAAAGTATATTTTTCACCCAAGTGTATTATCTCGTAAAATTTATGGCCTTTAGGCCCGGCATTGTGATCCGAAAACAGATCGCGCACCATAAAGGTGGTTATCTTGCCACTTTCATCTATCTGCAACAAATTGACCCATCGAAGGGGGAAATTGCTGATAAAATCTTCCTCCAACTGGACGTATAACTCTCCTTTATCTAACTCAAGTATTACACCGGCCCAACGACTGAATGTATCATGGCCGATAATTTTGACCCTGCCCGGCAGCCAGTTTTCATTATAAAATGGAGTGTTTTCTATATGCAATTGAGGTCTGTTGGTAGTTATCAGCCCATGAGATCCCGGAGATGCAAATGCAAGTCTGGTAAAGTTTTGATCAT
Source organism: Saprospiraceae bacterium UBA2329 (assembly GCA_002344975.1). Taxonomy (GTDB): domain Bacteria; phylum Bacteroidota; class Bacteroidia; order Chitinophagales; family Saprospiraceae; genus UBA2329. The sequence goes on along the minus strand of DDUV01000095.1, from coordinate 23,975 downwards.
TGATGAGGCGGTCAGGTTGCGCGCCGGCCAAGTTGTAAAGCCCAAACACCAACAGTAATGTCAAGATGTGAATTCTCATAGCGACAGGGATAATTGTGATGAAAAATAAATGGTTCTGCCTTGCGAAAGTCACTTACAGTTTTATCGCTGACTTCTGCGCGAGTACAAATCAAGGCAAATATACAAAACCGAGACAGACAGCAGACATAATGTAATAAAATACCCGCATCCAGACGATGGATGCGGGTAGCTTTAAGCGAGAATGAATGACAGGCTGAAAAATACCCTGATTAAGAATCTTGGCGAATTTGATGAATTTTTTTTACATCGGTTATGAACCATTTTGCCCACAGAAAAGCAAGCAAAGGAAACACAACAAATACCAAAGGATTGTAATACAGCGCTTCTTCGAATTGAAAGTGTATTAAATGCTGTACGGCCCGTGTCAATCCACAGGCATAGCATTCTTGCTTGAACAGGATAACAGACATACAAAGCGGAGGGCCTTCATCAAACTGGTCGGCCGGCATTAACAACAACACCAGCGGCACGAAGATGAAGACCCCCAAACGTATGTATATCCGATAATTTTTAGAGCGTTGGGTTGTACTCACTACCGTCTGCCGGTTTAAGTTCTCCCGTAATAATGCGAATCAGGTCAATTAATGCCCAAATTCCGCAGCCGCCGGCAGTTAAAAGCTGTATGATACCAATGACGGTATATCCGAGATAAAAACGGTGGATACCGAGTACTCCGACAAAAATCACCAGTATCAGCGCGACTAATTGGCTCTTAGCCCCCGCAGCGCTCTTGCCGCTCATCTGCTTTTTCACAGCTTTTTGGGCAGCCTTCAATGCAATGGTCTTTTTGAGACCCATTTTTTCGCCCGTCATCTCTTTGTACTTGGAGGGCGTCAGGTTCAGGAACGCCTCCACATCCGATTGTCCGGTTTCAGAGATGATCTCGCTGATTTCCGGTTGATTTTTAACATCTTCCGGTAATGCCAGATTGGCTGCAGCCTGAATGTTGCCTGCTACAAAGAGCATCAATACGAACTGAAGTAAAATACTTTTCTTCATAAAATATTGAGATAAAAAGGGTTTTGCCTACTCTCTAAGCTTTTCGGCATCCGCTCCGTACTCTGTTCAGGATTTTCCGGTAACTCCATGCTGCAATGATATGCAGATTTTTTTTGTTGTGCACCTTTTACCGTATAATTTTTCTTTAATGTCGCAACAACATTTTGCAAAAAGCCCATTGCAACGCGAAAAAAGTATATTTGCCGCTTATTTAGTAGTGGGGCAAAAGTAAAGCGTTCATTTTCTTTAGGCCAAAGGATTAGA
>DDUV01000095.1:7963-22351 GCA_002344975.1 Saprospiraceae bacterium UBA2329 | reverse complement strand
ACTTTATTTTTTATCGCCCCTTAGCATACACCCAACTAAAAACAGGTCATGATTCGTACTGCACTCTTATTGACAGCCACGCTCATCGCTATTCCGATAGTGGCTTTTTACTACGATCAGCCACTCTCGCCCGAACATTGGGCTGCCGTACAAACGCTCTTTTGGGCTGCCGGCGCCGTGGCGCTCGTTTGCTTTCTGGTAGGCGAGGCTGCAAAAAACAACAGTCAGGTGGACAAGCTCTGGAGCATACTCCCCGCATTTTATGTAGGATATGTGGCCATGCAGAGCGACTGGAACCCGCGCCTCACGCTCATGTTTGTGCTCGTAACCGCTTGGGCGGCCCGGCTCACCTATAATTTCGCACGGCGTGGCGGCTACCACTGGATTCCCTGGAAAGGGGAGGAAGACTACCGCTGGAGTGTATTGCGCCGCGATCCCAACCTACAGGGCCGCCTGCGCTGGACGCTGTTCAACCTCTTTTTCATTTGCGGCTACCAAAACATGCTCATCCTCATGTTCACGCTGCCGTCCATCGTGGCCTGGCAGGGCGCCGACAAGCCGCTCAATGTCTTGGATTATGTGGCGGCGGCGCTTATGCTCGCCTTTTTGGTAATAGAAACCGTGGCCGACCAGCAACAGTGGAATTTCCAGAAAGAAAAATACCGGCAAAGGGCTTCGGGCAAACCTGTGGAACCAAAATATGCGAAAGGCTTCTGCGATACGGGGCTGTGGGGAAAGATGCGGCACCCCAACTACATGGCCGAGCAGGCTACCTGGTTGTCGTTCTACCTATTCAGCGTAGCGGCTACCGGGCGCTGGCTCAACTGGTCGCTGATGGGCGGCATTTTGTTGTGTCTGTTGTTTTTGGGCAGCAGCAATTTTTCTGAAAAAATATCGGCGGGCAAGTACCCGGCCTACAGCGATTATCAGAAGCGCGTGGGGCGTTTTTTCCCGAAATGGTGATGATGCGGGGTGATGCGCCAGGGACGGAAGCGGATGCCTGCCTGCTCCGTAGCCTGCCGGTTTCAAACCCTGTGCTACGGAGCAGGCAGGCATGGAGCGGACGGCCCGCCCCGCCGGCAGGAGAGCTTAGCCATCGGTAGACCGGTTGTGGCGGGGGGCGCCCAAAAAATACAAAAATCAATCATACCATGATAAGAGCAGCCATCTTCCTTCTCCTCTTTTTGCCCCTGTTGGCGAGTGCGCAAAAAATCGAAATCGAGCAACTCAAAGGATTGAAAATCCGCAACATAGGCCCGGCGGGCATGAGCGGGCGCATCACCGCCATTGATGTGGATTTGAGCAATCCCGACATCATCTACGCCGGTTCGGCATCGGGCGGCGTATGGAAATCAACAGGCGGCGGCGTGGCCTGGGAACCCATTTTCGACGGGCAGGCTACGCAGTCTATCGGCGCACTGACCGTCAACCAGCGCAACCCCAGCGAGATATGGGTGGGCACCGGCGAGGGCAATCCCCGCAACTCCCACAACAGCGGCGAGGGTATTTATAAATCATTGGACGGAGGCAAAAACTGGAAGTGTATGGGCTTGCAGGCCACCAAAACCATACATCGCATCATTGTACACCGCGACAACTCCGATGTGGTGTTTGCTGCGGCCATGGGTTCGATATGGGGCCCCAACCCGGAGCGCGGCGTGTATAAAACCAGCGACGGCGGCAAAACCTGGCGCCTTGTGTTGTCGGTGAACGACCGCACCGGCTGCGCCGACCTCATTGTGGACCCAACGAATCCCAACAAGCTCATCGCTGCCATGTGGGAATATGGCCGCCAACCCTGGACCTTCAACTCGGGCGGCGCGGGGTCGGGCATCTACATCAGCCACGACGGCGGCGAAACCTGGGAAAAGCGGACCGAAAAAGACGGTTTGCCCAAAGGTCATCTGGGCCGCGTGGGGCTGGCAGTGGCTCAAAACAAACCCAACGTGGTGTATGCCATTGTGGAAGCAGAGGAAAATGCCTTGTACCGCAGCGACGACGGCGGGTTCAAATGGCGCAAAACCACGGCGGAAAACATCGGAGGGCGACCGTTTTATTACCACGATATTTTTGTGGACCCCAAAAACGAAAACCGCGTTTATAGCATCCACACCTACCTGAATCGCAGCGAAGACGGCGGCCGCTCCTTTGAAACCTGGATCGGATGGACGGTACACTTGGACCACCACGCCTTCTGGATTCACCCCGACGAACCGGATTTCCTCATCACCGGCAACGACGGCGGCCTCAACATATCCCGCGACGGCGGCCAAACATGGCAATTTGCAGACAACCTGCCCCTGGGCCAGTTTTACCACGTCAATTATGACATGGATATCCCCTACAACCTCGGCGGCGGTATGCAAGACAACGGCACCTTTGTGGGGCCTTCCTCTGTGTGGCAGGTGGGCGGCATCGGCAATCACCACTGGCAGGAAGTACACTTCGGCGACGGCTTCGACCTCGGCTTCCGGCCCGACAACAATCGCTATGTGTATGCCATGTCGCAGGGCGGCAACCTCAGTTATGTAGATCGCCAGACCGGCCACACGCGCAACATACGGCCCGTGCATCCGGACGGTACAGCGTTGCGTTTCAACTGGAATGCGGGTTTTGCCCAAAATCCTTTCCACAACTGCGGCGTCTATTACGGCAGCCAATTTGTACACAAAAGTATGGACTGCGGCCAAAGCTGGCAGATCATATCGCCCGACCTGACGACCAACGACCCCGAAAAGCAAAAGCAAGACCAGAGCGGCGGCCTCACCTTAGACGTTACCGCCGCTGAAAACCATACCACCATTTTGGCCATTGCGCCCAGTCCGGCAGACGAAAACGTACTCTGGGTGGGCACCGACGACGGCAACCTGCAACTGACCCGCGACGGCGGCCGCACCTGGACCAACCTGTCCTCCCGATTGCCCGGCGTGAAGGCCGGCAGTTGGATTCCCTACATCGAGGTATCGCAAAAAAATGCAGGCGAGGCATTCGTAGCAGTCAGCGATTACCGGCGCAACGACTGGCGGCCTATGGTGTTTCATACCAATGACTTCGGGGCCACGTTCCGCCGCGTTGTTGACGAAACGCAGGTGCGCGGACATGCCCAAGCCATCCTGCAAGACCCGGTAGAACCCAATCTCCTTTGGCTCGGCACCGACAACGGCCTGTGGCTGAGCATTGACGGCGGCAAAAACTGGAACCAATGGACCAATGACTACCCATCGGTGCAAACCGCCGACCTCAAAATACACCCCCGCGAACACGACCTCATTGTGGCCACTTTTGGCCGCGCACTGTGGGTACTCGACGACATTCGCCCCATCCGCGAACTGGCCCGCACGCAGGGCAAAGTATTGGAGCAGCCCTTCCGGGTGTTTGAAGCTCCCGATGCTTATTTGGCCTCTTACAAATCTTACGACGGCTACCACTTCCCGGCAGACGGCCTGTACCGGGCGCCTTCCCGGCCCGCCGGCGCGCTCATCACCGTATGGCACACCACGCGGCAGCCCAAAATGGAATTGCCGGCGCCTGTTTCTGCCAAAGGCAAAAAGACCGTCGCGCTGCCTGCTCCCACGCCGCCCGCCCCCATGCCCAAAGCGCCCAAAGACGGCCGGGCCAAGGTGGAGGTGTATGACGAAGCGGGACTGCTCATCCGCAGCTTCAGCACCCGCATTGATACCGGCATGAACCGCATTATCTGGGACTTGCGGGCCGACGGCATGCGTTTCCCCTCCCGGCAGGAGCCGCGCGGCGAGGCGGGGCAATTGCCGCCCGGATTGGAGGTCTTGCCTGGTAAATACAAGCTCGTTTTTACTTTTGGCGAGATGAAGGATTCGACCACCGTGACCGTACATGGCGACCCGCGCCTCCCTATTTCTATGGCCGACCGCAAGGCTAAACTGAGTGCCTACAACGAGTACAAAACAGTGGTGGAAAAGGCGACCAAGGGTTTTGAGCAGCTCAAAAACGCCCGCAAATCCATCAGTTTGGTCAACAATGCGCTGGCCAATACGCCTGATTCAGTGAAAAACGAATTGGTACAACTCGGCAAATCCATGCTTGACTCCATCTCCCGCCTCGAAAAACTGTACATGATGCCGGATGGGCTGAAGGGCATCCAGCGTTCTAACGACGACCTTTCGGCAGTGCTGTTCGGCGCTTCGCGGTACTTCAATGCGTTTGACGGCGCTCCCAATGCCAATGCCTTGAACATGATGAATCAGGCCCGCCGCAAAACGGATGCCGTGCTGGAAGAGGTGAATGCATTTATGAACGGCGACTTTGCCAAATACCGCGAGAAAGCGGAGGTGGTGAAGGTGGAGTTTTTTAAGGAGTGAAATTTGGATAAAACCAAGCCGGGTTTCCTTTTTCCTTTTTACTTTTGTCCATGCGCCGTCTGCTTGCCATACTGCTCCTCCTGAGTTGCGCCCTTGCCCTGAGCGCCCAAAAGGACACCCTGCCTCCTGCGCCGGCTGAAGGCAATACCGACTTGTTGGAAGACCTCCTGCAAAATACAGATGCAGATGCTGTGGGCGATTTCAATACGCTGTTTGAATCGCTGGGCGACTACCTGCGCAAACCGCTCAATATCAACAAAGCAGACGAGGCCGACCTCCGCGACCTGCTCCTGCTCAACGATGTACAAATAGCGGGCCTGCTGCGCCATCGCGCCATTGCCGGCGACCTCATCTCCGTGTATGAACTACAGGCAGTACCCGGTTTCACGCCCGAACTCATTCGCGCCCTCATGCCTTACATCACTGTGGGCGGCGATCTGGACGACTATCAGGTGTCTATCAAAGAAATGCTCCGCGACGGCAGCAACGAGCTGTATCTGCGCTGGGCCAGGGTGCTGGAACAACAAAAGGGCTTCACAACAGCCGCCGATACTGCCGACAGCCGCTACCTCGGCGATCCCAACCAATACTATCTGCGCTTCCGGCATTCGTACGGAACCAAACTCAGCATCGGCCTTACGGCAGAAAAAGACCGCGGCGAGCAGTTCTTTGCCGGCGCCAATCGCTACGGCTTCGATTTCTACTCGGCGCACATTGCGCTGCGCAATTACAACCGTACGATCAAAGCCGTGGTGCTGGGCGACTACGCCGTGTCTTTCGGGCAAGGCCTCATCATGCTCACCGGTTTCAACTACGGCAAGACCATTCAGTCGGTGGGCCTCAAGCGGGGCGGGCGTGCGTTGCGGCCTTATACATCCGTCAATGAAGCCGTTTTTCAGCGGGGTGCGGCGGCGCAGTTGTCGCTGCCCGGACAATTGGAACTCACGGCTTTTGCTTCCCGCACGCAACGCTCGGCCAACATCCTCGAAGCCGATACCACCGACGTGGAAGGCTTTGACCCCGAAATCCGGGAAATCACCTCCATCAACCTCAGCGGCCTGCATCGCACGACTTCCGAAATAGCCGACAAAAACGCCCTCACGCAGTTCACTACCGGCGCCTCACTGAAGTGGAAACCCGGCAGCAATCACTTGGCATTCAATGCAGTATATACTTCTTTAGATAAGTTCATAGCACCGCGCACTCAGCCTTATGCCCGTTACTATTTCAGCGGCAACAGTTTGGTCAACGCTTCGATGGACTACGGCCTCATCCTGCGCAATTTCCACTTCTTCGGAGAAAATGCCATCAGCGACAACGGGGCCATCGCAGCGCTCAACGGCCTTATTCTGGGATTGGACCGCTATGCCGAGGTGGCCGTTTTGCACCGCTATTATGCCCGCGATTTTCAAACCCTGACCGGCGATGCCTTCGGCGAAAGCGGCGGCGTACGCAACGAACACGGTTTGTACTTCGGGCTGGAAATGAGGCCCATGCGCGGTTGGAAAATCAATGCCTACTTCGATACCTGGCAGCATCCCTGGCTCAAATTCAACGCCGACGGCCCCTCTCGCGGGCACGAGTATCGCCTCCGCATCACGCACATCATCAAGCGCAAGCTGACGGCCTATGCCGAGTTTCGCCGCGAAAACAAGGAACTCAACTTCCGCAACAATGCCACCGCCATTGACTACCTCGCCGGAACGCAACTCACGCAGGCGCGCTTTTTCGTAGGCCATCAGGTGAACAAGATGCTGGAGTTGCGCACCCGCCTCGACTTGGGCCGCTTCGACGACGGTTCCGGCACGATGAGCAATGGCTTAGCCCTGTATCAGGATGTACTGTTTAGGCCGCTGGGATTCCCGTTGTCGTTTACCACCCGTTTTGCGCTGTTCGACACAGACGGTTATGCTGTGCGTTTTTATGCGTTTGAAAACAACCTGCTCTACAATTTTTCCATTCCGGCCTATTACAATCGCGGCACCCGTTTTTACTTCAATTTGCGCTACAAACCTACCCGCGCACTCACCGTAGAGGCGCGCATTGCTCAGACCTATTGGGCCAACCAGAAAACTTTTGGTTCGGGTTTGGAGGAAATTGCCGGCCCGGCCCGCACTCAGTTGACTTTACAAACAAAAGTGCAGTTTTGAACAACCATCTTCGATTATGACCGACAAACCGGAAGACATATTACTACGAGAGGAAGACGAGGTGCAATACCTCCTGGGCAAGCCGCCTGAATGGATACTTCGGCGCGGTACAGGCATTACTTTAACCGGCGCCTTATTGGCTATTGTAGTGGCGTGGTTCATTCGTTATCCCGATGTAGTAACGGCCCCGGTCAGTATTGTCACCGACCGGCCGGCCATTCATTTAGTGAGTATTTCGGGGGGAACCATTGCCGGTGTTTTGGTAAAAGAAAAGGATCAGGTGGCTGAAGGCGATGTCCTGATTTGTGTTGATAACCCGGCCAAATGGGAGCACGTTCTTGCATTGGAAAAACTAATGGATGCGCTTTTGTCGGACAGTGTAGATATGGACGAGCCGACAACCGAAGACCTCTTGTCAGACTGGGAACTGGGCAGTATGCAGTCTTCGTATTCCGAGTGGTTGGTAGCATTGGAGAAATTTATGCTCGAAAAAGGGCGGCTGTACTCCATTCAGGGAGTTGCAGCCCTCCGGCAGCAGATCAAAGACTTGCAATTGCTCAACACAAGCCTGAAACAGCAGGAGGAAACGACTAAAAAAGAGGAAGAATTGGCCGCTACCCGGCTCAGCAAGGCAGAGGAAAAGTACAAACAGGGCGCCATCAAAGAGCAAGAATTTCAAATAGACAGAGAAATATATTTAGGCAAAAAAAGCAAGGTGGAAGCGCTGCAAACCGAACAACTCAATAATCAGGTAAAAATCGGCAACTTGCGCAAAGAACTTGCCGACATGGGGTTCAGCCAGCTCGGCGGCATGCGCAGTTCAGACATTCGTTTGAGGGAACTGACCCGCAATCTGAAAAGTGAAATCCTTTTTTGGAAACAAAACTATTTAGTCACGGCTCCGGTGGACGGCATCGTGTCGCTGGCTTCCAACTGGACCCTCGGGCAGTATCTGCGGCCTGGGCAGGAAGTGGCTACTTTGTTGGCCCCCGAAGGGCAAGGTAATATTCGCGCCCAGGGCTTGCTGCCTACCACAGGAGCCGGAAAAGTGGCCCCGGATATGAGTGTGCGCATTCGCCTCGCGGGCTTCCCCTACAAGGAATACGGCGTGCTGACGGGTTATGTGGGCGATATTGCGCTGGCGCCTGTTTCGACCGACAACGCCCCGTCTTATCGCATCAACATTGAACTGCCTTCCGGCCTGAAAACCAACTACGGACGCACCCTGCCTTTGCTCCGCGAATCGCAGGGAACAGCCTACATCATCACCGAGCGGCGCAACCTCTTGCAGCGTTTGTTTCAGCCATTGTACAGCGCCCTGAAAAACAATTGATAAGAATTTGGCTAAAAATAAAAAAGCGCTTACCTTTGCGCGCTCATTCAAAATTTTCATCATTTCAAATCCAACTTTCGATGTTCGCAATCGTAACAATAGCTGGTCAACAGTTCAAAGTTGAGGAGGGTCAGGAGATCTTCGTCCACCAGCTAGAAGCCGCAGAGGGCGACAGTCTCAGTTTCGACCAGGTGCTTCTGGTAGAACGAGACGGCCAAACGAGCGTAGGCACGCCGGTATTGAACGCAGCCAAAGTAAACGCTACCGTTGTTTCGGGCCATGTCAAAGGCGACAAGGTCATCATTTTCAAGAAGAAACGCCGCAAGGGTTATCGCCTCAAAAAAGGTCATCGCCAACATTTTACCAAGCTCAAAATTGATTCCATCGTGGCCTGAAAAGGCACTCATTCATTAACCAAGAAACAACTACAATCATGGCACATAAGAAAGGTGAAGGTAGTACCCAAAACGGCCGCGACAGTAATGCCAAACGACTTGGCGTAAAGATGTTCGGCGGCCAGACAGTCAGCGCAGGCAACATTCTCGTTCGCCAGCGCGGCACCCGGTTCCATGCCGGTGAAAACGTGTATGTGGGCAAAGACTACACGCTCCATGCAGCAGTGGACGGCACGGTGGTTTTCCGCCGCAAGCGCCTCAACCGCACGTTTATCAGCATTCAGCCTTTTGGCGCTGCTGATACGCATCGGACAGAAGCTCCCATCGTAGAATGTTTTGCCGCCCCCGAACCCGAGGCTGCGCCTATTCCCGTAGTGGAGGAAATTGCTGCTCCCGTAGTAGAGGAAGTGGCGGCTGCTCCGGCAGCAAAAGCGGCTTCCATCACTCTGCCTTCCGGCAAAAAAATCAAACAGGACGACCTCAAAGTCATCGAAGGCATCGGCCCGAAAATTGAGGAATTGCTGCACGCCGCAGGCATCAAAACCTGGGCTGATCTCGCATCTGCCGCTACTGAAACGGTTCAGGCTGTTTTGGACGAAGCCGGCCCGCGCTACCGCATGCATGATCCCGCTACCTGGGCCAAGCAGGCCGCATTGGCTGCTACCGCCGAGTGGGAAGCGCTCGAAGCATATCAGGATCACCTGCAGGGTGGCCGCGATGTGAGCGCCGAAGAAGGAGAATAACTTATTGACTCTCACCAAAGAGGAAATAGTTTTAGTTTTCATAGCTTTATTCGCAGCCCTGTCTGATTCCATCAGGCGGGGCTTTTTTTCTGCCGGCCACTGCGGTTTGGGCTTAACATTTGCCGGCCTTCCGGCGTTGTACTTACCTCAACAAAAACATCCTTATGAGTACGCTCACATTAGCTCAAAACAACCTCGAACGCAAAGGATTCCTCGATCTCGACGTTGATCCCACCCTCGATCTGGTACAAGAAATCAACCGCCTCAAGCGCGAAAAAAATGCCGTCATTCTGGCGCATTATTATCAGGATGCCGACATACAAGACATCGCCGATTACATAGGCGACAGCTTGGGGTTGTCTCAAAAAGCCGCTGCCACCGACGCAGACATCATCGTTTTTGCAGGCGTTCATTTCATGGCAGAAACTGCCAAAATGCTTTCTCCGCATAAAAAAGTGTTGCTGCCCGATCTCAAGGCAGGCTGCTCGCTGGCCGATTCCTGTCCCGCGCCGGTGTTCAGGGAGTTTAAAAAGAAATACCCCGGCCATGTAGTTGTGAGCTACATCAACTGTACCGCCGAACTGAAAACCCTCACCGATATTTGCTGCACATCTACCAATGCGCTGCACATCATCAACAGCATCCCCGAAGACCAGCCCATTATTTTTGCTCCCGACATCAATCTGGGCAAGTTTTTGGTACAAAAAACCGGCCGAGACATGGTACTCTGGAACGGCGCCTGCATGGTACACGAAATTTTCAGCCATGAAAAAATCGTCAAACTGCGCCAACGCCACCCCGATGCCAAGTTCATTGCCCACCCCGAATGCGAACCGCACATTCTCGAAATGGCCGACTATGTAGGCTCCACCACCGGCCTGCTGAAATACACCATCTCTGATGCGGCTACTGAATACATTGTGGCTACTGAATCCGGCATTTTGCACCAAATGCAGAAAGCATCGCCGCACAAAACCTTTATTCCTGCTCCGCCCGACAATGCCTGCGCCTGCAACGACTGCCCGCACATGAAGCTCAATACGCTGGAAAAACTCTACCTGTGTATGGAGTACGAGCAGCCGGAAATCATTCTTCCTCAATGGATTATAGACGATGGCCGGGCCTGCATTGATCGCATGCTCGACATTTCAGCGAAGGCTGGATTGGTGGGTGGCTGAGGTTGTTTATTCTGCTATCTTTGCGGTCAGTCCGTCCTCGCGGAAAGGATTGGAATCGGCATTGCAGACCACCACCTGTGCCGTGAGCGCCGAAAGCTCGTAGGCAAGCCGTTTTTCAATGGTCTTTCTGAATGAGGCGTCCAATTCCTCTCCTTCCAACCAAAGCACCGCCATGCAGTTTTGAGGAGACAATGCCAAATCACAAACGCGTACCCAAAAAGCAGTTTCGCTGCTCCCGACCTTTCGCCGCCGAAACCACCAGGCTGCCAAGCGTCGCCACCAACGGCGTTGCCGGTATTGCCGCACCGCGTCAATGGCGGTCAGGGTGTCGGCAATTTTTTCTCCAAAAGCATCGGAGAGTATGGCCGGATCGGCTCTGACAGCATCGGCTGTTTGCCCGCCTTTGCCGTTGGGACGAGGGTTATAGTTTTTCACCTCCATGAATATGAGCTTGTCCTGTCGCCACACGGCAATGAAGTCCACGCCTTTCAACCCGCGCCCGCTCCAGCCTTTGAAATAGCGATGCCGGTCGTAGCGACATACGGCCCAGTCGGCGGTCGAGAAGTGAAAATCAATATCGCTTTCAGCGTATAGCATCATACGGAGGCGGATTTTGTTCATACAACGCTGCTTGCAGCGCTTTGGATGTACGCGAAGCTCCATTGGGCGCCCAGCCGGGGCGACCGAAAACATAGGTTTTAAGGTGTTGAACCGGATAACGAAATTATTCTGAAAATCAATACTTTTTTGAAGCGGCTTTGAAATTTCGCATCCTTTTTCTCGAACTTTTTCCAAGACAATCCGTTACCTTTGCGATCTCAATTAAATATTAGATTCAATCTAAATAAACTGAAGATGCAAAATAACTGGATATACTTGGACAACAACGCCACCACGCCCACCGACCCCCGCGTAGTGGATGCCATGCTGCCTTTTTTCTACCAAAAACCGGGCAATGCCGCCAGCCGCAATCACCCTTTTGGCTGGGAAGCTGAAGAAGCTGTGGATTATGCCCGCGAACAATTGGCGCAGCTCATCGGCGTGGATTCCAAAGAAGTCATTTTTACCTCCGGCGCCACCGAATCGGACAACTTAGCCATCAAGGGCGTATTTGAAATGTATCGTCGTAAAGGCAACCACATCATCACGGTGAAAACCGAGCACAAAGCCGTCCTCGATACCTGCGACCACTTGGAAAAATTGGGCGCCGAAATCACTTATTTAGACGTTCAAGCCGATGGTCTGATTGACCTCGCCGCATTGGAAGCAGCCATCAAACCTACCACCATCCTCGTGTCGGTGATGTGGGCCAACAACGAAACGGGCGTCATTCAGCCTATGGCCGAAATCGGTAAAATTTGCGAAAAGCACGGCGTTTTGCTCATGAGCGACGCCACGCAGGCAGTGGGTAAAATTCCGGTAATGCCCAAAGAAGCCGGCGTTCACCTGCTGGCATTCACTTCGCACAAAATGTACGGCCCCAAAGGCGTGGGCGCTCTGTATGTGAGCCGCAAAAATCCGCGCGTGAAGGTGACCGCCCAAATGGACGGCGGCGGTCACGAACGGGGAATGCGCTCTGGTACGCTCAACGTGCCCGGTATTGTGGGCTTCGGCAAAGCCGCTGAAATAGCCCGCCTCGAAATGGCGCAGGATGCCGAGCGCCTCAGCCGCCTCCGCGACAAGCTTGAAAACTCTATGAAGGAAATGGAAGAGGTGTATGTGAACGGCAACGTTGACCACCGCATGCCGCATGTGTGCAACATTTCGTTCAAGCATGTAGAGGGCGAGGGTTTAATGATGACGTTCAACCAAAACATCGCCGTGTCTTCCGGTTCGGCTTGTACCTCGGCGTCTTTGGAGCCTTCTTATGTATTGGTGGCTCTGGGTCTCGGCGACGATCTGGCGCACTCTTCCATTCGTTTCAGCCTGGGTCGTTTCACCACAGAAGAGGAAATTGATCAGGCCATCGAAATGGTCAAAAAGGGCGTCAATCACATGCGCGACCTCAGCCCGATTTGGGAAATGTACAAAGAGGGTGTGGACTTGAGCACGGTGGAGTGGTCGGAGCATTAATTTTCGGGGTGGGAACGGCGGCAAGCTGCAAATTACAAGCTACAAGTGTTTGACAATCAGTATTTTTCAGATAGTTGACAACCAATAAAAATAATTAAACAATGGCATATTCTCAAAAAGTACTCGATCATTTTCAGAACCCGAAAAACGTGGGCACACTCGATAAGAGCAGCAAAAACGTAGGTACGGGTTTGGTGGGCGCTCCTGAATGCGGCGACGTGATGCGCCTGCAAATTGAGGTGGACCCGGAAACGCAGGTCATCACCGATGCCAAATTCAAAACTTTCGGCTGCGGCTCGGCCATCGCATCTTCCTCTCTGGCTACCGAGTGGATCAAAGGCAAGAGCATAGACGAAGCTGCCGCCATTGACAACATGGACATCGTGGAAGAACTGGCTCTGCCGCCGGTCAAAATCCACTGCTCGGTGTTGGCCGAAGACGCCATCAAAAGCGCCATCAAAGATTACAAAGAGAAAAACGGCATTTCGGTAGAAGCTGAAGCGGCTGTTCACTAAGTACTAATTCATTGCACCATGCTTTTTGTAGCAGACAGCGCCAAGACCAAGATACAGGAAATCAAGGCGAAAGAACACATTGGCGACGACTATTTCGTTCGGGTGAGCATCACCAGCGGAGGCTGTTCGGGCCTGACGTACAAAATGGATTTCGACAACGAATCGAAGCCCAACGATCAGGTTTTTGAAGATAACGGCGTCAAGGTGGTCACTGATCTGAAGAGCTTTCTGTACTTGTTCAACTCCACGCTGGAGTTTTCCGGCGGCCTCGAAGGCAAGGGCTTTTCATTCAATAACCCCAATGCAGCCCGCACCTGCGGCTGTGGGGAGAGCTTTGCAGTATAGGGGATTTAAGTTGCTGAAACATAAGTTCTGAAAAAACTCCGATGCGGGTGCATACTTCGCATTGGAGTTTTTCTTTACCTTCACTTCAGTAAGCAACCAACATCTCATGTTCCGCATCGGCTACGACGCCAAACGGCTTTTCAACAACTTCACCGGGCTGGGCAATTACAGTCGCACCTTGCTCCAAAACATGGCTACTTATTACCCGGACAACGAGTATTTTCTCTATACGCCGAAGGTAAACAAAAGCCCTGAAACCGCTTTTTTTCTCAATAGCCCGCTCTTTAGCGTGCACACGCCCCGGCGGGGTTCGGGCGCATGGTGGCGCAGTTTCTCGGTAGTCAATGATTTGAAACGCCATAAAATTCAGTTGTTTCACGGACTGAGCCACGAAATTCCAGCCGGTGTTCGCCGCGCAGGTATTCCCTCGGTAGTGACCATGCACGATCTGGCCTTCAAGCGATACCCGCAGTTTTACCCCTTTTTCGACCGTCATATTTACGACATCAAATTCCGCCATGCCTGTCAACAGGCCGACCGCGTCATTGCCATCAGCGAAAGCACCCGCAACGACATCATAGAATTTTACCAGATTGCACCCGAAAAAATCAGCGTCATCTATCAGTCTTGTCACGAGCGATTCCAACAGGAAAAATCTCAAAAGACGATTGATTACGTTCTGAAAAAATACCAGCTACCCACTGATTATCTGCTGTTTGTGGGTTCCTTGAGCGAGCGAAAGAACCCGCTGGCGGTTTTGCAAGCCATGCTCCAATTGCCTTCTGCCATTCAGTTGCCTTTGGTCATCATCGGCGAAGGACAGGCTTATAAAAAGAAGGTGATGGAGTTTGTGCAGCAACACAAAATGGAGCGCAAGGTCTTGTTTGTCAGACCGGAATACGAAGACATGCCGGCCATTTACCAGCAGGCCGATGTATTTTTATACCCCTCTTTTTATGAAGGTTTCGGGATTCCGATTCTGGAAGCGCTTTTCAGCGAGACGCCCGTCATTACGTCTAATGTATCCTCGTTGCCCGAAGCTGCCGGCCCCGATTCCTGGCTCGTACACCCCGACAAGCCGGAGGAGATGGCCGCCGGTATTCAGAAGATTTTGGAGGATCAGGCCTTCCGGCGCAATATGATTGAAAAAGGGTACCAGTACGCACAGCGTTTTCAGGGCGACGTGTTGTCTGACCAAATAATGGAGCTTTATGAAGACGTACTGAAAATAGATGCGATTGTGTAAGGGGCGATAAAAAATAAAGTGGTCATTTTCGCCAAAGGATTAGATGAGTAAACGTTTCATTTTAAGTGTCTTA
>DDUV01000095.1:0-7681 GCA_002344975.1 Saprospiraceae bacterium UBA2329 | reverse complement strand
CTTTATTTTTGCCCCACTACTAAACGATGGTTCCCTCTTGTCAGTCCGACAGTTGCCACTTCAGCCCCACGCGCACTCCCGGAAAACGGAGGGCATAAAAAGCGCTTTGGTAATAATACCTGTCGTCGAACAGAAGCCGTTCCAGCCCCTCCCATTTAACGTAGGCCCGGAAAGTCCCTCTGCGCATACTGATGAACCAGTCGGTAGCCGGGTAGAAGGCTGCTTCCTGCCGCTGCTGTAGGTGAAACTGCCCGATCACCGGATTGTAATAATCGGCCATCCAGGGGGTGTTGTAACGCACATCAAAGCCGATTCTCACCTGCAAGGCTTTCTTAAACCAACGCCCTTCGTAATACAAACTATGCTTGGAAAAAATTTGCGGCAAGCGAATGACCGGCTCGGAAGAGGTCTGAAACACCACGGCATTGTCTAAATGAAACTTCCAGAGGCTCAGGTTTTGGTGCAGGGTCAGTTGCAGCACGCTCACCGGAACGCCCGTTTGGCGGGGCATGGCTAATGTGTCGAAATACACGAGGTTGTTGATCAGGTAGTAAGCTCCCGAAACCTCGGTGCGTGTCGGCTTCACCCGGAGCGTGGCAGAGAGGCCGGTTTCGAGGGTTTTGGCAAAGGCGTTGTTCCACACTTCGCGCTGCGAAATGAAAAAGCGATGCTGCACGAGCGTGGGAGAATAGAATTGATTGAGGAATTGAAGGTACAGGCTGCCGGTTTTAGGCAGGTCTAAAGTCAGCCCCGCCTGCACGCGATAATCGCCGGCGTTGCCCAGCAATCCCAGGTGTGCCTGAGCTTCAAAACGCAGTACCGGCCGGGGATTGACGACCATGCGGCCCGTGAGGAAGAGGTTGTTGACGACCGTGTCCACCGGTTCCAAGCGCAGCCAGTTGAGCGTGTGTATCAGTGCGGCTTCCAGCAGATCGCTGCCGCCCTGCCGCCCTTTGCGCGAGGTGGCCAACTGCACCGTATTTTCCAATTTCCGGTGACGAACGAAATAGCGCAGCCCCCGTTCATCGGTGAGCAAGTGCGGGAACCGGCTGTAAAACGCAGTGTCCAAAGCCGGATCGCGGTCGAAAAACTTGTACTGCCCGTCTAACCAGGTAATGCGGTGCATAAAGGGGAAAGCCCGCCGCGTTTGCCCCGTCGAATCGGTGCCGCCTCCGAGGCGCCAATGCTGGGTGTAGCTCAGTTCGCGGAGGCTGTAGCGGGTTTGGGCATCGCTGAGAAAAATGGCGGCATTGGCCGGCGACAGCGGGCGATTGGGTATCTGTTCCGGCTCCTGAAGCAGGCCGCCGTTGTCTTCCTGTTCGCTGGTATTGGAGGCAAACACCAAAAAGCCATTGTAGCGGCCATTCTCCGAGCGCGTCCACAATCCGGCGGTCAATGCGGTTTGGCGGCTGTGCTGCTGCGGGTACTGGTTCTGGTTGCCGATCTGGCTAAGTCGTTTATAATCAATGGAAAAATGCGTGCCTTTGGCAAAGTTTCGCGCAAACTGTCCGGTCAGATAGCTGTCGGCCTGCTCGCCTTGCAGGTAGTACGCCAGGTTGGTATATGCCTTTTGCAGGCGATAAAACGGCGCTTCGGCGGCGGGAATATGGTAAACATCGTATTGGTGAAAACCGATGTCGAGCGCGCGGCGAAACACAGGTTCGTAAGCAGCGTAGCGGGTAGCGCCGCCGAGATTGCCGGTAGTGAGCAGGTCAATTTTGCGTCGGCGGGCGGGATCGTACTGGTGAAAATAGTTGTCAAGCAGCGAATCGGAATACGGGCGTTCCCATTCCGGCCTGTCCGCATAAAAAAGGTGCAGGCCGACGGTATCGGGCACTTCATCTTGTTTCTGTTCCTTATTGGCCTGTGCCGGCCCGCCAAAGGTAGGCCCGCCGGTGGTGGGAACGGTGCCGGTAGGCCGCTGTGCAAAAAGTGCCGTGGCGAACACCGCGAAAATGGCCAAGGCCCCGTATTTCCAGAGTAATTTCATCGTTGCGAAAGATTCGGCTGCAAGTTTCAAAAAATCCGTTGAGGATGCGTTCCAAAGAAACGATGAAAAGGGGGGAAATGTATAGCGCGCCTACTTGATGCTGATCTCCGAAAGGTGATCTACAAGGATATGCCCGTTGTACGATTGGACGCGAGTAGTATCGTAGAAGGTTTCGAGCATCAGATGCGTATGCGCTGCAGAAGGTTGCCATTTCAACAGGTAGGGTTTCCATTCGCGGTGGCCGATGACAGGCGTTTGAGCCAGCAATTCGCGCCGCTCGCAGGGATTCATGCCGCCATACAGGCGAAGGACTACCGAGTGCGAAAAGTCGGCTGTTTTCAGCTTGCCCTCCAAATTGAGCGCCGGACTGGAAAATGAATCCGACTGCGCCAACGACAACCATAAACTATGCTCTACCCCAGGTTTCATCGGCGTGGGCAACGCTTGTGACAAGCCCTCTAATTTGCCGGTTTCCCGAACGACCATGCTCAGATAGGTGCGCCCCTCGGCAGCGGGCAGAGAAACGCCGAAGAATCCAGGCTGTATGTCGGTAGGCGATTCGCCGCGGTCGCCGCAGTTGGTCCAGCCATCGGGTGTACTCCCGGCAGCAGGTGTTCCCTCGAAAGAAGAGTTGGAGAGATGTATCTGCTGCGGCTGTGGCTCAGAGCAGGCGGCGAGGAGGAGAAGGAGGAGGAGAGAGCGTGGCATTTTTGGGGGGTGAAGGTAGGGAGGAAGACATCATTTTAATATAGTTGTACAAAGAACGAGTGCATTTACTCGCCATCTTATGGCCGGGCGTAATTTTTCACACCACTTTTGACCAAATCAAACATCCGATTTAGCCAAAAGTCATTTTTTTATGGCTTATGGCCAAATGAAAGGTTGATGGGCGTACTCATTGGCAGACAAAAAGAACGCAAGAACTTTTTGGCTCAACCTCACACCGCCTCCATCCTCCTCTTCCGCACCTCTTTGCGCTGGCCCTCTTTCAGTTCAAAATTGAAGCCCTCGGCCTGAAAGCGGAGGTACTTTTCGCGGTCGAAGCGATAGAGCTTGGCCGGGCGGTGCGCAACGCCTTCCTGAGTTTGGTCCAAGTCTAAGAGCAAGTCCATGCCGAGGATTTTTTTGCGGAAGTTGCGTTTGTCCAATTCCGTTTCTAAGATGGCTTCATAGAGGTGTTGCAGTTCAGTGAGGGTGAAATGCGGCGGCAGCAACTCGAATCCGATGGGCCGCCAACGCACCGAGCTTTTGAGGCGTTGGAAACAGCTTTGCAAAATTTCAAAGTGATCGAATGCCAATTCTTTCACTTCTGATACCGGATGCCACTGCGCTTTGCGGGCAATGGAGGCCGGCTGAAGTTTGTAGTCGTTGATTTTGACCAATGAAAAATAAGCAACCGTGATGACCCTGCCGAAAGGGTGGCGATTCACGGCGCCGAAGGTTTTAACTTGTTCCAGATAGACGTGGCGCAGGCCGGTCAGTTCTTCCAATACCCGATTGGCAGCAGTGTCAAGGTCTTCATTGGGATACACAAAATATCCAGGCAAAGCCCATTGCCCCATATACGGCGCTTCGCCGCGCTTGATGAGCAGTACTTTCAGGTCGCCTTCGTCAAAACCGAAGATCACATTGTCAACAGTAAAGGCCGATTTGAAAAAATTGTCGAATTCTGTCATTGTTTGTTCAATAGTTTGATGTAAAATTGAGGCGTGTAATAAAAGAACAGCCGAAATTAGTGTGTATTTTACACCAGTGCAATTTTTTGTGCAAAATTGATATTTGCAGATGATACTTGGTTAAAATAAGACCAAAAAAATGGAGATAAAACTGCTCAACTGGCGCGAAATCCCCATGGTGCGGCTATGTGCGGCGCTCATCCTCGGCATTATTGCCGGGGCGTGGCTGCCGGGAACAGGTTTATGGATAGTGGCGGCGGCGGGCGTGGCCGGGTTGGCGGGTATGTTGTTCATCGGCGCCCGGCGGCAGGCTTATGAGCAGCGGTGGATTTTCGGGGCTTTGTTGTACCTGAGTTTGTCGGCCTTGGGTTATGTACTCGTTGGGATAAACGATGAGCGCAATGTAGATAATCATTTTTCCAATCGCCTGCTGGAAGAAAATATCGTAGCGGCAGAGGTGGAACAGGTGCAATTGCGCAACGAACGCTTCCGAATGACCGTAAAAGTGGGCGCCATAGGCAGAAGCGCCGGCGAGTTGCAGCCGGTTCGCGGGCGGCTGATGCTCTACCTTCCGGTGACCTCGGAAAGTGAAAAAATAAGCCCCGGCAGCCACTTGGTTTTCAGCGCTTCCATCACCCCGATACAGGCGCCGCTCAACCCCAAAGCATTCGATTATGCGCGTTATCAACATTATAAAAACGTTCACTATCAGACATTTGTCGGTGAAGATGCCTGGCAATTGTCGGATCGTCCGGCTTCCTTCAGTCTGTCCAAATACACCGACCGCGCCCGCCGGTACTGCCTTGCTGTTTTGAGAAAACACCTGCCTACGCCCAACGAATTCGGAGCCGCCTCGCCACTCATTCTCGGCTACCGCGACGAAACGCCCGATGCCCTCCGCGATGCGTATTCTGCCACCGGCGCCACACATGTTCTGGCGGTTTCGGGCCTGCATGTGGGCATCGTACAAATGGTCATCAGCTTTTTATTGCAGTTCTGGGGCCGTAAAAGCGGCCGGCATCGCATCCCAAAAATGCTCATTACCATCCTCGGCGTGTGGGCCTTCGCGCTCATCACGGGCGGCGCGGGTTCGGCATTGAGGGCGGCCACCATGTTCAGTTTCCTCACGGCAGGGCAGGCCATACGGCAAAGTTCCAACACTTACAACACGATGGCGGCCTCTCTCTTTTTACTGCTGTGTATCAAT
The DNA here is from genome assembly GCA_002344975.1 of Saprospiraceae bacterium UBA2329. GTDB lineage: Bacteria > Bacteroidota > Bacteroidia > Chitinophagales > Saprospiraceae > UBA2329. Next base: position 2,808 of record DDUV01000095.1, on the reverse strand, counting down.
CCATTATTGCTGTTCGATCTGGGAGTGCAGCTATCGTATCTGGCAGTACTGGGCATCGTATTTTTTCATCCGCGCATCTACCGGCTTTGGTACATCGAAAACAAAGCCGGCGATTATCTGTGGCAACTGACGGCCCTGTCTCTGGCGGCCACGCTCACTACCCTCCCCCTGTCGCTGCTGTATTTCCATCAGTTTCCGGTCTATTTCTGGTTGTCGGGATTGGTGGCGGTTCCGCTGTCGGGCTTCATTTTGGGCGGCGGCCTCCTGCTTTTTGCGGTGCAGGGCATCCCTGTGCTAGGTTTTGCGGTGGGCAAGGCGCTGTACGCTTTAGTTTGGCTCATGAATGCGGCCATCTTTCTCATCCAGCAATTGCCGGGCAGCCGCATCTCCGGTATTTGGATCAGCGTGGCGGTGGCGGTGCTGCTGTACGGCGTCATCATAGCGGTGGCGGGCGGATTGGTTACCAAAAAATTCCGCTGGATATTGGCCGCCCTGACATTGGGCGTTTTGGCGGCAGGCATCAATACCTTTGAGGTCTGGCAGGCGCATCAACGCAGGGAAATCGTACTGTATCACACCCGAAGGCAAACGATTATTGATTGTTTCGACGGAAGGCAGGTCTTCAGCCTTTCGGCCAATCCTGTGACGGTGGAGGAAGAACGGTTTGCGCTCCAGAATTACCGCTGGTATGCTCGCAGCCGAATGGCGGGCGCCTGGTTACTGTCTGATGCGCCACCCACTGCCGAACGCTGGTGGTATCGCAAGGGCTTGCTGCGCCTGGGCGATGTCCGACTGGCGGTGGTTTCGGAACCCCAAGCTCCCTTATCTGAAAAAATCCCAACCGATTACCTCCTCCTTCGGGGCCGGCCGTACGCATCGCTGGAAGAACTGGCCGAGGCCTGGGATATCCGATCCCGAACCATCCTGTTGGACGGATCGCTGTCGCCGCGGCAGGCGGCCCGTTTGATGGAGGAAGGGCGCGAATTGGGCTATCAATGTTATGATGTTTCCAATCGGGGCGCATGGATACTAAACCTGCATAAAACACAATAAATCAAGGTTGTATGAAACCCTTAAAAGACTTTTTTCACTACACCCGCTCAGAGCGAAACGGCGCTTTGATATTGCTGTTGCTTTGCATCATATTGATGGTCGCACCGCGTTTGTTCGTGTTGTTTCCTTCTTCCGAACGCATTGATTTTGAGGAAGAAATGCGGTTAGCCGAACAATTGGCTCAGTCTTCCCGGGAGGAGGATGGAACTCCGGGTACGCCGGCTCAGCTTTTCGAGTTTGATCCCAATACAGCCACTCAGGAGGAACTGCAACGATTGGGCTTGCGCGAACGCACCGTGAAATCTATTGTGAACTACCGCAGCAAAGGCGGGCAGTTTCGGAAAAAGGAGGATTTGAAAAAAATTTATACCCTGGCGGAGGAGGACTATTTCCGGTTGGAACCTTACATCCGCATTGCCTCGAACGACTCGTATTCCAACTATAATTCCTACGATAAAAAAGAGCCGAAAACCTACACGCTTGTTGCTTTCGATCCCAACACAGCCACTCAGGAAGAGTTGTTAAATCTGGGTTTGCCCAAAGGCGTGGTGACGGTGATGCTCCGTTTCCGGGAAAAGGGCGGCAAGTACCGGCGCAAGGAGGATTTGAAAAAAATATACATCCTCGACGAAGCCGATTACCTGCGCATCGAGCCGTACATCAGCATTGCCGGCGATGGCGCTTCTATCCCCACCATTGCTTTGAATATTCCCCAATCGTATGAAAATGAGAGAAATATAAGCATAGACATCAATAAAGCCTCCGCCGAAGAGTGGCAACAATTGCGCGGTGTCGGGCCTGCATTTTCCGGCAAGATTACCCGTTTCCGGGAAGCGTTGGGCGGTTTTACTTCCATAGAACAGGTAGCTGAGACGCGTGGATTGCCCGACAGCACTTTTCAGAAGATCAGATCACAGCTCCGACCCTCGCCGGTTTTCAGGCTCATTGATGTCAATGCCGCCCCGGCGGATGTCTTATCCAAACATCCTTATGTTGATCGCCGTACGGCGGAGGCCATTGTGTCGTATCGCCAACAGCATGGCGCGTTTCGCAGTGCCGACGATTTGCGGAAAGTGTATGCTTTGCCGGAAGGCTGGGTGGAGAAGATGAAGCCGTATTTGGACTTTGGAAAGTAAAATCGCATACCTTTGCAAAAAAAATTTAACCATGAGAATTGCGATTACTTTACTGGCCTTCGCGGCCATGTTTTCAATGGTAGCCTGCAAGCAGGATGCCAAAACCGGCGCAGGCACCTCTCCCGATCCTGCCGCAACAGCCGTAACCGGAGTAGTACATCACTACATTTGCCCGAACAACTGCGCGGGCAGCGGCGGTGAAGCAGCGGGCACATGCCCTACATGCGGTACGGAATACCTCCACAACGATGCATTCCACAACCAGCCCGGCCAACAGCCTGCTCCTGCACCCACTCCGCAAGTGCAAACCTCGCCCTCAGTGGCAACGCCGAGCATCACGCCTCCCCCATCCACCGATCCGCCGCAAAATGCAGCGGGCGTATGGCACTACACTTGCGCCAAAGGCTGTGCGGGCGGTAGCGGAGCAGTTGGCAAATGCGCTACCTGCGGCGGCGACCTGGCACACAATGCTGCCTACCATCAGTAAGGAACGGGTTCCTAATCTGTAAAAAATCGAGTAGGGAGAGGCGACCGGGATTAAACCCCCCCCCCCCCCCCCCCCCCCCCCCCCCCCGCCGCGCCGCCCGGAGCGGCGCGTGCCTGGCGGTGTCAGCACTAT
>DDUV01000088.1 GCA_002344975.1 Saprospiraceae bacterium UBA2329 | reverse complement strand
GTGAGTATATCACGAACCATTGTCTTTCAATTGCTTATTTAAATCAATATGATCGGGTTTGAATCCGGCATAACTGTTCTGGTAATTTCGGGGAGTAATAATATCAGAAATAACTACTTCCTTAAAGTCATTGATATAGTTGCCGATGAAAATCCCGCCAAATTCTTTGGGCCAGTGATGTCGAATAATGTTGAAAATTTTATCGAGACAAACACTTTCAATAGTTATAAAAAGTCCTTTTTCTTTTTGAACGAACCTTATATCTTCAGAAGAAGCAATTGTATCATTTCTAAAGTATGAATAAAATGATTTCGGGGGGGAGTTTTTTACAAAAAAAGTATTGATTTTCCTAATTGTAAAATGCAATAGTTGATTGATGTCAAAAAATGAGGCCTCAAAGGTGGGATGCCAACAACCTGTACCTTCTCGAAAAGCAGCTTCCTGAATTGCGTCAAGTGCATACATCATTTGATTCCGTCTTTCGACCATGCTCCTGCAATCAGCACTTGAAATGCAAAGCATCTCTTTTGCCTTATTTGTAATGGAAATATAGAATATTTGATTGTTCAGATTCATTTCAGACAACATTTCAATTATCCCGTTATTAGCAGAGCAATCAAAAATAATATCGAATTCATTTAATCTTTGTTTTAGCTGTTCGTATGTAGAAGATTTATTAGAACATGGGGTAATAGCCTCAGTAATATCAACCTCAACAAAGGGTGAAATTTGTTCCAACCTGCCTTTTAATTCAGCAGCCTTACCACAGCCAATATCGGTAAATGAGAAAACACTTCTGCAAATGTTTCCACTTTCAACGGTATCGTTATCATTAATTGACAGCAATTTAAGCCCACCCCTAACAAGCGTTTCGGCAATGGAACTCCCTATGGCGCCAACCCCAAGTATCAAAACTTTCGAAGACTTCATTTTGTCAGACAGCGCACCCCGTCCAAAAAATCTTTGAAAATCACAATTACTTGTTCGTTCCCAATTTATTTTTTGATCAAGTCTTCTGAGTTTTAACGCATTCGTACAGTCCTTTTTAGGAAAAGTATCCGCTGGTAACAATATCAAATCCCAAGTTATTTCTTTGCCTCCACTTGTTGATGGAATAGAGTACCCTAAAGCGATGAATATTTTATTTTGGAAAGTTTTGGGGCCAAGTTTGTAGTTCCCTGTCTTCTTTCGAAAGGTCTCAAAGAATGAAAGGAAATCATGGGGCAGCAATGGAATAAGGTCTTGCCAGTTTTCGATTCTCAGTTTCCTTGCCAGTACAGGCTCTTTATCAATATAGGCCCAAATACCTTTATATTTTTCATACTTCTTGTACCTGGATGCCCAAGTTATTTCCTTATTTCCTATATTTTGGCAAATTATACTTGTTCTTTCTATTTTTTGTTCTTTAAAATGAGCATTTAAAATAGAAAAGGACATATCTCCAAAGACCTTCTGAGAAAATCTATTCGGGTCGAATTCTCCTTCTTGAAATAGAAAGTCAATCTTACCCGAACAATCGCCGGGCATGTATTCATAGTGCTCATCTGTTTCCTCATTCTCGACATACTTTTGAACCCATCCTTTCAGCTTCTCAATATCTAATCCAAGCCGCGTGTAAATATGATTGACAAACGGAGTGTTTAAACAGACCGTTCCATCAAAGTTATGATGCGGATAGCCATTCAAATCGGTACATTTGAAGGCTATTTCCCGAAATGGGTAATCGCCAGGAATTAAAACTTCGAATTCAACAGTAGAATTTGCCCTCTTTAGGGATATCCTGCCACCATATGAATTGGCTGCTCCGTCATAAAGGAAGCCATTCAAAAGACTAATGCCTTCTATTTTGTCAAAATAGGAGTTGTAAAAAGTAAGCTCTTGATCAACCATTTGCGTAGGAGGTTGGCGGTAAAACGACTTCTTTTACATCTTTTTTAGGGGCATATTGCGCATTCTTTTCTTTCTCTCTTCTCTCTGCTTCCTCCCGTGCCATTCTTTCTTGTACAGTTTTCAATTGTTCTTGCTGCCTTGCCAGGTCTTGCCGGACTCTGTCGATTCTTTCGTTTTCAAGACGAATCTTTTCTTCATGCTGTTGGAATGCCTTTTGAGTATTGCGATATGCCTGGAGTATTTCCGGCGTCAAAACATCCTGATGTTTTTCCTTCCTGATGAGCTCCAGCTCATCTCTTTTCCTTTCCGGATTTGAAATGGCAGCAAAGAAGTCAACACTTTCTGAAAAATAGGCTTGAAATTCTTTAATCTTCTTAAAAACATCAACCTTATCTAATGCTTCAGCATTGGAAGTGGCATTTATTGACCAGTTATAACTTCCAGATTTAGCAAAACTATCATCAATGATATAAAATTTAAAGTGCATAAAGCCTCCTTCGGAAGTCTCCTCATTTCCCCATTTTTGTACGAATCCTCCTAAATGCTGTATTTCTCTGAAAAGCTCAAAACGAATAACATTCAACTCATTTGCAGAAACAAGAATCTTTACGTCAAGCCCTTGTCGCCTTTTTTTTATCAGTTCTTGTATTAACGAAGTGTCTGTCAGCCAAGAAACGGCAACTTTGATTGATTTTTTCGCACTCTGAAGATCAGAAAGAATTTCCGATTGAATAGAGTTGGTTCTTTTGAAAAGTCCTAACATGGGAAACGATTTTATTTTGAAATAATACTGGTTGTGTAACAATGGCACAACTAAGGAGTATTGAAGACCTGTCTCGCAGTATGCAATGACTGCTTTCTGGCAATATTGATCTATTACCTCCTGTGTGCAACACAGCGAACAAGAATAAATATAGAATTTGGAAAATGTAGAAGCCTTAAGCTTCTCAAAGCTGGAATGAAGAAAAAGCGGCTTTGCCTCAGCGAGCAAAATTAAGTCAGTTGATTCAAAAAATCAAGTTTTAGGAGTTTTTTTTACAATCATATTACGATAATATTTTACCACACTTACTGCCACTCCCATCAACCCCGCTGCGGTCGCCCGTCTTCAGCATCGCTTTGGCATGTCCCTCCCATACCCCACGTGCCCAACATCCACCCAGACATTCCCGGACAAACACAGACATCCACCGACAACAAGCGCCATCCCACCCCACACATCCACACGCCCGATTGGCCCTCCAAAAGCCATCTCCCCTCACGAGAAGGACAAATGGAGACAAGTCATCCTTTGTCCTGCAATGTCGCAAAAAGTCTGTTCGAGGGCTGAAATGGCTTCGGCGAGGTCATCTGGAGACAAACGACGACAAGCCGTTTTTGGATGGTTTTCACCGGACGGTTTGGGGCATACAAAAGCCTTGTTGGAACAGAGAAAAATGCGGTTCATTTGTCTTCAAAATGGCCCTTCAAAGCAGCGATTGTCACTGAAACAGCTGGAATGTCCGCGTTTGACCAGCGGGTAAAGTTGGGGGGTTGCGGGCGCTATCAAGCAGCCAATTTCGCGAATCTGCCTTCCGGTGAGTTTGGTCGTCTTTGACCTCAAATGTCCTTTTTGTAGCCGAAAAAGAGCCGCCGTCCCTGATCTAAACTTCTTTTAGCAGCTGAATTCTTTGTCTGGAAACACGGTGATAGGGTCGAGAAGGGGGAAGGCTCTTGGGTGCTGCAATCCAGGGGATTACGTGCATTTTTTTTCATAAAAAGGTAAAAATAATTGCCATTTTATTTGGTGGTTTCAAAATGCTTTTTTATAATACAAGAGTTGTGCGGGAAGTCATTTCAAATTTTGAAAAATTGCACACCACATTGATAAAGGAACCCTTATCATACTGTTATTCATCACTTACCCAAGGTAAGTTGTAAGCTAAACCTGAAATTTAATGATCTGTATCAAAGACGAAACGCTGGAGCGCCTGCTTCAGGAGGAGCGTGGCAATACATTAGCTATGCTGTTGGCCATCCAACGGATGCGTGGCCTGAAAGAACACATCACCGTGCGCACCCTCAAAGGCCAGGCAGGCATCAAGAGCACGTACCTCAATCGCTATCTGCAACGATTGGAAAAAGCCGGCTATTTGCAGCGGGTGAGAACTTGCGCTGATCCTGATTTCGGCCATATTGATTATCGCTTGAACTGCGAGGGACTGAGTTATGTGCCGGATGATGCAGCTCCTGAGAGCAGCGGCGCCGATGACAAAGCGACGCTCTTCCTGTTGTTGCAAATGATCCATCGGTTAATCGCCGCAATAACCGGAACGCTGGAACCCAGGAAGTCTTAAACGAACGAAGGCTGCGTACGGCAGCCTCGTTTTTTCTTCTTTTCATACCATAAATACGTGCTTTTGAGAAGCACTTCTAAACCTAAATTATATGCTGTAAGATGCCATATGATAATATAAAATCCCAACAAGCGCCCGCAGATTGCGCAAATTCTGAGCCGCAGGCTCACCGCTTGGTAAAACTTACCCTCAGTCCGGAAGACCGGAAAAACAAACCACAGGACATGGTTCGGGAAAATGGACTGATACACAAAAGCAACGCTTGCGAACTAACCCTGCCGGAACTGGTCCGGATGCTCACAGCGCCGCACAGTCGTACCTGGTGTTGCAGCGTACTCTCCGGCACGCGCAAAGAGTCAAATTTTGAATCCACAGAGCTGTTGGCTTTGGATTTTGACAAAGGATGGACACCGGAACAGGTATTGGAAACCGCCCGTGAACATGGATTGCCTCCCCTGTTGATCTATTCCAGTTTCAGCGATGACCCCCATGGAGAAAGGCGCTTCCGGGCAGTCTGGCTATTGGATCAGCCGATATTCGACAAAAAAGTGGCAAAAGAATGCGCTCATAACCTCAGCGTCATTTTTCCGGGTTGTGACCCGCGCAGCAAAGATGTCGTATCCATGTGGTTTGGAGGAAAAGAAGTCCTGTATGCTGCCTGGAAAGATGCCGGCAGGGGGCATGGAGGACAAATAGCTTTACCGTTAATCACTGCCATCGCACTGGAGGAGGCCGGACTTCCTTACCGTTTGAGTGAGGTGGACGCAAAAAAGTGGAGCCGTACTTTTCAAAGACATACGCTCACCGGCCCAACAACTGAAAAAAACAAAAACGGGGGGAAAACCGGTAGTTCTAATGATATTCTAATTAGAAGTGGTCAAATCCCCCCCGATTTTGTCGAAAAGGAAGCTTCACAAGAGGGAATCACATTGGATTACATAGAAATCTTCGATTGGGATGAAGCTGCGCAGGTGGCGCAACTGCTATCTGACCTCATCGCCGCCCGCCGCAAAATCTTACATCCCGAATTGTTTTGGCTGGCCGGTAACATGGCATTCATTGCCGGTGGCGCCCGCTTGTTTAAGGAGTGTATTGACAGAAATCCATTGATTAACCAGGACAAAAAGTGTCTTATGGACTACGTTCGCTATCGCTTCAGCACCCTCAACCCGATCTATCCGCCGGGCTTTGACAGCCTGCCCGCAGATCATCCCGATCATGCGCTGTATCTACATTACCGCAACTTACTCCATGTAAGAATTACCAAATCCCAAAAAGCAATGTACATCAACGATAGCCGCAATCTCATACCATTGGCTACTGCCCGTCAGGAACTTCACACGAAAGTGAAGGAGGTATTGAGCAGGAACCATCATAAAATCACCCTTTTCAAAGTTGGCGTCGGGGTGGGAAAATCCCATCTTGTCTCCGGGCTTGATTTGCCCAATGCGCTATATCTATTGCCCACGCACAAGTTGATTGAACAGGCTTCCAAGGCATCTAAGGCCGACCATCTTTGTACGCCTGCAATTCCAGATTTACCGGATGACCTGAAACAAGAACATGAGATGTTCTGCCGGATAGGCGCCTATAAAGCTGCCAATGACCTTTTGAAGTCTTATTGCAAAAACCCTGCCGCTGATCCGATCACTAAGAAGAATATTTCCGAATATCTCAAGGATATCGATGCCTGCTACCGCTCGTCCAGGATGGTCTTCACGACGCACAGCAGAGGCTTGCACGCTGAATTCAAGAACAAAGACACCCTCATTGTTGACGAAGATTGTCTGGCGCACATTCTGGAACGGGCATCCATTACTACCAAAGACCTCAGATTGCTGGCCGGAGCATTGGGAGGGAGTCGGGACGCCGTGCGCATTACCCAGATTGAAAATCAAATCAAGGCAGGTATTGATATGTTCTGTCCGTCAATGAGCGGGTTTTCCGGCTTCTACGAGGACCAAAAAGTGAGAAAGGCGATATGCCGCCTGGGAAAGAAGCTCAGCGGCGATGTGTATTCATTTTTTAATTGCAGGGCTTTGATGGCAGAACCGCTGGATACGCTGGACCCGCAGGGCGATTGGATCATCCATTACATCAAAGATTTCAGTTTGCCCCGGGACAAAAACATCATCATACTTTCCGCTACCGCCCATGAAGGATTCTACAGAACCCTCTATGGAGACCGGGTGGATGTGGTGGATATTTCAGACATTGAATGTAAAGCGAACCTCATTCAAATATCCGACGGCACCTTTTCCGCCCATAAGCTGAAAGAGAACCCTGCGTTGTTGCTGTCAATCAATGACTTTTTGCCCGATCTGCCGGCCATTACTTTTAAAAAGCTGAAAACCCAGGTCAAGGGAGCACATCCGGCACTTCATTTTGGAAACGCTGCCGGCGACAACAGCCTCAAAGGCAAAGACCTCAAAATTGTAGGCACGCCTCGTATGGATGCCACACATTATATACTTATCGCCAAAGCGCTGGGGCATGTCATTTCGCCGAATGCACATACCGTAGCTTATCAAAAGGTACAATGCAACGGGTATCTGTCCTATCAAACGGTGTCCTATGATCCGGTTATCCGGGACATTCAATTGTATTTCACCGGAGCAGAGCTGACACAGGCCATCGGTCGGGTGCGACCTTATGAACATGCTAGCGATGTCTATATTTTTTCTGAATATCCGGTTCCGGGAGCCGTACAGTACAGTATGAAGGAATTACTCCACTTGGCCCAATGCCGCACATCGAACAAAAATGCTCAGACGGAAGCCGGTTTTCACGCCGAAAATACAGTCAAACGCGAAATTTTAAAAAGTTGAGTGTGTACGCAGCCTCTCAAGGTACCCCTTTTCGGTACCCCCCCTCAGTTGGAGCGGGGAATGATGCCCCGCCCATCTCTTCACTTTTTAATTTTTTCACCATGATTACTATTGTTGGTTATGCACCTCGCCAGAACAGTGCAGGCGAAACGTTCTACACACTGCTGCTGCAAGGCGGCATAGAAATGGTCAAGAGTCAGACCACCGGCAACTACTACGCTACCGCACGGCGCACCTCGGTCACCTCCACCTTTGACGAGCGGACTTGCAAGGCTCTGATCGGAGAAAAACTGCAGGGCCATGTCGCTCGGATGGAATGCGAGTCGTTCGACTACACCATTCAGGAAACCGGAGAGGTGATCAAGCTGAATCACCGCTGGGTGTATGTGCCGGAAGGCCAAAACGAACAGGAGGTCATTCGCGCCGAAAGGCAGGCACAAAGCAACGGCATGTTGGTTGGAGCGGCTGTCATCCATTAAGCGCATCGAATCCTATGGAAGAGGGGAGGCGCCTGTCCCTGGGCTGGGTGTCTCTCTTCTTCTTTATTCAAATAACTATTCGCCATGCAAGATTCTATTGAAAACTGCCTCTATGTAACCGCGCAAGGAGAGTTGTTGCAGTTGTTCTGCCAATACCAGGTTATATGTATCAACGATGTACACAAGCTGAAAAAAGGCGACCTGCTCTGGGTGGAAGCCGTATTGATGTCCCGCGATGGGCAGGTGGTATATCAGATAGAAGGGGAGTACTACTACCATTCGCATTTTGCTGTTTACCAGCTATCCTGAGACAAAGGATGTCAGGGATGGGTACAACACAAAGACAAGCGGGGACAGTCGAAGACAGAAAAATGTTGTACCAATGTTGTACCATCAAATAAAAATCCCTTGCAAAGCATTCATTTGCAAGGGATTACGTAAATTAATCGTGGTCCCTGCAGGGCTCGAACCTGCGACCCGCTGATTATGAGTCAGCTGCTCTAACCGACTGAGCTAAGGGACCAAAAATTTTGCAGGACTTCAACCTGCGACCCGCCTCCTGCTGCCCCCTGCCTGCCGGCAGGCAGGTAACCGACTGAGCTAAGGGACCGGATGCGACTCTTGGTAGTCCTGCTAGGAATCGAACCTAGATCTTGGGTTCCGGAAACCCACATACTATCCGTTGTACTACAGGACCTTCACGAATCGGGCAGCAAAGATAGTACGTTTGCTTGTTTCCGTCAACAAAAAAATGAAAGGGCAAGTTCCGACGGGCAATTTTTCTTTCAAGATGCCTGGGCGCATCACTGCAAACGCTCGTACAGCGCCCTGAACCGGGCCTCCTGTCGCAGCGGCGCCAGGTTGCTGTCGTTTTCAAACCAGCCTTTCTGACTCAGCCCCAGATCAACGGAATGCTCTAAGCAAGTAAGGGCCTCGTCGTTTTTGCCCAGCAGCGCATACACGCAGGCGGCATTGTACTGCAACATGGCGTCGTCAGGTTCCAGCGTGAGGGCGCGTTGAAGCCAGAGCATGGCCTTGTCGGATTCTTGTAGCGCGGCCCATCCGTTGGCGCCGAGGTAGAGTGCGCGGGTGTCGCCGGGATTGAGTTCGAGGGCTTGTTCTGCCATTTCTACGCCCAGACGCCGGGCAGCCTCCGATTTTTCCATTATGCCCAGATCGGAATAAACCTGACCGGCCAGCAGAGCCGCCTGATAGTCGGTGGGGGAGAGGCGGTTGGCTTTTTCAAACATGGCGGCGGCTTTTTCCAACTTGCCCTCGGTGAAGCAAATTCGGCCAAACCAATACCAGGCCTCGTACAAACGGGGATCCAGATCAATAGCGCGATCAAAAGAGGCTTCGGCTTCCACCAAGTGCTTGTCCAACGACAGGGCAATACCCCGCGAAACATGCACTTTGGCCAACAGGGGGTCCAACTCCAGCGCCCGCATACTATATTGCTGGGCGGCATCGAGGTGCTCCCGGCTGTCTTCCAGATATAAATAAAGGTAGGAATAACAATCTGCCAGACCGCAATACGCCAAAGCGTAGTTGTCGTCTTCTTCGACGGCCTTTCGGAACATCTGTACGGCAAATTCTACGCTTTGCCGGCTGAACTGTTCGTAAAACCTGCGTCCCCGGAGGTAGTAATCGTAGGCGTTGATATTGGTAGTCTGCATGCTGCTGATACCGCGCACCTGCCGGGAAACGAGCTTGACGCGAAGCGCGGAAGCAATATTGGCGGCTATTTCGTCTTGCACATTAAATACGTCTTTCATCAGCCGGTCGTAGCGGCCCGACCACAGGTTGAGACCCGATTCTACGTCCACCAATTCTGCCGTGACACGCAGCCGCCGCCCCGAGAAACGGACGGCTCCAGTGAGCAACACGGTGGCGTGCAATTGCCGGGCAGTTTCCTGCAAATCCATTTCCTCGCGGTTTTTGAGCGCAAATACAGAGGAGCGCGACACGACATGCAGACCCTGCACTTTGCCCAGTACCACAATGATCTCCTCGGCCATGCCGTCGCAAAAGTTGTCCCATTTTTTATCGGCGCCGGTATTGCGAAAGGGCAACACGGCAATGGTATGTGTTTGGATGGAGGTGCGGGGCGGCGGAAACTCTGAGGGTGCGCCGGGAATGACGAGTTGGTACAGGTTTTCGGCCTTCTCGAAATCTTTGAGCAGGTAGGCGCCGAGTTGGGCCAGTTCTGTGCCGGTGGGCAGCTTGGGTTGTACTGCCTGCGCCGAGGCTTCCGACAGCAGCACCTGGCCTCCATGAGCGGCACTGCATACCCTGCTCGCCCGGTGCACTTCTATGCCGATGAAGCCGCCGTCGGGCGAGCGGACGGCTTCTCCGTTATGTATGCCGATGCGCACATGGTAGTTGTCGCTGCCGGTTCGGTTTTCTACGGAGAAGGCTCTTTGTACGGCTACCGCCACCGCTACCGCATCGGAGGGGTGATTGAATACTGCAAAAAAACCGTCGCCGGCCGTGTCCACTTCCTGCCCGTGATGATGCCCCACCGCCGAACGAATGATGGACCGATAGCGCTCCAGTACGGCGGCGTAACCTTCGCCCAAACGTTGGGCAATCCGTGTGGAACCTTCCATATCGGTGAAAAAAAATGTTTTTCGCTCTTTGGGGAGATCGTGCATGGTCTGAAATATGGCCGCAAAGGTAGCATCTCCGGCGGGCTTAACGAAATGCTAAGCAAGCCGGCCCGGGATTAAACTATCGCTAACCTGCGCTTAACGCCTCTTAACACTTGATGCCTGCATCTTTGTGTCGTTGTTTTTTTATTCATCATCAAAACAGAACAGACATGAAAACCACGCTTCAATTGGCCGCTTTCAGCATCGCTTTTTGCCTCGGCATCACCCTGTCTGCTCAGGTTTCCCTGGGCTTCCGCACCGGCGCTACCTGGAGCAACGTGCAGGCTTCGGAAGGTTTGGACGCATTAGCACCCGATTTCAAAACCATCAGCGGCTTTAATGTGGCGGCGGTAGCAGAGATCGCTTTCGGCAACAATTTCTCTTTGCAACCCGAACTGGCTTTTACCCGCAAGGGATTCGGCATCAAAGAAGATTTTAATATAGATTTATTCGAATTGCCCCTGCCCGTAGGCTTCCGCAACGATACCCGCGTGAATTATGTGGAACTGCCGCTGTTGGCCAAGTACAAATTCGGCGATGAAAATGCTCAGTTCTACCTCATGGCAGGCCCCAGCGCAGGGTATGCTACCAACGGCCGCCTGCTCACCCGCGCCAAACTGTTGCTCATAGACGTAAAAGTATTGGACACCCCCATCAACCTCGACGCCGTTAATTATGAGCGCCTCGAAGTGGGAGTTGTGGCCGGAGCAGGCGTGAACATCAATCTGGGCGGCACGAAACTCTTCTTCGACGGGCGTTATTCCCACAGTTTCACCCAAGTGTATGACATTCCGGTGATTGAAGACCGCGTGAGCAATCGCGGGTTCAGTATCAACGCCGGACTGATGTTTCCGCTGGGCAGATAATACCATCGCCCCCTCTCAACTATGATACATCTGGCAAATACGAGCCGTCCGGGAATCTTTCCGGGCGGCTTTTTTGTTGATAATCACAGACCTGCCCCAAAAAACTGAATATTTTTTTGGGCGGTACTATTGCCGATTTGAAAAATGGTTGTATCTTTGCGCTCTCATTTGAAAAAATGGCTCCGTGGCTCAATTGGATAGAGCATCTGACTACGGATCAGAAGGTTGCAGGTTCGAGTCCTGCCGGAGTCACTCAACTTTAATTACCGAGGGAAAAGAAAAGATACCACGCGTCATGTCGAAAGTATGTCAATTATCTGGAAAGCGCCCTGTATCGGGCAATTCCGTATCGCACTCGAACCGCAAAACACGCCGCCGTTTTTTGCCGAACATCCAAACCAAGCGTTTCTATATACCGGAAACCGACGAATGGATTTCGCTCAAGGTTTGTACTTCCGAAGTGCGCACCATCAACAAGTTGGGTCTGTACGCTTATCTGAAGAAATTGGAAAAGAAAGGCGTTGACACTGGCGTTAAACTCAAGTAAATCTACCATCTGAAAATCATCGGCAGCCATGGCTAAGAAGCAAAAAGGGAACCGCATCATGATCATTATGGAATGCACGGAGCACAAAGCCTCCGGCATGGCCGGCACTTCCCGCTATATCACGCAAAAGAATCGCAAAAACACACCCGACCGTTTGGAATTGGTGAAGTACAACCCGATTCTTAAGAAGAAAACCGTTCACCGCGAAATCAAGTAAGGGAACTATTGTCGGCATTGGCCGGTTGTTTTCGACGTATCAATGATTTCCGAAACCAATTAAAAAAATTGCAACATGGCAAAAGTATCTAAAAACGCGCGTGTAGCTCAACGTTCCGCCAACGCAGGTTCCGGCAAAGACCATGTACGTGTGGTAAAGCCGGTCAAAGACCCCAAAACGGGCAAATACACTTACAAAGAAGTGATTGTCCACAAGGACAAAGTCAAAGAATTTTTCAGCGACGTGAAATAATCTTCTGCTCCAGCGGAAGTAAAACAATATAGCCATTCCTGGCAACGGGAATGGCTTTCTTTTTAGGCGCAGATTTCATAGCGCCCCTTTTTGATGCTCTGCCAAATAAAGCCGGTGATGCTGCTTTTGTCAACAAACAGAAAAACCGTGCTTCACAATGGAAAAGGAATTCACCATCACTGTCTTTTCGGAAAATCAAACCGGACTGCTGCAGCGCATCGTTGCCGTGTTCACACGCAGGCACATCAATATTGAAAGCCTCACTGTTTCCAAATCCTCTATTCCCGGTATCCACCGATTCACCATTGTGGTGAATGTCACCGAAGACATGGTACACAAGCTCGTCGCTCAATTGGACAAGCAGGTGGACGTGCTCAAGGCGTTTCATTATGAGCGCGACGGCATTGTTTTTCAGGAAATTGCGCTGTACAAAGTCCCCACAGAGGCATTCAGCAATGGCGATACGGTAGAGCAACTCATTCGTGCGCACAATGCCCGTATTCTATGTATCGAGCCGGAATATGTGGTCATTGAAAAAACCGGGCATGCCTCAGAGACAGAAGCTTTGCTTCAGGATTTGGAAAAAATCGGCATTTACGAATTTGTTCGTTCGGGCCGCATTGCCATTGTGAAGGCTATGGAGCGCCTCAATACTTATCTCAAGGACATGAACATTCAGATCAATCATCGTTAACCTTTCTCTAAACAAGCAACATCATGGCAAAGCTGAATTTTGGCGGCGTGGAAGAAAACGTCGTAACGCGGGAGGAATTCCCATTGGAAAAAGCGCGCGAAATACTCAAAGATGAGGTCATTGCCATCATTGGCTATGGCGTACAAGGCCCGGGGCAGGCGCTCAACCTGCGCGACAATGGCTTCAAGGTCATCATCGGGCAGCGCAAAGACTCCGCCACCTGGGACAAAGCCGTACGCGACGGCTGGACGCCCGGCGAAACCCTCTTCGACATCGAGGAAGCCGCCCAAAAGGCTACCATCATACAATACCTGCTTTCAGATGCCGCTCAGATTGCCGTTTGGCCTGTACTGAAGCCTCACCTGACCGCCGGCAAAGCGCTTTACTTCTCTCACGGTTTCGGCGTCACTTACAGCGAGCGCACCGGCATTGTGCCGCCCGCCGATGTCGATGTGATTTTGGTGGCACCCAAAGGTTCGGGCACCAGCCTGCGCCGCTTGTTTTTGGAAGGTCGCGGTCTCAATTCCAGCTACGCCATCGCACAGGACGCCACCGGCCGCGCTTTTGACCGGGTCATTGCACTGGGCATCGGCATCGGTTCGGGGTATTTGTTTGAAACGACCTTCAAAAGGGAAGTTTACAGCGACCTCACCGGCGAACGCGGCACGCTCATGGGGGCCATTCAGGGTATTTTTGCCGCTCAGTACGAGTGTTTGCGCCGCAACGGCCATACGCCCTCCGAAGCCTTCAACGAAACAGTGGAAGAACTTACCCAGAGCCTGATGCCCTTAGTAGCCGAAAACGGCATGGACTGGATGTACGCCAACTGCTCCACAACGGCACAGCGCGGGGCTTTGGACTGGTACGGCCGCTTCCGGGATGCCGTTGCGCCGGTGTTTGAAGACTTGTACAACAGCGTGGCCTCCGGCGAGGAAGCCCAGCGCTCTATTGACTCCAACAGCCAACCCGACTACCGCGTAAAATTGGAAGAAGAACTCCGCGAACTCCGCGAAAGCGAAATGTGGCAGGCCGGCCGCACGGTACGCAGCCTCCGACCGGAAGCGGGTAAGTAATATACACAAATACAGGGGCAAGTGCTTGTTTTTCAAAGGCATTTGCCCCAAACCACCCTGGAATACTCATCTTTGCCTCATGTCTCAGCCAAACTCCGTACGCACTCACGACGCTTTGTTCAAGCACCTGTTCTCCGATCTTGGGCGGGTCAGGGAATACTTCGAGGTATATCTGCCAATTGAACTCTGTTCCCGGGTTGACTGGGATAGCCTCCAACGGGAGGACGGCACATTCGTGGATGACACACTAAAGGCCTCCTATACCGATTTGGTTTTTTCGGTTCGGTTGAAAGACCAGACAGAGGTGTATCTGTGCTTGCTGTTGGAACATAAGAGTCATCCTGACAAAAATACGCCCTTTCAATTGTTGTATTACATCAGCGGATCCCTATGGCGGGAAGCTCAAAACGGGCAGACGCCGCGTTTGGTGGTTCCTGTTGTGTTTTATCATGGAGAGGAACCTTGGGAGTACAAGCCTATTGTGAAGCACTTCGGTCATCTGCCGGAAGACATCTTGTGTTATTTGTCGAAATTCGAATATGCTTTTCACAACCTCCAAAAAAATCCAGATGAACAAATACTGGCCGCTTTCCGCAACCATCTGCTGATCTCGGCACTGTTGACACTGAAGCATAGTTTTGATGAGGCTTATTTGCAAAATCAAGCGGTATTTTTGCTGGAAAGCGCCGTTGATGACGATGGCAACTATTTCAAAGCTTTATTCGTTTACTTTTTCAACCGCATCAAAAATGAAGAGAACATGACAAAGGTATTGGAACAACTCTCGAACGAAGTTCAAGCCGAGGCCATGAGCGTGCTGGATCTATATGAAAAACGCGGCATACAAAAAGGTGAACAAATAGGTATTCGCCATAAATCCTACTTAGCCTGCCGCAATATGATTCTGAAAGGCTTTGACGATAAAGTCATCAGCGAGGTACTCGAAGTAGAGGAGTCTTTTGTTCAGCAAGTGCGGGCTGAAATCAATAATATGGGGTAGTGTAAAATCTCTGCCTATCATATCTACGGTTTCGGAGAGCGGCTTTCCCCATTATGCTTATCTTTTCCTCTGCCTTCTCAAAAAATGCTCCACCATCGGTTGATCCACTACACCGATGAGCGCGCCGTTTTCCACCACAGGCAGGATGGGGGCGGTTTCCGTCTGAAAAATATGCAATACCTCTTTCAGGGTTTGTTCGGGCCGCACTTCCGGCGCGGGCAGCAGCGGCAGCGATTCGATGGGGGCGTCGTACAGTTCTTCTTTGACGGCCATGAGAACGACCGTTTCGCTCAGGCTGCCTACCACCTGATAAGCGGGGTCGAAAACCAATACATATTGCTCCAATCCGTGTTGCATGGCCTCTGCAGGCAATGACACCGGATCGAAAGTGAAAAAACGGGAAAACTGCGTGCGAACGACGTCCGATACTTTGTAGTGGGAAAGGAACTCTTCAGCTCGCACAGCCCGGTGCTCATGCGCTGCGGCCAGAAAAACAAAACCTCCAATGAGAATAGTGACAAAACTGCCTGTGTAGGCGCCGTAAATCGCCAGGCCCACTGCCAGCAACTGCCCCAGTCCGGCGGCAATGCGCGTAGCCGTAGAGCGTCCCCAGCGCACCGAAAGCAAGGCCCGCAATACGCGACCGCCGTCCATCGGGAAGGCCGGCAACATGTTGAAAACCGCCAGAGTGCCGTTGAGCGCAATCAGTGTAACAATGGAAAGCTCAAACACCGAAGATACGCCGGGCAGAAAGTTGCTGTCGCGCAAAATGATGCCGTACAAAGAGTGCTGCAATGCCTGACTGCCTGCACCCGACCATACCAGATACACCACCGAAAGAATGCCGGAAATGGCCACATTGACCAATGGCCCGGCAATGGCCACCATAAATTCCTGATAAGGCTTTTCGGGCATTCGGTCTAAGCGGGCAATGCCGCCAATGGGCGAAATGGTGATGTCGCGGGTGCCTACTCCATACCGGCGCGCGGTGAGCGCATGACCGAACTCGTGCAGAATAACGCAAATGAACAGCACCAGCACAAAACCGCCCATGAACAGCGTCTCGCGCAGGGTCCAGCCTTGTTCATACCCCATATAGGCTACCCAGGCAAGGAGCAGGCCAAACGACCAGTGTACTTGTACGGGAATGCCGAATATCCGGGCAATGCGCAGGGATTGATTCATGTAGGGCCGCGTTTAGAGGTGCCGTTCGGCGTGATAAGAGGAACGCACCAATGGACCGCTCTCCACAAAAGGAAAGCCTTTGGCGAGGCCGACTTCCGTATAGCGGGCAAATTGGTCGGGGTGGATGAACTCGGCCACTTCGATGTGCATTTTCGTAGGTTGCAGGTATTGCCCGATGGTGAGCACATCGCAGCCGTATTCCAACAGGTCGTCCATGATTTGAAAAACCTCCTCCTCTGTCTCACCCAATCCTACCATGATGCCCGATTTGGTGCGTTTGCCGTACTCCTTGGTGCGGCGTATTTGCTCCAGACTGCGCTCGTATTTGGCCTGCGGGCGCACTTTGCGATACAGCCGTTGCACGGTTTCCATATTGTGAGACACCACCTCCTGCCCCGCGCTGATCATGCGTTCGAGCGCCGACCAGGTGGACTTGACGTCGGGAATGAGCGTTTCGATGGTCACCTGCGGCGTACTTTCCTTGATGGCGCGCACCGTTTGGTACCAGATTTCGGCGCCACGGTCGGCCAATTCATCGCGATTGACGGAAGTGATGACGGCGTGTTTGACCCCCATCAGCCGGATGGCCTCCGATACTCTGCGCGGTTCGTCTTCGTCGTATTCGTTGGGGCGACCGGTTTTTACGGCGCAAAAAGAACAGGAACGCGTACAGGTATTGCCCAAAATCATAAAGGTAGCAGTGCCTGCGCCCCAGCACTCGCCCATATTGGGACAGTTACCGCTTTGACAAATGGTATGCAGGCTGTACTGATCTACCAATTGCCGCACATGGCGGTAGTTTTGGCCAATGGGCAGTTTCACGCGCAGCCAGTCGGGCTTGCGTTGTCTTTCTTCTTTGGATTCTACAATATTCAACTCTATCATAATGGTAATTAACGGCGCTTGCCGAGCTGCAAATTTACAAACAGGTTGAAGAATACCGATTGATTTCCGGTGTCGGGTACCAATGGAGATTCAACCATGATGGGAATGGTTTGGAAAAAAACGTCCACCATAACGCCGGCTTCAATGGATTTAACAAATTCGTCATAAGCGCCCCAATCCAAATGGATGGCAAACTTGGCGTGTGCGCCCGGAGAGATGGAAATCTGGTCGAACCCGCGCGAAAAGCCTGATGCCCCATAGATGCTGTTCAGGTCTAAAAACTTGTCTGCATTTTCCTCTGAAAAAGACTCGGCGGAGATAAAAAACTTTGTGGGGTCTTGCTCCTGAAAGCGAATCAGATCTAAATGGTACGGCTTGAGCAAGCCCAGCGTAGGCCCACCGGAATAACTGATGCCCACTGCCAGCCCCCGGTTGATGGCTTTTTCGGAAAAATAGCGCTTCTCACCGATGCCGCCGTGCAACACATAGAGATTGTTCTGTTTGCCGAAGATGAACGAGCGGGAAATGCGGCCCGAACTTGGAATGCGAAAGTCGAAACTCTGGCGTATCTCTTTGGGGTGTTTGATCTCTGCCAGTTCCAGATTGAAAAAGCGCGTGCGGTAGTAAGTTTTGAGCTTGCCCCAATTGGCGCCCAGCCCGAACCCGGAGGTGTGCATTTTGAAATCAACGGTGAACTCCTTGTTATATACAATGCCCTTGGCCTCTTGCGGCAGCGACTTAACCCTCGGCGTATCAGCTTGAGAATAAGCCAATTGAGTGCAAAAAACAGCGACAGCAACTAAGAGTATCTTCTTCATGGCATAAGGATGCTTTGTAAATACAGACAGCGTTTGGCATTTGTTCAGATAAAAATAAGCGAAAAGATTTGGATTGGAGCGGTTCGCGCTACATTTTGTCTTTCTTTTTGCGAAATTTGAGCGCCATGTCTGCCTCCATCCTCATCTACGCCCGCCGGCGCAAGCTTCCATTTCGTGCTGCTATCCGGCGGATTCTACCTGCCCAAGCAGTCAAAACCGCCGCAGATATATTCAATAGCCGGTGGTTTGCGAATTTTGTTTTTTGCCCCACTGCTTGATGTGTTTACACTATACTATTTCTCCTTTTTTTATTCTTACAAAAATAAATGTTAAAAAAATTGGAGGGTCGTTTTTTTTTGTACATTTGCTTCATTGAAAAACAAACACAAATCCGAAGGCTCCGACAGTTTTAGCATTTGAAGTAAAGATAAGGCCCGGATCAACGAACAACACTTAGAAAGGCGGACAGGACACTTAGGGCGCTGTGAAGTGTGCTGTATGATTTCATCGCTGCGGTGCAGTGGTGCAGGAGGGTATTGAGTTGCCAGTCATTGTATCACATCAAAACCAATAAACAATGAGATCACAACCATCCATATTTCTGGTGAGCATTGGCTCAAAGGCCATGCTGCTATTCCTTGTGATAATATTGCCTTTACTTATGAAGGCACAAGGGCGACAGGGGGGCATAAATTTTACTAAGGAGTTATTTGATCTAAAAAATGAAAATATTGACCTCAATATTTCTCAACGCCAGATACTATCCGGTTGGAGGCTGGATGGCGGTTCTTTAGCGAGTGAGGTGGTCGCTATTAAAGATATACGAGATGCAGTTTCCAACAACCGTATTTCTGTGTCGTTACCGGGAGATACTTCAAAATATACATTTGTTGTAAAGGATTTTGAACAGGAAGCCCCGGATAATTACACATGGTATGGCGAGTTGAAAGAGAGTTATGGTTATCTTTTTTTGTTAAGACGCCCTGAGGGGTTTATTGGTGGAATACAAACGCCAACGAAATATTACTCAATCGCTCCGTTGGGAAAAGAATTTGCATTGGTAATGCTAAAAGATCATTCAGAAACAGCAGTTGCAGACTGCGGTATGGATGGAATAGAAGCGGCACAAATGTCAACTCCGGAAATTTGTGACGAAGGCTTTAATACTTGCCCGGCAGTAATTGATGTTTTGTCCATTGTGACGGACAATGCACTTGCGTTTCTACAAAACAGATTTCCTGCGGTAACATTTGACGTGCCACCATTGGGACAGGTGCAGTTGGCTCTATGGCCCTTAGCTCTGGAGTGGGCTTATGCAAACACCAATAGAGCGCTTCAAAACAGTGATGTGCCGAATAAGAGGTTTAGATTTAGAACGCAAATCCAAAATGTACCCCTTACTAATGATATTGACGTAGATGTTGATACAATGGTTCGTGAAGAATCGC
>DDUV01000090.1 GCA_002344975.1 Saprospiraceae bacterium UBA2329 | reverse complement strand
GGGTGGGGTTCACCAGTTGCTTACCGCGCCATTGCATTTTACCACAAATCCGGCTTCGAGCATTTCGGGTTCATGCCGTTTTATATGGGTGAAGAAACCCACGACGACTGGGTGATGCGGAAGAAGTTGTTGTAACAGCACACAATTTGACAAATCTCGAAGATTTGTCAAATTTCTTCCTTTATACTTCAGCTTCCACCCGCCTCGAAAAATCTACAAAAAACGCCAAGGACTCCGGGTTCCGCATCGCATCCACGCTGGCGGCTTTCGCAATCGGGAATCCCAGTAAAATCTTCTTCACCGGCGCTTCCATCTTTTTACCGCTGATGGTGTAAGGAATATCAGGCGCCTCCACGATCACATCGGGTACATGACGCGGTGAAAACTCCTCGCGCAAGCGGCGGTTGATTTCGTTTTTCACCGACTCATTCAGGGCGAAGCCTTGCTCCATCGTTACAAACAAAGGCATAAAATGCCTGCCGCCCGGCAATTCCAGATTGACCACCAGGGCATCCTTCACGGCCTGCACTTTATTGACCGCCTGATAAATCTCGCTGGTGCCGATGCGCACCCCCTGCCGGTTGAGCGTAGCATCTGAGCGACCGAAAATAGCAAGGGAGCCGTCGCGGGCAATACGCACCCAGTCGCCGTGCCGCCAGATGCCGGGATACGTTTCAAAATAGCTCGACAGGTAGCGCTCGCCGCCGGGGTCGTTCCAAAAAAATACCGGCATAGAAGGCATAGGCCGTGTGATGACCATCTCGCCAACCTCCTCCAACACCGGATTGCCCGCGTCGTCAAAAGCATGCAAGGCACAACCCAAGGCCCGGCACTGAATGTCGCCGCGCCGCACCGGCAACAAAGGACAGCCGCCCACAAAAGCCGTACACACATCGGTGCCGCCGCTCATGGAACACAGCCAGATGTCAGGTTTCAGCGCGCGATACACCCAGTCGAAAGACTCCGGCGGCAGCGGCGAACCGGTAGAACTGAGCGTGCGCAAGCGGCTGAGATCGAATTCTTTACCAGGTTCCAAACCAGCCTTTTCGCAGGCGATGAGGAAGGGCGCGCTGGTACCAAAATGCTCAATGCCTTCGTCGGCGGCCCATTGCCAGAGCGTGCTGAGCTGGGGATAGCCGGGGCTGCCGTCGTAGAGGACGATGGTGGCGCCGGACAGCAACGAAGCCTGCACAAAATTCCACATCATCCAGCCAGTGGTAGTGAACCAGAAGAAGCGCTCGCCGGGATGTACATCGTTGTGAAAATGCAGGTATTTGAGGTGTTCCAGCAGCACGCCACCCTGCGAGTGCGTGATCGCTTTTGGCAATCCGGTAGTACCCGAAGAGTACAGCACCCAGATGGGATGCTCAAACGGCACCGGCTCGAAGCGCAGTTCGGCAGTGGTATCGGCCACAGCTTCGGCCCAGTTCATGCCCTTGTCGAAGGCGGCGGCATCGGCCTGTTCGTTGAGGAAGGGCACGAGGATAAGGGTTTCGATGCCGGGCAATTGGCTGCTCAGTTCGCGGATGGCCTCCGAGCGGTCGAAAGGTTTGCCGTTGTAGGAATAGCCGTCGGCGGCGATGAGGATTTTGGGTTCAATTTGCCGGAAGCGGTCCACCACGCTGCCCACGCCGAAGTCGGGCGAACAACTGGACCAAACCGCCCCGATAGAGCAGGTGGCCAGAAAAGCGACGGTGGCCTCCGGGATATTGGGAAGGTAAGCACAAACGCGGTCGCCGGGTTGTACGCCCAGCCTGCGCAAGGTAGCAGCCAGCGCGGCGGTTTGCCGGCGTAATTCGGCCCAGGACATTTCGGTAGAAGGGCGGCGTTCGGAACGGAACAGAATGGCCGGGCGCTCGTCGCTGTACTGCCGGAAGATGTGCTCGGCGTAATTGAGGGTGGCCCCCTCGAACCAGCGCGTGCCGGGCATTGGGTCGGCGGACATGGCTGCCGAATACGGCCTATGAAAAACGACCTCGAAGTATTGGCAGAGGCTCTCCCAGAAATCGGCGGGTCGCTCTACCGACCATTGCCAAAGCTCGTCGTAATCGTAGAGCCGGAGTTGGTAGTGCAGTTCGAGCCAATCCTGATAGCGGCGCAGGTTGGACTGTTGGATGAGGGCGGCGTCGGGGCGCCAAAGAATGTCGGATGCGGACATGAATAATGTGCTGATGTGATGATGTGTTGATGTGCTAATCCCGATTCCTACGTCATCGGGACCGCGCCACGGCGCGGCAGGCATAAGTTGTGACGCCTGCAAAGTAAGGGAATTTCAGGCAATGGGAGATGTTTTGCGTGTTTGTCTCTCCGTTTTCATGCGACACCTTCCCGTCTCGCTGAGGCTCGGCGGTTAGATATCACCTGAAAACGGAGGGCAGCCCGCGCGCCAGGGATAGCAGTGAAATGGCCGACCCCAAGGAGGCCATGTAACGGATAGCCCGACCCCGCAGCTTGTGGCCTCAGTGGGATAGAACAAGAGAGGCCATCGGAGCGGGGTGGCGCCCAAAAAAATCTTGGAATAATGGGAAGCATGTAATTATCTTGGGCGGCAATTATTCATCACAACATTGGTTCAATATGCGATACTTGTTCTTTTTGTTTGGAATCCTGGGCTTGCTACCGAACATGGCGCAAGCCCAAAACAAGCCGCTGAAAGCGCTGGTGGGCGGCACTTTGATAGACGGATTCGGCGGACGGCCCATCCACAACAGCGTCATCATCATTGAGGGAGAGCGCATTAAGGCGGTGGGGCATCAGGGGAATTTGCAGGTGCCGGAGGGCGCGGAGGTCATTTCTACGGAGGGGATGAGCGTGATGCCGGGCCTGTGGGACATGCATGTACACCTGATGATCAACGGGCACAGCGACTATACGCACTGGGATTCGACCTATCTGCCGCTGCTGGCCGACGTGATCATGCCTTCCTCGGCGCACCAATTGCTGATGGCGGGGGTGACGAGCGCGCGCGATCTGGGCGCCCCGTTGGAGGCGAGCCTGCTGGTGCGCGACCGTATCAACCGGGGCGAGATACCGGGGCCGACGATGTATATGTCGGGGCCGTTTTTGCAACACCGGCCCTATCCGGGCACGGAGGCGTTTCGGTGGGGCGTGTATGGCGAGGCGGACGGGCGCAGCAAAGTGAAAAAACTGGCGGAGGCCGGCGTGGATTGCATCAAGCTGATAGACCAGGACGAAATGACGATGGCGGAGGTGAAAGCCATTGTGGATGAGGCACATAAACACGGGCTGACGGTGGTGGCGCACGCGCACAGGCCGGAGGAGGTACGGCGGGGCATGGAGGCCGGGGTGGATTGTTTTGAGCACACGGGGCTGTCGTCGGCGCCGGAATACCCCGATGATGTGATGGCGCTGCTGAAGGAGCGCACCGCCCAAATGAGCAAGGGGCCGCTGTACTGGACGCCGACGGTGGAGGGCCTGTACAACTACGAGTACATGCGCGACAATCCTGAAAAATTGGATGGCGACTGCTGGCATCTGGGGCTGCCGGATTCCATCATTGCCGATATAAAAAATTCGATTCGCTATCCGGGGCGCATGTCGTATTTCCAACTCACGCCCATCCGCAAGCCTACATTGGAGCGCAAGGTGAACCAACTGAAGGAGGCGGGCGTGGTGCTGCTGATAGGTACGGACAGCGGTATTCCGATGAAGTTTCACTGCCAGAGCACCTGGAACGAGCTGGATGTGTGGGTGAATGAATTTGGTTTCGACCCGATGTATGCCATCAAAGCGGCGACATACTGGCCGGCCAAGTCTATGGGTGTGGACAAGGACTACGGCACCATATCGGAGGGCAAATACGCGGATATTATTGCGGTGAAGGGGGATGTGTTGCGCTATATCAGTTTGTTGCAGGATGTGAAAATGGTGATGAAGCACGGGAAGCGGTGGCGGTAGGCGGTAGGCGGTGGGCGGTAGGCGGTGGCCGCGCCGTGGCGCGGTAAGCGTGAGGTGGTCCGGTATGCGGTATGAGGTGGGCAGTGGGCGGTGTAAAGCGTGGGGTGGTCCGGTAGGCGGTGGGTGTTTGTGCCTTGCAAGGTCTTTTTTATCTGTGGGGAATTTATTTTTTTCAAAATGGCTTTGTAGTTTCGTTGCGAAGCGTATTTTTGCAGCCGCAAATCCGGAGGGGTGGCAGAGCGGTTTAATGCGGCGGTCTTGAAAACCGTTGACTGTAACAGGTCCGGGGGTTCGAATCCCTCCCCCTCCGCCAAAGCCGAAAGGGCCGTCGTTGAGACGGCCTTTTTCATTTGGCGCAACCGCGACCGAATGCAATTCGAGGCGCTGTTGTGACGAATGAAAAAGCGGACGGGCGAAGACCGGGCGGCCTTTCGGGTTTGAAGCCCCCCATTTCACAGCGAATTTAAAAACGTGTGCAAATCCTGATCTTCGTTCAGGTTGAGCTTTTTGCGCAGGCGCGAGCGCGTGATGAAAGCACTGGAAGGCAGGATGTTCAGTATGTCGGCTATTTCTTTGGTATTCAGACCGATTTTCAGATAAGCGCACAATCTTAAGTCTTGATTGGACAACCCGGGAAATTGGCCTTTCAATTTTTTGAAAAACTCCTGATGTAATTCGTCCATCTGAATTTCAAAAACCTTGTCTTCTGTGGCTAAATAGGAGTCTAATAAAGACTGCATTTCATTCCACCTGATTTTTGATTTGGAGGGGTTGGCCTGTGCGTCTTCCAACTTTTCTTTGAGGATGAGCAGAAGGCGATTTTTGTCTTCACTGTCTTTGGCCTTATTGGCTAATTCTACCGTCTTGTTTTTCAATTGCAATTTGAGCTGTTCGTACTCTTTTTGCAACTGTTCCTGCTCCATCAACATGATGGCGTGCCTGTGTTTTTCTGCCTGTTCGCGCAGAGAGGACTGCGCTTTTAGCAACAACTGCTTTTTTTGTTTGAGCAACGATACCCTCTGCCACTTCCGAAAGGCGAGGATAAGTCCGGCTAATGCCAATACATAAAAAAAATAGGCATACCAACTGCGATACCAAGGCGTTTGTATCTGAAAATCAATATGATAAGGCGCGGTGAGCGCTCCATTTATCACCGCCCTGACGGAGAGTGTATATGCGCCTTCGCTCAATCCGAAAAACTGAAAAGTATGCTGCGGCGACTCCTGGCTCCACTCTTCGTCGTTCAGTTTGTACTGGTACAGCACTTGTTTTTGATGGGGGATCAGGCACTCGATGCTCAGGTTGTGCAGGCGATAGGGTACTTTGGCGCCGGAGTAAAAAGCAGTCCGGTGATCGTTGTTGAAAGCCTCTATTTTTCTGAGTACCAGCGTTGGTTGGATTGGTCGGTTTCTCTCGTTTTTTTCGCGGCGATGGAGGGCAAAACCATTGTAAACCGGGTAAAAATCATAATCGGCGCGTAAAGCAAACGGCTCATAAACACCGGGCAATAAGGCTTCCACCTCAAGCGGGGGAGCAGGGATATCTGTACGGTTGAATTGTCGCTTCTTCTCATCATAAAGATACCGGTATTTATCTGTAACTACCTCAATATCATTGCCCTTCTTGAGTAAATGAGGCCTGATTCCCTCAAATTGATTTTCATAAAAAATAGCCCGGTCGGTGGGCGATAAATGGTCGTCCAATTGCGCCCGAATGATTCCGTAATTGGGAATGTTCACCCACAAAACGTCGCGGGCTTGAATCAGAAGCTGATTGCAGGAGCCAAGAATGAGTTCCATTTTTTTCCAAAAAGCCCAGCCGTTTTCGCTTTTTTTAAAAATGGAAATGCCATTGTAATTGCCCGTCAGCAGATAATCCCGGTAGGGCAGCATGGTCCAAACGCCGCCCTGTTTGCCGAGGAATCGGGGCGAATTTCCATCCAAAGACATCAGACCCCGATCATGCCCGATGAGCACGCCGGCGCCCGTTTCTCTCAGCGACCAAACCTGCCCCTCTGTGCCTTCAACAAGCTGAAACCTGATAAAATCCGAGTTATTATTGAGGTCTTCCCAACGCGACCGATACAAGCCCTGATTGGTACCGAGGTAAAAAATGTCGTCTTTCAACAGGGCGGTATAGCCGGTGCCGAAATCGCCGCGATAGTCGTAGAAATAGGTGAGGTTGTTCTCCAAATTCAGTGAGGAAACGCCATAATCGGTGCCTGCCCAGAGTTGCCCGGCGGGGCTGTAATGCAGGCTCAAAAGGGTATTATTGGGCAAGCCCTTGTATTTATTGATATGGTGCAGGATTCTTCCGTTCAGATCGGTGATGTATAAGCCTTTCAGCACCGTTCCGAATGCCAGATGTTGATCTTCAAGCAACTCGAAACTGAATGCCCGGGCTGTTTTTAAAATCCGGGAAAACGGGGTATCCATAGCGCGAAGTTTGCCGCCTGCCCAGAGGTACAAACCTGCATTTTTGGTGACGACGACCAAGCCCTCATCGTTTTCATAAATGCCTGATATTTCAAACTTTAGGTCGTCCGGTTGTTTGAATACCAATTGGAGCGAGGCCCCGTCGAGGCGGAACAGTCCTTCTTTTTCATCGGCCAGAAACAGCGCGTCACCCACCTTGAAACTGCCGGCAAAACGGTGGGGCGCGGCAATAGTTCGGAGTTTTGAATCTTTGTAAATATAGATATTCTGAAATGATACAAACAGTACTTCGCCCTGCCGGCGGTGCAGATCCCAGAACTCTTCATTCACTTCGCCGGCGGCTTCCCGGAGCGGGTATAAGGACGTATATTCAAATGCCTGATATGCGTTTTTGCGCCACAGGCCGAAGTCTTTGTCGGAACCGGTAAAAAGTAGTGAATCGTTGAGGGGCAGTACGGAGCGAGTGATGCCGCTGCTGCCTTTGTAGCAATGCCAGGACTTTCCGTCAAACTCCATAAGTCCCTCATCGGCAGCCATATATACAAGGCCGTTGGGGGCAGAGCGGATGTCCCATATTTTGCCTTTGTCCTGATATTGCTGCGGGCTGAAATTCTGGAGCGCCGGCACGCCTTTTTCAGGAAGCTGCTGTGCCTGCATGGCCCAGGTTCCCAACATGAACAGACAGAGGTATGTGGCGCGGTATGTCAATGGATTAGGTCTGATGGTTAGGAATTAGACAATGCCGGAGCGAGTGTAACAAAGATTGGGCAGAGTGGTTTTGACAAAGTTCGCCCAAAGTCCCGTCATTCTCAATGACAATAACAGCTATGGGCCGAAACATTTTATCGCGCCGGATCCAAAAGCAGAAAAGCCAGTTTTGACTGGATATATACCTTGCGCCGCCAGGTTTTGTGCATAGCCTTCGGCGCATGTTGTTGATTAGCAGCGCCCGGTATGAAAAAAGCGGCTTCACACCTGACGGTGCGAGGTATAAAAGTTAACCCAGCCAAAACAACGAAAAAAAAGAGGTTTTGGCTGGATATAAAAAAATACCTCAGCCAAAACACTCCCCAATGCGGAGAAGCCTTACTTCACCACGAGTTTTTGTGTTTGTATGCTTCCGTCCTGAACGCGCATCTTGAGCACATATACTCCCGGATTCAAAACGGCCGTGTTGAGCCTGAAACCACTGCCCGCCAAGACGCGTTGGCCCGCAAGATCAAACACCTCTATTTGAGATACCTCCCGGCTGAACTGAACCTGCTCGCCGGCAGCCACCGGGTTGGGATATACCCTTACTGTATTTCTAAACGCTTCGGCCTCGTCTGTGTCCACGATGTTGGTATAGAAATACACATTATCCACATAAATGGTGTTCGCGCCCGTGGGCTGTCCTACCAGAATGTACTGTGCCATGTGAGCGCGGGTGGTGAGGCCGGCGAAGGAAGAGAGCGGAATGTCCAAGCTCAGCCATTGGCCCTGCTGCGGCAAATTGTAGTTGACCTGATGCTCTACATCGTCGCCGCCACCGAAAGCGCCGTCTGCTCCGAAGTCCACCAATTTGAAACCAAAGAAGGTGAAATCTGCCGACCATACGTCAATGTGAATGTGCGTCATACCTGTTGCATCTATCTGATTGGCAACGGTTTCGATGCCTACAAAGTCGAGTTGGCTGTATTTTTTGGTGGCGTTGCCCTGAATGGCGATGTCCTCCAAAATGGCATTCGACCAGCCCGTGCGCCAGGTATCCACCGGTACGTTGGTATAAGCGTTGCTGAACAGGGAGATCACGCTCGATGCCGGGCGGGTGGGCGTGGGCGCAGCTACCATCGGCACAGTAGGGTTACCTCCTCCCGCCGGACCAAAGGTGATGTTGTCGAAATAGATGATGTTGTTTTGTCCTCTCCCGGCGAGGTTGAAGTCGGGGAAAACGATGATTTGGTCCAATTGGCCCAGATCGGCAGGCGGGTTGACGTAATTAGAGAAATCGAAAGTCAGCTCTTCCCACTGGTTCACCACGGTGTTGGGCCGTTTGATTTCCACTTGCGCCCATCCGGCGGGGGAGGCAAACTTGATACCCACATCGCTGATGACGGATTTCCAAACCATGATCTTAATGGTGGAATTGGTAGGCCCCAGTACGAACGGCCCCAAATCGGCGCCGTGCATGGATTCAACGCCTGCCCAGGGGTTCCCGCCGGCTAAGGCCGTGAATTTGGCCACCGTAGCAGAGGTATTTATTCCAGACGGGTCTGGGTTGGCAATAATTTCCAAGGGCGGGTTGGTCGCATTTTCAAAAACAGTCCAGGTCCAATTGGCGCCGAAGCCCCCGGGTTCAAAATTGATGGGCGCATTCGGGTCGGCTCCTCCGGTTGAAGCCCCTTTGTAGAAGTACAGGTTGTCTAAGTAAATGGTCGGCGAGCCGTTGCCGCCGTCAAACTTGAACTGAATCACGTCTGACAGATTCACATTGGCAAATGCCGTCAGCGGAATGTCATAGCTTCCCCACTGACCTGGGGTGACAGGCAGGGAAAATGCCGTTTCGACCGGGCCGGGGCTGATGCAAAAAACATTGACGGAGGTAGCATCGGCCGTCCACATATCTATATGCAGTTTTTCCATAGCCGATACATTCAGCGGCTGGGCAAACTGCGTACCCTGATAGTTGAAGTTGGCATAGCGCAGGGTCGGATTGCCCTGTATATCAATGGTGGCGACTACTGTGGACTGGCCCCAATTGGGATTGAAGTCGGTACCGGGTACCTGAGCGTAAGCCCCGCTGAACACAGAAACGACATCGGCTGCATTGCGGGCAGGCGGCGTGGGCGCAGCTGTGAGGGGCACGGTAGGTGCAGCCCCTGCACTGAACGTGATGTTGTCAAAATAGATGATGTTGTCTTGTCCTCTTCCGGCGAGGTTGAAATCCGGGAAAACGATGATTTGGTCCAACTGGCCCTGATCTGCCGGCGGATTCACATAGTTGGAGAAGTCAAAAGTCAGCTCTTCCCACTGGTTCACCACCGTGTTGGGCCGTTTGATTTCCACTTGCGCCCATCCGGCGGGGGAGGCCATTTTGATGCCCACATCGCTGATGACCGATTTCCAAACCATGATTTTGATGATGGAATTGGAAGGCCCCAGAACGAATGGCCCCAGATCGGCGCCGTGCATGGATTCGCAGCCTGCCCAGGGGTTTCCGGCGGCTAAAGCCGTGAATTTGGCCACCGTTGCAGACGTGTTGATGCCGGATGGGTCTGGGTTGGCAATAATTTCCAAGGGTGGATTGGTGGCGTTTTCAAAAACCGCCCAGGTCCAGTTGGCGCCGTGGCCGCCGGCCTCAAAATTGATGGGCGAATTCTGGGCAAAGCCCGTTGCCGCCAGCAACATCAGGAAATAGAATGTAAGATTCTTCATAATCAGAACATTTAGTGAATTATTGGTTGTAAGATAAGTCAGCAGATTGAAACAAGTGTGTGAGCGCCAATTTCGGAGTCCGGTCAATTTTGAACAGTCCCCAATGTTTTTCAGGCTCCATAGGATCGGGCGAGCCTTTCCAGTCTTCATCAAAAGCCTCAAAAAAGAAAGTGAGAATGCGCTCTTTGTCTGTCCATTCCATCAATTTTTCGAAATAGATTTTCTGGTATTCCTCGTTGACGTTGTGCGGGTAAATGCCTCTGCCGTTGGAATTGGTAGCCCAGCCGGCCTCGGTAATGACAATCGGCTTGTGAGGGTATTTGCGCGCTACGGCATAGAAATTCTCTTTGGTATAATCCAATGACTCGTCAATGTGTTTGTACTCCCACACAGGATAGGTGTGAATGGAAATAAAATCGAGCGCCTCGGCCAATGGCTGCAACTTATACAACCACGGCACATAGTTTTCACAAAAGGTGACGGGCTGAACGGCCTGGGATTTCACCTGCCGGGCATACTCCAACACCTGATTTTCAGACACATAGTGATCAGTCCAGTCCACGCAGGCTTCATTGCCCACTGAAAGCGAAAACACAATGTCGGGATATTGGCGGCCCCATGCTATCAGCCGGTTGATTTTGCGTTGATTGCCGGCAGCGTTTTTTTCCAATTGCTCTTCGGAATACACGCCACCTCCCCAGGGACAATTGAAGTTGTTCATCTCGGCCTCGATGAAGGCGCCCAGCATGATTTTAAAATCTAATTTTTCCTGCCGGATGACTTGTAAAACGGTTTCGGCATGGGGGTCGCAATCGTACAGCCGGAGGTATTTCCAGTGATCTTGCAACAACAGCAAATCCTCTTTAATCTCCTCGTAATCAGGATGCTTTCCGCCTGGATGCTGCCCTGCTCTGAACCCGGAATAACAGATGGCTCTGCCGGATGGTATGCCCAATTGATCAAATATGTCCATTGCCGAATTTCAGTTTTTCCGATTTATCCCAGATGCCCCAGTAAGCGCCCACTTCGCCCTCGGCGCCCACTTTCCAAGACTCGTCAAAAGAGGAGAAGTAAAACACCTCCACATCGTGATCACCGGCCCAAAGCTGGGTATTGATGAAGTATTTGATGGCGTTTTCGTAAGACGGATGCGCCCCCTTGAGACTTTCGCCCTGACTGGGCCAGCCGGTTTCGGTGATGATGACTTTTTTGCCCTGAGCGGCATCCAGCGCCTGATCGTACATTTGGTGCATGTGACCCAGTGAGTACTCAAACGGGCAACCCTCCCAATAGGGGTAGCAATTGCTCAGAATCACATCGCAGGCTGCCGTAATGGCCGGGCGGTGGCTGAATTCGTAATAGGCGTCCACATAGCCAACCGGAATGCCGGCGGGCAGTTGCTTTTTGACGCGGTCTATGTAAGCCAGTAGTTCGGCTTCGGTAAGGTCTTTGCGGTAAAGAACTTCATTGCCCACTGCGGCAATATCCACCCAACCTTTGCGTGCCAACTCAATGAGCGCCTCTATTTCCTGCTCGTTCTTTTCGAGGTCGTCGCCCAACCAGGCGCCTACTAAAGTCTTGATGCCCATCTCTTTGGCTACCTTGGGAATAAACTCATTGCCCTCAATGCAGGAAAACGAGCGCACCCATTGTGTGTAGGGCTTTATGATTTCCATGCGGCGACGCACCTGCTCTTCCGAAATCACATCGCCGGGGCGCTGTCCATCCTCATACAAACTGAAGCACAGGCCGTGAACGCCATTGTGAAAAACTTCCAAAAACAAGTGGTTGATGTCCTCTAATGTGAGTTCGCCGGGATAGGCCGCTCCGGCATGGCTCAGCATTTGGGTCAGTTGCTCTGCTGATAAGACTTTTTCTTTTCTGTATGACATGGCTCTTGATTTTTGGTCTTAGCTATTAGCTGTTGGCCTCTAGCTTTTAGCTTGATTTTTCGAAAATTTGGTTGGTCACCCTTTATTTAAGACTCCCCGAAAGGATCATCAACTATGGACGGATTATCCATCTAACAGCCAGTGGCTAATGGCTAATAGCTGCCGGCTTGATTTCCTCTTCATCAAAACTTACGACGCTCCTTCACATCCCAAATACCCCAGGACGTACCTGCCCAGCCCTCTGCATGTATCTTCCAGGATTCATCGAAAGAGGAGAAATGGAAACAGGGTACCTGCTGATGTTCCGACCAGGTTTGCGCATCGAGGAAGTAGCGCATGTAGTTTTCCTCCGAGGGCAAGGCATCGTCCACCGGCGCGCCCTTGCTCGGCCAGCCCGTTTCCGCAATGATGACCGGCTTGCCTTTGGCAGCTTCTTTGGTCTTGCGATACATTTCCTGAAGGTACAATCCGGCGGTTTCAATGCCCGCGCCCTCCCAGAACGGGTAGCAGTTGATGGGAATGACATCGCAAGCCTCGACCAATCTGGGCCGGTTGATGAACTGATAATATGCGTCCACATAAGTCACCGGTATGTTGCCTGAACTCTGTTTCACACGCCGAACATACTCACACACAGCCTCTTCCGACAACTCACCCCGATACAGCACTTCATTGCCCACCGAGGCAATGTCCACTACTCCTTTGTTTATGAGTTGTATGAGCGAGGCCAGTTCCAGTTCGTTCTGTTCCTTGTTGTTACTGATCCAGGCGCCCGTCATGGTTTTAAAGCCCATTTCTTTGGCTATTTCCGGAATCCGTTCATGGCCGTTGGTGCAGGAGAACGTGCGTATCCATTGGGTATAAGGCCGCACTACCTCCAATCGCCTCCGCACCTGCTCCTCGGTAATGGTATCTCCCCAGGGGTTTTGCCCTTCCTGATAGGCGCTGAAACACATTCCGTGCATACCACTTTCCAAACGCTGCCCGAATTGGCCCCGAAGTTCTTTGCCGCTCAGACGGCTCACATCTGATGCACCTTGGAAAAAGTGCGGGAAACGCGCCAGGATTTCCGACCGGGACAACCCTTCCCAGCCCATGCCCGACTTGGCATAACCCGAAGCCTGGGGCGCTTTTCTGCGGGCCAATTCCGCCTGAATTTCGCGCGCACGCGCCTCGTCTAAGTCGTAATTGCGCATGACGAACATGGCAATGAGGGTGCCAAGCATAGGCACGCCAGAAAAGAACAGACGCAGGCCTGTCACCGCGCCCTCCGGTTGTTCCGCTGCGCCGGGTGTCAATCCCACATAAGAAATGATCAAACCGCTGAGGCCGCCTGCAATGGCAAAACCGAACTTGACCATCCACCAGTAAATAGCACCGAAGATGCCCTCCCGGCGCTTGCCGCTGTTGAGTTCATCCAAATCACATACATCGGCGGTCATGGACATCATCAGGGTGAACAAGCTGCCGATGCCGAAGGAGAAAAACGGCAGGGCAAAAATGAACATGTACGGTTTGCCGGGTATAAACAGCAGCCAAAGCAGTATGTAGCCAAACACCGAAATGCCCTGCGAGAGCAAAAAGGCGCGTTTTTTACCCAATTTTTTTGACAACCAGGCCACCGTGGGAATGACCAAAAAGGTAGTAAACAAGGCTCCCAAACAACCAAACAAAGTAGGCCATACACCCGCAGCCCCGGCATCTCCATCGAACAGGTGATACACTACGATGAAGAAAGAGAAGGCAGCTACCGTATTGAATGCATTGAAAATGAGAAAGGTAGAAATGCACAACTTCCGAAAAGGCACAGACTGGAAGGCTTGCTTGAAGCCATCGAATATTTGCATCAGGCTGCCACCCATCCCGCGTAGGGTAAGCGGCTCGAGGCTGTCGTCATCTTTGGTGGACTTGCTTTTGATAAAAATAGCCGGCACCATTGCCAACAGTGCGCAAGCTATGCCCACCCAAAGCGCCAGACTACGGGTGGCGGTATCGGCATTGGGGAACCAACCCTGATCGTACATAATAACCCAAAACCAGGGCGCAATCACCCAGGCCCATTGCCCTATCCATTGAGCAATGGCCATAATATTGGTGCGTTCATGAAAATCGTCGCTCATTTCATACCCCATAGCTACATAAGGTACACTGAAAAGAGTAAGGCCCAGGTAAAAAATAAACGACCAAGCCATGAAATAGTAAAAGTTGTACTCAACCCCGTTTTCGCGATATAACTGCCACATGGTCACAAAGGCAATGCCCATGACAATGGCGCCGATAAAAACATAATGCCGCCGCCGTCCCCACACCGAGCGTGTATTGTCGGAGATATAGCCCATGATGGGGTCGGTAAGGGAGTCGAATATTCTGGGGAAAAAGTAGATGGCGCTCCACATCCATCCGGGGAATCCCAAATCCTGCACCAGCACGACCATAAATATCCCCAGCGCCGCCGGAAACATCTGGTTGGCCAACATGCCGAGGCCGAAAGCTACTTTCTGGCCGAAGGGGACTTTGTGTGTGTTTACCGTACTGTTTGCTGACATGATGTTGGTTTTATTAATGATTTGAAAAAATTAGGGCGTGATAACTTGTTGATTGACATTGCTTAGTGAAAGTGACTGCGATTCCCCCCCTTCACTCACCCGCCTCGAACAACCACCGTCTGAACAGCCTTGGCTGCAATGGAAAAATCATAAGTTTGTTTGGCCAACTTCAGGCGTAAACTCTTGGATTGAGCCTCCGGATTGAAGACTACTACGGCAATGCTCCCGTCCGGATTTCGCGCTGCTGTTACCATCAGGTTGTTGTCTGTATGGTTGAATCCGATCCTGACGGCGCCGGGCCGGATGAAGCGGCTGAAATGGGCGAGCGTATAATACAGCGGCGTGAAATACACCTCGTCTTTGTCAGGATCAACGATGACAGGCGCCACGCACCAGTTTTTGGCCCAGTTGGGACCGCCCTGCTTGTCCAATACCATGTTCCAGTCCACCCAACCGTCCACATTGCTGTTGAGGCAGCCGATGATGTCGCGGGCATACCTGAAAACAGGCTCATATTTGGGATGCAGATACTTTTGGTCTTCCGGCGCCCAGTCCCAGCCCCAATCGGTAGCTTCTTTCGACCAATACCAAGCATCGTTTTTCCATACGGGCACCTGCGCATCCACACAGGACTCGGTGTTGATGAGGTGTTTGCCGGGCGCTTTGCGGTGCGCGTATTGCAGGGCTTCGGGGAAATGGTCGTAAGTGCTGGCATACCAATGCACAGCCGTTCCGTCAAAGTACTTGCCGGAAGCCTCGTCGGCAAACATCACATCCACCCATTTTTTGAGTTGCTCATCGCGGTTTTGATCAAAACCCAGAATTTTCACTTTGTGTCCGTCTGCGCTCAATTTCGGCCCCAGGTGGTTTTTCACAAATTGGGTCATCTCCTCCGGCGTGTAGTGCATACTGTCCCAGTTGCCGTCGTTGCCCAATGGCTCATTTTCTACCGTAAGCCCCCAAATATCAATACCTTGCGCTTGGTAGGCATTCAGGTATTTAGAAAAAAACAGCGCCCAGGTATCGTAATATTCGGGCAGCAATTTACCGCCGCGCCAGTCTTTGTTATCTTTCATCCAGGGCGGCGCCGTCCAGGGAGAGGAGATGATTTTGAAGCCGTCTTTGGAAATGGCACGGGCCGCTTTGATGATCGGCACGATGTCGTCCATGTCTTCTTTTATAGAAAAACTGTCCAATTTCATATCGCCGGCTACCGGAGCATAGGAGTAGTTGCTCAATGAGAAATCACAGGAGTTGATGTGAGTGCGCGTCAGAGAGTATCGGGCGCCGGATTCTCCAAAATAAGCCTCCAGAACTTTGGCCCTGTTGGCCTCGCTCAGCCGGTTAAGCAAGTAGCAGGAGGCTTCGGTAAACGAGCCGCCGAAACCGGTGACCGTCTGGAAGGTTTCATCGGGTAATATGTTGATCTCCAGCGGATTTTCGACAATTAGAAACTCAGAAAGCCGGGTGAGTTGGTTCCCGCTTTCGGAGGTTTCATACACTTCTGCGTCCAATGGGTTGGGTTGCATACAACTGCTCAGAGATAAGATCAGAAAAAGGAAAAGCGAGCCGGCAGGAATCATCAGCTTTTTCATGTTGCTAATTATTTTGTGGACTGTATGCCTTGGTTTCCTCTGTGGTGGGAGGCGCCTTCACCGTCTTCATAACAGCATCCTTGTCGCCGTTGAAGGTCTTGGTGATGGGCTGCCCGTCGCGGGTAAGCCCCTTGAAAACGCCGGCATCCACCAGGTCCCAAATCATATATTTGGCCTGAGCCTGCAAATTGAACAGGCCGAAATGGTTTTCCGAACCGCCCGGATTGGCCGCGTCTTTCCATTGCTCGTCAAAGGCTTCAAAATAAAAACAGGTGATGCCGGCCGCATTGGTCCACTCGCGCAGATGCTTATAATAGACCGCCGATTTGTATTCATCGCAGGCCCGCGAGCCTTCGTCGCCGTAGCGTTCGTTGGACTGCGTGGACCAGCCGGTTTCGCCAATGTGAACGGGTTTGTTCACGCCGAGGCTTTTCATATAGCTCACCACGCTTTCGTATTGGCTCATGGCGTAGCCTTTGGCCCGGAGCATGGCCGCCTCAGTTTTTTCCAAATCCGACAAGCCCTCCTCGCTATCCGGCACACCCCAGAAATCGGGGTTGTAATGGGTGTCGTGCATGGGGTAGGTGTGCATGGAAATGAAGTCAACGGCTTTGATCAATTGATTCAAATCTTCCACATGATACTCGCTCTCGCCGCCGCCCCAGGAGGCGAAGTTATCAGAACTTGTGATCCACAGTGTTTCGGGCAGTTGGCCTTGTTTTTTGAGGTTTTGCAGGTGATTGACCCACTTGAGGATGACGCCGGGCTGCACATAATAACTGGCGGCCCATTTCACCATGGCCTCATTTCCCACGGCAATGATTTTTACAATATCCGGGTATTGTTGGGCCAAAGCCACCGCGCGGTCTATTTCTCCGGCGTTCTTTTCGCTTTCCATGTTATGGTCGGGCGGCAGTTCGGTCCAGGCGTTTTTGCAGTCTATCCAGGCGCCCAGCATGAGGTACATTTCAAAGGCGGGGTCTTCTTTTTTCAGATCGCTGATGGCCTTCAGTAAGTTGGAGGCTTCATCGTAATACACGTTGTACGTCCTGAGCAGTTTGATGCCCATCGCCGACAGTATCTTCAGGTCTTCCTTCAACTGCGGAATGGTGGGCTGCACATCCCGCGACAGCTCGCGATAAGAGCCGAAAGAAATGGCCTGATAGTCGGGATTGCCCAATATATCGGCAGCAGTTTTTTCAACGGGCTGACGACTTGGGCTGCACGAAACGATGAGCAAAATTATCCCGCCCAAAAGCAGCAACAACACACGTCCTGCTATATTCCGCCCAAAGCGGAGATTACTTTGCATTACTTTTAGCCTTGCTCTTGTTGCGCTCATTTTGTTACGATTTTAAAAACACCTCCAATCGTTCTACCTCCGCAGT
Source organism: Saprospiraceae bacterium UBA2329 (assembly GCA_002344975.1). Taxonomy (GTDB): domain Bacteria; phylum Bacteroidota; class Bacteroidia; order Chitinophagales; family Saprospiraceae; genus UBA2329. The sequence continues at coordinate 14,431 of DDUV01000090.1, read as the reverse complement.
TCTCTGGAAGACCAGGCTGCTGATGCGATGCTCCAGAACATGGCCGGCTATGCCTACCGTGCTGCCATCGGCGTAATGAACGGCGATGTGATCTGAATCGGAATGGGAATACACAATGGGAATCTGACAATATGTAAGCCCCAATTGGCCCGCCTGCAAAGCAAGGGTCTTGCGCTCGCCGCTTACCGCGATGTACTCAAATACCTGAGGTTCAGCAAGAAACTCTTCTTTCCGCAGCAGCACGGGATTGAAACACAATTGCCCCTTGCCTACAAATACGCCCAGTTCTCCAAAATGCGTCAGGATGTCTTCCTTCACCTGCCCGGTCATGCCCGGCTGCTGTGCGCCCCGGTGTAAGGGCGTGTGCGAATACGGATCGGTGGGAAACGCGCCGTACAATACCGGCGATTTGTGTACGCCAATACCGGCTTCTATCTCATAATAATGATCCAAAAGCCGGCCGATTACCTTAGGCTCGGCCTTGCTTTCGATGGCGTGGAGGCAACATTCCTGCACTGCCAGCAAGAGTTTGGACACCATGTGCCAGTAGATCGAACCCAGCCCTTCGTAAGAAAAGAAGGTGCCCGAACGCCCTGTGAAAGCCTTATGGTGGAATACTTTTTCAAAAATATCCAGTACCCGTTGGCGGTCCTTCGCAACCAAATCTTTGTAGGAGCCGGCTTCTAAAGCACTCAGCGCCAGTTCCACATCTTTGGCATTTTTGAAATAGCCGTTGAAGTGCAGGGCGCCCTCCACGTCTTGCTCCACAAGAGCGGCATTGCCGTCAGCCACTAATTGTTGGAGGAGGTCCGAGTGCTGTGCATCCGATGCGGGGATGGTGTTTTTGTGCAAAAATCCCGGCAAATTTTTATTGGGATACAGGATGTAACTGTACTGATCCTCCCGGAAAAGCGCGCTGTTTTTCAAGGCGTCCAACACTTCCATCGCGGCCTCTGCACTCAGGTAGCCCGAACTCAGGACGGCCACCTGCCCCTCCAGCATCTCGCTGAGATGGGCCACCGAAACCGTATTGGAACCCGCCGTCATCAGATTGTAGGCGTGGTAGAGTTTGTCGGGGCGTTGGTTGGCCCGAATGGAGTGTTCTATAAATTCAAGCGACACACGAGCGAAGTCTTTAAGTCCTTCCAAAGTGACGCTGCTTTTGTCTCCGCTGAATCCGTTTTGATAAATACCTTGCCGGTAATCGGAAGCGGCCATTCCCAAACGGTCCAAAACAGCCTTCCGGTCTTTGTCGCTGATGCCGGTGGCCAATAAGGGAGCCGAGCTGTGCAGGCACTCCAGCACCTCACCGTAAAACTTCGCCAACTCTTTGGAAATCTGTATATTATCAGCCTTGAAACCGCCCAGCATATCCTGCCAGAATCGCATGAATCGCCGCAGGTAGTACAGCGTCACCATCGAAACCCCGTTGCCCACCAGCGCGTTGTTGGCATCGTTCCATTCCGGGCGTTGGGTATTCATCCAGATGCCCGCTTCGGGAATGAAATTGGACATTTTGGCCAGCACGGTCGCCAATATTTTTTCCATCAAATTGACGTGGTAAATGCCCTCGCCGGGTTGGCTGAGCAAGGCCCCGTCTGCGCCCAGATATTCGCGCTTTTGCCGGATGCCGGTATCCCAATGATGGTCAAACTCGATGGTGTCCTGTGGGTTTTCGAGCAGTTTTTCGTAGGGTTTGATGATGTAAGGCACGGCGGCATACACGAACCATTCTTTGTCGAACAAAGACTGCAAGGCGCCGGGGTGGTATTTATCAATGATCTCAAAAAACTTCTGGAGGTAGATGATCTGGTGATCGCCCCAGTACCCGATGTACGACCAGGGGTTGTCTGGTTCGATGGTTTCCCAGTCAAAACCGCCTTTGGTCACGCGGTAGGGGTTGTACCCGTCGAAGGTGGAAGCATTCAGGAATTTGAAAATCATGCCCTCGATGAACTCCGGGTAAGAGAGGGAGAGCGCTTCCCAGTTTTGGAACAAATCCCTCCAATTGCCCTCATAATCAAGGATTTTGGAGCTGTCTGTTTCACTTTTGGTATTGATGGAAAAGTAGTTCCAGGGACGGCTGGGATCGCCATGCCGACGGCTGAATTTCAGAGGCAAGTACTCCATGCCAAGCCGGATCAGGTCGGCATCATCGCTTTGCAGCAGCAGGTTTTTGAGATCGTGTTGGCTGAACGCCGGCGGCAACTGCTCTAAAATGCTCCGGTTATTCGCTGCCGCCTCTTTGTTGGCATGGGCGAGGTAAGCGACAAAATCGGCTTTTTCTATTTGGTAATGACGGTCGAATGTGCCCCCGCGCATGATGTTGAAAAGCACGTTGCTGAAATGGCGGGTATCGTTGAGCGCATCGGCAGTACATTGCAGACCATCGGCGCCGGCCACAAGTTGTATCAACTTTTCCGTGCCGGACTGAATGTCTGCCTCGATTTTTTTATCCATCGCATCATTGCCCATGATGGCTCTGCGAAGCGCTGCCACCTGCGAGTGGTTTTGGCGAACGTCGGCCACTATCTTCCAGCTTTTTTGCCCTTTGCCGGGAAGCGATACCTCGGCGCACACAAAATAAGCGCCTTTTTCGCCTTTCACGTCGCGCTCTTCCTGTACCTGTTGTTTTCTTCTGAAACGATCAAGCTGCAGAGAGGAAAGCAGGTACTTCGACTGCTCCAGCCCCAATGACCAGGCGATGTTTGCCTTGAGGGCTTCGCTGGGTTCGGCCTTGTCCACAATGATGGCGCTGAGCGCAAAAATGCCTATGCCGGAATCGGGTTCCAATTCGCTGCGTTTGTAGGCGTCCACCAAGTTGCTGGTCGTGCTTTGCAGCGAACTCGGCACGCCATAAGGCATGATGTTTTGGATGCCGTCCAACAGGGTGATTTGACAATCTGCATCTGAGGTATTGATTAATTCCGAAGTTTTGACAAACCCGTAAACATCGCTCGAACTCCAGCGGTACCTGAATGTCAATTGGAGCTCGTGGTTGATTTCTTCAAAAATAACCTGATTGCCGTAAACGCTTTTGTACAGGTTTCTGCTGATCTGATACCTGCCTGTAAACCGCTCTGAAAAAGGCTCCCAGACCTGTATGTCGCCGCCCGAATGAATTTGAAAAACAGACTTGCTGCCGGTGATGTCGGCAAATTCCGTGATTTTATCATCCGTGTAGTAAGGGAAGAGCGCATATTCGGGGTTCTTGCGCCCCGCGGTGAGGCCGCCATTGCTGGAAATGAACATCCAGTGGTCGGAATCGCTCACTACATTCATAAAAAAGGGGCGCATCGCATCGCTGTCGGAGATTTTGTAGAAATGCTCGTTGCCCAGTATTACTTTGGTCAGGCTCATGTTGTTTTTCAATTCAAAGTTCAAAAGTTCAAGGTTTCGGGTTTCATCCGCCGAAGCCTTGGCGAAGGCGGGTTCAAGGTTTCGGGTTTCATCCGCCGAAGCCTTGGCGAAGGCGGGTTCAAGGTTCCGGGTTCCGCGTTTCGGGGAGTGAAGGGGTGACTCAGCAAGTTTAGCCCTTTAGTCCCCCCTTCACTAAGCCGGCCCCGCGCTTAGCACCCCGCGCCATGGCGCGGCTACCGCCCACTGCATACCGCTACTCGCTGTACACCTTCACATAATCTATAATCATCCTTTGCGGGAAAGGCGTTCCCGCTGTTGGGAAGCCCACATAATTGCCGCCCACTGCCACATTGAGAATCATAAAAAACGGTTGGTCATACACCCATTCGCCGTTCACGTCGCCGCGCTCAATGCGCTGATAGAGAAAATCATCTACAAAAAAGTCAATTTTATTTTCGTCCCATTCCACTGCGAAAATGTGAAATTCCGTGTCGAAGCGCCCGTTTCGCAAGCCGTATTTTTTGCTCACGGGATTGCTGCCCGAATAGCCCGGCCCATGCAGCGTACCCGCAATGACGTTCGGCTCCTGCCCGCGCAATTCCATGATGTCTATCTCGCCGCACTGAGGCCAGCCAGCTGTTTCGACATTGGAACCCAGCATCCAGAAAGCCGGCCAGATGCCCGGACCATAAGGCGTTTTCATGCGCGCCTCGAAGCGACCGTATTTTTGCTCAAACAAACCCTGCGTTTTGATGCGGGCCGAGGTAAACGAGTTGCCCGCACGGATGGCCGTGATGACCAAGTTGCCGTTGCCGTCCAGCGATACGTTGGCAGGGCTATTGGTATAGGATTGCAATTCCTGATTGCCCCAGCCGCCCTGACCGGTACCGAGGTCATACGCCCATTTGGAAGCATTGGGCAAGGAGCCGGCGGCGCCTTCAAAATCGTCGCTCCAGACTAACTGCCAGTTGCGGGGTTCTAATTGTTGAGATTCATCTGCGTTGCAACCCATCAGAACGATGAGCGGCAATAGGAGAAGCAATTTGGTATTCATTTTTCTGATTTTTTAGAAGTTGTTGGACGGATGAAAAATTCGAGTTGCAAGCCTCTGAACGGCATTCTTTTGAGCATAATCATTCCTGCGATTCTTGGCTTACAACCCTACTAATCAAGCATCTGAAGAGGTTATACCTTGCGCCGCCAGATTTTGTGCATAGCCTTCGGCGCAAGGTGTTGGTTAGCAGTGCTCGGTATGACAAAAGCGGCATCGCACCTGGCTGTGCGAGGTATAAATTCTCAATTGTAAAAGTAGATATTATCAACATAAATGCTTCCTCCATCACCGCCTTCCAGGATAATCTGTGCCAGGTTGGCTCTTCTGGTCAGGCCTGTCATGCTGGAGAAGGGAATATCAATGGAAATCCATCTGCCTGAAGCCAATGTAGGCGGCGCGAACGTGGTCGAATGCCGGGTGTCGTCCCCTCCCTGGAATCCTCCATCCGGGCCAAAATCAACAACGATGACTCTAAGCTCTCTTCCTGGCACTACCGGGCCTGGTATGAAGACATCCATGTGGAGGTGAGTCATTGCGTTGGCATTGACGGTGGGGCTGCTGAATTCAATGCCCACAAAGTTGAATATGGTATAGTTCAAAACATTATTTCCGCTGACAGCAAAATCGTTAGAAACTGTTGTCTGCCAGGGTTGCCAATAACCATTGTAGTAGTTCACCGGAACGTTGGGATACGCATCGCTGAAGATCGAAATCACCCTCGACGCAGGACGCGTAGGAACGGGGGCCGGCTGAAAATTGCCTACTGATTGTATCCTCAAAGAACCTTGCGCCGTAACGCCCCCCACCGTGGCAGTAATGGTGGCCGAGCCGGGGCCGCCTACGACTGATACCAGACCCGTACTGCTCACCGTGGCAATGGTCGGGTCTGACGAAATGAATTCAAAGTAGGTCGGAGTGACGTTCATTTGCTGATTCACACCGGTGGGCAGATTGATGGTAGCTGCCAGGCCGCCAATTGTTTTCGTAACACCGACGAACGAAGTTTCAACCTGATTCTCTCCATTGAGGATGCTGAACGTCGGGTGCGCAACAGTGCCGAGTTTTTCAAATTTCACCTCGTCAATCCAAAAGGTGTAACCCCGATCATTTTCAGGGCCTTCAGAATAGAAGAACATACCGCGCTCGGTCTTGAGTTTCGAGGGGTCGGGGATGGGAATAATATATTTTTTCCAATTGGTATTCACCCCTACGCCCGAAAGAGACACCTGATATCTTGACTCGCCGAAGTCGTTGCCGAAGCCCAGTACGTCAATGTTCGCCGGCTGAGAAGCTTTCGCCCAAAAAGAGAGCGCATCGTAGCCCGATAAATCACGGCCCGTACTCGTGAAAAATACGCCGCCTGCATACGCGCCTCGCGGGTCGTTCACATCGGGTACTTCAAATCGCATGGAGGCCCGCGATTGGTTGTAGGTCACTTCATTGTCCACCTGAAAAGCGGTGGGTACTGAGCTTCCAAAAGCTCCATAGTTCAAGCCGGCACTGAATCCGTCAATAAATACATTGGGATTGGTAGGGTAAGCGGCTGGTTCCAAATCGGCAACGTCACGCTCGCAGGCCCATGCCGTCAGGAGCAATGCAGCTCCGATAAAGCGGAAAAAGATATTTTTCATGATATTTTGTCTTTAAGTTTTGATTGTAAAACCTCTCCTCGCAGCTCGCGGCTCATAGCTCGCAGCCAATAGTTAATTTCCTACGTTGATGAGTATGTAAGTCCTGATCTCCCACTCGTTACCGTTACCAAAGCCCACCGCGTTGGGATCGGGCACCCAGTTTCCGGCGCCGTCGAGGGTATAGGCAGGCGCATATCTCGGCGAGAATTTGTCCAAAGCCCGCCAGGTACCACGCAATCCGATGCGGGTATTCGGCAGGTCGAACCAATCGGGCTTGGCAATGCTGGTCGAAAGATCAGCCATGAGCTGCATCGGGAAAGTGAGGTTGAAATCCCGGTGATAATCATAAGGCCCCCAGTCATTTACGCGAGCAAAGGACTGCAATTTTACAGCCTTGTAAACCATGCGAAAATCCAAACCGGTGCGACTGATGGTGCGGGCATCGCTGCCGTTGGCCTGTGCCGTGCCGCCATATATATTGGCGATGAAGCCGAAATCGCGGTTCACTTTCGATACCAATCGGGCATTCACTTCCCAGAGGTCTTGTGCCGGCGCGCCGCCCGGAAACGCGAAGGTGGTGCGTCCGTCGGGGAAGATACCAATGGCGGCATCCTGCGTAGTGGGATAGTGGCGATATACGAAGCCGGCGCTGAGGGCAAATTTGGCATCCTCGCTGCGGTCGCTGTCCCAAGTGTACATCCAGGTACCGGGCGTGGGGTCATAAGTGAACAAAATTTCACCAGCCATCTGCTCGCGGTTGCCCCGCACCACGAAGGGGTCGTCGAGGATGTTGCGCGGGCGGGCAGGAGCAGCCAGGCCGGCGGGTATCGGCCCTTCGATGGGCTTCTGCCACAGGAAGTTAGGCCCTATTTGAAGGTTGCCCATCGTCACGGTGAAACCTGTGAGGAAATTGTACTGGTTGCCGCTGCCGCTGTCTTTCAGTCGCCAGCCGGTAAAGGTTTGCGTCAGATCGGCGCCGCCGCCGGCTACTAAGCCCATCACTGCCGACTGTGCATACCAGTTGAAGGTGCCGCCTGTGTAGGTCAACTTGATTTTGCCGCCCCAGTTGTCGGTATTTTTGATCTCATCCTGATAGACGGTGTATTCGCCTTCTTTGCCACGCACCAACTGAAACTCGCGGCCATTCAAAGGCTGCCCGCCCCAGATACCGCCCAGGTCAACGCCGAGTTTGCCGAACTTCCGGGCAGTGTGCAGGGTGAGGCGGCGGGTTTTGGGTTGCGGAATGGCAAAGGAGCTTTCCGTGAGGCCCAACTGTTCCAAGTCTTCATGGAAAACAGCCGTCCATTTGAATTTGGCCAGATCGCGGCTGTATTTGACCAACACGGCCGGGTTGGCGCCCCACCAGAGTTGCGGGCCGAAAGCCAGCTTCAGTCCTTCCAATTTCTTCTTGCCTTCCACCTCAAAACCGAAGGGCGCTATGCCGTTGTAAATATCTATTTGCGGACCGTAGTTGGCTTCTGGGTACAGACCGAAGAAATCGCCCTCGTAGCCCCAGTGATAGTGACCGGTACGATAAAAGCCATTGAGATTGAACAACTTGTGATCCCAGGTGTAGCTTGCTTTGTATATCTGCACCCGGTTGTTGGATTCCACCGTGATCGGGCCGTTCAGCCCTGCAAATTGCACCGGGCGGCCTCTGTTTTCATAAAAAATCTGGTCTATCGGGTTCTGCGCCACATTTCCCAGCACGTTCAGTTCTATGTTGGCCCGCATGTTCGGGGCGGGATTGGCTTCTACTCCTATAAACAGGGACTGCATGTGATCGAAGCCCAATTGGTTGGGATACACAGGGTTTTGAGGATCGGGGTCTTTGGGAGTGGTAATGAGGCTGCCGCCGGTATTGAACGTAGTAAAGGCTGCCCCGAAGCGGCTCAGGCGCAAAAACTTATTTTTTTCACCCTCCAACGCGGCCTTGTCGCCCCGCGCCCGCAACAGCGCATCCGAGATTTGAACACCTCCGAAAAAGCCCTGAACGCTGCTCACCGTAGTGCCGGGTGCATAAGGATTGAGTTGGTGAACGTCTTTGAGCACATAGTAGGCTGCGCGGGGATACAATTGGTACAAACCCTGTGCATTGGTCGGCCCTTTGGCACAGATGCCGAACCACTCTTCGTTCATGTTGTTCTCGCCGGCCGTGTAGTCGTTGAAGTATCCGCCGTTCGACCAGGAAGCGTGCGAATCATGCACATCCAAATTGGAGGTTTGGCCATATTTCCACCAGCCGTCGCTGAACTGGAAGGTAAAACCGCCGATGGAGTTGTCGGACTTGCCCAGACCGGCTGCGTTTTCGTAAATCTCGCGCCAGTTTTCTTTCAAAAAGTGAGCCTGCGCACTCTGATCTTCTCCATTGGCAATAACGTTGAACGCATCCGCGCCAAACTCGGTGAACAACACCGGCTTGCCGTACTCTTTTTTGACGCGCTCAAACAGGTCGCCGAACGAAACCCCGCGATACACATTGGTACCAAAGATATCCACCTCTTTGCACTCCTGTGCGATGATGTCTAAAAATAGTAAATCGCCGTTGCACATCGCTACCGGATGTGTATTGTCGGCCGCTTTCATCAGCACGGCAGCCTCGTTGAAGAGCTTGTACATGGCGCGCGCGCGCCGTGTGGACTTGCGGTCGGCCATCGGAATGTTTTCCGTTTCGGCGCCCTCCCAAAACAGGCCGTAGTTGTTTTCATTACCCAACAGGTAGAGCAACAAACCCGGCGTATTGCGGTACTCTGCCGCCAAGGTTTGCACCTCTTTCAGCAGCAGTTCGCGCACCCGCGGGTCGGAATACTCCGTATTGGGCGCCCAAGCCCCGCCTATGGTGAGGCCGTACCTGCCGAAGGAGTGGTTGAGCATGGTGTAAATGCCATGCGTGCGATAAATGTACTCAATCCATTTTTGCGGAATGCCGGTATAAACGCGGATGGTGTTCACGCCCATGTTTTTGAGCAGCCCCATCTCGGCATCCAACGCTTGCCGAATAGCTGCATCCGACTGATCCCACAAACTATAGGAGTAATTGGTACCGATGGGAAAGTAGTCCCAGTTCATACCGTTAACCATCAGTTCCTTGCCGTTTACAGTCAGGCGAATGCCATTATCGCCGTAGGACACCACTACCTTGTCGGCCTGTGCACGTACAACTATGGAAAAAACTGAAATCGTAAGGAACAGGATAAATCGTTTAGTGATTGTTTCCATCTGAAATATTTTATTTGGTAAAATAGGCCGGCGACTCATTCTGCTGAATCGTCGTGTAAACTTACTGCCGTTTATTACAAAAAACTGCATATACATTATATATACACGGCTGAAAGGCGGGGATTCATTCAAATTGAAATTGTTCAAAATATTGTTTTACAGATACTTGTATGTAAACTCATACTCAGTCAGAGCTGTTTGTTTTTTTTCATGTATATGTATATTGTGGTAGTACAACAGGTGTTCCATCTCCTTTGGCGAGAGGATGCGATACCTGTATTTTTTCGTGGTCTCTTATCTTACTTTACCCTGCTTGTAAGGATGTCAATTGGAGCAATAAAAAAAAGACAGCCGAAGCAATGGCTCGCTCCGGCTGTCTCACCGTCGGGGCAACCCTTGTGGTTGCCCTCCGTTCAAGCTATTCTCATTGCTTCACCACCCGTCTTACGGCATCCGGCAGTCCGGCAGATTTCACTTTCACCAAGTACATCCCATTCTGGAACCTGCTCAGATCGAGGCTTTTGAGCGTGGTTTGCACTTCGTCCAATTCAGAGAATTGCAAGAGCTTGCCTTCTAAGCTGTACATCTCTATGCGCACGCTGCGGCCGATGTACTGCGTCAGGTCGAGGTTCAACTCGCCCCCCGTCGGGTTCGGATACACCTCGAAGCTGTGCGGCGCCTCTATGCTATGTGCGCTCTGCTCCATGCTGCCGCCGCCTGTTCCCAGCCCGCTGGTGCTGCCAGAGAAGCTCACATTCGAGAACGTGGCCGTCACCGTGCTGTTGGAGGTGTTGTTGGTCGCTACCAAACCCATTTCGATGCAATTGCTCATCGCGATGTTTTGCGAGCCGGCCGGGAACCAATTGGTTCCGTTGGATGATACAAACATAGTGAACTGATTCCCCACACGCGTGATGCGCAACCAGTAGCGGCTCAGGCTCGGGAACTGCTGCGGCTGTGCTGCTCCATTGGTGGTTGTGCGGAACTCCCGGCGGTGATCGCTGCCTAAGTTCGTCATCAACTGCGCCTTTTTCGCGCCTGCTGCATTGCCCTCGCGCATCACGATGCCCGCCCAGCCGCCGGCCAGCGGATTGATACCAGTGACTCTGGCCGTGATACTACCGTTGCCGCACAGCGTGCGTTGAGCAAAGGCCGTGGCATCGCTGCTGAATGGCGGCCCGTAGGAACAGCCTGTACTTGTGGCGGTGTAAACGCCTGTAGCTGCATTGAAGGCAATGCTGTTGCCATTGGCACAGTTCACCCCGTTCGGTTGCTGGCTCCAGCCGCATGGCAGGCCGGCTACTGTGACAGTGCTGATACAAGTAGCTGTGTTGCCGGTCGCATCCCTTGCCGTTACCGTTACAGGCACGCTCTGGCCTACCTGTTGGCAGGTGATGACAGTTGGATTGATTGAGAGGATGGGCGTTCCGAAATCGTCAGTTGCAGTGGCCAATTGGCTTGCCGTGAGCGGAATGCTGTTCTGGCCATTGAATGTGACCGTAATGTTGGTGCAGTTTAGCATGGGAGGCGTTACATCGGTACAATTTACTTTGGCAAAGTAAATATTGTCCACATAAATATTAGCGCCATTGGGAGGAGTAATAGCTACGAACTTAAATTCTTTGATTAAAGCGCTTGAAGACATTCCAAGAGCCACATAATCAGCCAACGGAATATTTATACTATTCCATGAATTTAAAGTTAATGACCTCCTTACTGCCCTTTCGACTCCTGTAGTTGCAACTAAATAAATATCAATTGAACTACAGTTAGCCGACCAAATATCTAAACGTAAAGTTTGGAATGAATCAATCCTTTGATGGACTCCGAGTGCAATACCCTGATAATTCATGTTGGGATAATAGCGCATTTGGTTACCACTAAGTGTGACTGTGGTTGCGCCGGCAAAACCAGCCTGTCCCCAGTTGGGATTGAAATTCGTCCCGGCTATATTTGTGTAGGTATCACTATAGACTGAAGCAACATTCGCTTGCGCGCAGGTGGGCACAGGCGCTGTTACCGTTGGTGCAGGGGGCGGAGGACAAACAGGCGTGCTGCTGCAAGACTCCCACGCAAACGTGAGCGTTTCAGGGCTGCCTGCCACTGCGGTATAAGTGCGCCTGCCGTTGTTGGCACAGGTCAAGCCTGTCAGGTTTTCAAAGCCGCCTGCACCGGCGGCGGCGGCATAGAAGAAGCTGTACCGGACTGTTTCTCCTGCAGGAATAGCAAAGGTGCCGCACCAGATGTTGGTAGTACCCATTCTGGTCAAATTTCTGAAACCGTTGAAGGTGCCTCCGTCGAAATTGATTTGTTGGGCGGCAAAGCCTGTTGAATTTGCCACACAGGTATAGTCCACACAGAAGGTAGTATTAACGGTGGTGGGCGCTGTAGCACAACTGCTATTGACAAAGTGGATATTATCTACATAAATATTGGCGCCACTTGCAGGAGTAATCGTTACAAACTTGAATTCTTTGATGGCGGTCAAAGGAATCCCCTGAGATGAATAATCCGCTAATTGAATTTCTATGCTATTCCATGAATTCAAAGTCAGTGATCTCCTGACTGCCCTCTCACCATTTGCAGCCGTTACCAAATAAATATCAATGGAGCTGCAATTGGCCGACCAAATATCTAACCGTAAGGATTGGAATGAACTAACATTTTGATTGCTTCCGAGTGCAATACCCTGATAATTCATATTCGGATAATAGCGCATTTCGTTCCCCCCAATTGTGATTGTGGTTGCGCTGCCAAAACCAGACTGGTTCCAGTTTGGATTAAAATTCGTTCCAGGTATATTATTTGTGTAGGTATCACTATAAACTGAAATAACATTCGCTTGTCCGCAGGTAGGCGCAGGTGCTGCTGTTGCCGGGGCCGTCGGACCGGCAGGTGCTCCACCAGAAGTCTGAGTGGCTGAAGCGGCTGCGGAATATACCATAGTCGCAGTATTATACTGGTACAACCAAAAAGTGTAGCCTGTAGATGGTGTCAGCCCCGATATATTAAAACCAAAGGCTGCTGTTCCACCTCCATCTCCGCCAGTTGAACCAAAAGTGTACTGGGTAGCAGTCAAAGGATTGGCCGGTGCTGTTGCTGTTGGGGAATAAAATAAACGATAAACTAAATTATTCATACCAACACCATTGGGTCCGCAAGCTAAAAAGACTTGCCCCGAACCTCCTGCCGGATTTGCTACAAAACCAACGGGCGTGCCGGGTATCGAACCACCAGAAGTCTGAGTGGCTGAAGCTGCTGCGGAATATTCCATAGTCGCAGTATTATACTGGTACAACCAAAAAGTGTAGCCTGTAGATGGTGTCAGCCCCGATATATTAAAACCAAAGGCTGCTGTTCCACCTCCATCTCCGGCAGTTGAGCCAAAAGTATATTGGGTAGCAGTCAAAGGATTGGCCGGTGCTGTTGCTGTTGGAGAATAAAATAGACGATAAACTAAATTATTCATGCCAACACCATTGGGTCCGCAAGCTAAAAAGACTTGCCCCGAACCTCCTCCCGGATTGGCAACAAAACCAACGGGAGTGGCTGGTTGTGCAAAAACACTGTGCCCCCCTAAAATGAAGAAAATACCAAAAAGCAAGAGCTTATTGAGTACAACTCCCTTAAAAAGGTCAAATTTTGTTTTTGCTTTGTTTTCTGCATAAGGTAGCGATAGGTTACCTATGGCTTCCTCAAATTGGTTCGCGATAAAATTGTTTTTCATAAGAAAAGATTGTTGGTTAAGAAATGAAGAAAACAGTCGTTTGAAAAATCTTTATAGAAGCGACCTTGTGGCAATCAGCTTTGGGATACATCAACGCACCAGCGTCACTTCTCCCATCACCGTCTCCACGTGGCCGTCAAAAAACTCAATCTCTGCAAAGTAAACATATACGTCCGCGCTTGCCGTCTGACCCCGGTGCTTACCGTCCCATCCGGCAGCATCGGCATCCGGGGCTACGTCTGTCACACTGAACACATTGCCGCCCCAACGATCAAATACTCGTAAACTGCGGATGCTCTTGATCTTGTTATCACTAAAAACCCTGAATTTATCATTGATTCCATCGTCGTTCGGACTAAAAGCATTGGGAATAAAAACCTCCAGCCGCCGTTCTACATACACCCAAACCTCGTCCTCCGCCCGGCAACCATTGACATCAAATGCGACCAATTGGTAGGCGGTACTCACTGTGGGGCGGGCATAGGTAACAGGACTTCCGGCGTCGCTTAAAAACTCGGTCGGCGTCCATACCACACTGTCCACATCAAAATTGGTAAGCCCCTCCAGTAAGGTGCTGTCGCCGATGCGAATGGTCATATCCGGCCCCAGATCAAGCTGTAACAGAGGCGCATCCGGAATAACGAATGGGACGATGGTCAGGCAGTTGCCACCGTCCTGCACGCGCAATTGATACGCCCCGGCAGTGAGCCTGTTCGGGTTTGTTGCCGGTAAGGCGCCGACAATACTCAGCGGATCATTGCCTATGGCATAAGAATATGGAGGAATGCCGCCACTGATGGATTCGATAGTCAATCGCCCGAGTTGTTCCCCGAAGCAGCCGGGGTTTTCTGCCGAAATGCTCACAACCGGCCGCGTACTTACCTGCACGGTCATCGTGGCGGTGACTGCGCAAGGATGAGCCGCGGCGTTCGGCGTGAAGGTGTAAGTCGTTGTTGCCGTGTTGTTTACCACCGGAGACCAGCTTCCCGCAATGCCGTTGTTGGACGTTGCCGGAAGGCTGAAACTGCCCCCCGCACAGATCGGATTGATTTGTGTGAAACTCGGCGTCTCGGTCCGATTCACCTGCACCGTCATCGTCGTTGTCACCGCGCAAGGATGAGCCGCGACGTTCGGCGTGAAGGTATAAGTCGTTGTTGCCGTGTTGTTTACCGCCGGAGACCAACTCCCCGCAATGCCGTTGATGGACGTTGCCGGCAGGCTGAAACTGCCGCCCGCACAGATCGGATTGATTTGTGTGAAGTTCGGCGTCTCGGCCGGATTTACCTGCACGGTCATCGTAGCGGTGAGGGCGCAGGGATGAGCCGCTGCGTTCGGCGTGAAGATGTAAGTCGTTGTTGCCGTGTTGTTTACCGCCGGAGACCAACTCCCCGCAATGCCGTTGATGGACGTTGCCGGCAGGCTGAAACTGCCGCCCGCACA
>DDUV01000089.1 GCA_002344975.1 Saprospiraceae bacterium UBA2329 | reverse complement strand
TATTTATAGCGGGCGACCAAGAGCCGTTGATGCCGTTGTTGGACGTTGCCGGAAGGCTGAAAGTTTCACCGGAGCAGATCGGGGCGACCTGCGTGAAAGTAGGTGTCACATTGGGATTCACCGTCACGGTCATCGTCGTGGTGGAAGCGCAGGGGTGCAGCGCCGCGTTGGGGGTGAAGGTGTAAGTGGTTGTGTTTGTGGTGTTTATAGCGGGCGACCAAGAGCCGCTGATGCCGTTGTCGGAGGTGGCGGGCAGCGAGAAGGAGCCGCCGGAGCAGATCGGGGCGATCTGCGTGAAGGTGGGCGTTACGTTGGGGTTCACCGTCACGGTCATGGTTTGTGTGGCGGCGCATTGGCCGGCGGTGGGCGTGAAGGTATAAGTTGTTGTTGTCGTGTTGTTGATAGCAGGCGACCAAGTACCTGTGATGCCGTTGTTGGAGATGGCGGGCAGCGTAAACGAGCCGCCGGAGCAGATCGGGGCGACCTGCGTGAAAGTGGGCGTCACGTTCGGGTTTACCGTCACGGTCATTGTCGTAGTGGAAGCGCAGGGGTGCAGCGCCGCGTTGGGCGTGAAGGTGTAAGTCGTTGTGCTTGTATTATTTATAGCGGGCGACCAAGAGCCGCTGATGCCGTTGTCGGAAGTAGCGGGCAGCGAGAAGGCGCCGCCGGAGCAGATCGGCTGCACTTGGGTGAAGGCAGGCGTCAGGCTGGAGTTCACGGCTACCGTCATAGTTGTGGTGGGAGCGCAGGGGTGCAGCGCCACATTGGGCGTAAAAGTGTAAGTCGTTGTGTTTGTATTATTTATGGCGGGCGACCAAGCGCCCGTGATGCCATTATCGGAAGTAGTGGGCAGCGAGAAGGAACCCCCGGAGCAGATATCGGGTACTTGGGTGAAGGTAGGCGTTGCATTTGAGTTCACCGTCACCATCATCGTATTCATATTGGCGCATTGGTCTGCATTCGGGGTGAAGGTAAGCGTATGACTGCCGGCTCCGGCAGTGGCAGGGTTGAACGAATTGCCCGACACACCCGGTCCCGACCAGGAGCCTGTGATGCCGCTTTGGGTCGTGTTCAATGCGGTGGGCGAGGCGCCGGGGCAGAAGGGGCCGATGGAAGGTAAGGAGGGAGTAACGGGGGTGTTCTCCGTCACAGTAACAGTAACGGTTATGGTATATTGATAACTTATTTGTCCACTACTTATAGGACTACAACCAGGGTTAGAAACAGGTACTACGTCCACACTCAAATTGGCTCCAAAATCGGGTACAATATTCGGATTAACAGGCCCGCCCAAAGGATTTCCAAAATTAAATGGCGGAGGGCTTGTATTAGGAGGGAAATTAGGTTCTGCTATCAAATTAGTCGCCGGCAAACATGTAGCACCTCCAGTATAGGTTCCACATCCATAAAATAGATTGTAATAGAGCGTTGCATGGGGACAAGGACCACCACTATTGGTGTAGTTTGTAATATTGATCTCCACGCGTATGGCTGATATCCGTTGACAAGGATTGGTCCTTGCCGGCAATGTAAAATCATGGGCATAACCCTGGCTGTGATTTGTGGTATTACCCAGGCCAGCCCAGGCTTTTCGGTCAAGCCCTATGGTAGCATCGCTATGGGTTTGGGTTAGAGTAAAAACCTGGCCAAAGGAAAAATCCGCTACTAAAACTAAAAGGAATATGATGAAGTATCTAAGCATTTGATTGGTTTTAAAATGGTTAGGATGTACAAAACCAGTATAAGTGGAAAAATTTTCCAGAAACAGGCAGGCGGGTACATCAGGCGGAAGCCGCAATACTCAAAAACAATGGTCGGGGGGAACTGAGCGATGGATGGACGGTTCGACCTACATGGCAGACTTGGGGGGGAGATTCTGTAGGCTCCTTCGCTGATGGGTGCGGGAAGAAAATGCTTACTATTCGGCCCGATAGTAGCTTGTGAGGTATTCTGGAAAACGACTTATGCTCATACGGCTATGGAAGGCATCGAAATCGCCAGAAACCAAAACAAATCATCCGGTAAAATTTTTCATTTGAAATATTTTATTTGGTAAAACAGGCTGGTGATTCAATCTGTCGAATCCCAAGGTAAACTTACTGCTGTTTATTACAAAAAGCTGCATATACATTATATATACACAGCTAAAAGGATGGGGCCTGGGTAATAAAAAATGGATATAAAAAACTGTATATCAAATATTTAAATCCAAATCATTCCATCTCACCCAAAGTGTTTTTTTCTGCCTGTACATATTTTTCCAGGGGACGGCAAGCCTAAAAAACACAGCCCTGCCGAAGACGTGCTCCGGCAGGGCTGATGTATTCTCATCTTTATTACACTTTAGCTCTTTATCAATCGCTTGTAGAAGGTGTTTTCACCAACTCTGATTTTCAGGTAGTACATACCGGCAGGCAGCCCGGTGAGGGAAACCCGGTTGGTGTTCGAGAGGGCCGCGCCCATTTGTACGCCTTTGTCATTGTAAATGCGCACCTCGTCAATGGCTAAGTCGAACTCATTTTCGATGTATGCCTCACCGCCTGTTGGATTGGGATGCACATCAAGAGCTAAGTTCATATCCATCCAACTGATGTCGGCAAAACCGTTGCCGATGCTGAAAGTTTCTACCGGGTTATAAACAGCCAGCGGCGTTTCATCGGCGCGAATGGCGCGGATGTTGGTAATGCGGATTTCGCTCTGCGTAATGCCGGCAATATCGTCTATGATGCCTCGGAGATGTGCAATGACACCTTGTCCTCCCGTATTTTGGCGATTGATGCGGCTGATGGCCACTTCAATAAACCCGTCTTCCGCGAAGGAACGGTTGATAGAAATCAAAGCAGGAGAAGTGCCCGGAATCGCCGCCGCCATCCAGGATGTGTTGAGGGCTTCCACGCTCATAGAATTGGGTACAAAGACATCTGGATTGAACTCAATGGTAAATGCGATGCCGTAAATAGCCTCCACCGACACCACGGAGCCTCCCAGCAAAATGGGCGCAGAGATTTGCGTGCCGGGGGCAATCGGGCCGGCGGGCATGTCCACAATAATGCGCGGATTGTTGGGCGTGGCGGGCAGCGGGGTGTAGGGCGCTACCGGGCCGTGCGTAAGACCATAGTTTTCAATGAGAACCTCTACATCGCCCGTATTGACGATACCGTTGCCGTTGCAGTCTGCATAAGCAAAGTTGAGATCATTGGTATTGAACATCTGCTGCCAGGGCGTCGCAGCCATTCCCGACCAGTCGGCGGAATTGGCGCTGCGCGGCGGGCCTTGCGTACCGAATGCGAGACCTATATTGAGCAGATCGAAGTGGTTGGCAATGTTGTTGTTATCGGTATCGCCGGGCCAAACGATGATGGGATTGCAAACCGGGCGCTGAACGGTGATAACGGCTCTGCATGTTTCGGGCGACTCCTGATCGCGCACCGAAAATTCGAGCACAGGCGGCGTATTCAGTCCAAACGGTCCCAGTCTGATGGGCAGGTCATCGTAATCAAATGTGCCGTAGAAGACGCCGTTGCCGCGCACGGTAAAACCGTCGGAGTGGTTGCCTGTAGGAACGAAGTCGAGTTCTACAAAAAACTCATCGGCATCGTTGCAATCGGATGCTACCGCAGTAAGCTCGGTAATGTGACAATCCAGATCGTCGCAGTTCAAGGGGCCGACCTCAATGTAGCCATAGCAGGCCGGATTGCTGATATCAAGGATGAGGATGTCCACGATGTTGGTCCCGTTGCCGGGGAATGGACCTACCGTGACGCCCGCATTGGAGTAGCTGTGCGGACCGCTGATGGCGCCGTCGGCAAAGACGAAGAACCCAGCGCTGCCGGTATTGGCGGCGCTGAATGTGAGGTCAATCAGGAACAGCCCATCGGCATTGCAAGGACGCGGCGTAGCAGTGATGCCCGTAATGCGGCACTCGTCGCCATCGCAATCGGGGGCGGTGAAAGTAGCGCTTGCGTCACAAGCATTGAACAAAGACCGCAGCCGAACAATGACCTCTTCGCCTGCATCGGCAGAGACGGAAGGAAGGGTGAAGGGCAGGTTGTGCAGTGCAAATTCGACCTCCAAACCGGTGGACAAGGTGAGCAGAAAGGAATCAAGGGTATTGGCAGGCAGGTAGTCGAAACCCACTACGATATCGAAAGTACCGTCGTCGTTGCAGGGCTGAGGTATTACATTCAGACTGAGAATCTCGCAGGGGGGGCAAGAGTAGTCAAATACTACATCTGTGCAACAATCGGGCAGGGAGGTACTACAAATGACCAAGTGATCAAAGTTGTTGTCGGTATGGAAAAAGCGAACCCGTAAAGCGTTATTACCGTAAGGAATTGTATCCGTTTGTCCCGTCAAAACTGAGCGCACGATGAGCATTTCGCCGGGCTGTGCGCCTTCGATCCGGATGTTGGCCACATAGCGGTCATCTCCGGGCGTTTCACACGCAGGAGTTCCTATGACCGTCGCATCGCCCAGTTCGCACACCGGTTCTTCCGGCACGCACATTTCATCTATACGGAGATTGGCGCCGCCAATTCGCAACGAAGAAATATTTCCTGAAAAAATCAAGGTGCCGAATTGAGGCGAAGACCCTGTGAGCAATACCCTCATGCTCACACCGGAACCGATGTTGTAGGTTCCGGGCGTCAGCAGCGGCAAGGAAAACAATGGCCCGCCGTTGGCGGCAAAGTTGACCGGCCCCTGATTGAAAAACTGCACCGTAACCGTGTCCACCGGGCCGGGATATTGTGTAAAATTAAAAGCCAACCCAATCTGACGGAGAGACAGAAACTTGCCCGATGCAGCAGGAAAAGCAGGCGTGCCGGGAGCCGTTTCTACCCTCAGCTCGCCGAAAACCGTCACCCAATCGGAATCCTGGAAAGGCAGCAATCTCACCGACACGTTGTTTTCGGTGTAGATCAGATCGCCGGGTTGGTTGCCCTGAGAGGCGCCGTAAGCCGATCCGGTCATGTTTTCAAAACCTATACATTGGTCTGTAGGACAAGGCGTTGCCGTCACCATCACGGTACGGCAGCACACCACCGCCGGAATGGTGATCGGGCAAATTTGTACGGCAAATTCCAACGCATCGGTAGGCACCTGCACATTGGGCAGGATGAGCGGCAATTGCTGCATGGAGAACGGCCCGTAAATCTGGCCAGCCACCGCGACGGTGAATGCGCCGGCAGCACTGGGGTT
>DDUV01000044.1:1673-17547 GCA_002344975.1 Saprospiraceae bacterium UBA2329 | reverse complement strand
TTTTGTCCCCAGGCGTCGAGGTGTACGCGCTGGGTGTTGCCGTTGGTTTCAAACGTGATGCCGTCTTCAATGACATAAGGGCTTACAGAGAGCGGCTGGCTGGAGTCTATGGTCACTTCTGCGAAGACATAAATGCTGTCTCGACCATAAATTTCAACGTTTTGATGCGCATTGCCGGGCACGCCGTCCACATTGAGCCGGAAACGAATGCCCGAACTGCCGTCTAACATGATGTTGGAAATGCGGATGGGGCGGTCATGCCGGTTATAAACTTTGAAAGAATAGGTAGCCGATCCGACTTGAGTAAAAACCGTATCGAAGCGGAGCGTATCCAACGAAAACTCCAGCTTGGCATCCGGCGCGGTGATGAAATCTTCTTCCCGGTCGCAGGCAGCCATCAGAACGGCCGATATAAAAGCGATACCCAAGAGCAAACGAAACATAAGCAAATAGTGATTTTGGGCGAAGGTAGCGATATTCAGCAAATCAGCTTATACCCGATGCCCCGCACATTGATAATTTGCACGGATGGGTCGTGTTGCAAATGGCGGCGTATTTTTGTGATATATACATCCATGCTGCGGGCGTTGAAGATGCTGTCGTCGCCCCAGAGTTCTTTCAGCGCGGGCGAGCGTTCGAGTACGGCGTTGCGGTGCATACAGAGGTGGCGCAGCAGTTCCGACTCGCGGTGGGGGAGGGTGAGTTGCTCGCGAGGGTGGGTGAGGAGTTGTTTGATGGGGTCAAAGGTGTATTCTCCGATCCGGTAAATCTGTTCTGCGGGTGGCTGCATATCGGTGGGCGAGGGGCGTTGCAACAGCGCTTTGATGCGCACAATCAGTTCCTCCATGCTGAAAGGCTTGCGGAGGTAGTCGTTGCCGCCCAGTTCAAAACCTTTCACCACGTCTTCCACCTGGGAGCGGGCCGTGAGAAAAATGATGGGAACGGCGGGATTGTGGCGGCGAATTTCAGCGGCCAGCGAAAACCCGTCCATCTGCGGCATCATCACATCCAAAACGAGTATATCGGGCACTTGGGTGGCAAATAACTCCAATGCCTGGCGACCGTTGGCTGCATGTACAACGTCGTAGCCCCGGCTTTCGAGGCTGTCTTTGGTGATGCGCGCCAGCAGGAGTTCGTCTTCGGCCAGCAGGATTTTTACTTTTGCCATCAGTTGCCCGACGTTTTAATTTTTGATTCAATAGAGGTGGTAGAATAACCCGTCACGAAAGGCAGGCTGCGCACGGTTCCACCCCAGGACAGCACGTCGGCGGCCCCGGCAATGGACTCCACCGGCCAATCGCCGCCTTTGACCAAAACATCGGGGTGGAGCAAACGGATTAAATCCAAAGGAGTATCCTCTTCAAAAACCGCCACCAAGTCCACCATTTCCAATGCCGCCATGTTGTGCAGGCGCGTCAGGTCGTCGTTGATGGGGCGCGTGGGGCCTTTGAGGCGGCTCACTGAGTCTGAGGAGTTGATGCCGACTATCAGCTTGCTTCCCAGGTCTTTAGCGTCGGCCAAGTAGTGGATGTGCCCGTAGTGCAGCAGATCGAAGCAGCCATTGGTGAACACAATTTTTTCGCCATTGGCCTGCCATTCGGAGGTGGTTTGCCGGGCTTGCGCCCAGGTTTGTATTTTGCGTTGGATGTTGTCGAAAGCGGACATGGTTTTTTGGATAATTACGTTATTGCGAAGATAGTGAAGGGGTGACTCGGCCAAGATCGCAGTTCGATAGCCACCCCTTCACTACGCATAGAAATTTGTAATAATTTTCCCAAAGGTAAGCTATTCCTCAAACAACACATCCATCTTCAAATCATGACGCACCAAGGTATCCGACCAATTGTTGCGCGCCAAACCACGCGTAGTTATCATCGTCAGATGCAGGGCCTTATTCGTTTGAGTTTCTTCTTTGAATACGCCGATTTTGTGCATCAGGCGGTCTGCATACGCTTTAGTGATGGTGAAAGGCGTCAGAGAAAATTTCATTTCGCAGAGATTAATCACCTGATCTCTCCGGTCAATGACCAGATCAATTTGTGCGCCGTCTGCTTTTTGTTTGCTTCGCCAGCCGGAGGTCTGCGTCAGAATGCCGGAAATGCCCAGCGCCTTTTTAATCTGCCGGATATGATACAATCCCACCTGCTCGAAGGCGTATCCGCTCCATGCTCGTTGGGCAGGATTGTCTATCATGTTTATCCAGGTGTTTTCATCTACGGGGTCTGTGTTTTCGATGAATTTCAGGTAGAACATGGAATAAAAATCTACCAACTGATACAAGCTTTCCCGCTTTTGCCTTTGGAAAGGGGAGTATTTTCTGATAAATCCGCTTTTTTCCAATTCATCCAGCAAACGCGTGCTTGCTCCGCTGTCGGGTAGTTTGGCCGTCTCCAGAATTTCAGATCGGGTCATTCCCTTCGATTTCGTAGCAATGGCCCGAACGACGGCAACATGGCGTTCTGAGTTTTTAAACAAAGCCCGGTAAAGGTTGTCGAACTCGTTGCGCAGCATGCCATCCGATGCAAAACACATTCGCTCTATGTTTTGGGCGGCGCTTTGGTCGCCTCTTACGGCCTCCAGATAGAAAGGAACACCTCCCATGACCATGTACAGTTGAAGCATCTGATACCGGTCTATGTCGGGGCTTTTCAGGCGCAGCAATTTTTCCGCATCTTGTAGTTGGAAGGGTTCTACCTGTATCTTCTCTGTCACTCGGTTATGAAGGCCGCCTCTGTGGTTGATGAGTGTGTTGACCATCCAGGCCGCTGCAGAGCCGCAAACAATCAGAATCACATCCTGCCGGGCCGCCGCCCAACTGTTCCAGAAATGCTCCAGAGACTGAACGAAGTCGGATTTTTGATTGTCAAACCACGGTAGTTCGTCCAGAAAAATGATTTTTTTCTCCGGGGCAGAGCGTTCCAGGTAATGGGTAAGCTGCTGAAAGGCGAAGAACCAATTGGTTGGAACAGGCTCCTTGGCGGAAGCCGGATCGTATTTTCTCAGTGCTGTGACAAAATTGAGCAATTGCTGCTGACGGGTAACATTGGCTATGGCAGTGGCGTGAAAAACAAAATCGTTCTCGAACACCTGCTTGATGAGCATCGTCTTGCCGATCCTGCGCCTGCCATATACTGCAACGAACTCAGAACGAGCGCTTTTTTTGATATCCTCAAGCCGTTTTAGCTCTTTTTCTCTGCCGATAAAGGGTTGCATGAGTGTTGTTTTTTGACGGTAAGTGGTTTAAAAACCGAGTTACCGCCAAAAATAAAATTATTTTCTGACGGTAAATGTCTTTTTGCCCCCACTTACCGCCAAAAATATCTAAAAAAAATCGGGCCGCCTCTGTTGTCCGGCCTCCGTTTGCGGAACAAAAGCCGCTTTTTATCGCCGTATATTTCAAGTAAATTACTACTTTTCAGCCTCGAAAACTACAACAGATGGAATTACTCTACTTTTTGCTCATCGGAGCGGCGGCGGGCTGGCTCACCGGCCAACTCACCAAAGGCAAAAGTTTCGGCATTGCCGGCAACATCATCATCGGCGTACTGGGCGCAGTGGTAGGCGGCTTCCTGTTCGGATTGCTCGGCATCAGCACTTCGGGCGGCCTCTTCGGACAGTTGATTACCGCCGTAGCCGGCGCACTCGTGTTGCTGTGGGTGGCGAGGTTTTTTAGAAAATAATAGCCGCGAGCTTCGAGCTTGGTAACTGTAAGATAATCAAATTTTTATGCCAGAAAATTTCAAAAAGTCACTTTCATGGTAAAGACTTTTCAACTTGCAATATCAGGCCAGCAGCTAACAGCAAGCAAAAACATGACCGAAAAACTCCATAAATGGCGGCTCATCCTCGGCGACAAAGCCGACCCCGATGGCCAAACGATGCTCGGTGCTGAAGCCCAGGGCATGGACCGCGTCTTGGACGCCCTCTACGACAGCGACCGGCAGGGCAGCCTCGGCAGTTCTTCCCCCAATATCAATCGCTGGTTGGGCGACATCCGCCGGTACTTCCCCGTTTCCGTGGTGCAAGTCATGCAACGCGACGCGCTCGAACGCCTCGGCTTGCGCCAGATGCTCCTTCAGCCCGAACTATTGGAAGGCATGGAACCCGATGTACACCTCGCGGCCATGCTCCTGTCGCTCAACAAAGCCATGCCCGCCCACACCCGTGAAACTGCCCGGCAGGTGGTGCGCAAGGTAGCCGAAGCTATTGAGAAGCGCCTCGCGCCGGCGCTCCGCCAGGCCGTTGAGGGCAGTATTCACAAGGCGGTGCGCAACCGTCGCCCCAAACCCCACGAAATCAACTGGCACCGCACCATACAGGCCAACCTGCGGCATTTTCAGCCTGAATACCAGACCATCATACCGCAGCGCCTCATCGGACACGGACGCAAAGGCCGCCAACTGCGCCACATCATCCTGCTGGCCGATCAAAGCGGCTCTATGTCGGCCTCCATTGTTTATACAGGCGTGGCGGCGGCAGTGCTGGCCTCCCTGCGCTCCGTGAAAACGCATCTGGCCGTATTCGATACCGCCGTTGTTGACCTCAGTGAGCACCTCCACGATCCGGTAGAACTGCTCTTCGCTACGCAGTTGGGCGGCGGCACCGACATCAACAAGGCGCTGGCCTATGGGCAGACGTTGGTACAACACCCCGCCGACACCATCCTCGTTCTCATCAGCGACCTGTTTGAGGGCGGCAATTCCCGCGAACTCCTTCGCCGTTGCGCAGCGCTCAAGGCTTCCGGGGTACAGTTCATTGTCCTCTTGGCGCTCAACGATCAGGGCGCGCCCGCTTACGATCATCGCATCGCCGCCGAAATGGCCGCGCTGGGCATTCCCGCCTTCGCCTGCACGCCCGACCTGTTTCCCGAACTCATGGCCGCCGCCATCCGCAAAGAAGACCTCCGGCAATGGGCCGGCAGGGAAGGGCTGGCGCTCAAAGGATAAAAAACATCATGGAAAAAGAAAACAAACACAAACTCAGCGAGTGGTTGGACAAAATCCAGCAGGACAGTTGGCAGTTGGAACTGGTCATTACCGGTTTCAGCATATTCCTCATGTTGGGTGTATTGGACAAGTTGGACGAACTGCGACAAAGCGTCAGTATGGCAAGCTCGGGCGCCGGTCAGCTCGGGTTTTTCGTATCCATTCTATGGGTTGTATTTGCGGGCGCCAGCATGTTTGTGCTCATTAATCTCATCTTGCACGCCGTACTGAGAGGGCTTTGGATCAGCTCCATCGGCCTGCGCTCCGTTTCGGGCGATATTGACTTCGACAGTCTACGACTCGCTCCCAAATTCGATGCTTTCATCCGGCGTAAAACGGGCAGTTTTGACCACTACATCGAACGCCTCGAAAACCTTTGCAGCATTGTATTTGCCTTCACGTTTCTCATTGTTTTTGTTATCATGTCGCTTGGTTTATGGGCATTTTGTTTGGGGCTAACCCTGCAATTGCTGAAAAAAACGCTCCCGGAAACAGCCGCACAATTCACAGGTATTTTCGCTATGCTGGTGTATTTAATTACAGGCTTGTTGTACATGGCAGACTTCATCACATTAGGCTGGGTCAAGCGCCGGCAATGGTTTGCTAAAATATACTATCCTGTTTACAGATTTTACAGCCTCATCACCTTGGCGAATCTCTATCGGCCTATTTATTATAATTTGATAGACAATAAATTAGGTAAAAAAATTGGCTTCTTTCTCGTCCCTTATATCATGCTGGTGCTGTGGATTAGTTCGGTCAGCATTGATTCCCATGTCTGGTTTCCCGACGACCCGGAAAAAACAGCCCTGTACAAAGGCTTTTACGACGATTTGCGCAAAGAAGAAACACTCGTGGGCAATGCCTCCATCCCTTCCCGATTTGTACAAAACGGCTTTATCGAACTGTTTATCAGGTACTTCCCCGGCGATGACGACAAAGCGCTGAGCCTGAAATGCCCGGACGTAAAATTGCTCAAAAAGCCCGGCCTCCGTTCCGACATCGTCGTCGGATTCAATTCCGGCATGGAGGAGCCCGGCAAAGATTTCCCGGAAAAAAGTCTGAAATGCCTGTCTTCCATCTACGAAATCAGCATCGCCGACAGCATTTTCACAACACCGGTATGTCGTTTTTACAATCACCCCAACATGCAGGAGAAAGGAATCATCACCACCCTTGATGTGCAATACCTCCCGCGCGGCGAGCACCTGATACAAATCAAAAAACTCAAAAAATACCGCAAGGACGGCAAAGACAGCCTGCGTTTGGTGGAGTTTACGGCTTTTCCGTTTTGGAAGGAATAATTTTACACTATGCTCGAAAAAACATATTTCCACTCCCCCATCGGCTGCATCGAAATCACCGGCAGCGATGAACTGGGCATCAGCGCCGTACACAAAGTGGATACATCGCCCTGCCCCGCCGAGCTGACGACATCGCCCGTATTGGCTGCCTGCGTGCAACAGTTGGAGGAGTACTTTCATGGCCGCCGCCGAGCTTTCGACCTGCCTTTGGACTGGGGCGGTGCGCCCGATTTTTACAAAGCCGTGTGGAAGGAACTGCTCGCCATTCCCTACGGCCAAACCCGCAGCTACCAATCCATCGCTGAAAAATTGGGCGACATCAACGCCGTTCGCGCCGTGGGGCAGGCCAACGGCCGCAATCCCATTGCCATCATCGTGCCCTGCCATCGCTGCATTGCCAAAAACGGCGACCTGCAAGGCTATTTCTATGGATTGGAGGTGAAACGCCGGCTGCTGGAATTAGAAAACCCGATGAGCTTCGCCCGGCAAGGGGATTTGTTCGGCGGGGAGGGCTGAGACAGGTCTATAATTCGTCAAATGCGAGTAAAAAAGACCCAACTTGGCGAGTTATAAATCTGAAACTCGCCAAGTTGGGCGGAAAATGGTACATTTGGCGAAAAATAAAGCTATGACGAAAATAGCAGGGCGGCAAGCGGAGGTAGAGTTGCTGCAACAAATCGCGGATTTGTTCGGCAAATTTTCCCCATCAATAAAACCAAAGAGGAAAGGCTTTTTCGCCTCATGGATGAGTTTTTACACTTCCATTTCCGATTCCTGTCTGCCGGAAAAACCCACAACAGTTGGCTGCAATTGACCCATCAACCGGCCTTTAAATCCTGGTCGGGTTATGCTTTTGAAAACCTCGCGCTCCGGCACAGCCTCTCTATCAAGAAAGCGATGGGCATACACGGCGTGATCACCAATGAGTATTCATGGACGAAAAAAAAGAACGCCCATACCTCCGGAGCGCAGATAGACTTCATCATTGATAGGGCCAACAATTGCATCAACCTGTTTGAACTGAAATTCCTCGATGCCGAATACGAAATGACGGAAAGGGAGGCTGCCTCCCTGCGCAAAAGCATCCACGTTTTCAGGGAACATACAGATACCAAAAAGAATATCTTCGTCACGATGCTGACGGTATTCGGCGCCGCCAAAAACCCACACTACCTCGGCATCGTCACCAACCAACTGACGGTGAAGTATTTGTTTCTTTAAGGGGCGATAAAAAAATAAAATGTTCATTTTTGCCCCACTACTAAGCGTTGGCAGTTTGCCCTGCGGGGAAAAGGCCGAGGCGGTTTTCATACGATGTGCAACTGCACTTCGCGGTCTTCAAGCGGAAACAACTATAGCGCAGTTTTTTGAGGAGAAATATCACCCAGGCTGTTGATAAATATCACTATTTCCGGCTTGAAAATGCCGCTAATTTTGCAGTACAACCAAAATCAGACTTCACATGGAAAAAATGTCTGACTCCCTCGCCTCATAAGCCCTTCGGGGCAACTCTGACTACTACCGCACCGCATGTTCGGAATGAGTTTCACCTTGCTGCACAAGATCCCTCCCAAGCGATCAGGAAGTTTGTGATCCCGTACCATACCGATATAATTTCAGTTGCTGCGCCTGCACTGCCGGGTTGTTTCGTGCTGTGATGATACGATGGGGCGTAGTGTGTCTGTATGCTCACCACCATAAAACTTTTCCTTATGAAAAATGCTATCCTCCTCGCCGTCACCATGGCCGCTTCGTGCGTGTGCGCAATGGCGCAGCCCACTTTGGCCTGGCAATCCTGCTACCACGGCGCCATAGCCAATGATCAGCCCAACGTCATGGCCGTAGATGCCGCAGGCAATGTATATGTGACGGGGTATACTGATACGCTCAGTTACATCGCAGAATAATCATAACACTAAGGTGTCGAATAGTAATCATTTTAATATCCTTATAAAATGTCTACACATGAAAATATTATTATGTCTAATATCGGCTCTGATAGGACCAATTAATATTGGTTTTTCTCAAGCGAACAGAACTTCAAAAATAAAGCAAGAAATGATTGCATAGTAACACACTCTTAATCTTTGCATCAGGCAATGAAAAGAAAGGACTATTGCGGAGAAGCCAGTTTGGCTAACTCCTTCCAAAGTGTAAAAGAGTTGGATGATTTTTTTTATATTTAGCGTGTGGCATATTTACATTTTACCCAACGCTGAAAGATAAACGGCAAGCAAAATAAATTCAAAAAAATAATTTTACAAACCATCTAAAATTAATGACAATGAAAAAGATTATATTTATTGCAGGCATCATGGCAACAATAGTATTATTTTATGCTACCTGTTACAGTTGGGGTTCTTGTATGGATATACAAGACAAGACGAATGAACAAGTCGGTAAAAACATTCGGGAACAAAAAGAAAGTAAAGATAGTATTCCTGCGAATTGGGAAAAATACACAAGTGATAATATTGGTATTACTTTTTTCTTTCCGAATACATGGACAAAATATGGAACTGAATCTAATGCAATTAACCGTAATGGAGAGGTAATGTCAATAATGTCTAGTATGGTTGACACGATAAATAATTCTATTTTCTCATTAGAATATCATTTTCCACCTTATGGTTCTGAACTTTATAAAAATGCACAGTCACAATTTGACACATCACATCTAACCAAACAAATAATAACGGTTGCTGGAAATAAAGCGCTAAAAACTTTCATGGTAAAATATTCTGATATTAAAGGAAATGTTTACAATCCCCCATTATGTGTAATTCAAATTGTATTTTTAGATAAACAAGTAGGTGGAGAATATTTTTTACGATTTGAAACTCCAATGACTAACGAAGAGGTTGAGATTGTCAAATTTAATCAGGTAATTTCAACTTTTAAATTCATCGATGATAAGCCTAAAAACAAATAGTTTTCAAAGATTAAATAACTCTTGTCATGAAAATAAAATTACATTTTGTTTTATTGTTTCTCAATTTATCTACATTGGTAATTGAAAAAGCAGAAGCGCAACAATGTTTAGGGGGTGGTTGTGCAAATATGGGTATTCAATACCCAAGTGTAGGCGCACCTTATACCCCCCCGCTTTCTTGGCAAGTATTAACGAATCCTTCTACAGGTAATGATGCTCTAATGAATGCAGGTAATTATACGAAATTTAATGTTACAGCGGGCAATACATATCAATGGAGTTATTGTGAAACGTATGGTGGAGTTTCTACTTCTTGGGATGCACAAATGACATTGTTTAATGAAACTAATCTTTTAACCCCAATTTGTTTTTCAACTGATGCTTGCGGAACTAACGGCAATGCACCTTACATAAGTTGGGTTGCCACCTTTACTGGGACAGTAAGAATTTTAACAACAGCTTATACTACAAGTGGATGTCAAACAAATTCAGGTTCTCCATATAATAAAATGGCATATCGTCAATTAGTGTCTTGTACTGCCCCCACCACGCAAGCAAGCAATATTACTTTTTCCGGAGTGGGACAAACAAGCATGACAGCAAACTGGACCAATGGCAACGGAAGCAGAAGGGTGGTTTACATCAATACCACAAATAGTTTTACAGCACCTGTGAACGGAACCAACCCTACAGCATCCACCAGTTACAGCGGAGGTCAGCAGTGTATTTATAATGCTAGCGGAAGCAGCGTTACGGTTACGGGCTTGACATGTGCAACCACTTATTATGTCAGGGTATATGAAGCCAACTGCACGGGAAGTTCTTCTGTATATAATATAGCGGCTGCAACAAATAACCCGAAAAGCCAAGCTACTTCATCCTGCTCTACTTCCAGTATTTACGGTGTTGATGTTTCTCATTGGAATGGCACAATTAATTGGAGTCAAGTTTATGCTGCAGGCAAGGTATTCGCATATACTAAATCAACACAAGGCATAAATATTACTGATTCTCAATTTATAACGAATGTTATAAATGGCAACAACGCAGGCGTTGTTATGGGTGCATATCATTTTTCACGACCTGATCTAAACTCTAGTACCGCTGAGGCAAATTATTTTATAAGTGTAGCAGGTTCATATGTCGGATCTGGATATCTGCCACCAGCACTAGACTTAGAGGACCCTTCACCTACTATTATTCTTTCAAATTTATTTACTAGTAGTCAATTGGCTCAATGGGTTCAGTCCTGGTGTATTCAGGTATATAACAGTGAAGGCGTATGGCCTGTTCTTTATACTACTAGATGTTATGCTGCATGGTTATTGCCGCACTATCAAAGCGGAATAATTAACCCCAATATAAAACTATGGATAGCAGATTGGAGTAATCCACCAGGTTCCCCAGGCAATAGTAGTTCATGTGTTTGGTCCAACTGGCCTTGGGTATTTCATCAATTTTTCGCACCTGGCATGGCGGGTAGTAATCCCACCACATATGCAAGTCCTGGAATGGATCAAAATATCTTTTATGGTACTCTTACTGATTTTAATAATTTGATAGGTGGAAGTAATTGTACAGCACCCACCACCCAATCAAGCAACATAACTTTTCCGGTGCCGGGAATAACTGCAAGCTCACTGGCTGTAAACTGGGCAAGTGGAAGTGGAAGCAGAAGAGTTGTTTATATCAATACCACAAATAGTTTTACAGCTCCTGCCAACGGAACTGATCCCTCTGCCAGCACAACTTACACCGGAGGTCAGCAATGTGTTTACAATGGAACTGGTAGTTCTGTTATTGTAACAGGACTTAATTGCAATACGACTTACTACTTTAGAGTCTATGATGCCAACTGCACGGGAACATCTTCAGTTTATAACACAAGCACCGGAACAAATAACCCGAACAGTCAGTCAACACAGGCATGTCCATGCACCACACCACCAACACAGGCAAGCAACATAACTTTTCCGGTGCCGGGAATAACTGCAAGTTCACTGGCTGTAAACTGGGCAAGTGGAAGTGGAAGCAGAAGAGTTGTTTATATCAATACCACAAATAGTTTTACAGCTCCTGCCAACGGAACTGATCCCTCTGCCAGCACAACTTACACCGGAGGTCAGCAATGTATTTACAATGGGACTGGTAGTTCTGTTATTGTAACAGGACTTAATTGCAATACGACTTACTACTTTAGAGTCTATGATGCCAACTGCACGGGAACATCTTCAGTTTATAACACAAACACCGGAACAAATAACCCGAACAGTCAGTCAACACAGGCATGTCCATGCACCACACCTACTACGCAGGCCAACAATATTAATTTCTCGGCTGTCACTGCAACATCAATGACAGCAGCCTGGACCAATGGGAACGGCAGCAGAAGAGTTGTTTACGTTAATACTTCAAACAGTTTTACTGCTCCTGCCAACGGAACTGATCCTACTGCCAATACAGTCTACAGCGGAGGGCAACAATGTATTTATAATGGTACCGGCAGCAATGTTCCAGTAACCAATTTAACCTGTGGTACTACTTATTATTTCAGAGTATATGAGGCGAACTGCACCGGAACATCTTCAGTTTATAACACGAGTACCGGAACAAATAACCCGTACAGCCAGATTACTTCACCTTGCTCCTGTACTGCTCCCGGTACTCAGGCAAACAATATCAGTTTTTCAGGAGTTGGCCAAAACGCAATGACAGCAGCTTGGACCAATGGCAACGGTAGCCGCAGAGTGGTATACATCAATACGACCAATAGTTTTACCGCGCCTTCAAACGGAACCGACCCAACGGCCAATACAACTTATGGAGGTTCCGGGCAGCAATGTATTTACAACGGAAGCGGAGGCAGCGTTTCGGTTACGGGATTAGCCTGCGCCACCACTTACTATTTCAGGGTGTATGAAGCCAACTGTGCGGGCAGTAATTCTGTGTATTACACAGCGACTGCAACGAACAATCCAAATAATCAGACAACTTTAAGTTGTCCCTGTCCCCCCCCCTCCAATGATAATTGTTCATCTTCAGTGCCAACCCTGACATCCAACGGTGCATGTGTAGATGGAACTATTGCATGTGCAACGGGCTCATATGGGGCAAGCCAGTGCGCGGGCTGTAATTGTACTTCTCCAGATGACAAAGATGTTTATTACAAATTCACTGCACAAGCAATGAGTCACACGATTACATTATCCAACTATGCAAGCAACTTTGACGGTGTAATTGAACTGCGAACTGCTTGTTCATCTGGAACTGCAATAGATTGTTATGACCCTCCAGGTGCGCCATCCTCTGTTTCAAATACATGGAATAATCTAACCGTAGGACAAACCTATTATATCAGAGTATTTGAATACGACAACACTGGAACCCCACCAAGTTCTCCAACATTTACTGTCTGCGTAACACATAGTCAATCCTCTTGTACACCCGTGTCCGTCTCTACACAACCGTCAAGCCAAAATGGAAATATAGGCGGCACAGCTTCGTTTACGGTATTAGTAAACGGCACACCACCTTTTTCCTACTTTTGGTATAAAAACGGAGCTTTCCTGACAAGCACTACCAACACTTCTTCCATCAGTAATACATATACGACACCTACTATCACCGCCGGCAATAATGGTGATTGCTACTATGTCCTTATTACCAATTGCAACAGTACCCAACAGGTACAGAGCAATACAGCATGTTTAACTGTTTGTAGCGCCCCTTCGCAGCCAGGCACGATTGCCGGCCCGTCTAATGTTTGCGCAGGCATATCACAGACCTATTCCATCTCGCCTGTATCAGGAGCGACGAGCTATTCCTGGTCGTTCAGCGGCAGCGGTACGCCCAGCGGCAGCGGCACGAGCGTCAACCTGACGCCCGGCAGCAGCGGCACTTTGAGTGTGACGGCCAACAATAATTGCGGCAGCAGCATTGCGAGCACTTTGACCATCACGGTGGATCCGATACCGGCACAGCCCGGCACGATTGCCGGTCCGCAGAACGTATGTGCAGGAACAACACAGACCTATTCGATCGCGCCTGTTTCAGGCGCTACAGGCTATACTTGGTCGCACAGTGGCGGCGGCACATACGGCGGTGGTGGCACGAGCATCACCCTCGCGCCTGGCAGCAGCGGCACCTTGAGTGTGACGGCCAATAATAGTTGCGGCAGCAGTATTGCGCGCACTTTGACCATCACAGTGGATCCGTTACCGGCACAGCCCGGCACGATTGCCGGTTCGTCCAATGTTTGTGCAGGCATATCACAGACTTATTCCATCTCTCCGGTATCAGGCGCGACGAGCTATACCTGGTCTTACAGCGGCAGCGGAGCGCCGAGCGGCAGCGGCACGAGCATCAACCTGACGCCCGGCAGCAGCGGCACCCTGAGTGTGACGGCCAACAACAACTGCGGCAGCAGCGCCCCGGCTCTTCTTTCGGTCAACGTATCGCCGACACCCACTCAGCCCGGCACTATCGCGGGCAGCAACAGCGTATGTCAGGGATCGTCGCAGACGTACTCCGTCAGCGCGGTAGCCGGTGCGACGAGTTACACGTGGAACCTGCCGGCGGGTTGGTCGGGAACTTCGACTTCGACTTCCATCTCAACTACTACGGGCAGTACGGGCGGCGCCATTTTTGTCACGGCCAATAATGCCTGCGGTGCGAGTTCGCCCAGCGTTTTGAATGTCAACGTATCACCGACACCCACGCAGCCAGGAGCGATAGCAGGTAGCAACAGCGTATGTCAGGGATCGGCGCAGGCATACTCCATCAGCGCGGTAGCGGGTGCGACGAGTTACACGTGGAACCTGCCGGCGGGTTGGTCTGGAACTTCGACTTCGACTTCCATCTCAACTACTGCGGGAAGCACGGGCGGTGCCATTTTGGTCAGCGCCAATAATGCCTGTGGCGCGAGTTCGCCCAGCGTTTTGAATGTCAACGTATCGCCGACGCCCACGCAGCCCGGCGCAATTACCGGCAGCAGCAGCGTTTGTCAGGGTTCGTCGCAGGCATACTCCATCAGCGCCGTAGCCGGTGCGACGAGTTATACCTGGAACCTGCCTTCTGGCTGGTCGGGAGCTTCGACCTCCACTTCAATCAACGCAACGGTCGGCAGTGCCGGCGGTGCCATTTTGGTCAGCGCCAATAATGCCTGTGGCGCGAGTTCGCCCAGCGTTTTGAATGTCAATGTATCGCCGACGCCCACGCAGCCCGGCGCAATTACCGGCAGCAGCAGCGTTTGTCAGGGTTCGTCGCAGGCATACTCCATCAGCGCGGTAGCCGGTGCGACGAGTTATACCTGGAACCTGCCTTCTGGCTGGTCGGGAGCTTCGACCTCCACTTCAATCAACGCAACGGTCGGCAGTACCGGCGGTGCCATTTTGGTCAGCGCCAATAATGCCTGCGGCGCGAGTTCACCCAGTGTTTTGAATGTCAACGTATCACCGACGCCCACGCAGCCCGGCGCGATTGCAGGCAGCAACAGCGTATGTCAGGGTTCGGCGCAGACGTACTCCGTCAGCGCGGTATCCGGTGCAACGAGTTATACATGGAACCTGCCTGCGGGTTGGTCTGGGGCTTCGACGTCCACTTCAATCAATGCAACTGTCGGCAGTGCCGGAGGTACCATCTTTGTCAGCGCTAATAATGCGTGTGGAGCAAGTACGCCGCGCACCCTGACCGTCACCGTATCACCGACGCCCACGCAGCCCGGCGCGATTGCAGGCAGCAACAGCGTATGCCAGGGTTCGGCGCAGACGTACTCCGTCAGCGCGGTATCCGGTGCAACGAGTTATACATGGAACCTGCCTGCGGGTTGGTCTGGAACTTCGACTTCGACTTCCATCTCAGCTACTGCAGGCAGTACGGGCGGCGCGATTTTTGTCACGGCCAATAATGCCTGTGGCGCGAGTTCGCCCAGCGTTTTGAATGTCAACGTATCGCCGACGCCAACTCAGCCCGGCACGATAGCGGGCAGCAACAGCGTATGCCAGGGTTCGCCGCAGACGTATTCCATCAGTGCGGTAGCAGGCGCGACAAGTTACACCTGGAATCTGCCTTCCGGCTGGTCGGGAACATCTACGTCCACATCCATCTCAACTACTGCGGGTAGTTCGGGAGGTACTATTTTTATAACAGCCAATAATGCCTGCGGCGCGAGTTCGCCCAGCGTTTTGAATGTCAACGTATCGCCGACGCCAACTCAGCCTGGTGCGATTGCCGGTAGCAACAGCGTATGCCAGGGTTCGTCGCAGACGTATTCCATCAGTGCGGTAGCAGGCGCGACAAGTTACACCTGGAATCTGCCTTCCGGCTGGTCGGGAACATCTACGTCCACATCCATCTCAACTACTGCGAGTAGTTCGGGCGGCGCTATTTTTGTCACGGCCAATAATGCTTGTGGAGCGAGTTCGCCCAGCGTTTTGAATGTCAACGTATCGCCGACGCTAACTCAGCCCGGTGCGATAGCGGGCAGCAACAGCGTATGCCAGGGTTCGTCGCAGACGTATTCCATCAGTGCGGTAGCAGGCGCGACAAGTTACAACTGGAACCTGCCGGCGGGTTGGTCGGGAACTTCGACCTCCACGTCCATCAACGCAACGGTCGGCAGTGCTGGCGGCGCTATTTTTGTCACGGCCAATAAT
>DDUV01000044.1:0-1426 GCA_002344975.1 Saprospiraceae bacterium UBA2329 | reverse complement strand
TTTTGTCACGGCCAATAATGCCTGCGGCGCGAGTTCGCCCAGCGTTTTGAATGTCAACGTATCACCGACGCCAACTCAGCCCGGAGTGATAGCGGGCAGCAACAGCGTATGTCAGGGTTCGTCGCAGACGTATTCCATCAGCGCGGTAGCCGGCGCGACGAGTTACACTTGGAACTTACCTGCGGGCTGGTCTGGCAGTTCGACTTCGACTTCCATTTCGGCCACTGCGGGTAGTTCGGGAGGTACTATTTTTGTTACTGCGAATAATGCTTGTGGAGCCAGTACGCCGCGCACGCTGACTGTTACGGTATCTCCCACACCTGTACAGCCAGGAGCGATAGCGGGCAGCAACAGCGTATGTCAGGGTTCGTCGCAGACATATTCCATAAGTGCGGTAGCAGGCGCGACGAGTTATACCTGGAACCTGCCTGCGGGTTGGTCTGGGGCTTCGACTTCGACTTCCATCTCCGCTACGGCGGGCAGCGCTGGCGGTGCTATTTTCGTCACGGCCAATAATGCCTGTGGAGCGAGTTTACCCAGTGTTTTGAATGTCAACGTATCGCCGACGCCAACTCAGCCCGGTGCGATAGCGGGTAGCAACAGTGTATGCCAGGGTTCGTCGCAGACGTATTCCATCAGTGCGGTAGCAGGCGCGACAAGTTACACCTGGAACCTGCCTTCCGGCTGGTCGGGAACATCTGCGTCCACATCCATCTCAACTACTGCGGGCAGTTCGGGCGGTACTATTTTTGTCACGGCCAATAATGCTTGTGGAGCCAGTACGCCGCGCACGCTGACTGTTACGGTATCGCCCACACCTGTACAGCCCGGTGCGATTGCCGGCAGCAACAGCGTATGTCAGGGATCGTCGCAGACGTACTCCATCAGTGCGGTAGCAGGCGCGACAAGTTACACCTGGAATCTGCCTTCTGGCTGGTCGGGAACATCTGCCTCCACATCCATCTCAACTACTGCGGGCAGTTCGGGCGGCGCTATTTTTGTCACGGCCAATAATGCCTGCGGAGCGAGTTCGCCCAGCGTTTTGAATGTCAACGTATCGCCGACGCCAACTCAGCCCGGTGCGATTGCCGGTAGCAACAGCGTATGTCAGGGTTCGTCGCAGACGTATTCCATCAGTGCGGTAGCCGGAGCGACAAGTTACACCTGGAATCTGCCTTCCGGCTGGTCGGGAACATCTACGTCCACATCCATCTCAGCTACTGCGGGTAGTTCGGGCGGCGCTATTTTTGTCACGGCCAATAATGCCTGCGGAGCCAGTACGCCGCGCACGCTGACTGTTACGGTATCGCCGACGCCAACTCAGCCCGGAGCGATAGCGGGCAGCAACAGCGTATGCCAGGGATCGTCGCAGACGTACTCCATCAGTGCGGTAGCCGGCGCGACGAGTTATACATGGAACCTGCCT
>DDUV01000013.1 GCA_002344975.1 Saprospiraceae bacterium UBA2329 | reverse complement strand
TTCCTGCGGAAGTTGGCGGAGTTGATTTTTGTTCAATTGCAAAGAACTCAGATTTTCCAAATCTCCGATGGAGGCGGGAAGCCCGGTGAGTTGGTTGCCCCAGAGTTCCAGCATAGTCAGGTTGCGGAGTTGCCCGATTTCAGCAGGAAGCTCTCGAATCTGGTTGGAAGATGCGGAGATGACTTGTAATTGACTCAATCGGCCGATTTCAGGCGGCAATGACTGAAGTTGGTTTTGAAAAATAAACAATCCTTTCAGATTGGCCAATTGTCCAATTCCTGGAGGTAAACTGCTGATTTTGTTGTTGTTGAGGTGCAAGTGCGTCAACCCGGACATCGCCCAGAGCGCATCGGGCAGCACGCTGAGATCGCTATGCGTCCAGGTCAACTCTGCCAACGCGGGCAACTTGGTCACCACATCGGGCAAGGAACGTATCTGGTTTTTGCCGATGTTCAGGTGCTTCAGCTTGGGAAGTTGGGCCAGTGCATCGGGCAAGTTCCGGAGCCGGTTGTCGTACAGGATCAGCGATTCCAACTGCTGTAGTTTGCCAATGTCGGGCGGCAGCGTTTCCAATTGGTTTTGGCCCAGATTCACCTGAGTAAGGCCGCTCATTTGCCACACTTCAGTGGGTATTTCTGTGATAGCCAGTCCGCTAAGGTCGAGTATGCCATGCTCGGCAGCATAGTTCATGCGCTCGTCCAAAGATTGCGGGCGGCATTGGGTGAAGATCAGGCACAATAAAGCAACTGCTGTTGCGGTATGGAAAGTGGTGTGTTTCATTTTATCAAAGGTGATTATTCTGCAAAAAGCACGATGCAATTCGGCAAAGCCCGGCGGATTTTCTCCACCTCAGCAGCAGGCAGCGGATTGCGGTGGAGCGAAAGCGTGCGCAAATATTGAAGTTGACTCAATGATTCGGGCAGTTCAGTGAACTGATTACCGTCTAAATTCAGAAGCGTGAGTTCCGACAATTGGCCGATTTCCGGGGGCAGGCTCGTCAATTGGTTACCGTAGAGGTACAGTTCGGTAAGGTGCGACAGCGATCCAATTTCTGCCGGGAGTTGCGTCAGACCCAAGCTCAAACCCAGGGTTTGGCTGTTTCGAGCCGCTTTTATCAGCAGCAGTGCCCGTTCCTCCGGACTGAGCGTTTCTCTGCGTAAACGCACATCAAGCGCCTCGTCCCGTATTCCGGCGGGTGTCAAAATTTGCAATCCTTTCCGTTGTAGCGCTGTCGGAACACCCAAATTCCACAGGTCTGGGCTGATGCAAAGGCGCTTCAGGCGCTCCATCTTTTTCAACTCGTCCGGCCAAACCCGCAGGCGATTCAGGCTGATGTCCAAATCATTCAATGCCTTCATTTTCAGTACATCCGGCGGTATTTGGCTCAGATAATTGCTTCTCAGATTCAAAGATTGAAGTTGATCGAGCGCTGAAAGCTGGGCTGGCCACTCCCCGAAATAGTTATCGGCCAGCGTGAGCCGGCGAAGATTTTTCAATTGAGCAAACGACTGCGGCAATCGGCTGAGTTGGTTGCTGCTCAGGTTCAGTTCGGTCAGGTGATGCAATGTGCCGATGGCTTCGGGCAGTTCGTCAATGAGTAAGTCGCTGAGATTCAAAATTGTGTCGTTGGCGGCAGCCTGAATCTTGGCCAGCAAATCTTCACGGGAGATAGGGTTGGGTTGGCCAGGCTGGTACATGAGTTGGGCCGGCGTAGCTTTTCGCGCTTGTTCTATGGCGGTTTTCGGGATCGGGTTGCCGCCCCAAAAGACAAATTGGAGCGCGGGCAGGGCGTTGATTTGTTGTGGCCAGGCGCTCAGTTTGTTGCCCTCCATGTTCAAGTCTCTCAGTACAGCCAGTTGTGTCATACCGGCAGGAAGTGTGCGAAGGGAATTATCCGCCAATTCCAATTGCGTGAGTTTCCGGCATTGACTGATGGATTCCGGTAGCTCGGTGAGGAAGTTGTTGTTGAGCGACAAAATCTCTAAGCGCTGCAAATTGCCTAAAGACTCCGGCAACCGTTCCAGGTAGTTGGAACGCGCCCAAATCCTTCTCAGGAGAGGAAGCTGCCCGATCTCTTCCGGCAGTGAGGTTAAGCGATTGTAGCTGATGCTGATGGATTGAAGATTTTTCAACTGGCCGATTTCAGCAGGAAGCGAGGTAAGCAGGTTGTCGTTGAGATAAAGCTCTTCCAGATGTTTCAAATGTGCAACTGTCGCAGGCAATTCCGGGATGTATTGATTGCCGTTGGCGTTCAACACTCGCAAGTCGGTGAGCTGCCAAAACTCGTCGGGCAGGCGGCGCAGGCGATTGTTGGAGAGGTATATTTCTCTCAATTTTTTCAATTGGCCGATTTCCGGGGGCAGCTCCGTCAGCAGGTTGTCGCTCAGGTTCAAGACGATCAGCTCAGTGAGTGTTCCGATTTCCGGCGGCAGTGTTATCAGATTCAATTCACTGAGATCCAGATAACTGCGACCTTCGGCGCCCTTTATTTTTTCCAAAGCCAGCTCTTCCGGTGTAAGGTTTTGTGCCATTGCATACGCACCTGATGCGCTCATCGCCAGCATCAGCGCCATTTTATACATGAATTTCATAGCGTTCGTTTTTGGGACAAATCATCAGCCCCCTGCTCATTCACCAAATCCGCTCTTCCAACAAGTATTGAGTCACATAATCCTCAATGCCCTCCTCCAAAGAGTGAAACCTGCCC
Source organism: Saprospiraceae bacterium UBA2329 (assembly GCA_002344975.1). GTDB lineage: Bacteria > Bacteroidota > Bacteroidia > Chitinophagales > Saprospiraceae > UBA2329. The sequence goes on along the minus strand of DDUV01000013.1, from coordinate 10,507 downwards.
GGATAGCCCGCCGTGAGCAACTTGCTCATATCGGCTTCGGTAAAATACTGATAGGTTTCGCGGATATCTTCAGGGGTGTCTATAAAACTGATGTTGGGTTCCAGTCCCATAGCTCTGAACGTGTTCTCGGCCAGATGCAGGAAGGGCCTCGCCTGTCCGGTACCGACATTGTACAAACCCGAAGCCGGGTGGTGTTGGAAGAGCCAGTAGCAGATATCTAACACATCTTTGATGTAAATAAAATCGCGGCTTTGCATGCCGTCGGCGAAATCGGGGCGGTGCGAGCGAAACAGCTTCATGCCGCCGGTAGCTTTGATCTGGCGCGCCGTATGAAACACCACCGATGCCATGCGGCCTTTGTGGTACTCATTGGGGCCATACACATTGAAGAATTTCAGTCCGGCCCAAAACGGCGGCGCGTCCTGCTGCTGCATCGCCCAGATGTCGAAGTCGTTTTTGGAACGCCCATACGGATTGAGCGGCTGCAATTGCCCCACGATGTCGTGGTCGTCGCGGTAGCCGTGCTCGCCCAGCCCATAAGTGGCGGCGCTGGAAGCATAGATGAGCGGGATGCCGTGTCGGGCGCACAGATTCCATATTGCCTGGGAGTAGTGGAGATTGAGCCGGTCGAAAAGTGCCACATCCTGTTCGGTGGTATCGGTGCGGGCGCCGAGGTGAAAAACGGCTTCCACATCGGCATGGTTGCGCTCCAACCAGTCGGGCAGTTGATCGCGGTGTACGGCGGCGATGTAGCTTTTTCCGGTGAAGTTGCGGTTTTTATCCTCCCGGCTGAAATCGTCGGAAAGGATGAGGTTGCGATGCCCCTCGTCGTTTAGTTTGCGCGCCATGCAGCTCCCGATGAAGCCCGCCGCGCCGGTAACGATGATCATAATTTGTTGCTAAAGTTTCTTGGACAGCGTCAGCCCAATGAGCGCGTACCAGTCATTCTTTTCAGGATTGGCCGAGTAGCTGATGCCGTCTAAATAATCAGTGAAAGGGTAGCGAATGGCGGCCTCCAAACCAACGAGCCAAGAGTCGCCCATCGGCACTTTTACGCCAACGCCGACAGGAATGATGACCCTGAGCTTGGAGTAGGGCGTGTCGCGATCGCGGATGACGTTGCGCGTGAGCAGGTCGCCGGTGAATTGGGAGAAGTCCACTTTCGGCTTGGTGTAAAGCAGCCCGCTGCCGAAGACTAAGTAGGGCGAGACCGGCAGGCCGCCTGCTATGCGGTTGCTGCCCCAGGGTTCGAACTCGCCTACGAGCGAAAATTCCACCATATTATTATGAAAAGCAAAAGCCCGGCGGTCGCGATCTGCATTATCGAGGTCGGTACCGGCAATGCGCACATAAGACAGCCCTGCACGCATGTTCCAGGAGTCGTTCACAGGAAAACGAGCAAACAGACCCGCTCCAATGCTGGATTCTTTAAGCTCCCATACGAGGCTGTTGGTCAGATCGCCCTGATAGAACGAAAGACCGCCCATCATCCCCAGTTCAATGCCCGATTGTGCGGGCAAGGAGCCGCTCAAGAGTGCAAAAAGCAAAAATGTGATGTAATTTTTCATAGTATGTGCAGATTGAAGCCCCAAAAGTACTGGCTTTTTCGCAGGCAGGCAAAATTATTGAGCAGGAACTACCAGATCAAAATCCACGCGACGATTGCGGCTGCGTCCCTGTGCGGTATTGTTGGTAGCAATGGGCTTCCCGGCGCCGAATCCTTCTGACCGGAGCCGCTCGGCAGTCACGCCTTTGCCGACGAGGTAATCCACGCAACTTTTTGCACGTTTTTCCGAAAGCGTCTGGTTTTTGGCAGGTACGCCCCGGTTGTCGGTATGCCCTGAAATGTGGAGATGATATACAGGATAATCGTTGAGCAGCCCTGCAATTTTGTTCAAAACATTGGCTGAATGCGGCTTGAGCGTGGCGCTGGCCGTCTCAAATTCAACACCCCAGCGGGCAGCCGCCAATATTTTTTTGTGTTCTTCCGACATTTCTGGGCAACCGGCCAATTCTTTCGTGCCGGCGGCTTCCGGGCAGCGGTCGTTTTTATCGGCTATACCATCGTTGTCGGTATCCGGGCAGCCGCCTAATTCTTTGGGGCCGGCCGCGTCGGGGCACTCATCGAAGTCATCAAATATGCCGTCACCGTCGGTATCGCGGTATGGGCAGCCTTGTTTTTCAGGCACGCCGGCTTCCTCCGGGCAGTCGTCTTTGTTGTCGGGGAAACCGTCGCCGTCGGTATCCGGGCAGCCTTTATAATCAGCGATACCGGCAGCCTGCGGGCACTCGTCGTCTTTGTCGGGTATGCCGTCATCGTCAGCGTCGGGGCAGCCTTTGGTTTTTTCGGGACCGGCGTACAGCGGGCAGTCATCCAAATGATCGGGCAATTCGTCTCCGTCGGTATCCGGGCAACCGTTGGCCACTCTGGGGCCTGGCGCATTGGGACACATATCTTCTACGTCCTCCAATCCATCGCCGTCGGCATCCGGGCAGCCCATAGCGCTCAGCGCGCCGTTCACTGCGGGGCAGAAGTCTTGTTTGTCGGGTATCAAATCCTTGTCGCGGTCGCGGGGCGTAAAACGATAATTATAGGAGACCCCTGCAAACGCATACCAGTCTTTGTTGTCGGGATTGCCCGCATAGCTCACGCCGTCCAAATAGTCGTTGGCTGCGCGGCGCATGGTCAATTCTACGCTGACGACGCTGCGCCGGCTGAGGTCGAAATGCACACCGCCTCCGAAAGGAATGCTCCATCCTGTGTTTTTATATTCTGTGGTCTGATCTTTTCGTACCGCGCCCCACAGGCCGTCGGAAGGCATGGCGGAGTAATCATTTTGCACCTCGTTGCGATACCAGGCGCCACCGGCGAAGATATAAGGCGAGATCAGTTTTTTGAATTGAAAATTGCCCGGATAGCGGCGGCCGGCCCAGGGTTCCCACTCTAATACCACCGAGGCGTCCATGATTTTGCTCTCAAACCCGATGAGGCGTACCTTGCGAATATCTTTGCTTCGGATATTGCGATCTGTACCGCTCAGGCTTCCCGACAGGAAACTGCCCCGCAAGGCCATTGTTTCGCCCAAACGACGGCGAAGCAGAGCGCCGCCCCCCGGTTGTAATTCTTTCAGAGTAGGGAAACGTGAGGGAGCCAGGTCGCCCATGTACATCCATCCGCCGCCGGTCAGCCCAAATTCCCATTTAGCTTGTCCTGTCAGGATCAGGGGGAGCAGAAGAATGGCTCCCAAAATGATTTTTTTCATGTAGTTGGTATGCTTAAACGCCTCCCGATTGCAGCTTGAATGCCTCCCTGCTCATCGGTAAATAAGTAATTGTGTTGTTCCGAGACGTGGGGGAACGCTTTGAACAGCTGCAAAGGTACAAAACATAGAAAAAAGGAGAATAAGTCTTTTGTTAATGTCTTTTGTGACGCTGCATTATTTCTGCTGCATGGTTATATCGGGCAAAGAAATCCTCTCCGGACAGTGTGTGCTTTCCGGTTCAATATTTTAACGAATTAAAAATCAGACCTTTAACAAAGAGAGCGTGATGGTATTGCCGTCGCGGCGAACATGTACCGGGTTGCCGCCGATGGCTATGCGATGGATGACGGCATTGCTCGGCGCCTCTCTATCTCCCACCAAACCCAAATCTATATCGGTAGCACCGATGACGTTGAGGATTTTGCCCGGGCGGTCGTAGAAAATAGTCCAACGCTCTGCCTCTAAAGAGAGGGTAATGGTTTTTACTACTTCTGTTGCTTCCGGGAGGCTCTCGGAAGTGCCGGCCACAATCTGTCCGCGTAATGTCCCAATAATCAGGCCATTAGGGTGCGAGAGGTTGTGTATGGCAGCTTTACCTTCATCAATAAGAATGAGGCTGTCCATGTTGGACGAAAGGGTAATGGTGTTGGTCATAATCGTTCGTTTATTGGTAGATGTAACTTCTGGTGAAAGGATAGGTAGTTTCTTTTTCAACGCCATAGCTCAAAGTGTTTGTGGCACAAAGCTAAAAAATCAATCCGTGTGGTTATCAATAAATTTTACGACTCCACGATCTGCTGCAAATCGGCCGGCGAGTAGAAGACTGATTTCAGCGTCTTCCGGTCTTCTTTTCGATACACCAAATACAAACCGTTGTCTTCTTCGTAATAACAGGGCACGCCGCGTTCCTCTTCGTAATATTTAACGGTGGCTTCTGCCTCTGCCGGATTCCGGCAGGCTTTGCTCATGTTGGAGCGCTGTACCTCATCAAACAAGGCGCGAAATTTTTCTCCAAGCCCAAACTCCAGCACGGCCCCGCTCAATACATATTGCAGGTCGCACAGAGCGTCGGCTACGGCCACGATGTCGTTTTCGGCAATCGCCTCCTCCAATTCGCTCAGTTCTTCGGCCAGCAACGACACACGCAACCGGCAGCGTTCGGGCGCCGGAATCACCGGACGGGGTTCTACAGGATGATGAAAAGTACGGTGAAACGTTGCCACCTGGTTGAGCGAGTCGAGTTGATCCATGTTCTGTTGAGTTGATTTTTCGCCTCGCAAGGTAGGGCGAAGTACCCGATTTTGAAAAAAAATGGGCTTTGAGCAGAAAAAAAATAAAAAAAACAGGCTAAAAAAAACAGGTGAAAGATTCTTTTATTTTCACAAATTCTGGATATTATGATCTTTACTAATTCTTTAATTTCTTGTATTTTTAATAAAAATGTATGAATATTTTTTTCACAATTATCATTTTTTGTCTTTGTGCAGGGTTAGAGACCGCTGCATATTTGTATCGTGATTGAGAACAAGAGGAGACAGAAACAAAAACGGCGGGTTCAAAAGTGGCCTGCGACAATTGAAAGAAATATGTTCATGGGATTATAATTTGTTGGTGGTAAGTCGTCCCGGACCACTCGTTCGGGACGATTCACACTTTTTATACTCTCTGCGTAAAGATAGATTTCGCACCAAAATAAAAAAAGCGAACCGATTTCGGTTCGCCTCAAAAATAGGTCATGCTCATGGGATTACGAAAAACTATCAGCAAAAATTTGAGATCACAATTTGTTAAAGTGGATTAGTACTCCCTCTTTTTTAAAACGATGGTGCGAAATTATACCGATTATTTGTTCTGCGCAAGTTTTCAGTGCAAATAATTTCGGAAAATTTTTTCCACAGATTTTGGATATGTTCATGGGATTATAAGATTTGAAAAGTCGTGCCATCGGTACGACTTTTTTTTTGCCCCTATATAACCCCGTTTTTCATGGTTTCTGTCGGCTGCTTTCGCCGGACATATCCTATTGACGCCGAGTTGGAAAGGAAGTCACACACCATCATATATGTTTTTTTCTCACGCCTTTGATAACTTTACCGCGTGGAACTCAATTACAAATCATTTGGTCAGGGTGAACCGGTCATCATCCTGCACGGCTTGTTCGGTACCTTAGACAACTGGCAGACCATAGCGAAGGCTTTGGCCGACGAGTATCTGGTTTTTATCGTAGATCAGCGCAATCACGGGCGCTCTCCGCACGTACCCGGCATGTCTTATTCTTTGCTGGCCGAAGACCTGCGGGAGTTCATGGAATCGCACTGGATATACCGGGCACATATAGTAGGGCACTCAATGGGCGGCAAAACCGCTATGCAATTTGCGCTTATCTATCCGGATATGGTGGACCGTTTGGCCGTCATAGACATAGCGCCGAAAGCTTATGCAGGCGGGCACGAGGCTATTTTCGATGCGTTGTTGTCCCTGCCATTGGATGAAGTGGAAAGCCGGCAGGAAGCAGAGGCGTTTCTGGCAGCGAGGATTGACGACCCGGGAGTCTTGCAGTTTTTACTCAAAAACCTCAGCCGAAGCACCGAAGGCCATTATGCCTGGAAAATGAATCTGCCGGTGTTGCACCAATACTACCACAAAATTCTTGATACCGTAGCCGGTGACGCGCCCTACGAAGAGTCTGTTTTGTTTCTGCGAGGCGGCCGGTCGCAATACATACAACTTCCTCAGGATGAGCCGGCTATTCGTGCGCTCTTTCCTGAAGCCCGCATAGAAACCGTGCCCGGCGCAGGGCATTGGGTACATGCAGAGGCGCCCCAAGCCGTGGTGGAGCATCTGAAATTATTTCTCGGCTAATAAAACACGTCTGCTCCGAAGAGTGAAAATCTCCTTGGATATAGTTTTTTCAAAATCTTACTTTAGATTTGCTCCCCGTTTTGCTCCTTTGAACATAGTCAACTTTTTTACAAACGACTATTAAACAGAATTTTATGAGCAAATTTTTCTCTTGGGTGCTGCTCCTCGCAAGCCTCTTTGCATCCATTTCAGCAACTGCACAAAACGCCGTTTTACAAGGCAAAATCACAGACCGCGAAAATGGCGAACCCCTGCCCGGCGCCAACGTAAGCATCGGCGGCGGCGGTACCGTTTCCGATTTCGACGGCAGTTTCAGCCTGTCTTCGCCTGCCGGCAATGTCGAAGTTACGGTCAGTTTTGTAGGCTACCAGACTGTAAAACAGAATATTACGCTTGCGAGCGGGGAGACCCGTACCTTGGATTTTGCCTTGGAAATCGAAACTTCGGTATTAAAAACAGCCACGGTGACGAGCGGCAAATTTGCCCGGCCGCTGAGCGAAGAAACCGTTTCGATAGAAGTACTCAAACCCAGTCTCATCAACAATACCGGCAAGGTTTCCTTAGATAAGGCTCTGGAAAAAATACCCGGCGTGACCATCATTGACGGGCAAGCCAATATCCGAGGAGGTTCGGGCTTTTCGCAGGGCGCGGGCAGCCGGGTGTTGTTGCTGGTGGACGATATTCCAATCCTACAGGCAGATGCCGGTTTTCCCAACTGGGGCGATGTGCCGGTGGAAAACATCGAGCAAGTGGAAGTGCTCAAAGGCGCGGCTTCTGCCCTTTACGGCTCCTCGGCGCTCAACGGCATCATTAATGTACGCACGGCCTTTGCACGCTCGCAGCCCGAAACCGGCGGCGCGCTATGGGCTACGAGCTACTTCTCGCCTAAAGAAAAATCGCTGAAATGGTGGGGCGTGGACAGTCTGCCGCAGCCCTTCACTTATGGCGCCAATGTGTATCATCGCCAGAAATTCAACAAGTTCGATCTGGTTTTAGGCGGTTTTTACCAAAATGAACAGAGCTTTAACAAAGACACTTACAACCGCTATGGTCGTTTCAATTTTTCCACCCGGTACAGATTCACCGACCGCCTGAGCGCCGGCATCAACGGCAACTTCAACGGCGGCGAGAGCGGTAGCTTTTTCTATTGGAAATCTGCCGCCAACCGCTTCGAGGGCGCACCCACGACCATCAGTTCGCGAGAAAGGTTCAGGTACAACATTGACCCCTACCTGACTTATTTTGACAAAAAAGGCAACCGCCATCGCTATCTGGGGCGCTTTTTTGCAGTGGACAACAACAACTTCGTGGACAACGGCTCCAATCAGTCCAACACCTCTTTCGTCATTTACAGCGAATACCAGTTTCAGCGCAAGTTTGCCGACCTGAACATGGTACTTACCACCGGCCTCGTCGGCACCTGGAACAGTGTGACGGCAGAACTCTACGGCGACACGACTTTTACTTCCCGAAATCTGGCCGGCTATGTGCAGCTCGACAAAAAATTCGGCGAGCGTCTTAACGCCTCCGTAGGTTTCCGGTACGAAAACAATGTGTTGTTCAATCCTGGATTCAGTTATCTGCTGGGTACCATTCCGCCATCGGAAGAAGAGGAGTCCAAGCCCGTATTTCGGGCCGGCCTGAACTATCAGTTGAGTCCAAAAACCTTTGTGCGCGCATCCTGGGGACAGGGCTATCGCTATCCCACCGTAGCTGAACGGTACATTTTTACCAATGCCGGATTTTTCGTTCTGCCCAACCCATATTCCACTTCCGAAACGGCCTGGAGTGCAGAAATCGGCATCAAACGCGGATTTAAGGCGGGCAGTTTCGAGGGCTTTTTGGACTTGGCGGCTTTTTATTCTAAATTTCAGGACATGCTGGAATTCAACCTGGTAGGGTTCGGATTCAGCTCCATAAACATAGGCGACACTGATCTCAAGGGGGCAGAAATCAGCATCATGGGACGGGGCAAATTGTTTGGACTTCCTACCAACGTACTGGCCGGATACACCCTGATTGATCCGCGTTTTCTCAACTGGGATGCCAACCCCATCCAGCCAGGGCAAACTGCTACTCAGGGCCAGATCAACTACAATAATTCTTCGTATAAGGAGGACAACCTGCTGAAATATCGCTCCCGTCACACTGTAAAACTCGATTTGGAAACAGAGATCAAGCGGTTCGCAGTTGGTATTGAAACCTTCTACGCCAGCCATATTGAGGCCATAGACTTCATCTTCTTGGCCATCGTGCCCGGACTGAATGAGCAGCGCCAAAACGACAGCAACGGCTACCTGCTCAACAACCTGCGGGCCTCTTACCGCTTCTCGGATGCGATCAAGGTTTCGGCCTTATTCAATAATGTTTTTAACGAGGACTACACCATCCGTCCGGGACTGATGGAGGCGCCGCGAAATCTGACGTTGCGGGTGGATTGGAAGTTGTGATTAAATAAAGTACTCCACCGCCAGGGCGTATCCTTGCAAGCCCAAACCTACAATACTCCCTACACAATTGGGGGCAATGTAGGAGTGATGGCGGAATGGCTCGCGGGCAAAAACATTGGAAATATGTACTTCCACCACAGGCGTAGTGATGGACGCAATGGCATCTGCGATGGCAATAGAGGTGTGCGTATAGGCGCCTGCATTGAGAATGATGCCGTCGAAGTGAAATCCGACTTCGTGGAGCTTATCAATGATGGCGCCCTCTGAATTGCTTTGGAAATAATGCAGGCTCACATGCGGGAAATCCAATTGCAGCCGCTCAAAAAAGTCATCAAAGGTTTCGCCGCCATAAATATCGGGTTCACGCACGCCCAACAGGTTCAGGTTGGGGCCATTGATGATAATGATGTTCATACCGGATAATTTTTCCGAAAGATAAGACGATTTTAGTTTGCATACGCAAAAGCGCCTGTTTTTCAGGATCATCCACCGTGTCGGTATCAGAGAACATATAATAAAAAAATGCTATGGTATCGTTTTTGCTTGTAGGTAATATGTGCGAAACGACATGAAGTCGCACGAGGCAAACCGTATTACCAACTTTGAAAAACACGACACTGTGAGAAATGAATCAAACAACGCACTTTACATGGACGTACGCTTTTGGCTGGCCTTGCTTTCTTTGGTAGGACTGATGGTTATGAGCATTTAGTTTTCGTCCTCAAAAACGAGAGCCTGTCTCAAAACGCCGCCGAAACCGAATGGTATCGAAGGCGCTTTGCAGACAGGCTCTCCTGTTTCGTAAGTACTTTCTCGTTGTGTCTGAATTAGTTCAGAGTCACCACTACGCTGTTTTCCACGCCGAACGGAGTCGGGATGTACTTGTCGGCAGCGTTGTCGTTGATCCAGAGTTGGCCGTCCACCAAATAGCGGAACTGGAACTCTTTGCCTGCTTCCAACTCAACTACGGCTTTAAAAATGCCGTCTTTTTGTTTTTTCATTTGAATGCCGTCTTCAGCATTCCAGCCGTTGAATTCGCCCAGGAGCACTACCGTTTTAGCTTCGGGAGCCAATTCTGCCGGGATGGAAAAAGTGGCCTTGCAAACGGGCTTGGACTTCATGAACTGCTTGGTAATCATTGTCTTAAAGGTTATATGGTGAAAAAATCGGAATGCGGTTACTTTTTGCCCCCTTTCAATTCGTCCTGCATGGTTTGGAGCTTTTCCCATGAACCGGCTGCGACCAATTTGGCCTGAGCGGGCCAGGTTGTGGGATCGTGCATTTTGAACCGGCTGCCTGCTTCATCAAGGATGGTCTTCAGTGTGGCAGGTTTGGCTTTAGACAAGTCTGCGAAAGTGGCAATACCTTTTGTAGCAAAAATTTCAGCGATTTTAGGACCGATGCCTTCAATTTTGGTCAAATCATCTTTGACCACAGACGCCGGGGCAGCAGGTTTGGCTACTTTCACAGCTTTGGCCTTGGGCGCCGGTTTTTCTGCGGGCACTTCGGCTGCAACAGGTTGGGCGGTGCTTGCTTTTTTAGGAGCAGCGGCTTTTTTAGCCGGAGCAGCCGGTGTTACTTCAACAGCATCCAGCACCAACACGGAGTTGGTAATGCCGGTGAAAGGCGACGGAGTGTAATCATCGGCCTCCCAGTCGTTTTCCCAGCGCTTGTTGTCAATCAGGTACCTGAACTCGTAACTACGTCCGGCAGCCAGTTCTAAGGATGTTTCAAACTGGTTTTTACTTTTTTTCAAAACCGGCGCTTCCTGAGTGTTCCAGTTGTTGAAATCGCCGACCAACACAACTTTCTCCGCATCCGGTGCAGCTTCGACCGGGAGAGAAAATGTGACTTTGCAAACGGATTGAGTGGTAGAATATGCTTTCTTCAACATGATGTTGCGTGATTGTGAGTGAGATAATGTTTGGTCGA
>DDUV01000093.1 GCA_002344975.1 Saprospiraceae bacterium UBA2329 | reverse complement strand
AAGGCGGCTCGGCGTATGATTTCCTGCCCAAAGTAGCCGGCGTGAGCGTCAACAAAGTACATGGTTCTCAGGCGAGTATCGCTGCGCTGCAACAACGCCTCGGCGCTCAGGTGGAAAGCATGGAAGGCGCCGCTTTTTTCTACGCCTGCCTGATGACCCAGGCTCCGTTTTTGCAAATCCGCGCCATTTCCAACTATGTGGAGCCGCGCAACAAAGACAACTGGAACATCCCGCTGGCCATTGACCGCCTGAACGAGGTGTTGGCGCAAATGGTGAACGGGCTGGCGGTGTGAGTCGCAAGCAACTGAACAACATCTTTTTTTCAAAAATTATCGGCATGGCTTTAAACAGGATATTGCTCTTTGGCCTTTTGGCAATTTTCTCCTCCTGCAACGGACAAGAAAAAACAAACACACTTAAAGGCCCGAACCTTTCAATTCCAGGCCCAACAGTCATAAGAAACTTCGAGGCAGTTCCTTTGGCTCCCGATTTTGACACTACTTTAGTCAGTCAATATATCCGGAGTATTTTTCAGGATTCGAGGGGGAATCTATGGTTCGGCACCATTGGACAAGGCGTAGTGAAGTATGACGGAAAGGCGTTAATCTACTATTCTGATCCTGATGGTTTTATCAACAAAACGGTGTATGCCATTAATGAAGATAAAAATGGCAACCTTTGGTTTGGAACGGATCAGGGCGTGTATAAATATGATGGAAAAACCTTTAAAAATTATGCTTCAAAGGAGGGGCTTCACCATGTTGATATAACCCGGAAAGGCATTTTGGTTGACAAAACGGGTGCTGTTTGGGTGGGTACTCACGGGGGCGTTTACCGGTATGATCCGGTTGCCGATGGCAAGGGGCAGCCATGTTTTTCATTATTTCAACAGCTTCCACCTGTAAACGTGGCCGGCATCATGGAAGACAAAAAAGGAAACATCTGGTTTGCTTCTTCTGAAAATGGAGTCTTTCGTTATGATGGAAAAACAATGGTCAATATCGTAGAAAAAGAAAATCTGGGCGAGAACTACGCCGGCGGCATCGCGGAGGATAAAGCTGGGAATATGTGGTTTACCATGAAAAACGGTATTTGCAAATATGATGGGAAAACATTGACGGAATACACGCCCAAAGACGGATTGGGCGGAATCGAATTTTGGGGCATATACATAGAGGAGTCGGGTATTATCTGGGTCACAGCGCGAGGAAGTACTACGAGGTTTGATCCTTCTATTTCCTTGCCGAACGCAGCCGCTTTCACTGTGTTTACGCCTGCTGAGGGGCTGAACTGCTGTGTACAGAGCATGTATCAGGACAGGTCTGGAAACATGTGGTGGGGTACGGGGCAAGGTCTTTATCGGTTTGACGGCCAGCGGTTTTATCAGGTAAAACAGAACGGCCCCTGGTGATATGATATCAAGCATCTTGTGGCGTGCCGCTTCGACAATGTAGTGGTAACCAAACCACAAGCAAAAAAAAGACGCCCCCCATTGCATCGGGAAGGCGCCTTTTTTATTTCAGATCAAACGCAATGAATTAATTCTCCACGCTGACCCGTACTTTTTTGCCTTTGATTTTGGCGCCCGACATACCGCGCAGTACCTCGTCCACAAGGGTAGCCGGTACGTCCACGCTGGTGTAGCGGTCGAAAATATCAATTTGCCCCAGCACGCTGCCCGGAATGCCCGACTCGCCGGCTATGGCACCCACGATGTTCGAGGGGCTGATTTTCTCTTGTTTGCCGATGTTGATGACCAAGCGGGTCATGCTGCCGCCACGGGCGGAAGGATACGGCTTGCCCGATTTTTTATCAAAGCGTTCGCTGCGCGGCGTATTGCGCTCTGCGTAGCCGCCCTTGTTTTTGCCGGCTGGTTTGAACTCCGCTTTTTTGCCGAAAGCCTCGCGCTTGGGAGCAGCCTTGCGTTCTGCGGTAGCGTCTATATTTTCCTGAACAAACTCGTTTTTCAGTTCGCCGAAGTTCATTTTGACCAATGCGGCCACAATTTGTTCGGTGCTCATGCCCATTTCCTGCAGTTTGGGCAGCAATCCTTCAAACGGCTCTAATCCGCCGGCTTCCACGGTAGTCAGTACGCGCTGTGTGAACTGCTGGCGGCGAACGCGCACTACATCCTGAAAGCTGGGCACCGTCATGCGCTCCACCTCTACTTTTGTGTAGCGGCTGATGTCCCACAGGCGGCGGCGATCAGAGCCAGACACTAAAGAGAAAGCCTTGCCGGTGCGGCCTGCGCGGCCGGTGCGACCGATGCGGTGTACATATACTTCGGGGTCGTAAGGCATATCGAAGTTGATAACGGCATCCACGTCATCCACATCAATACCGCGGGCGGCCACGTCGGTAGCTACCAGCAGGTTGAGGCTGCCGTTGCGAAAGCGGTTCATCACCACGTTGCGAGCGGCTTGCGGTAGGTCGCCGTGCAGCGCTTCGGCAGGATAGCCGCGGTCGCGCAGTTTTTCGGCTACTTCGTCCACCATGCGTTTCTGGTTGCAGAACACGAGTGCCAGTTCGAGTTGCTGCACATCCATCAGGCGGCAGAGCGCTTCGAGTTTGGCGCCGTGTTTGACATCCAAATAATACTGAGAAGTATTGCTGTTGGTGAGTTCTTCGCGGGTGACTTTAATGAGTTGGGCATCGCGCTGGAATTTCTTGGTGAGGGCCAGAATATCCTTCGACATGGTGGCCGAGAAGAGCACCGTCTGGCGTTCTTCGGGCGTGCCGCTGAGGATGTTTTCCATGTCTTCCCGGAAGCCCATATTGAGCATTTCGTCCGCTTCGTCCATAATGACCATTTGGAGGTTTTCCAATTTGAGGGTATTCCTGCCGATATGGTCAATAACTCTGCCGGGCGTGCCCACCACGATGTTGGCCCCGCCTTTGAGGGCTTTGATCTGGCGTTCGTAAGAGTCGCCGCCATAAATGGCAACCACCTGTACGCCTTTGGAGTGGGTGGAAAGTTTTTTCATTTCGTCGGCTACCTGAAGACACAGCTCGCGGGTAGGACAGAGGATGAGGCCCTGCACATACTTGTCGGGCGTCATGCGTTCGAGCAGCGGAATGCCGAAAGCGGCAGTTTTTCCGGTGCCGGTTTGTGCCTGCCCGATGATGTCTTTGCCGGTCATCAATACAGGAATGGCTTCTGCCTGAATGGGCGTAGCGTTGATAAAGCCCATGTCGGTGACGGAAGCGAGCACTGCCTCCGAGAGGCCGAGTTCAGCAAAAGTGGTTGTGGTCATGTAAGTACACGATGTGAGCGTTGAGGCTTCGGTAGGAAGCTCACAAAACCCGGTTAACAGATGCTTTCAATCATCCGTTAACGCGCGCCCATACCTGTTGAAGAAGAAAAATTCCCGACCCGGGGGAAGAAATCGCGTACAATGGATGTATTGAAAAATACAAATCGGGCGCAAAGGTATGCGGCTTGGAATTATATTCCAAATGTTTGTTGAAAAAGTGATAAAAAAAGTTTTTTGTACTGTGGGCCGACAGGCATGGTAATCTTATCGTCGGGGCAGGAACATGTTGGTAATCTGCTTCGCAGTTTATCGCTGACCCGCGCCTTGCGCGGCTTTGGCAGTTTATCTTCTAAACGAGGGGAAACCCGGAACCAGTATGCGGTGGGCGGTTCCAACCCGAAACCTTAAACCCGAAATCGTAAAAAAAATCAACCACCGCCATAGGGGTAGCCCCCGCTGCGATACATCCTTCTGAAAACAACGTCATGTTTAACCACAAAAAATTCAATGTTATGCGCAATCTTCTGATCGCAGTTTCCTTTTTGACGGCTTGTACCCTTCAAGCTCAGCGGCACCAAACCATATTCGGCGACCTCAACGTAGTGGGCGCCTTCGGCTCGCCGATTGTAGAAATCAGTTCCATCAACGGCGAATCCATCTCCGATGTAGGCGGCGGCGGCGCGCTCATCCTCGAAGACTTTTTTATAGGTTGGTACGGGTTGGGCAATGACCTGGCCAAAGTCAGCGTGAGTCAGGAGCTGTACGATATTCGCTTCAAACACAATGGTTTCTGGCTGGGCTATGTGCCCAAATCTTACAAAGTAGCGCACCTCTACGGCAGCGCGCGCATCGGCTGGGGTCGCACTGAACTGCGCCAGAGCAAACAAACGTTCTATTCAGATCGCGTTTTTGTGATGACGCCGGAGCTTGGAGTAGAATTCAATGTGTTCGACTTCTTCAAATTGGCCGTTACAGGCGGCTATCGTTGGGTCAACGGAGTGGATCGCCTTCCGTCAGAGTTGGATAACAAGAGTTTCAGCAGCCCGGTCGGTACCTTTACTTTCCGATTGGGAGGATTCTGAAAAGTCTGTTGGTGAAGGGGGCTATGAAGTTGTATTTGACGGAGTTCCCCCTTCACTATCAGACAATTATCTGGTTATTTTACCTCAAAAGAGTAGTAGTACTTGTCTTTGTAATCCTCGTACACGCCTTCCAGTACAACTTTGCCTCCCTGCGCCCCGGAAATGATCTTAGCTAATTGATCTACCGCCTGCACTGTTTTGCCATTGGCTTTGGTAATGATGAAGCCCGGTTCCATATTGGTGCCTTCCACAGGAGTGCCGCGGTAAATACTGATGACCTTTATACCCTTGATATTCAGGCGCTGCCGTTCTTCGGCATTCAGGCTGCGCAGTTCAAATCCCAGTTCTCTGAGTTGCGATTGTTCTCCCGCATCCGTCAGCGAAACATCGTTCGATTTGCTTTTCAACACCACCGAAGCGCCGCGTTTTTTACCCTCCCGGATGTATTCCACTTTCAATTTATTGCCGGGCCTGAACCTGCCCACCTGCTCTTGCATCTCAGCCATGGTGCGGGTTTTGACGCCCTGAATACTCACAATGACATCGCCCTCGCGGAGGCCGGCATCATCGGCGCCGCTGCCCGGCGATACCCGCGTTATGAGGATACCTTCCGCGGCGGAAAGCCCCATTGCCTCGGCTTGCTTGCTGCCGATGTCTTCGATAAATACGCCGAGCAAGCCCCTTTGCACCGTGCCGTAATCGCGCAAATCGCGGATGACCTTGCGCACCAGATTGGCCGGCACCGCAAAGGAATAGCCCTCGTAACGCCCGCTGCGCGTGATGATGGCCGTGTTGACGCCCACCAACTCTCCGTTGGAATTGACCAATGCGCCGCCGCTGTTGCCGGGGTTCACCACCGCGTCGGTTTGGATGAAAGATTCGATGCGATCCTGACTTTCCAGAATATCTATGCTGCGGCCTTTAGCACTCACAATGCCTGCCGTGACGGTGGACTCGAGGTTGAAAGGATTGCCCACCGCCAGTACCCACTCGCCCACCAGCAGCGAATCGGAATTGCCGAAAGGCAGGGCTTTGAGCCGCCCGGCCCGGATGCGCAGCAAGGCCAGATCAGTGGACAAATCAACGCCGATCAACTCTGCCTCAAATTCCCGTTTGTCGTGCAGCGTCACTTCTATGGCGTCGGCGCCTGCGATCACATGCTGGTTGGTAACGATGTATCCGTCTTCGCTGATGATGACGCCCGAACCCGTAGC
>DDUV01000121.1:30445-49146 GCA_002344975.1 Saprospiraceae bacterium UBA2329 | reverse complement strand
GTGAGGGGCGCATTTTTTTTGGATGAAAAATTAACGTCCTAAAGTAGTGGGGCAAAAATAAATGTTCATTTTCTTTAGGCCAAAGGATTAGATAAGACAATTAAAATGAAACGTTTACTTATCTAATCCTTTGGCGAAAATGACCACTTTATTTTTCTATTGCCCCTTGTTTAATGCCTGCAAAGATATACGAATTTTTTCGTAGAGACAAGTATAAGTACGATTTTTTTCGTAGTTTATTTTGGGGAAGGCGAATTTTACAAAAAAAGAACCTGAGACAACACAAGATCGTCTCAGGCTCAGGAGGCACGAAGCCCAATTGTCTAATATTTGTGAATAAGCCGCTGCAAAGTTGCCGCATCGGCATACAGATGAAGCAGCAATGTTTGAGGCTGACATATATTTTTTTATTGCAAGTCAATTCATGACAAGCATAACCTCAACGGAGAGAACTTCTTTTACGAACAAGAAGGAACTCCTGGTATTTAAAAAAGCATACGAAATATTGTATTTTTATTAACTCGTTTAAATGCCCCTTTTGGAATAAAACCAATTTAAGTCAACCCTGTTTTTAATATGTATTTCCTTGCGCCATCATGTAAAATGGCTTATTGTTGCAGCAACACTAAGTTAACACGGGCGTTTATACCCAAAAAACAATTTCAACCATGGTACGACAACTCGATAGCATTTTCAAACCCAAAGTCATTGCCTGTATTGGCGCTTCAGACCGCGTAGAATCGGTAGGTTATGCCGTGATGCACAATTTGCTCGAAGGCGGATTTGAGGGCAAAATATTTCCGGTCAACCCCAAACACAAGACCATTCAGGGCGTTCCGGCTTACAAGAGTGTAAAGAAAATTCCTAAAAAGGCCGACCTCGCCATCATCGTTACACCGGCAGCCACCGTTCCCGACATTGTGGAAGAGTGTGGAGAAGCAGGCGTCGGCGGCTTGCTCATCATTTCGGCAGGTTTCAAGGAGGCCGGCGAGGAAGGCATCGCCATGCTCAACCGCATCACTGAAACCAGCCGCCGCTACGGTATGCGCATCATAGGGCCGAACTGCCTGGGCTTCATCAATCCCAAAATGGGCATCAATGCCAGCTTTGCTACCAAAATGGCCGGCAAGGGCAACATCGCTTTCATCTCACAGAGTGGCGCCTTGTGTACGTCCATCCTCGACTGGTCGTTGGACCAAGGCGTGGGTTTCAGCCATTTCGTTTCCATCGGTTCAATGGTGGACGTGGGTTTTGCCGAGTTGATTGACTACTTTGGTATGGACAACAACACCTCGTCCATCCTTATTTATATGGAAACCCTGAAAGATGCGCGCAAATTTATGAGCGCCGCCCGCGCTTTTGCCCGCTCCAAACCCATCATCATCCTAAAGGCGGGCAAGAGCCAGGAAGGCGGCAAGGCTACCATGTCGCACACCGGATCAGTGGCCGGCAACGACGCCGTATTCGATGCTGCGTTCCAACGCGCCGGCATCATCCGGGTGGACACCATCGCCCAGCTCTTCCACTGTGCGCAGGCTTTGGCCATGCAGCCCCGGCCCCAGGGCAATCGCTTGGCCATCGTGACCAATGCCGGCGGCCCCGGCGTATTGGCTACCGACTACCTCGCTACACGTGGAGGTAAATTGGCAGAGTTGTCGGAGCAAACCATGCAAAAACTCAACGAATTTCTGCCTGCCAGTTGGAGCCACGGCAACCCGGTGGACGTGCTCGGCGACGCCAGTGCAGAAACCTATCGCAAAACGCTCGAAATCTGTCAGGCCGATGAAAATGTGGACGGCGTGCTCACCATCCTCACCACCCAGGCCGTGACCAGTCCCACCGATGCCGCCCGCGAAGTGGTGGAAGCCTCCAAAAATACGCGCAAACCAATGCTTGCCGTGTGGATGGGAGAGGCCGATGTGACAGAGGGACGCGAAGTGCTGGAAGCAGGCAAAATTCCCAACTACCGTTACCCGGAAAGCGCCGTGGACGTGTTCCTGAAAATGTGGAACTACTCTCGTAACTTAGATTTGCTCTACGAAACGCCCGAAGAAGCACCGCAGGA
Source organism: Saprospiraceae bacterium UBA2329 (assembly GCA_002344975.1). Classification (GTDB taxonomy): domain Bacteria; phylum Bacteroidota; class Bacteroidia; order Chitinophagales; family Saprospiraceae; genus UBA2329. Next base: position 47,081 of record DDUV01000121.1, on the reverse strand, counting down.
GTTCACCCCGCGCAAAGACTCAGCCTGGCGCATTATCCGCAGAGCTTTATCGGAAAATCGCAGGCAACTCACCGAAATCGAGGCCAAAGAACTGATGTCCTGTTATGCCATTCCGGTAGGCGAAAACCGGCTGGCCACCCGCCCAGAAGAAGCCGCCGACATGGCCGAAGCCGTTGGTTTTCCGGTGGCCATGAAAATCGTTTCCCCCGATGCGCTCCACAAAACCGATGTGGGCGGCGTGAAACTCAACATCTCCGACCGGGCAGCAGCCACCGCAACCTACAACGAGATCGTCAGCTCGGTACTAAGCCATGTGCCAAAGGCGAATATACACGGCGTACTCATCGAACGGATGACGAAGAAGCCATTTGAGCTGCTCATCGGCGCCAAAAAAGACCCCATTTTCGGGCCGGCCATTGCATTTGGTCGGGGCGGCGTGGCGGTCGAGGTGTATAAAGATACGCAGTTGGGATTGCCTCCGCTGAACATGCGCCTGGCGCGTCGCGTCATTGAGGGTACGCAGATGTACCCGCTCCTGAAAGGCTATCGCAATATGCCGGGCGTGGATCTGGAAGACCTGGCCTTTGTGCTTACCAAGTTTTCGCACCTGCTCACCGACTTCCCGGAGATTGGAGAAATAGATATCAACCCCTACACAGCCGATGCCGAATCGGGGCTGGTACTCGATGCACGCATCATTCTGGATGAATACAAACCCCGCCGCAAGGGCCACCCGTACGATCACTTGGTCATATCGCCGTACCCCGGCAAATACACCAAGCGCGTGCTGCTGAAAAACGGCGTAGAGGCTGTCCTGCGGCCCATCCGCCCCGAAGACGAGCCGATGGAAACCCAGATGATTGAGAACTTGTCGAGCGAAACCTTATACTTCCGCTTCTTTGGGTATGTGCCGAAGGTGAACCACGATTTCCTCACGCGCTTTACACATATTGACTACGACCGCGAAATGGCCATCGTGGCGGAAGTGGAAGAGGGCGGCAACAAGAAAATGGTGGGCGTGGTGCGCATCATTGCCGATGCCTGGGGAGAAAGTGCAGAGTATGCCATCGTGGTAGCCGACGAGTGGCAGGGCCTCGAACTGGGCGGCAATATGATGGACTACATTCTGGAGGTAGCCCGCGACAAGGGCATTGCCAAAATATACGCCTCTATGCTGGCCACCAATAAGCGCATGATTCATATGTTTGAAAAGCGGGGCTTCAAGATCAGTCGGGAAGACTTTGAAACCTACCGCGCGGAACTGGAATTGGAAACAGCCATTCCGTTTGCCGCCGAGCTGCCTTTCCAGCCGGTGTAAGAAAGCAGATGCCGGGCGACAAATTTTTCAGCTTGTCGCCCGGATCATCACTTTGTAGTGGGGCGAAAATGACCACTTTATTTTTTTATCGCCCCTTTGCCGTTTTCATCACCTTGGCTGAAATCACGCCATCGGTGCCGGCCAAGCGCCAGAAGTACATACCGTCGGGCCAGTTGCCGAGGTCTTCCTGCCAGTGAGCGCCCGATCTGCGAGATTGCCGCATCAGGCGGCCTTCTGCGTTATAAATGCTGAGTTCCAGTTCTGCTGTTCCGGCATCGGTTCTGCTGAAAAACAAGGTATTGTGAGTCGGGTTGGGAAAGACTTTTACGCTTGGCCCGGCGGCAGGTTCCGGTTTCACAGAGTTGGGTGCGAGAGCAGGCAGCGGCGTTCGGAAAAATTGCAGCCCGCCCCGGTCGTTGCCCACCGCCAGTTCCAGCAGGCCGTCGTTGTCCAAATCGACGAAAGCGAGGCGGCTTTGAGTACCTGTATGAATTTCACCCCAGGTTTCTGAAATAAGAGGAAAAGAATCTCTAAAGCTCGACGGGAGTACGGTATAAGCCTCGATCCTCCCCCGGCTGGTTCCCGAGAAAAGTAAGTACTCTTGACCATTCCATACTACTGCGGGAGCACTGTAACCGTTAGGAAAAGCGCCGGTAATACGGGTATCCACCCCCCCCAGAAAAAATACATTAGGCTCCAAATCGGGGTCGCCCACGAAATCCGGCTGAGTGCCGGAGCCGGTATTGGGGAAAAAATTGATGTTGCCGTTGCGTTCGCCCACGAGGATGTCCATGAGGCCATCTCTATTCAGATCGGCCATAAAAGGCACAGAGGCTGTTCCGATGTCAATGTTCATGTACGGAAACTGATGGGCGCCAAACTGCATGGGCTGGTTTGCCCCGGCCAGGTTTTTAAAATAATAGAGTTGCCCCAGGTCGGTACCCACCAGCAAATCGGTATCGCCGTCGCCGTCCAGATCGCCGAAGGCAGGCGCCAGGTTGAAGGTAGCGGCGGCTATGGCGCGCATATTGAGCCAGTTGTCGTCGGCCAATTGGAAGGCGGGCACTTCGGGCGTGCCGGTGTTGAGGAAGAGATGGAGGCGAGATTCTTTGGCCCCGAACTCCCGGTAGTAAGAATTGTTGCCCACCACGAGGTCGGTCAGGCCGTCGCCGTTCACATCTGCGAAAGCGGGATAAGCGCCAGTGCCGAAATCGAGCATGGTTTCTATGAGGAAATCGGTTTGCTGCCGCTCGAAGCGGTGGGGAATGCCCTGCGTATTGCGGTACCACCACAGGGCGTGGTAGTCTTCCGAACCGACTGCGGCATTGGGCGCCACGAGCAGGTCTTTTTTGCCATCGTGGTCCACGTCCACGAGGAAGGCTGCGGGAAACAGCGGCAGATCAACCGGCACATCATAGGAGGGGAAGTCAATATCCTGAGCGGTCATCCAGGCGGTTTGCGGGGTACCGCCATTGGTGAGAAAGTTGAGGTTGTTGAAAGATACATCGCCCAGTATGAGGTCTTTATCGCCGTCGCCGTCGGCATCAAATGCAAGCACCGTAGAGCCTACATGGCGGAGTTCGAGTCCTTCACCGCTGCCGTCATGGAAGGGATTGTAGCATTGCCCGAAGTTGGGGGCCAAGTCAATGTGTTCGGAGAAGCCGCTTTCAAAAAAACCGCCCCAGCAGTTGCTCACTAAGCGATACACGACGGTATCGCGGCCCATGCCCATCTCTAAGGAGCGATTGGCATAATACTCCATTTTGCCGCCGTTCACGCCGAAAGTGAGGATATCGAGGTCGCCATCGCCATCCACATCTGTGATTTCGGGGATGTCTATTCGGGATACATAGAGTTGAGTAGTAGAGCCGCCGGGCAGGGGAAAATAAATGAGCCGGTGGAGATTGTTGAACATCAGGCGCTGGAAAGACAGGCGGTTTTGCGCATCGAAATAGCCTCGATACACCATAATGCCGTCAACAGGCGCATCTGAATAGGCGAAGAGGTCAGCAATACCGTCGCCGTTGAAATCGCGCAGCAGCGCCCAACTGTTGAGAGCGGGAAAATTGTCGGCGTATTCCGGGGCGTAGGTATAATGGACGGAGCCTGCCACGCCGTCGTGCAGGAAAGGCAGGATGACGTTTCCTTTTCGGTCAAATACAAACAGATCGGTGATGCCGTCGTTGTTCAGATCGGCCTCCGAAACTTGTGGGTTGTTGAGGCCGCCTGCGAGGGCGTTGCGCAATAATTGGCCATCGGCGGTGCGAAACGGGACGGAAAATCGCGGGAAGGTTTGCGCCTGCAATGAAAGGAAAAAGAGCGTTGCTATGGCGGCAGTAATGAGTCGAAACATGGTAGTATGATTAAAAACACTGCACAAAGAACGCTGTTTTGGGGGGCTTGGATGCCGGGAAAATGCAAAAACGACGGCAGGCGGCTAAATCATCTGTTCAACAGTTCGTCCACGCGGACAGGCTGGTAGCCCCGTGCTTTCAGAAAGCGCAGGAGAGTCGGGAGTTTTTTGTAAAACTTGTCTGTGCGGCGGGGGTCTGTACCGATGTGCAGCAGCAGGATAAAGCCATTGAGACCGGCAGGCGAGGCGCGCTCAAAATCGCGAATAGATTGCAGAATGACGCGGCTGCTGCGGTAGTTGGGCAATTGCGGCCAGGTGTAATCGGCGGCGCTGCGGGTGCCTGGACTGAAATTGATGAGTTGGAGGCCCTGTTGGCGGGTCCAAACGGCGATGGTGTCGTTGTACCATTCGTAAGGCGGCAGAAAATAAAGCTCATCCTCCGCCGGAGGGATACTGAATGGAAACATGGCCGTGTAATTGGCGGTCAAATCGTCAACGAATTGCTTCTGTGTAACGAGCAGGCTGTCGCGGCGGCTCCAATCGCAGTACAGCAGGTGCGCGTCGCTGTGGGCGCCGAGGTAGTGGCCGTTCTGTCGGAGTTGGCCGATGAGTTTTCCAAAATCGGGGTTTCGGTAAAAATCTCCGGTGAGAAAAAAGGAGGCCTTCAGGTTTCTCTTTTTCAAAGTGTTAGCGATAAAATTGCCGCCGTCTGCAAATTCGTGGCCGGTAAAAACGACGGCCATGCGGGGCGAAGTCGTATCGCCGCGAACGATGGCGCCGTAGCTAAAACGAAAAGCGGGCTGGGCGGCCACGGCCCAAATATGGAGCAAAAGAAAAAGCGTGAGGGTTTGTTTCATAGGGTAAGTTGATGTATTAGAAACGGCGAGGCTGGAAGTCGTCGGCATTGACGATGGCGGCGCTGTCGCCGGTAGCGCAAATGACGAAGAGGCCCTTTTTTTCGGCAAGGGTGTCGGCGGCTTCTTCGGCAAGGAGGAAGGCCACGGCGCCCAGTACTTCGTAATTTTTGTACTCGGCCATCCACTCTTTGGCGTGCGACATTTTTTCGAGAAAATGCTCCACATGCTTCACGCGCAGAGTTGTTTTTACCTCTACTACCACGATTTGGGTGGTATCGTGAGCAATGATATCGAATTCGTAATTGTGGCCGCCGCGCCTGCCTTTGCGACGGGTGGCGGTTTCGGCTACTGCGATGCCGCGCTCATTGAGTACGCGCACCAAATCGCCTTCTACCAATGCCTCAATGAGCTTGCCCCACTGCGATTCGAATAGTTCGAAGGCTTTGTTGATGCGCTTGTCAGTATCTTTGAATCGGTCGGCTGTCTCTTTGAACCTCGCTTCCGTTTCCTTAAACCTCGCTTCCGTGTCTTTCTGGCTGGCAATCAGCTCGGCGAGGAGCATTTTCAGGTCTTGAATTTCTACTTCGTGGGGCATTGTAATGGATGATTTTTTTGAATGAAATACAGGGTAAAATATCCGGCAGCAAAGTTAAATGATTTTCAGTGCATTGTCAAGCGGAGGGAGGCGCCCGCGCAAGCTGCCTGGAGGGCGCCGACGCGAGGAGGCGGCCCCGCTTCTGCAAGAGCGGGGCGAAACCCCGGAAGGCAGCGACCCCGCCCTTTTTTGTAGCCCGGATGGCGGGAGCATAAAGAGCGGCGGGGATGCGCCCAAAGAAGTATGCAACCTTTTTATGTAAGACATCACCTTGACAAGGTTATTCTTAACTTCGCACCTTAAAAATCACCTTCCTATGCAAAAAATGCTTCTTTTTGCCCTTGCTTTGGCAATGGCCGCCGGCTTCAGCGCCTGCAACAATCAACCAACCGAAACGACCGAAACGACTATGCGCATGCAAAGCGACTACCCGACTCCGCCCGCCGCGGCTGTGCAACCGGAAACATTCAGCGAACATGGCTACGAACGCGTGGACAACTACTACTGGCTCAAGGACAAGACCAACCCGGAGGTAATCGCCTATCTGAATGCGGAAAATGCCTACGCCGATACAGTGATGGCGCATACCAAAGACTTGCAGGAGACGCTGTTCAACGAACTGAAAGGCCGCATCAAAGAGGACGACAGCAGCGTGCCTTATTTCGACAACGGCTACTACTACTACTCGCGCACCGAAACGGGTAAGCAGTACCGCATTTATTGCCGCAAAAAAGGCAGCGTGGATGCGCCGGAGGAAATCATTTTGGATGAAAACAAGGAAGCTGAGGGCCAGCAGGCTTTTGTGCTGGCCGCCTTTGAGGTCAGTCCCGACAACCGCATTTTGGCCTACGCGAGCAACTACACCGGCTCGTATGTGGAATTTACGCTGCGTTTCCGCGATCTGACAACCGGCAAAGACCTGCCCGATGTGATTGAAAATGCGGGCGGAGGCGCCTGGGCCAATGACAATACCACTGTGTTTTATACGCGCCCCAATGCCGCGCTACGCACCGATAAAGTGTTCAAACACAAGCTCGGCACGAAGGTAAAAGACCAGTTGGTGTTTGAAGAAAAGGACGAATTGTTTTCGTTGGATGTGTCGCGCAGCAAATCGGGCGATTATATCTTCCTGACTTCCGGGAGCTTCACTTCTACAGAATACCACCTGCTGCCCAGCAGCCAGCCGGACGGGAAGTTTCAGGTGTTTGCGCCCAGAGCCAAAGATGTGGAGTACTATGTGTCGCACCACAAGCAGAAATTCATCATCAGGCTAAAGGACGACAACCACAAGAATTACAAAATCATGGAGGCGCCGCTCACCGGCTTCTCGGACAAGAAAAACTGGAAAGACCTGATACCGCACGATCCCAAGGTGATGATAGAAGACATGGAGGTGTTTGACAAGTTTCTGGCGATAGAGGTGCGCACCAACGGCCTGCAGGAACTCCGCGTGATGGACCTCCAAAGCGGCGCCATGCAGTCGGTGACTTTCCCGGAGCCGGTTTACACAGTTTTTTCGAGTTCTAATGCCGACTATGCTTCTACCAAACTGCGCTACGGCTACATGTCGCTCAATCGCCCCAGCTCGGTGTATGACTACGACATGACGACGGGCAAGAGCGAACTGCTGAAACAGCAGGAAATACCCAGCGGCTTCAATCCCGACGATTATGAGGTGAAACGCCTGTGGGCCACCGCTCCGGACGGCGTGAAAGTACCGATGGCTCTGGTGCATAAGAAGGGCATGAAATTGGACGGCAACAACCCCACGCTGCTGTATTCTTATGGCTCGTATGGTTCCAGTACCGACCCCTACTTTAACGGCAACGCATTCAGCTTGGTGGACCGCGGTTTTGTGTATGCCATTGCACAGATACGCGGGGGCAGCGAAATGGGAGAGCAGTGGTATGAAGACGGCAAGCTGATGAAGAAGAAAAATACTTTTACGGACTTCATAGCCTGCGCAGAGGAGTTGGTGAAGCAAAAATATACCTCGCCGAAGCGCTTGGCCATCAACGGCGGCAGCGCGGGCGGCCTGCTGATGGGCGTGGTGGTAAACATGCGCCCCGATCTGTTTCAGGCGGTGGTGGCACAGGTGCCCTTTGTGGATGTGATCAACACCATGCTCGATCCGACCTTGCCGCTCACCACGCAGGAGTACGAGCAGTGGGGCAATCCCAATGAAAAGGAGGCTTATGACTACATTCGCTCCTACTCGCCCTACGACAATATCGAGAAAAAAGACTATCCGCACATTCTGGCTACCGGCGGCCTCAACGACTCGCAGGTGCTCTTCCACGAGCCGGCCAAATGGGTGGCCAAACTGCGCGCCACGAAAACGGACAACAACATCACGCTGCTGCGCACGAACATGAAGTCGGGGCACGGCGGCGCTACAGGCCGTTTCGACCGGCTGAAGGAGGTGGCCTTCAACTATGCGTTTATGATAGACCGATTAGGCGTGAAGTAAGGGGTAAGCTGCCTGCGGCAGTTGATCGCTGCACTTTGGCGAAGTCCAAAGCAAATCTTAGATACAAATAGCTGTTTATAAAGCAGATAGGCACATAGAAAACATAGTACCAACGCTATGTGATCTATGTGCCTATTGTGTTTTAAAACCAAACGCACAGGAAAAAGCCGGGGAACGGAAAGACTGAAAATGGTTTTCACTCCTCTATCACTGCCGAAAGCCCGCGTTCCACCAGAGCGTCTTTTTTAGGTTTCAGTTCTTTTTTGGGGGCCGTTTTTACGGTGGCCTTGCCTTTGAAATGAATCATAATGGCCAACTGTTCCGACTGCTCGTGCGAATGATCAAGCACCTCCATGAAGCAGCGAATCACCCAGTCGAAGGAATTGTGGTCGTCGTTATACACCACCAAAAAAGCAGGCCCCTCGGTATCGGCAATTTCATCCTCTACCAACAGGTCTTCCAATTCTTCCTCGAATCCACTGAAAACGCGCATGGCCTGACTATTTTTCGGTGACTTATGGGCAGCAATCTGTGAGCTGCGATTGAATTTCGCAACTCACAGATTCATCAAGTATATTTTCAATCAATTCAGTTCAGCCAATGCAGCCTTCACCGCCTCGAAGTCCGGCAGGTTGCCCGCCGATTCCAACACTTCGGCGTAACGAATGACGCCCTCTTTGTCCACCACAAAAGCAGAGCGTTTGGAAACGCCTTTCAAACCGAACACAAACTCCTCATAAATAGTGCCATAAGCAGCCGACACCTCCTTGTTGAAGTCGGACAGCAGCGGAAAGTTGAGCTGTTGATCTTGTTTGAACTTGTCTAATGTGAACGGCGAATCCACGGAAATGGCCAAAATCTCAGCGTCTAAGCCGGCATAGTCGGCAATGCTGTCGCGCATGCTGCACAATTCGGCCGTACAAACGCCGGTGAAAGCCATCGGAAAAAATAAGAGCACCACGTTTTTGCCTCGGTAGTTTTCGAGCGAAACGGGCTGCTTGTCAGAAGAATAGAGGGTAAAAAGCGGAGCGGCATCGCCGGTTTTCAGTGACATGGTATTTTCGTTTTTGTATAGTGACAGGAAAAATTTCACCCAAAGAACACACCGCCCAAAGGAATGTTTTCTGCCTGCGCCAAATATTGCTTTGCTTTGCAGTCCTAAAAAAATCCTTCTTTGACAAATAGTGTGGGAACAGATTTAGCGGAAGGCAGGACGACTGTAAGGAGGCATGATTTTCGCTAAATCCGTTCCTTTAAGCACACTATTTGTCAAAGAATCAAAAAATCATCGCCATGCACCCTGAACGCAGAGCCTATATAGAGTTGCACATTGCCGTGCTGTTGTTTGGCGTCACGGCTATTCTCGGCGACCTGATTCAGCTCTCGGCATTGGTGCTCGTATGGTGGCGCGTGCTGCTCACCAGCCTCAGCCTCCTGCTTTTAGTACGCCTCGGCAGCCTGCTTCGTCGCTTGCCCCGCGCCGCCATTCTGCGCTACATGGGCATCGGCGTCATTGTGGCCCTGCACTGGCTGGCTTTTTACGGCGCCATCAAATTGGCCAACGCCTCCATCGCTTTGGTGTGCATGGCCCTCACATCGTTCTTCACCTCCCTGCTCGAACCCCTCATCATGCGGCAACGCCTGCGTTGGTACCAGTTGGCGCTGGGGCTGCTCATGGTACCCGGCATGGCACTCATCGTCAACAGCACAGAACTGAGCATGCACAACGGCATCTGGACCGGCATCGCGGCGGCATTTCTGGCGGCCCTGTTTTCTACGCTCAACAAGCGCTTCGTCTCGCAGGCCAATCCCATGGAAATCACTCTGTTGGAATTGGGCAGCGCCTGGCTTTTCCTCAGCCTCGTACTGCCGTTTTACCATCGCATGTTGCCCCAAGGCTTGGACCGTTTCTGGCCGGCGCCTTCCGACTGGCTCTGGCTGGCGCTGCTCGCTTTCCTCTGCACCACGCTGGCTTATGTACTGGCGCTGAGGGCATTGCGCTACCTCTCGGCTTTCGTTTCCAACCTCACCATCAACTTAGAGCCGGTATATGGCATCGTGCTGGCCTGGCTGCTGCTGGGCGACAACAAAGAACTCTCGCCTACATTTTACGCGGGCGTAGCGCTCATTTTGGCGGTGGTATTTGTGTATCCGACGGTAGAGCGGTGGGTTACAAAAAAATGAGTGGATTCAAAAACAGGGCGTGCCGCCACTCCGGTTGAATCCGGCGGTGGCGTCGGGTGCTCCGGTCCACTTGCTATCGCTGCGTTCCCCCTTCGCCCCCTCATGCGTCAATCCATCATCTCATCTTCCTCGTCATCGCAGTGGTAGAGCTTGAAGCTCTGGCGCCCCATCACAGGTTGCGTTCTGCCGCCCCCCTGCTTTTCCTTGATCATTTTTTGAATAATGCGGTGGCGCTCGCTCTGCATCTGACTGCGAAGCTTGAGGTCTTCCTGCCGGTCGAAGAAACGGATGCCGTCCACGAAAGTCATGTCCGCTTTGGCATATACCGAGAGCGGGTGATCCGACCACAGCACCACGTCGGCGTCTTTACCGGCTTTGAGGCTGCCCGTGCGGTTGTCAATGCGCAGGAGCTTGGCCGGATTGAGGGTTACAAATTTGAGCGCATCTTCTTCCGAAACGCCGCCGAACAGCACCGCCTTGGCAGCCTCCTGATTGAGACGGCGCGCCATTTCGGCATCGTCGGAGTTGAAAGCCACCGTCACGCCCTGTTCGTGCATGATGGCGCCGTTTTGCGGAATGGCGTCATACACCTCGTATTTGTAAGCCCACCAGTCGGAGAAACTGGAGCCGCCCACGCCGTGTTTGGCCATTTTGTCGGCCACTTTGAAGCCCTCCAGAATGTGCGTGAAAGTATTGATGCGGAAGCCGTGCCGCTCGGCCACTTTCATCAGCATGTTGATCTCGCTCTGGCGATACGAATGGCAGGTGATGAAGCGCTTGCTTTGCAAAATCTCCCAAACGGTCTCCAGATCAAGGTCTTTGCGATAGGGTTTGCCCGAAGCCTTCAGCGCTCCGTACTCGCGGGCGCGGGTGAAGTAGTCGTCAAACACCTCCTCTACGCCCATGCGGGTTTGCGGATAGCGGTCGCTGCCCGTCCAGCCCGATTGTTTCACGTTTTCGCCCAGGGCAAATTTGATGAAGCCCGGCGCACCCTCAAACAGCATTTTTTCGGGCGTATAACCCCAGCGCAGTTTGATGATGGCCGACTGCCCGCCGATGGGGTTGGCCGAGCCGTGCAGAATTTGAGCGGTAGTGACGCCCCCCGACAACTGCCTGTAAATGTTGATGTCTTCGGAGTTGATGATGTCGCCGATGCGCACTTCCGCGCTGCTCACCTGCGAGCCTTCGTTGATGCCGCGCGAGGCTGCTATGTGCGAGTGCTCGTCTATGATGCCCGCTGTGACGTGCTTGCCCGTGCCGTCAATGACGGTTGCGTCCGGCGCTTTGATGCCCTTGCCTACCTGCACAATCTTGCCGGCGCGCATCAGCACGTCTGCATTTTGCAGGATGCCTTCTTTTTCGTTGGTCCACACCGTTGCGTTGGTGATGAGCCAGGCGCCGGCCTGCGGCAATGCCGACCAGCCATAAGGGCCAAACGGATAGTTGGCAGCGCCGATTTCGGGCTTGGCAGCGGGTTTGTCGCTTTTTTTCGTCTCCGCGGCAGCTTCAGTTCCGGCAGATGGCGAGACCGACCAAGCGGTCGTGTGGCCTTTATCGTCTTCGCCGGTGCCCGACCAGTTTTTGCCCGAAACCGTGCCGCTGAGGCGCACGCGGGGATCGCCTTCTTTCATGGCGAAAGACAGCGTGATCATGCCTTTGCTGTAGCTATGTTTGATTTTGACAGAGCTGGTATCGTTGAGTTGAAGTTTCATTTCCGGGTTTTCGTCGGTGCCGGTCACGATCAGGTTGTACTGCCCGTATTGGACCCCATTGGCAGTGGTCGTCATGGTCAGGGTGTATTTGCCTGTCAATGCCGGGCTGTCCAAATCCTTGAGTAGGTATGGTTTGCCGTTCACCCAGTGGTGGTAAATTTTGGCGTCTTTGGAAAACACATTGCCATTGGTAATGAAGAAGTTGGCCCATTTGCCCGGCGAGAGGCTGCCGATGCGGTCGGCTGCGCCCATGAGCGTGGCCGGCGTATGGGTCAGGGCTTTGAGGGCATCCGCTTCCGAGAGGCCGTATTCCATGGCTTTGCGCAATTGGGCCATGAATTCTGCTTTATTGCGCAAACCGTGCGAACTGAGCACAAACGGAATACCCGCTGCGGCTACCTGCGCCGGATTGGAGGGCGCCATTTCCCAGTGCTTGAGCTGAGACATGCCCACCTGGCGCGCATCTATGGGGTCTTCCACGTCGAAGGCTTCAGGGAAATTGAGCGTCAGGATGAGGGGTGCGCCGGCTTTTTTGATCTCGTCCAAGCGTTTGTACTCGTCGCCGCCGCCTTTGATGATGTATTTCACATTGAACTCCTTGCCCAGATTGACGGCGCGAAGTACTTCCTGCCAGTCGGACACTTCAAATACCTGCGGCAGTGCGGCCAGATCGTTCCAGGCGGCCAGCGAGATGTTGTACTCGTCTTTGTTGGTTTTGTTCCACTGAGCGTCGTAATAAGTCTGGCGCAGCAGCGCAATGGCGCCCATGAGCGAGCCGGGATACCCCTGGCGGGAACTGCCTTTGCGGAAGGAGAAATGGTGCGCCGCTTTGTCCTTCACGATGAGGGCGTGTTCGCGGTCGTCGGCCAGCGTGACGAGAGTGGAACTGCCACGCGAGATGCCGTCGTGCTGATGGCTGAGTACTGCTCCGAAACCTATATCGCGCAGGGTTTTGGCTGTTTTTTCGTCGGCGGTAAAGACCTCGTGCGCCCTGAATTCCGGCTTGAGCGCCTCGTTCCAGTTGTAGGCGCCTTTCTTCGAGCTGAGGTGCTGCTGGGAGCCTCCGAAGCCCCTTCCGCCTGCCGCGCCGTCTTGTCGCATAGCGGGCATGCCGTAGTCGGAATACATATCAATGAAGGAAGGATAGATGGTTTTGCCTTTGAGATCAATGACAACGGCGTTGGTCGGCACGGTTACTTTCAGGCCCACCGCCTCCACTTTTCCGTCGCGGATGAGCAGGGTGGCTTTGTCCAAGCGCTCATTATAGGCAGTGTAAATGGTGGCATTGGTGAAGGCGTAGAGGCCCTCGCGTTGGTCGTAGATGCCGTTGATCGGGAAGGTTTCCTGTGCAGTAGCGAGTGGACGGGAGATGCCGATGATGGAAATCAGCACGAAGAGAAGTCGCAGATAGCCGGTCATAGTCGGATGTCGTGATTTTGGTAGTGAACTTATAGATAGCATTCTTCAAAAGGCTGCCGGCCCTTAGCCACAAGCCCTTAGCTTGTCTTCTGTTGAGAAATCAGATTTCCCATTTGGGAAAATATCAAAATGTACTCTTGAAAAAGTTTTCATTTTTCATTTCCGACAGCCAACCCCGCCTCGCTGAAAGGCTTTCAGGCCGACGTGAACAGATACACAAGCTTTCAAAGGACAATTGTAAGGAGTTTTTACGGAATGCGCAAAGGATTTTGCACGGCAATCACATTTAGCCCGCAAAGTGCGCAGCGTACTCCCTGATAGGGGGATCGCCTGTTGCGACGATTCAGAAAACGGGGCTGTTTATGTCTATTCTCAGGCCTTCTCCAACTCCAGCAGCGTCACTTCCGGCAGGATGCCCACGCGGCCAGGGTAGCCGAGGTGCCCCAATCCGCGATTGACGTACAGGTGCTGTCGCCCGGAACTGTACAGCCCGGCCCATTCTTTGTAAACATATTGAATCGGGCTCCATTTGAACACGCCTGGAATTTCCACCCCAAACTGCATACCGTGCGTATGGCCCGAAAAAGTGATGTCTATGTCTTGGAAGTCCTGTATTACCTGGCCTTTCCAGTGCGAGGGATCGTGTGAAAGCAATAGCCGGAGGGCCGCGTTTTGAGTGCCTTTGTGCGCCTGTTCCAGCTTGCCGTATTTGGGAAAACGCAGGTGTGTGGAGTAGTTTTCCACGCCGATGACGGCCACGTTTTCACCTTTGATGTTCAACATCCTGTGCTCATTGAGCAGCAGTTGCCAGCCCATTTGGCGGTGCGTTTTTTTCAGTTGCTCCATGTTTTGAGCCTTCTTTTCAGGCGATTCCCAGCTTACGTAGTCGCCGTAATCGTGGTTGCCCAAAATGGAAAACACGCCGTATTTGGCCTGTATTTTATCAAAAACATCGGTGAAGCGCTCCATTTCCGTAGCCACATTGTTTACCAAATCGCCTGTAAAAAAGACGAGGTCGGGCTGCTGGGCATTGATGAGATCAACGGCGGCCGTCACGGGGTCGCGGTAGAGGAAACTGCCGGAATGGATATCGGAAATTTGCACTATGCGCAGCCCCTGCAAGGTTTCGGGGAGGCCCTCGATTTTGACTTTTTGGCTGTACAGCTTGAACCGGTATGGGTTGCGCAGGATGCCGTAAGTGAGCGAAACAAACGGGATGCCGCCCAATATGAGACCCATGTTGGACAAAAAGCGGGAACGGCTGTAATCAAAGGGTTCGCGCCCGGCTATTTTTTCATACACCCACATAGAACCCCGCCGGAGGTCGTCGGCCAAAATGACGGAAGCAATGAGGAATTTGGAAAAATAGGCAATGAAGAAGAAGCTGCGCGCCAGGGTGGTGACTGTTTTGGGCCAGTGCTCGGTGTAATCGGCCTGAGCCGCCAACAAATATGCCAGCATCAGCACCGGTACGAGCCAGTAAATAATATTGAGTGCCAGCCTCCAGCCGACAGACCAATTTTGTGTGGCGGTACGAAATGCCTGAAAGGCGTAGAGGTCAATGGCCAGGAGGATGCCTGTAAAAATGATCAATCGCATGGGTATCGAAATTGCTTGTTCCGGCTCTACACGCCGACAAGAGTGCCCATAGTAATGCCGAAACCCTGCTATTTGTTTTGGGCCTTATTTTTTCCTCCGCTCCAGAATGCCCGGCTCCAATTGCTGCGCTTTCGCAATACACTCGTTGTGGCGGGCCGTATTGCCCATGCTGAGATAGGTAATGCCGAGATCGAACCAGGTATCTGCATGTCCGGCATTGATTTCCAGCGCCTTATTGAAGTATTGCTCTGCCACCGGCATATTGCCGCCCACACCGTTGGCCACCCCCAGCAGGCGGAGGGTTTCAAAATCGTCGGACTTCATTTGAACGGCTTCGCCCAGCATTTGCAAGGCTTTGGCCAGATCGCCGCGCTGCTCGCCGAAGTACTTGCCCGCGTCCCGGTAGGTAACGAAGAGATTTTCCTGCGCATCTTTATAATTAGGATCAATGGCCAACGCGCCCCGAAACGCAGCGATGGAAGCATCGTAATCTTTGAGATAATTGAGGCAATTGCCCAGCAGCAGGTACGCATTTTTGTAAGTGGGATGTAAGCGGATGGCTTCTTGCAGGTGCGGCACAGCCTCCCGCAGCATGGCCTCGCGGCGCTTTTCGTTTTCGGGTTTGATGGCCTGTGTGAACAGTTCGCCGCCTGCAGCATTGCGCAGTTTGGCACTGTTGGGCGCATTTTTTACATCGGTGGTGAAGAGCGTGTAATTGTCTTTCCACACGCCGTTTCTCATGATGGTTTTTACAGAAAACAGCAGGGCTGCCACACCTATGATCGCCAGGCCGGTTGACAGCCGGTTGCCGTCGGGCGTCTTAAACTGCCGGTACAACAACACCGACAACGCGATGCCGAATCCCACCGAGGGCATGTAAATAAAGCGCTCCGACATGTTGGTGCCCACCGGAAAAACGATATTGGATGCAATGGACAGCGTGATGAGGTACCACAAAATGCCATAACTCACGGGGTCTTTGCCGCGCAGCCGCAAGAGCGCATACACGCCCAGCGCGAGGTGCAGGCCCAGTCCAGCCAGCGCTTTCCATTGCCCCCAGGAACCGATGTCTATGTGGCGGGGGTAGTAGTCGTGCGTCAGCGGGTGCGGCACGAACAGCAAGCGCAGGTACTCCCACAGCGTGACCATGATGGTGGCCATTTTTTCACTTGCGCTGAACGCCACCCATTGGCCGTTTTCGATTTTCAGGAATGGATTGTTCATCAATTCCAGCGGCGGATCGCCGAGTTTCCAACCCAAAACCGAGCCGCGAATGAGCAAAAACAGCAGGGCCGCACCCCAGGCCGGCAGGCTGTGCAGGAGGGTTTGCTTCCAGTCGGCCTTGGTGAAAAAGTAAAAAGTGAGCGGAATAATGGCCAAAAACGTGATGGCATTTTCCTTCGACATCAGGGCCATAAAAAATGCCGCCGCACCGCCTAAATGCCACAGCGGCGCTTTGTTTTTAAAGGCTTTGACCGCAAAAAGCAGCGCCGCCAGACTGCCCAGCAAGGCCACAATCTCGTCGCGCCCTTTGATATTGGCCACCGCTTCGGTGTGAACGGGATGGCAAACAAATATCAGAGCGGCGCCCAAAGCCACAAACACCTGCTCGCGCCCGGAGCGGAACATGGCCGTGAGCAGCCAATACAACATGGCGCCCGTGAGGCCGTACAACAGCGCATTGATGAAATGCCCGGCCCAGACCTGCTTGTCGCCGAACAGCGATTTTTCCACCGCAAACATCACCGGCGTCATGGGGCGATAACGACCGCCGGCCACTAAGCGCGCTTTGGAGGGGTCTTTGAAAAAGCCGTAAAACGTATCGTATTGCAACAGGCCGGGAATGCCCGCCACGCCCTGCTGAGTGAACATATTGTCGGTGATGACAATGGCGTCGTCTAAGGTGTAATCGTGCCAAAAGGTGTTGGCATACAACAGAAAACCCAGCAAAAACAGGCCCCAGGCGTACCAGGGGCGGGGCTGCACCCACGCAGGCTGAGGAATCTCGGCAGCGGCTGGCGCTTTTTGCGGCGGCGTATTCGGGCGTTTGGCTTTGGCCATAAAGCAGTATCGTTTTGGACGCCGCCAAAGTACGGACATTCTCGTTTAGTAGTGGGGCAAAAATAAAG
>DDUV01000121.1:1364-30176 GCA_002344975.1 Saprospiraceae bacterium UBA2329 | reverse complement strand
CTTATCTAATCCTTTGGCGAAAATGACTACTTTATTTTTTTATCGCCCCTTAGCGGATACAAAACAAGGGTAGTAATTTGTACCTCTTAGCTGCAATTACCCGCTTCGAGTTCCAACAAATATTGTTTCCGCCAAAGCCCTCCGCCATACCCCGTCAATTGCCCGTCGGAGCCGATCACCCTGTGGCAGGGTATCAAAATGGAAATTCTGTTCATTCCATTCGCATTGGCTACGGCCCTTACACTTTCAGGGCTTCCTATGGCAATGGCCTGCTCTTTGTACGATTTGGTTTGCCCATAAGAAATGAGTTGCAACGCCGCCCAAACCTTGTGTTGAAAGTCGGTGCCCGGTGCATGCAGGGGAACGGAAAACTCCCTTCTCTTGCCGTTGAAATATTCCTGCAATTGAGTTTCCAAAGTGTCAAAATGTTCGTTGTTCCCTTGCACAATGGTCGCATTTAAAAGCCTGGCGATGGCTTTCAGTTCTGTTTCCAGCATTTTTCTGTCGGTAAATTCCAGCAGACAAATTCCTTCCTTGACAGCACAGGCCAGCATGGCGCCCAATGGCGTTTCTATTCTTTTGAGATCAATGATATTTTGTTGCTTTCCCTTTTGGGGAGAAACCCCAAATATGTTCTTGAATGTCTCGCCGAAGCCGCTCAACGACTCAAAACCCGTATCGAACGCAGTGTGGGTTACACTTTCGCCGTTCTGTATTTTTTTAAAGGCTGAATTAATTCTGAATATTCTTTGAAATGCCTGAAAAGTGATGCCGTGATTTTTCAAAAACCATCTTCGTATCTGGCTGGGTTCAATGCCTTTTTGTTTTAAATCGTAGTCTTTAAATTTCAAAGACGGATTTTGAGTAAGCTCATTAATTATTTGCTGATACAAGAGGGGCGTTTGATTCAGATGTTCCAGAGGTTTGCAAACTTTGCAGGGCCTGTAGCCTTTGAGGAGACACTCTTTGGATGTTTTCAAAAATTCCACATTTTCCAACTTGGGTTTTCGCGCCGTGCAGGAGGGGCGACAAAATATCCCGGTTGTTTTTACGGCTGTAAAAAACAGGCCCTCAAACGAAGCATCTTTATTTACAATGGCTTCGTACATAATTTCCGTTGTCAGCTTCATGGTTGTCATTCAAATAGCGGATTGTGAATGAGTTGTTGCAAAACAGTAGAACTGTATTTTCCTTTATCCGGCAAGACTGCGCTCTTTTTTTGCAAAGATATACCGGGAGTCCGCGCTCGTACAACCGAAAAATGGACAAGTATTTTTGGGGGGCGCACGATGTTGCTCTACACCTTGCGGAACAGGTTACTCCTATTACAATTTTGAAACTTTGTACGACAAAAAGAAGGTCCAAACTTGCAGCGTTCCGATATTTAACCGCTCTACCAAGCCAAAATAATCGAGGTGTTTAGCATAAAACAAAGCAGTTATTCCTCCCAGAATAAAAATCATTATCCCGCAAATGAGTGAAAAGTTTCCAAATGCTCTTTCGCCGCTTTTTTTCCTCATACCTAAGCCAATTAATACAGGCGACAATATGGTAAATGGAACAATTAAGGCTGTTACCACCAAGTGCATCGTTCCTGCAAAAGTGGGTTCACTGCCCGGCAAATCCTGCGGAAACAAGCCATAAGAAATAGAAACTACATGCATCAAAATAAATGACACTCCGCCCCAAAAAACAAGACGCGGATATTTTTTGCTTTCGAGATCTGTAAATAAAATAGCAAACAATAATGCCAATACCCCGTAAGTAGTAGTAAATACAAGCATTAGTTTTTTGTCAGGCGCACCCGTCGAAGTTAAATCGCTGATGGGTTGCTGCAAATGGCTGTAATCTTTCCATAATATGCCGCCAAGTATTACATGTGCCACATAAAATGCCACTGCCAACATGCCCGTTTTGAGCAGCCATTTTTCCGTTGTTTTTTTCATGTTGTGTGAATTGTAGCTTGATATCCAATGCGAGACATATCTTGTTATTTATTTGAAAACCATTCCCTTTTATTCAATTCATACACATAATTCAGCTTGGGTGTCTCTCCAAAATAAGTCACCTCTTGTTCTCCGATTTTTGCTGCGCCCAATCGGCCGATGGCTATTTGAGAACGAATGTTTTCTGCGCCTATGTGAAAATGAACGGTTGAAACGAACTGAAAAACATAGTCCAGCATCATGGTTTTTACAGCACTGTTGATGCCCTTTCCCCAGCATTGTGTAGCGTAAAAAGTATATCCGATCAGGATGCGGTTTTCCTCTTCGCTATGGTCATAAAAACGAGTGCTGCCCAATATCTTACCGCTCATTTTCTCCATAATTTTAAAAGCCCCCTCACTTTTTATCGCACCTTCAAAGAACGTTCTGAATACGTCTCTTTTCCAGCGGTCTTTGTTCGGATGCTGTTCCCATATTTTAGGGTCTGACGCTACTTCATACAGCGCCTCAAAATCCTGTTCCAATAAAGGACAAAGCACTACTTTGTCGTTTTCCAAGGTGGGTTGAATGTTCATGTTCATTGTTGTTGGCTGGTTTATGCTTGTTGTTGGTATGCTTGTCAAGGTGTTTTGCAAATTTGAGACGGGCAGGATATTGAACATAAAGGTTGATTCGGATAACTGAACTTATTTCTAACACACAATTGACTGCGAAGAACAATGCCTCGCCTATTGCAAATATGCTGTTCTTTGCTCGCACTTCTACCTTAGTCAATTAATATGTCTTTAAGTGTCGTGTCCTTAATAGTTTTGTAACTCTGGTGTCATCTAAGGTATCAACCATGTATTGTCTGTAAACCTTGTATCCGTCACGAAATGTCACTTCAAATTTGCAGTCGTAAGCGTTAATTATGATAAATTTTTGATCTGGTCTTAGCCCCTTATTTACCGAACGAGAAATGATCAACATATGAACTGATATCCCAAATCGGAAAAAACCGCCTTCGCCATTTTGTTGTAAAGTCGCAATAAATTGCCTAATTGGTTTGAGTCGTTCAAATCCCGGATAGTCGTCATAAAAAACTGCCGTCTCATTCCTTGAGTCGCTAAAGTATTTTATAATATCTTTTGTCCTTTCGTCCATTTTAAAAGTGTTATGTCTTGCTACCATATTCAGTATTTCCACCAACGGTTTTGGCTTTATGACGGACGCAGCGATAGCAAGTCTGTACATTAGTATTATTTTAAGTATCTGTTGTTATTTCATCCCATCTTAAATTTTCGTAGCAAGTTATCCAATTTATTGCATAATGCCTTTCTTGAATCATACTCCGGTTGATTGATAACTCATGCGATTTATCATTTTTTGCGGCCCAATGCAACCTGTACAGAAGGTCTGATTGATCCAGTATTTCAGATTTGTCCCTTAGTTGAGATGTCTCAATGAAATGCCTTGAGTTCTCCATGAAACCTGGTAATAACTCAATGAAATCTCCTATTTGAATTTCATCCGTTGGCAACTCAAGTTCTTCAATTTTTTTAATCGCCCAAAGTAAAATCCAAATACATTCTGCTTTCCAAGAGATGTTGATCAATTCTTGCTGTGTAAATTTTGTGGCAGTTAAAAATTGTTTTTTTTCCATTGGAGACACAGAATCCCAAAGTTTCTCTTTTTTCAAATACTTTATGACATCTGGCTTGTCTTCTTCAATTTCACCAATATAGCACAAATAGGATAAAATGATTATTCTTTCAGCAATTTCTTGAGCTGTCCGAAGTACCGTCTCTGACTCTTCTTCAATTGTTGGTAAATGTTCAATAAATGGTATGCCAATTGATCCAAGATATTTCTCGGTTATTAATTTCCTTTCTATAGCTGTCTTCAAATTCATCCATTTTTATAAGTCACAACTCATTTACACTCCCCCTCCCCGCAATATTCACCACAGCCTCAAGAGTATCACCATGAATCTGTGGCCGAAATCCGCCTCGCCCGATCAAAGCCGCCGGCGCTCAGTCCATCACATCAAGCTACTCGATCCGTGCAAAGCTACGCCATTCCCTCCAATGCGCCAACACTCACCCCTCGCTTGCTCACCCCTCACCCACTCACCCCTGCAACCCCTCCAAAATCTGCCGCGTATGATCGCCCGTCTTCACCTTGTCGAACACTTTGGCAATGCGCCCCTCCTCGTCTATCACCACCGTAGTGCGCAGCACGCCGTCGAAGAGCCTGCCATACAGCGCTTTAGGCCCCCAGGCGCCGTAGGCTTTCAACACTGCTTTATCGGTATCGGCCAGCAGCGGGAAAGGCAGCCTGTGTTTGGTTTTGAACCTTTGGTGCGAAGCCGGGCTGTCGGGACTCACGCCGAGCATCTCGAAACCCTGCCGACTCAGCAGTTCGTAGTTGTCGCGGAGGTTGCAGGCTTCCGTTGTGCAACTGGGCGTATTGTCTTTGGGATAAAAAAACAGAATGAGCTTTTTACCCCTGAAATCGGAGAGGGCTACTGGCTGGCCGTTTTCGTCTATACCCTTGAAATCGGGAGCCGGATCGCCCGCTTGAAGCGTTATTTTTGGCATGGCATTGTTGTTTTTGATGAATACCCAACGAACGCGGCTATATGGGAACGGTTCATTTCCTCATGCGTTTGGGGCCGTACCAAAGCCAGAACCCCGTGACGGTGAACACCGTGAGCGCCAGCCCCATGACGGTGGTGTAGAACAATTTGATCTGGCCGCCGCCCGTACCGAGGTAGTGATCGAGGATGGAGCCGTCGTGTATTTTTTCAATAAAATCGGCCCGGCGTTTTTCGATGTGCAGCACCTCGCCGGTGGCCATATCGAGTTGGATGCCGTTGAAATGATCGGCAAAAACGAACTTGGCCATGCCTTTGTCGGGGCGGATGTCAATGCGGTCCATCTTCAGCGAAAGCGAGGCGTCCACCTCCCGATGCAAGGCCCGGCAGGCGATGCCGTGCAGGCTGTCCACCGGCAGCCAGCGGGTCATTTCGGTGGTCGTACCTTTGTAGGTGGGGGCCAGCAGGAGGCCGCCGCTGTGCTTTTTCCAGCCCAGCAACAACCCGGTGAGGGCAACCACAAAAAAGAAGACGAACAGCGCCGCCCCCGTCCAGCGGTGTATCTTGCGAAAAACGCGCAGCACCTTAGCCTGGCTCTGTCTTTTGGTATGCGCGGCATCGGAGGCGCCCGATTTTTTGTTATTTTCCGACATAATTGCGAGTGAAATCAGCCCGCAAGAACGCAAAAAAAACGGACTTGGAGTGGGGAAACTGTTTGCCGGCAAAAGTGTTTTAAGGGCCTTATGGATTTCGGAAAACTCCCTTCCATCGCTCACGTCCATTTCGCATTGCCGGCCGATCCGCCCGACAATGCCCGCGTATTGTCGGCCATACCAACGCAGGGCGGCGATGCGCTCAACGTGTATGTGGGCTGCACCGGCTGGGGCATGAAAGAGTGGGTGGGCAGCATATACCCGCCCAAAACACAGGCCAAAGACTACCTGAAACACTACGCCCGACAGTTCAACACCATCGAACACAACACCACCCACTATCGCATACCCGATGCCGCTACCGTGCAGAAATGGTACGCCGATGCCGCTCCCGATTTTCGGTTTTGCCCCAAAATCCCGCAAACCATCAGCCACAGCCGCGATCTGGGTCTCAGCGGAACCCAAATAGCCCAGTTTTGCGACGCCATTGAGTTGTTGCAGGAAAAACTCGGCGCCTGTTTTTTACAATTGCCTCCCTATTTCGGGCCTGACAGGCTGGGCCAATTGGATGCTTTTTTGCAACAATTTCCGCGCTCCATTCCGCTCGCGGTGGAACTCCGGCACGAGGACTGGTTCAATCAGGAAGACAACCGCCAACGCCTGTTCGATCTGCTGGAGCGAAGGCATACCGGCGCCGTCATCACCGATGTGGCCGGCCGCCGGGATGTGTTGCATGGGCGCGTCACGACCTATTTTGCGATGGTGCGGTTTGTGGGAAACGACCTCCACCCTACCGACTTCACGCGCCTCGAAGACTGGGCCGAACGCATACTGCACTGGCAGTCAATGGGCTTGAAAGAAATCTGGTTCTTCACCCACGAACCCGACAACCTGCGGGCGCCCGAAGCTGCGGCCTTTTTAGTGTCGCTGTTGCAGGATAAAAAAGGCATCCGCATTCGCGGGCCAAAGTTGAACGGGCTGCCGGAAGAGCAGGAAGGGCAGTTGAGCTTGTTTTGACAAGTCACCGCTCACTTTTTTGCGTTTTCCACAGGATGTTGGTGAAAATAGCTATCAGATATTATGAACGGCGCTGTATCTTTGCGGTTTACAGCATAAAAACACATGCCCGATATGAGATTCAGCGTATCTTCTTCAGAACTGCTCAAGCAATTGCAAATCGCAGGCGGCGCCATCGGCTCCAACCCTGTGCTGCCTATATTGGAAGACTTCCTCTTCAGCATTTCCAACAACAAGCTCACCATCACGGCCAGCGATCTGGAAACTTCCATCCTCACCGAAATGGATGTAGCCTCCGACACAGACGGGAAAGTGGCCATACCGGGCAAAATCCTCATGGAAACCCTCAAAGCATTGCCGCATCAGCCCGTCACCTTTTCGGTAAACACTGAAAATCACGGCATTGAGATCACTTCCGCTTACGGCAAGTACCGCTTGGCGGGCGAAAACGGCGAGGATTTTCCGCAAATGCCCGAAGAAGACGGCGTGGACAATGTGTCGCTGCCCGCTGCCGGACTGCTTGACGGCATCTCCAAAACCATTTTTGCCACCAGCAACGACGAACTTCGCCCGGCCATGACCGGCGTGTTCTTTCAGGTGGACTTCAACAAGCTCACCATGGTGGCCACCGATGCGCACAAATTGGTCAAATTCACCTTTACGGAAGTAGCCAGCGAAGTCTCTACCACTTTCATCGTACCCAAAAAGGCGCTCAACCTCCTCAAAACGGCTTTCAGCGGCCAGGATCAGGTGACGCTCTCCTTCAATAAATCCAATGCCTTTTTCACCGTGGGCAGCACGCGCCTCATCTGCCGCCTCATAGATGCCCGCTACCCCGACTACAACGCCGTCATTCCTGTGGGCAATCCCAACCTGCTCACCGTATCGCGCACCGATTTCCAAAACTCCCTCAAGCGCATCGCCATCTACGCCAACAAAACCACCAATCAGGTCATCCTCAACATCAACGAGGGCAGCCTGACCGTTTCGGCGCAAGACCTCGATTTCTCCAACGAAGCCACCGAGCAAATGACCTGCTCTTACGACGGCGACTCGCTGACCATCGGTTTCAATGCCAAATTTTTGGTAGAAATGCTCGGCGTGCTGGAGTCCGAAGAAGTAAAAATGGAACTGGCCGGGCCTTCCCGCGCCGGTATTCTGTTGCCCACCGAAGAAAAACCGGGCGAACAGATACTGATGCTGGTCATGCCGGTGATGCTCAGTAATTGACACCCAAATATGAAAGTAACTCCGTTTCTCCTGTTCGGCTGCATGGCGGTTGTTGCAGCCTGGTCTTGCAAACGCGACCATCATCAGGCCGCCTCGCCGGAGGAAGTCATTCGGCAGTATCAGGCCCTCATTGACGCCAACCGCTACGAAGAGGCCAAAGCGCTCAGTACGCCACAGGAGCAACTCCGTTTGGAGGCAGATGCCGAACTGATGGCCATGTTGCCCGCCGATTCGACCCTCACCCGCACCATTTTCCTAAAAATGGACTGCAAAGAGGCAGCCCGCGATGTGGCCCATTGCAACTGCCTGCTGGAAGATCAGGAGGGCGAGTATGAGGCGGTCTTCAAATTGGTAAAAATAGAAGGCATCTGGCGCATGGACCTGCCCCTCGGAGAGGAGGAGGAGGGCGTGAACAGCCCGGCACTGCCCGGCGCCAAACCCATGTCACTGCCTCAAAAACTCTGAACATGCCCGAAAAAACCGGCCTGTTTTTCGGCTCTTTCAATCCGGTACACATCGGCCACCTCATCATTGCCAATTACATGGCCACCCAGACCGAGCTTCGGCAGGTGTGGTTTGTGGTGTCGCCGCACAATCCGCTCAAAGCCAAGCAAAGCCTCGCCCGCGATCACGACCGCCTGCATTTGGTGCGCTTGGCCATCGGCGACAACCCCCGCCTGCGCGCCTCCGACATCGAGTTCAAACTGCCGCAGCCGTCCTACACCATTGACACCCTCGCCCATCTTAAAGAAAAATACCCCGACCGCAACTTCGCCCTCATCATGGGCAGCGACAATCTGGCCACCCTGCACAAGTGGAAAAACTACGAACTCATCCTGCGCGATTATGAACTGTACGTCTATCGCCGCCCCGATACGCCGCCCACCGAATTGGAGCAGCACCCGAATGTGCATTGCTTCGACGCGCCCATGATGCACCTCTCGGCCACCTATATCCGCGACTGTATCCGGGCCGGAAAGTCGGTGCAATACTTGGTGCCGGAGCCGGTTTTTGAATACTTGGAAAGCAGCGGATTGTATCGCTGAGCAGGAACGTGGCCTCATTTTTGCCCCAATGGATACCGAAAACTAAAGCAGGCGACCCCGCACCGACAAAAGCAGGCTGAAATCTTGCGCCGGATGCGTATGTTTGCCGACCGGAATCATCTTGAAGATTACATTATGAAGCGCTCGCAGGTCATCTCCGCCATCAAAAAACAAATATCCGATTTGTTGAGCACCCGGCTCGACGAGCGGTATGTCTATCACAATCTCCAACACACCCTCGCCGTGCGGGATGCCTGCCTGTTGCTGGCCGATAAAACCGGGCTGCCCGATGAAGACCGCGAGGTGCTGGAATTGGCCGCCCTGCTGCACGATACGGGTTTTGTGGAAAAATACGACGGGCACGAAGACGTCAGTTGCAGAATTGCAGAGGAACTGCTTTCGCAACACAACTACCCCGCCGATAAGCTGAGCAAAGTGTTGGCCTGCATTGCCACTACCCAACTCAGTTCGCAGCCCGAAACCCTGCTGGAAATGCTCATGCGCGATGCCGACCTGGCGCACTTGGCCTCCGACGACTACTTTATGTGGGTGGCCGCCCTGCGCGAAGAGTGGCGCATTTTTCAGCAGCAAACTTACCCCGACCATGAGTGGAACGAACTGAACCACAAGTTCCTCAAAGGCCACAGCTACTACACCAATGCGGCCCGTGAACTGTGGGACGAGAAAAAAAATGCCAACCAAAAGGCATTGAAAAAATTGGCAAAACCGGCCGACGCCGGCTCCGACAGCGGCCGCATCACCGCTTCCCGAAGCGCACAGATGATGTTCAAAACCTCGCTGCGCAACCATATTGACCTGAGCAATCTGGCCGACAACAAAGCCAACATCATGCTCAGTATCAATGCCATCATCATCACCATTGCCATGCCGCTGGCCGCCACTTACGTCAAGGCCAATCCCTACCTGCTGGCGCCCATGGCAGCCCTGCTCAGCACCTGCCTCATCTCTATGTTTTTTGCCACGATGGCCACCCGCCCTATCAAAATGACGGGCCTCACCTCCGACGAAGCGATACAGCAGGGCCAGGCCAATTTGTTTTTCTTCGGCAATTTTTTCAAAATGTCTTTCGACGAATATCGCCAGGGCATGCAGTTCATCGCCGCCGATGAAAACCGTTTGGACAGCGCCATCCTCCGGGATTTGTTCTTTCTGGGCAAGTCGCTGGGGCGCAAATACACCCAACTCCGCACTTGCTACACGGTGTTCCTGTCGGGCATCGGCATTACTGTGCTCATTTTTGCAGTGAGTTATTTGATTGCAGGTAAGTGAAGTTTTCAGGGGTGAGTGGGTGAGTATGTGAGGGGTGAGCAACCCGAAACCTTGAACCCGAAACCTTGAACGCGATTTTTTTTGACGCTGATCTTTATGATTTGTAAGATTTTCGCTGCTCGGAGAGGGACATAACGACCATAAAAACCTGCGTCTTTCAGCGTCGAAAACCCGAAACATTGAACCCGGAATCGGTAGGCGGTCTTCAGTAGGCAGTCAGCGGTTCTCGGTAGCCGGTTGCTTCTCGTGAGGCGCTGCACACCGCATACTGCCAACCGATTAAACGAACTTTCCCTCAAACACAAAACGCTTGAGGTAGAAATTGTAAAAAAACACGACCGAGGCGGAGGCCAATTTCGTAATGGGCTGATGCGCCGCAAAAAACTCCATTTGCGAAAGCGTGTGAATGAGCAAAGTACTCAATCCCAGCCCGCCCACCGACACCAAAACGGACAGCAAAAACGCCCTCCAGGCCGGGCCGCGCACCTGAAACACAAACTTCCTGTGCAGGGTAAAATTGACGATGACGCCACAGGGATACGAAATCAGATTGCTGACTACCGGCGAGAATACCCGGTCCACCAGCGCTATGTAGATGACATAGTCCACCCCGGTAGCAATGGCCCCCGTCGTGGCAAAACGCATTTTCATGCGCAGGAGCTGCCAAAGTTTATCGCGCAGGTCTTTCATTTGAGCGCAAAGGTAATGATTCGGGAAGCTCCTGCATGGAAAGAAATTCAATCAATACCCCCCCCCTTCAACGCTGTATCGCCAATCGCCCCGTTTGGATGGTCTCGCCTTCATGCACCAATTGCCAGAAGCAAAGATGGCCCGGTATTGCCGAAATGTCTATACTGCCCTGCTGCCCGCGCAACTCATAAGTGCCGGCCTGCCGTCCTGTCAAATCATAAACCATCAGAGTGGCATGGTGCAGTCGGGGCGACATTTCAAAATACACTCGCCCTTGTGCAGGGTTGGGGTACACCCCGAAGATACCTGAAGGAGTCTCATCCTGATGAGTGGAAGATATATCGTCGAAAAAATCGCAGGGCATATTGTTGACACTCAGATTGTACAAGCCGGAATCGTCTTCGTAACATCTGACGGAATAAGGCAGGCGTTCTTCCAGCCCTGCCGAACAACCATCAATGCTGGTAGGGCCGGGGTACCACTGGCTGCCGACTTTTTCCAGAATCATGTCTCCCCAAAAATAACCGGTGGTATTTACTCGCCAGCGTTTGAGCGAGTCGGCGCCAAAGTGCCGGTAAGTCACCTCCAGCACGTCCACCTGCACGTCGAAGCTCAGATGCGAAAGCCCCCTCACCGTCCACTGACTGCCGACCTCTGCTGTGAAGTCGTACAATAACTCAAACTGTTGAGTTACCGCGCTGTAGAAAAACACAGAATCATTTCGGGTGAAAACATGCGCCGGATTGGGCAGGCCGCAGCCGCTCAGGTTGGAGATCACTCGGCACAACTGCCCCGCCATCATTTCCTCGCCCGTCACCTCTACAATGACAAACGAATCGGCAGGTATGGGTTCCAAAACGATCTGGTTGACGTACCAGCGGGCGCCTACGGGCGCAAAATCGGCGCCTTGTGCCGACAGCAGCGATACAAGCGCCCCGGACAACAATGCAATAAGGATTGTTTTTTTCATAAGACAATGGTTTTAACGAACAATAAGCACCCTGCCCACGGCAATCGGCATATACCCTGCGCGAAGCGTAAGCGCATAGCTTCCCGGCGGCCAGTCTTTCACATCTATGGAAGCGGGGTTCCATTTGCCGCGATATACCTGCCTGCCGTTCATATCGTGGCATTCCAGTACCATATCCTGAGAAGGGGGAACAAAGCCCTGCGCTAAGCCGACTTCCACCCTGTCCGATGCAGGGTTGGGCGATACCGTCAGGCGAGACACAGGGTATTGGGCTACCACCAATGGCTCCCGCACGGCCGTTATCATCTGCTCGCCTTCCTCGCAGCCCGGCACCAAACACCCCATACTGTCCAGCACCAACAGCAATACATTGGCCTGATAGCCGAGGGGCAGGTCGGGATGATCGGTAGAGTCAACGATGATACCTGTGATGGCTAATCGCCCGTCATCCAACTCTATGATTTTTTGTGAAAGCATGTGCCCCGGCGGCCACGAACGCACCAGCGTGTCGTTGTAAAATCGCTCCCATCGTTGATGCCCCTGCGGGTCCATGCGAAACACCCAGGGGCCAAAGTAAGGAGACGGATAACGCCGAAGTGTAATATACCCTACCCCTAAAAGGTCGCCGTTGGCCGCGGGCGAAAGATCATACACTGCGGAGGTAACGATGTTGCGGTCGTACCAGCCATGGCGCCATGCCAGATTGCCCTGATCGTCGTAGGCGAAGAGCATATTGAACTGTCGGCCCAATTGCGGATAAACCTCAAGAATGATGGTATCGTGCATCCATGCCAGCACGCCGCCGCCGCCCGGCAGCCGGGTAGAGCGAGGAGGCTGTTCGTCGAACATTTGCCTCTGTTCCCCCGCTTTGTACCAGATGATCTCAGCGTCTTCATCTATTTTATATGCCTGAGAATGATACCAGTTGCCCCTGCCGTATCCGCTCACAAAATAGTGCCCGTCTTCCGTAGGAGTAATGTTGCCCCACACTCGGCTGGAGGAAAAAGTGTCCGGTATCATTTTATGAAACAGCCGTTCGCCGTATTCATCGGCTTTCAGCACCCAGGCGGTTTCCGTCTTGGGCGTACCCGGTACTCTGGTTTCTGTATAATAGATAAAAAAGCCGCCGTCATGTGTACTGCACACATCTTTGGGATAGTACCCGATACCCGTCGTATCTAATTCATAAAAATAATTGACCCATTGCAGTTCCAGATCGGTGCTGTATTTGGCCAAAAACGGCCGCATCCTGCCAATCCCGTAATCTCGCCATTCGCCTGTAAAAACCAAGCCGCCGTCGGGAGATACGCAGCCCTCTACATAAGCAATGTCGCCCTGCGGGCCTTCCAATGGAACTATGTTTACTACATGGTCCAGATCAGATTTGTCCACTTTTATCAAGTGGCAGGACCGGCCTCCTTCCAGCTTTACATACCCACTTGTCAGGAATATGTGATCTTCATCAGAAAGTATAATCATTCCCCTGTCAAAAAAAGGCAATCCGCTGGTCGCCGCATGTGGATCAATGGAGCCGTAGTGGGTGTAACCGTTTTGTGCAGCGGCGATGGCAGGCATCAGTAGCGCCCACAAGTAGATATGAATAAAATGTCTCATGATCAAAGATTTTGAAGAGTCTGATACAAATCAAATTTGCATAAAACATCTGCCCAAATCAATGTCAGGCAATACAGGGAGCAGTCATTACTAAGTTTGCGGGTTCACTACGACAAGGCTGCTTTATGAATGCAATAATAAACTGTTTCACCCAACAATGCAGGGTCGGTTATAAATTTTAACAACAAAAGAAAAAATACAATGATAGGAGTATCTCCTCAAAAAGCCACAAATTCCGTTCGGCGATTCCTCCTTCTGCCCTCCTCTGTATCGTTGGGAGCTACCGGCATGGTTTCGCCAAAGCCTTTGTAACGCAGGCGTTCGGGCGCAATGCCGCCGAGGATGAGATAATCGCACACCGCCTTGGCGCGCAGTTCCGACAGGCGCTGATTGGCCGCGTCGGAGCCTACATTGTCGGTGTGACCGTTGATTTGTAACCGCAAAGCAGGTTCGGCTTTGAGCAGGTTTTGCAGGCGGTCCAATTCGGCTTTAGATTCGGGCAAAAAGAGCGCCGAGCCGGTGTCGAAAAAGAGATTGTGCAGCACTACCGGTCGGGCATCTGCCGCAGGCGAAGTACTTGCCGGAACGGGCGCCAACCGGATGTCCAACACGAAAGGCTGATCGAGGCTGTGTGCGGAATCGAGCTGAAAACGCTCGGAATGAAACAGATAGCCCTCGCGGGAGACGTGCAGCGCGTAGTTGTAGCCGGCGGGCAGGCACCACAGCAGTTCCGAGGCGGTGGAGTCGCTTTGCAGCAGGCGGTTTTCGGGCATGAGGTGCAGTTCGGAGCGGGCCGGGAGCAGTTGGCCGGAAACGGCATCTCGCACGGTAGCCTTCACATAAGTCACCGGAGCGGGGCGCAGGCCGGGCGGCATTTCAAATTGCAGGATGTCGGTATTGATGCCTGCCGGATTGTCGCCGGGTTTGGCATCGGGGTCGCCGGCATCGGAGGTGAACCAGGCCGTTGCGCCGTCCAAGCTGACGATGAGCGCGCCTTCGTTGGCGGTGGTGTTGATGGGGTAGCCGAGATTTTGCGGTTTCCCGAATATGCCTTCCGGCGATAAACGGCTGAGAAACAGATCGAAACCGCCCATGCCGGGATGCCCGTCGGACATGAAGTAGAGCGTTTGGCCGTCGGGGTGAAAAAACGGGCAGTCTTCATTGCCGGCGGTGTTGATCGTAGCGCCGAGGTTGGCCGGCAGGCTCCAGTCGCCATTGGGTTTGCGGCGCACCAACCACAGATCGCGGCCGCCGTATCCGCCGGGCCGGTCGCTCGAAAAAATGATGACCTTGCCGTCGGCGGAGAGCGTGGGCTGGCGCTCCAGGTACTTGCTGTTTGCGGGGTCGCCGAGGTTGTTGGGGCGGCTCCAGCGGCCATGGATGAAGTAAGAAATGTAGAGATCGCAACTGCCCAGACCCTCCGGCAGGTTGCAGGCATTGAACACTAAGGTGCGCCCGTCGGCGGAGATGCTCTGTGCGCCCTCGTTGAAGGGCGTGTTGATATCGGTCATGGGCTGGGCTTTCGACCAGGCGCCGTCGGGCGGTTTCCGGCTGAGGTAAAAGTCTTCCTGCCGGTTGACGATGCGCGTAAACACCAGCGTATTGCCGTCGGCGGTGATCGAGGGCAGGCTTTCGGGCATGGGCGTATTGATACTGTCGCTCAGTGGTTTGGGCTGAAAGGGCAGCGGATTTTTCACGGCTTCGGCGGCAAAGCGGGCATTGGCCAAATAGCGTTCGGCGCGTTGTTTCAGGTTCTCGTTTCGGCCCGGCGATTGCAAAAACCGCTCAAAAGCCGTCGCCGCCGCATCGTATTTTTCCAAACGCAACCTGCTCATTCCCAGCGGATACCAGGCTTTGGAGTCGTAATCGGGGGCCAGTGCGAGCGCCGCTTCAAACAGTTTTTCCGCCTCGGCATAGTTTTTCTCATCGTAGCGAATGGCGGCTTTCAGCAATTGCGCGTCAATGAACCGGGGCGCTTCCCGCAGGGCGGCCTCTGTCTCTTTGAGGGCTTCGGCGTTGCGGCCTGCCTGGCCGGCGGCTAATGCCCGTTCGTAAGATTTGAGTGCTTTGGCCGGGGCGTCTTTGCGGGTCACAAAATCCTGCGCACCCAGAAGGCTCGGCAAAGCGAAAAGGCAACTGAAAAGGAGTATTTTCCACATAACAAAAGCGTACTGATGAGTTGATGGAACAGGCCGTCTCTAAACGCTGAAACGCTCCGTGAATTGCAAAAAAAAGCTTCCGGGCAGGTGAGTCCAGCCGCAGGAAGGTGAGGGGCTTGCTCCCGCAACTCAAAAACTTTGCCCCCCTTCAGGACGTTGCAGATCATAAAAACTGCTATCTTTGAACCCAAACTGCCGCTCATGCAAAATACAGAACGACAAGTACTTATTGCACAGCTTAGAGATGCCCTGCTGGCTTTATACGGCAAGCGCCTGTCCGGTATTATTTTGTACGGCTCTTATGCGCGGGAGGATTTCAACGCCGAATCGGACATTGACTTTTTGTTGATCCTCGATGAAAAACCATTCGATTACGCACAGGAAATCCGCCGCATCACTCAGATCACCTACCCCATGATGCTCGAACACGACATCATCATCTCCTGCCTTCCCTCCCCTTTGGAACGCTGGCGCTCCGAACCCAGCTTCTTCTTCGATCAGGTTAAAAAAGACGGAATTGCAATATGGACGAGAAACTCCAACGTATCCTGAACGAGGCAGAACAAGCCATCAGCGATGCCGAATTCAATCTTCAGGGCGAGCGCTGCCATGTAGTCGCCAACAGAACGTATTATGCTGTATTTCACTGCATTCAAGCATTGCTTCACAGTGAAGGTTTGTTTGTGAAACCCCATCAGGGCGCACAGCAAAAATTTCATCAGCTTTTTATCAAAACCGGCAAAATTCCCGTAGAGGCCGGCGAAACGCTTGCTTATCTGGCCGAACTCCGAACACTCAGCGATTACGATTATGGCTCTACGATTACGACCCAACAGGCTCAAAAAGCCATCGAAATGGCCGCCGCTTTTATGGAAACAACCCGCTCATTTTTCACCTGATTTCGATATACCATGAGCCTCCTCGCTCAACAACTCATCGCCGAAAACAAAGCCCAACACGCCCGGGGCGAGGATGCCTCTTACCTTGACCTCGGCACAAATGCGAAATTAACGGAACTGCCGGACTTGTCGGAGTTGGAGTGGTTAAATTTAGAAACCCTTGAACAGCGGATCGCCGAAGTGCCGCAAAAGCTGCGCGATGCGAATGTATAGCAAACGGTCGGCTGTTTTCAGTGGCATCACCTGCGCATCTTGACAAAAGGCAACAAACTCCGCGTTTCGTCTCCTGTCACTTCCAAATAATACAGCCCCGGCGGCCAGACGGCTATGTTGATCACATTTCCAATCCTCTCAAAACCAAGCATTTCAAGGCCCGATGCAGAAAAGACGCGCAGCCGCTCACCCGGTGTAAAATTTTCTATCACAATGAAATCAGCGGCAGGATTGGGAAAAACGCGCCATGTTGGAGCGGCCAACTCCTGCTGCACCGGCACCGGATCGGCAGTTGACATAACAAATCCGTCGAAAGCGCCGCCCGCCGCAAACTGGCCTTGCGGCAGATCAGCCTGCCCCGCAAAGCTGCCCGCGCACCACAATCGCCCGTCGGGAGCAAGCGCCATATTGTTGACAAAAAAACCTTGCGCAGCCGGAAATCGCTGTGCCCACAGGCCCTGCAACTGATCGTCGAAGGCCGCGACAAATCCCGCGAAAGCGGCGCTGTTGCTCAGCGAAATGCCGTCCCACATCATGGCGCCCTGATAGTGCCCGCCCACCAACACGCGCCCGCCGGCTACCGCAATGCCGGTGGCCAGATTGGTCTGAGCGCCGCCCAAAGCCCTGGCCCTGAGCGGAATACCATCACCGCTGTATTGCAGGATAAAAAAATCGGGGATGCCGGTAGCGCTCTGAATGGCGAGGGTGGGCGAAAGCGTCATCACACCCACCAGATACCCGACGGCGTAAATGCGGCCCTGCTCGTCGGCAGCCAGCGCGGTGATGTCGTCGTCAAACACGCCGCCGGCTTTGACAGCCCAGCGCGGCAGTCCGGTTTCGGCGGCATAAGCGGCGAGGAAGGCGTCGCGGTCGGAGGTATTGGCTGTAAATTCCTGCCCGGCAATGTGGGTGTTTTTATTAAAAAAACCGGCAATAAGCACCTGATTTTCAACCGTCCAAGTGATGGCCACCGCGCGGGTGTCGGCTATTTTGCCTTCCCGGAAAGCCCAGTTCCATTGACCGTCGGGAGAGAGTTTTGTTACAAAAACATCGGTAGCGCCTTCTGCTTGCAGGGTGCTGTCTCCCACTTGGAGCGCGCCGCCGAAAAAGCCCGCCGCATAGACATTGCCTGCCGGATCGGTGGCCAATCCGCCCAGCCCTTTGATGCCGGTACCTGCTATGGAGCGGCCCCAGAGGAGTTGGCCTTCCGGCGAATACTTGAGCAAAAAAAGCGCTTTGGGATTGTCGCCGGCATGCAAAGTCAGCCCGTCAAAGGTGCCCGTGAGCCAAAAACTGCCCGCCACGATGATATTGCCGTCGGCATCGGCCACAACGGCAGCCACTTCATCATCGAGGATGCTGCCGCCCGATTTGGCCCAACGCACCTCGCCGTCGGGATTCATGCAACTGAGCCACACATCCTGACCCTCTGTTGCCGGCAAAGCAGCCCCGCGCCATGAAAAAGCGGCATTGTAGGCGCCTGCTACGGCGATGGCCCCATCGGGAGCGAGGGCTACGGCGTCAATGGTTTCAATGCCGGGAGCGGAAGTAGCGAAAAAATCAGTCCAGACCTGAGCGGCGGCAGGGCTGAGATTCCACAAAAAAATTATTGCAAGGCAACAGACAGAGCGGCGGCGAGCGATGTGGGAACAGTTTTGCCGGGCGTCGGATTTGAGTACCTTTGCGGAAAATTTTCGCATGAGCCTTTCTTATTCAAACGTGTTGTTGGTGGTATTGTTGAGCCTCTCGGCCTTCGCTTGCGGCAACAAAAAAGACGCCGCCCCCGGCAAAGCTACATCGGGCAACCGGACCTTGGACTCGATCAACCTGCTGATTGATGCCGACCCCAAAAACCCGGATTTATACGCCGGTCGGGCTACTTTTTTCTTAGCCAACGGGAGTTATGAAAATGCCATAAAAGACTTGCGCGAAGCCATCCTGCTCGACTCCATGCAGCCCGCTTATTACAGCCTGCTCACCGACGTGCAGATGGAGTATTTCAAATCATGGCAGGCCCTGCGCAGTATCCAAAAAGCAGCGGAGTTGTTTCCCGAACACATCCCTACCCTGCTCAAACTCAGTAAAACACAACTGATTTTGAAACTATACAATGAATCGTTGAAGTCGTTGGATCGCGTATTGAAAATTGACCAAAATAATGCAGACGCACATTTCCTGCTGGGCATGAACATGAAGGAAACCGGCGACACGGCGCGTGCCATCAATAGTTTTCAGAAGGCGGTGAACATCAATTCCGACCTCATTGACGGCTGGATCAATCTGGGGCAACTGCACGAAACGAAAGGCCATTCGGTGGCCGGCAAATATTATGAAACCGCCGTACAGGTAGCCGGCGACAATCCGCTGGCCCTGCACGCCAAGGCCGACTTTCTGAGCCGACGCAACGACCTGAACGGCGCTATTGATTTGTATAAAAAAATTCAGGCCATGCAGCCCGATTACAAAGAAGCGTGGTTCAATGCAGGCCTCATTTACCTTGATATGGACTCCATTGCGGAGGCGTACCGGCAGTTTGACCAAGCGGTCGTCGTGTCGCCCTTGAATGTGCGGGCCTACTTTTACAGGGGCTATTGCGCCG
Organism: Saprospiraceae bacterium UBA2329; assembly: GCA_002344975.1. Taxonomy (GTDB): domain Bacteria; phylum Bacteroidota; class Bacteroidia; order Chitinophagales; family Saprospiraceae; genus UBA2329. The sequence goes on along the minus strand of DDUV01000121.1, from coordinate 11,275 downwards.
AGCAAAGGGGCAACAAAGAGCAGGCCGAGCAGGACTACCGCAAGGCGCTGAGTTTTGCGCCGGACTATGCCGATGCGCTGGCTGGATTGGAAAGGGTGAAACAGCCGAGGTGAGGGCTTACCCCAGCTTCAAAATCTTCACCTCCACCCGTTGATTATTGCGCCTGCCGTCTGCGGTATTGTTGGTATCTATCGGCTTGCGTTTCCCGTAGCCTTTGTACTGCATGCGCGATGTAGGGATGCCTTTTTTGATCAGGTAATCATACACAAACTTGGCGCGCGCCGTCGAGAGCTTGTCGCAATACTCATCTGGCGGCAGGCTGTTGGTATGGCCGCCTATTTCCACGCTCACCTCCGGGTTTTTCGACATGAAAGTATAAAGCTCTTCCAGCATCGGGTATGAAGTATTGAGCACCACCGCGCTGTCGGTTTTAAAAAACAGCTTGTCAATGCGGATGGTCTGGCCTTCGCGGAGGTCTTCAGTACGCAAGTTGGCGAAAGCCCCTTCTGCCGGTTCGGGCTTGTTGGTGGCGGCCGGTTCGCCTGTTTTGGGCGTCGTTACGGGAGGCTTGGGCGTCGTCACTGGCGGTTTAGGCGTCGTTACAGGCGGTTTGGGCGTCGTCACCGGAGTTTTGGGCGTTATGGGCAGTGCATCGGCTACGGGCGTATCGTCCACCGGTTGCTTACAATTGATCGGCTTGATTTCCGAAAGGTTGTCTATGAGCACATTGCCATTGTAAGGAAACAATACCGGCGTTTTGTAATAAGCCTCCAGCGTGATGTAAGTGTAGGCGTCTTCGGGTTCCAGCTTGCAGGCGTACTCCAACCAGCGGTGGCTGATGATTTCTTTGGTTTCGTAGAGCAGGTATTTTTTGTCGCATTTGGAAAACCCGCCCCAGATGCGCAGCTTGGCCGGCGTTACAAAATTGGCAGAATCTTTAGGGTTGTCTCCCGATACAGGGCTGAGGTAGAACTCGGCCCGGCACAGGTAGAGGCTAAATTCGTAGCACTTCCCTTTTTCCATGGGGCGGCTCAGGCGTTGCGTCACCGCTTCCCAGGATTCATTGGCCCGCACCACCATGCCGAGGTAAGAATCGCCGTGCTGTGGAGCTTTGGTTACACCAAACTGACGTGGCTGCACATCAGGGGGAGACTCGCGTTCAAAACCGCAGTCCATCCAGCCAATGGGCGGGCGGCCCGGCTGCGGCATGTCCTCAAAAGAGGGATTGGTGAGATAAATCACTCCGTTGTCCTGGGCGGAGAGCAAAGGCAGGCACATTACCAATAGCGCCAACAGCGCCGAAAAACGAGCAGTCATTTTCAAAGTAGTGTTTATTTTCTTCACGGTTTACAAACGCAAAGCTACCTGTAATTGGTTTATCCAAAGTATGTTTTTTAATACACAGACTTAAAGCCAAACAGCCAAACAATGTTTTTGGCGCAAAAACAATTTTATCCTACCTTTTTAATAGGAAATTAAAAAATGATTACTTTTGCACGGCCAATAATGGCTTCACTTCTTAAAACCAATGATCATGAGCTTGCGATTAGGCGATGTGGCGCCCAATTTCCGCGCCAAAACAACAGAAGGCGAAATTGATTTTTACGAGTACCTCGGCGATGGCTGGGGTGTATTGTACTCTCACCCGGCCGATTTTACGCCGGTTTGTACCACCGAGTTGGGCCGAACGGCTGCCCTTAAATCCGAGTTTGAAAAACGCAATGTGAAAGTGCTTGCCCTCAGCGTTGATCCCTTGGATTCTCATTTTGAGTGGATCAAGGATATTGAGGACACACAGCATATTTCCATGAACTTTCCCATCATAGCCGACGAGCACCGCGAAGTGGCCGAGTTGTACGACATGATACACCCCAACGCCACAGAAAAGTTTACGGTGAGAACGGTTTTTGTCATCGGGCCAGACAAAAAGGTCAAAATGACCATGACGTACCCGCCCAGCACCGGTAGGAATTTTCACGAAATTTTGCGCGTCATTGACTCTCTGCAACTGACTGCTTATCATAGTGTTGCCACGCCAGTTGATTGGGAGCACGGGCAGGATGTGGTCATCGCGCCCGCAGTTTCCGATGCAGAAGCCGATGTGAAATTCCCGAAAGGATACAATAAGGTTCGTCCCTATCTGCGCATCACGCCGCAACCGAACCTCTGATTCGGTCCATTTATTCTATCTCTTTGCATCCCCTGTCGTACTCGGAGTCGGTCGGCAGGGGATGTTTGTTTTCTCGCTGCTCAGGCAGCACTTTTGCCGGCAAGAGCATCTAACTCAACATTCACCAAAACAAACAAAACATGAAAAAGCAACTTTCCCTCCTCGTTTTTACTGCATTGATTTTCAGCTCCCTGCACGGGCAAATCTGGATGGATATAGGCGTCAAAGGCAGCTACGGGCTGGGCGTACTCCTCAATTCCAACCTCATGCAGGACAACTCCCACGAAATGCGCCTCGGCACCGGGTACGCTTACGGAGGCAAAGCCGGCCTGAATTTCGGCGATCGCCACGGCTTCACGTTTGATGCTATTCTGGCTAAAAACTCACAGACCTACGATTTCAAAACCTCCCTCATAGAAGTCAACAACAACGAATTGGCCTGGGAAAACCTGCACCTCTACGTCATGTACCGCATGCAAGCCGACGGCGTTTATTTTGAACTCGGGCCGCGCTTTTCCACCCTCCGGCAGGTATCGCATACTTTTGGCGGAGCAGATATTACCGGCAACGACAACTACGCCGAAAAAGCTACCGGCGCCGCATTGGGCTGGGGCGGCTATTTGTTTGGAAATGAATTTTTTGCGCTCATGTTCGGCATGAGGATAGACTATGCCATCACGGATTTTGTGAGCGAAAACGGCCAGGCAGACAATTATCCCGCTCCATATCGTTTTCCCGGCTACGATACCTACAAGCCCACCAATCCGCTCACCGGCCAAATCGTGCTGGAACTGAACTTCGGGCTGGGCGGCTATGCCAAAACCCGCTGCGGCCAACGCACTTTTGTATTCGGAAGAAGGTGGTAAAAATCGTCCCCTTACGCCCCGCCGGGCAATGGGAAAAGGAGATTTTACAAAAAGAATACATCTCCATACCACCTGAACATCAGCGAGTTGGAGTGATCCCCGTATGGCGGCATGGTATATGACCTTGCAATACTGGCCAAAAACCGTTACATTTACTACCGAATCAAAACCACAATAACCATGAAAGAAGGATGGGTGAAAATATTTTCTTCTATTGACCTCATTCAGGTCAAATTGGTAGAAGACCTGCTCAAACAACATGGCATTGAAAGCCATATCCTTTCCAAACCGGACTCCGTCATCCCTTCTATCGGCGAGGCAGAACTCTATACCATCGCCGAAAAAGCAGAGGAGGCGCTGGAAGTGGTGAAGACGGTTCAGGAGTGAGTGAGTGAGGAGTGAGTGGGTGTTTGTGATTCCCGCCTTGTATGCCTACCTTTGCGGCCCGAATCCGGCAAACGTGGTTTTTTAGATAACAGAGCAATCGCGCGGATAGGGTCAACTTGATCAAAATGTCCAACAGGGTACTACGGTTTTTGTCTCAACAGGAAAGCGACACCATGCACATCGCTTCGGTGGTCGGGCGGCGGCTCCGTTGCGGCGATGCCGTTCTGTTGGAGGGCGATCTGGGCGCCGGAAAAACTCATTTTGTAAAAGGCATCGCTCAGGGCGCCGGATCGGAGGCCAATGTGACCAGCCCTACCTTCAGCATCGCCAATTTTTACAAAACACCCGGCTGCGACATCCTCCATATTGACGCCTACCGGATTGCCACAGAAGAAGATTTTCTCAACCTGGGCTTGCAGGACTACTTCCCGCAGTGCATGGTGCTGGCGGAATGGACCCAAAAATTTGAGCTGCTTTTTGATCAATACCTCTTCGTTGCTTTGGAGTACGCCGAAGGCAATACCCGCATCATTACCGTGTCGCACAAAGGCGGAAATTTTGACGCCGTGTTCGATGCTTTACAACAGGACTGCGCCGACTTACTATGCTGACTTTAGGAATTTCTACCTCATCCAATCAGTTCATACTCGCGCTGGGCGAAGATAACCGCCTGATTTTCAACTCCGGCGATTATGAATCCGACAAAGACATCGGCGCTTTGATGCTGTTGGCTTTGGAAAAAACGCAACGCTCGGTTCAGGAAATCCGACGCATCGTAGCAGACATCGGCCCCGGCGGTACCAGCCGCGTGCGCACCGGCGTGTCGTTTGCCAATGGCTTGGCCTTCAGTCTAAGCATCGGCGTTTGCCCGGTTTCCTTGTTTGAACTGACAGGAAAACTGCTCTGGGAACGCCATCAACTGCCCGTCGTCAGCACCATCAACTCGCTGAAAGGCAACGCCTATATCGGTTTTTTCGATGAGGGCGCCATGCAGCCCACGCGGTTTGGTTTTATTGACCAAATCCTGCCCGACATGGCAGCGCACTTGGATGCTTTTGTCGTGGCCGGGCCACATTCGGCGGCCATACAGGCCCTCTTTCCCGATAAAAAAATAGTGCTCGACAACGATCTGGCCGGCATTGCGCAGATCATCATGGCGCACAGCGACGAGTGGGCCGCCCGCGAACTGAAGTTTCCGCACATCGCCCTGCCCATCACCGAAAAGCATTTTCTGTAAAAGGGCTTCGGCCCGTCAAAACCATTGCGCCGCAACATGTCTGACCTGATTCTCGGCATAGAAACTTCCTGCGACGACACCGCTGTGGCGGTAGTGGATGCAGAGGGCAGTGTTCGCTCTTCCGTCGTTTCCTCTCAATTGCAAACTCATGCTGCGTTCGGCGGGGTGTTCCCCGAATTTGCCGCCCGCGAACACATCACCAACATACTTCCCACCGTACACGAGGCCCTGCGGCTGGCCGGCATACAACCCGCTGATTTGAAGGCCATTGGCGTCACGCGCGGCCCCGGCCTGATCGGTTCGCTGTTGGTGGGGCTGCACACGGCTACGGCCTTGGGCATCGGCTGGAACAAGCCGGTCATCGGCATCAACCACCTGCGCGGCCACCTGCGCAGCGCCGATCTGGAAGAACGCCGCGTGGTGTATCCGGCCACCATCCTCATGGTTTCGGGCGGGCACTCTTTGCTGGCTTATATGAAAAATGAAACCGACATCCGGCTGCTCGGCTCTACCCGCGACGACTCGGTGGGCGAGGTGTTCGACAAGGTGGGCCGCATGTTGGGGCTGGGCTATCCTGGCGGCCCGGAGGTGGACAAATTGGCCCGGCAAGGGCAGGCCAACATCCCGTTTCCGCGACCGCTGATGCAGAACAACTACGAGTTTTCGTTTTCGGGCTTAAAATCGGCGGTATCGCGCTATCTGGCGGCCAACCCGGATGCTGTATTGGCCGATGTGGCAGCTTCATTTGTGCAGGCTGTGATGGAAGTGCTCGTCAAAAAATCGCGTTTGGCCTTGAAGAAAAACCCCTCCAAATCTTTCCTCATCGTGGGGGGCGTGGCGGCCAATTCACAACTGCGCGAAGAGGCGGCCCGGCTCTGCCAAAACCTCGGCGTACAACTCAGCCTGCCGCCCGTCCGCTGGTCCACCGACAACGGCGCCATGATAGCGCTGGCTGCATTTGACTATCTGAAACTGGGGATTCACAAGCCGCCGCTACCGCAATTGCAACTCAGTATCAACGAGTTCTAAAATCATTGCTGATACCCAAACCGGCGCAGGGCATTCTCGTCGTCGCGCCAGTTTTCGCGCACTTTTACATGCAGTTCCAAAAAAACCTTGGTATCTAAAAATGCCTCAATGGCTTTGCGCGCTTCCGAACCAAGCTGCTTGATGGCCTCTCCGCCCTTGCCGATGATGATGGGCTTGTGCGTTTTGCGGGCCACATATATCTCAGCACGGATACGGGCCAGCGGCGCCCCGTCTTTGGTTTCCGTTTCCTGAAACTCCTCAATGCCCACCTCGCAGGAGTACGGCACTTCCTGGTGGTACAGTTCCAGAATCTTTTCGCGAATGATCTCGCTGACGAAAAACCTTTCGGGGCGGTCGGTCAGTTGGTCTTTGGGGTAGTACTCCGGGCCTTCGGGCAGCGCTCCGAGGATGGCCTCCAGCAACTCGGCAGTGCCGATGCCTTTGAGCGCCGAAATGGTGAATGTCTGCGTAAAAGGCACGAGGTTTTTCCACTGATCTACAACCTCTTGCGCCTGCTCTTCGGTGGCGAGGTCGCTTTTGTTCAGAACCAGAAAAACCGGCGCTCCGGTAGATTTCATGCGCTCCAGAAGCGGGTCGTCGGCGCCGTATTCCTCGCCCGTTTCGGTGACGAAGAGCATGAGGTCGGCATCTTCAAACGAAGAGCCTACGAAGCGGTTCATTATTTCCTGCATGCGGTACGAGGGCTGCCGGATGAAGCCGGGCGTATCGGAAAAGACGATCTGGAAATCGTCGGCGCTCAGGATGCCGAAGATGCGGTGCCGCGTGGTTTGGGGTTTGTTGGTAATGATGGACATGCGCTCGCCCACCAATTGATTCATGAGGGTGGACTTGCCCACGTTGGGCCGCCCGATGATGTTGACAAAACCTGATTTGTGCATGTGTTGGTATGACGGTGAGACGATGTGATTTTGTACTTGCATTTTCTGAGAAACCGGCAGGCGCTATCAGGCCTTTCCTTCTGTATCGAACCCCGGCCGGATGAAGGACTGGGCTTCGGGGAACTCGGCCTGGAGCATGCGTTGGAGTCGTTGCAACATGGCTAATATGCTGAGGATGGCGTCTTCCTCGCCGGGCATCATGTCCATGAGCAAGGCCCAGGCATTGAGGGAGCGTTCGACAGAGATGAGGGCTATCTTGGCCGTGCCGTTGTGGCTGCGTTCGGAGGGCGGCAGTTCAAAATCGTAGTCGTTGGCATCGGCTATTTCGGTGAGGGCGCGGTGAGATTTGACGTAGATAAAATGCAGGTACCATTGTATCACTTCGAGGCACTCCTGTATTTCCAGGCCTTCGCGCTCGCCGTCGGCTATGCTGCGAATGCCCATTTCCACCTCCCGAATAGCGCCTTCGAGCTTGTGTTTGACGGCGTCGGATTCCAGCCATTCCCGCCCCGCCTTGATGTAGTCCATGCCGAGTTGGCAGATGGGGTGTTTGTCGGCCTGTTCCGAGGTCTCTTCCCAATCGCGTCGGCTCTCTTCCAATTCCTCTTCCGAGAAGCTGTTAATGTCAATGCCATGCGCTTTAGCCGCCTCATCGAGCATGACAAAGGCTTTGGCGAACGAATCTGAGAGCGCTTTCCAGAAGGCTTCGTTGTTCATGTCTTTGGCTTCGGAAGACAGGGCAGCGTCGGCAACGCCTACTGCACAGCGGCTCACAAAGGGGCAGCGCTCGCACCAGCGGTCGCACCAGTTGTGTATGCCTGAGATCATATTTGACTTGGCCATGAGGATGTGCTTTTGGAAAAATAGGATGGCCAAAGGTAAAAAGTTCTGATGAACAAGGCCGTGTTTGAGGGGTGGATTTCGGGTGGTGGGTTGGCCGCGTGAGGGGGAGAAGGGAGAGCAACGACCGAAGCACCCGACGGCACCGCCTGACTTCTCCCGCCTCTGGAGGGTCGGGGAGGCGGTAGTGTGCCGGCACGCCCAATAAAGAACTTGTCGTGACTGGCTCTATAGAAAACCAATGGCCGATGCCCTAACATTCGCTTTTGAGACCTAATTTTACAGCCTCAAACGATCTACCATGACCCAAACAGCACTCATCACCGGCGCCAACAAAGGCATCGGATTGGAAACTGCCCGCCAATTGGCCCGCCGGGACTTTCACGTCATCATGGCCGGTCGCAACGAAACCTCATTGAAGGCAGCGCTGCAACAACTCCGGGCCGAGGGCGCTTCGGTAGCCTCCGTTCTCATTGACGTCAGCAAGGAAGACAGCATCCAGGCTGCTGCCGGGGAGCTTTTGCAGCAAGGCATTTCGTTGGATGTGCTCATCAACAACGCGGCTGTTTTGCTCAAAACCGATCAGTCGTTGAGCACACAAAGCGCCGACCTGCTGGCGGAAACCCTGCAAACCAACTGCTTCGGGGCGCTGAACATGGTGCGGCACTTTCTGCCGCTGATGAAAACTCCGGGGCGCATCATCAACGTGTCGAGCGGCGGCGGCTCCATGACCGATCCTGTGGGCGGCTGGTCGCCGGCGTATTGCGTGTCAAAATCGCTGCTCAATGCCATGACGAGGCATCTGGCGCACGAGTTGGCAGAGCGGAACATTGCCGTCAACGCGGTGTGTCCGGGATGGGTGAAAACCGATATGGGCGGGGCCGGAGCGGTGCGCCCGGTAGAAAAAGGCGCCGAAACGCCGGTGTGGCTGGCCGCCGATGCGGAGCAGCATCTGAGCGGCAAGTTTTTCAGGGATATGCGGGAGATAGCGTGGTGAATCATTATCTTTGTGAGCAGGAAATAGCCCGCTTGTCGCCAACATGAATCATTCATTAACATCAGCATAATCGTCATACCATGTCCATCCGCCAACTCGAACCAACCGCTCTCTGGAACCACTTCGCCGATCTGAACGAAGTGCCGCGCCCCTCCAAACACGAAGAACGCGTCATCGCTTTTATGCAAAACTTCGGGCGCTCGCTGGGCCTCGAAACGCATACCGACTCCGTGGGCAACGTCATCATCAAGAAGCCTGCCACGCCCGACATGGAAGGCCGTAAAACCATTGTCCTGCAAGGCCATCTCGATATGGTGCACCAGAAAAACAACGATACGGTTTTCGACTTCGACGCGGAAGGCATCCGCAGTTATATAGATGGCGACTGGGTGAAAGCGCAGGGCACGACCCTCGGCGCCGACAACGGCATCGGCGTGGCTTCCATCATGACGCTGCTGGCCTCGCAAGACATTCCGCACCCGCCGCTCGAAGCGCTTTTCACCATTGATGAAGAAACCGGCATGACCGGCGCCAAAGGTCTGGTGGAAAACCTGCTGACCGGCGATGTTTTGCTCAATTTGGACAGCGAGGAAGACAACGAACTCACCATCGGATGCGCCGGCGGCCTCAATACCAATACCACCATCCGCTATGCCGAGGAAGCTGCTTCCCCTGGCCACACAGGTCTGCGCATCAGTGTGTCGGGACTGAAAGGCGGCCACTCCGGCATTGAAATCCACCTCGGCCGGGGCAATGCCAATAAAATCATGAACCGCCTCCTGTATGGCATGTACGAACGGTGCGGCCTGCGCATCGCCTCTGTTGACGGCGGCGGTTTGCGCAATGCCATTCCCCGCGAATCGGTGGCCATCGTGGCGGTGCCGGAAGACAAAATGCCGGCCTTCCAAACCGAACTGGCGCAACGCAGCGAGGACATCCTCCGCGAGTTTCACAGCGTAGAACCCGATCTGCGCATTGCTGCCGAGCCGGCTCCCCAACCTCAAAAAGTAATGGCTTCCGCCGATCAGACCAACCTCACGCGCACCATTGCGGCCATGCCCAACGGCGTATATCGCATGAGTCCCGACATTCCGGGCTTGGTGGAAACCTCCTCCAATTTGGCCCGCGTAGAAGTGCAGGGCGGCGTTTTCACAACGCTGAGCCTTCAGCGCAGTTCCATCGAATCGGGCAAAGCGGAAATTGCGCAGGCCATCCGCGCTGCCTTCGAATTGGCCGGCGCCGAGGTGGAACATTCCGGCGACTATCCTGGCTGGGCGCCCAACGCTGCCTCGCCGCTGCTGGCCCGCATGGTGAGCACTTACGAACAACTTTTCGGGGATAAGCCGCATGTGGCGGCTTGCCACGCCGGTTTGGAGTGCGGCATCATCGGCACGCATTATCCCGGCATGGACATGATCTCCTTTGGGCCTACCATTCGGCACCCGCACTCGCCCGACGAGAAGGTGCATATTGCTTCAGTGCAGAA
>DDUV01000121.1:0-1162 GCA_002344975.1 Saprospiraceae bacterium UBA2329 | reverse complement strand
GGTGCATATTGCTTCAGTGCAGAAATTTTGGAAATACCTGCTGGCTATTGTGCAGGGTACGCCGGAGCGGGGGTAATGAATCACTTCCCGATACAAAACCTGGAAAAAATAGAATCCAGCAAGTCTTCTGAGCTGATTTCGCCGGTGATTTCACCCAGAAAAGTGAGCGCCCGGCGGATGTCCATCGCAATAAAATCGCCGCTGATGCCGGTTTCGATGCTGCGAAGCGCATCGCTCAGGCTTTCGGAGGATTTGAGCAGGGCCTCGTAATGGCGGGCGTTGGCAACTACGGTGTGTTCGGTTCGAAGTTCGCCCTGGAGGACGCTGTTGAGAAGTTTTTCCTTGAGAAACTCTACGTTCATGTTGTTCAGCGCCGAAACGGGTACCCAGGCGCTTTCGGGCAACAGTTCGCAGGCGTAGTGCGCGTAGGAGGTGTAGGGGTTGAGATCCATTTTGTTGGCCACCACCAACAGGCGGGTATCGGGACCGACGAGCTGCTCCAGATCGGCGCGCACGGCTTCGGGCGAAGTGCGGACAACATCGAACACATACACCAAGAGTGCCGATTGCCGCACCTTTTCCATTGTTTTGGCCACGCCCACGGCTTCGATGGCATCCTGGGCTTCACGGATGCCCGCGGTGTCTATGATGCGAAAGGCGACGCCGCCGATGTGGAGCGTTTCCTCGATGGTATCGCGGGTGGTGCCGGCAATCTCGCTCACAATAGCGCGCTCCTCGTTGAGCAGGGCATTGAGCAGGGTGCTTTTACCTGCGTTGGGTCTGCCTGCGATGACCGTACTGACGCCGTTTTTGATCGCATTGCCGAGTTGGAATGACTGCGCCAGATCGTGCATGAGCCGCAGGATGCGCCGGATGAGGTCTTTGAGATCGGCGCGGTTGGCAAATTCCACATCCTCCTCGCCGAAGTCCAATTCCAATTCGATCAGAGCGGCAAAGTCAATGAGTTCCTGCCGGAGCCGGCGGATTTCGTTGCTGAACCCGCCGCGCATCTGTTGCATGGCAATGGCATGAGCGGAGGCTGATTCGGAGGCGATGAGGTCGGCCACGGCTTCGGCCTGACTGAGGTCCATGCGGCCATTGAGAAAAGCACGCAACGTGAACTCGCCGGGCTTGGCCAAACGGGCGCCCTTGCGCAACAACA
>DDUV01000047.1 GCA_002344975.1 Saprospiraceae bacterium UBA2329 | reverse complement strand
TCCGAAAGTCCGCCGAGATGTTCGGGCAGGGGTTCGGGATTGTGGGCAAAACGGCCGTTGACCTCGCCGTTCAGGATATATACTTCGCAGCCCAGCGCCTCCAGGATGGCGGGCATGGCTATGGCGCCGGTAGAGTTGACGGCATCCACCACCACTCTGAAGCGGCGATTTTGTACGGCCTCCACTTCCACGTCGGGCAGGGCCAGAATGCGCGCCACATGGTAGTCCAGCGCGGTATCATCGCTGCGGCAGGCGCCGAGGCGATCCACTTCGGCGTAGGTGATGCCGCCGTTTTGGAGCAGGGCGAGGAAGGCTTCACCGTCGGCCTGGGAGATGAATTCGCCGGAGGCATTGAGGAGTTTGAGGGCGTTCCAGTGTGCGGGGTTGTGGCTGGCCGTGAGGATGATGCCGCCGCCGGCTTGTTCGCGGGGCACGGCCATTTCGACGGTGGGCGTGGTGGAGAGGCCCAGGTCAATGACCTCGATGCCCAATGCCAGCAGGGTTTGTGTGACCAATGCGCCGACCATGGGGCCGGAGATGCGTCCGTCGCGGCCCAGTACGATTTTGGGGGCGGCGCCGGTTTGGAGGAGCCAGGCGCCGTAGGCGGCGGTGCATTCAACGATGTCTTGCGGAGTGAGGTTGTGGCCGGCCTGGCCGCCGATGGTGCCGCGTATGCCTGAGATGGATTTGATGAGTGACATGGTTTTGGATTTACAGTTTAAGGTTTCGGGTTCAAGGTTTCGGGTTTCATCCGCCGAACCACGCCACAGGCGTGGGAAGGTGGGTTTCGGGTTTAAGGTTTCGGGTTGGAACCGCCCACCGCATACCGAAAACCCCGCGCCATGGCGCGGCTACCGAACTCACCTTCTTTTTTTCTGGCGGATGCGGGGGTGGCTCCATTCTTCGCGTTGAGCGAATTCGACGATGCGGCGGGCGATGTTCATGATGGAAATAAAAACGAGGTAGCCGAACGTGAGTACCACAAAAATCCAGCGGTAAGAACCGGCCTCGCCGATGGAAAGCGAAGAAAAAGCATAAGCCATCAAACCTGAGCCGAGCGCCAGTCCCAGAAAACTGTAAATAGAGCGGCCCCAGTACTTTACGCCGTCGGCAGCGAAGAGGGAAGCAACGGAATTGAAGATGGAAAAAAGGAGCAGAAAGGCCGCCGCCGCCATCCAGGGGAAACGGGGAGTGACTTGCATACCGCTGATTTGCAGGAGTTTGGCCAACAAATTGACAACCAACACGCCGCCAAGACAGAGCGCTGCCATGACTACAGGATGAGAGGGATTGATTCGACTGAACATGTTAGAGAATTGTGTGCAATAGAACACGAATGTACAACAATTGTTAATAGCCCGTATCTTCGCGCCCGCCTTGTGCGCCAGGGGCAGACGCGGTACCGCAGCCGGATAGAGGAATAGGCGGTGGGGCTGCGGTAAGAGCAGATGACCCGACCCGCCGGCTTGGTGCTGGATGGTCGGAGGGGTGGCTAAGCGAGTGGCGGGGGGCGCCCAAAATATATTGGAAGACAAAATGCCGAAAGTAACATATCGCAATCTGGGTCGCATATCCTACCGGGAGGCGTGGAGCCTTCAGGAGGCTTTGTTGCGGGAGTTGGTGGACCGAAAATTGGCCAACCGAACGCGGACGGCGGAGGGGCTGCCGGCAGAGGAGCAGCAGCACTATTTGTTGTTTTGCGAGCATGCGCCGGTTTATACGCTGGGCAAAAGCGGCTCGGAGGACAATCTGCTGTTAGATGCAGAAACACTTGAAAAAGAGGGGTTTGAGTTTTTTAAAATCAACCGGGGCGGAGATATTACCTATCACGGGCCGGGCCAGATAGTGGGGTATCCGATTTTTGATCTCGACTGCTTTTTCACGGATGTACACAAATATGTGCGCTATCTGGAGGAGGCGGTCATTCGCACACTGGCGGAGTACGGCATAGCGGCGGGGCGCGAGCAGGGCTATACGGGGGTGTGGCTGGAGGGCGACGGCGGAAGGCCGAAGCGAAAGATATGCGCCATTGGGGTGCACCTGAGCCGCTGGGTGACGATGCACGGTTTTGCCTTTAATGTGAACACTGATCTGGGGCATTTTAAAAATATAGTGCCCTGCGGTATAGCCGATGCGGATAAGGATGTGACCTCGATGCAGCGGGAACTGGGGCGGGTGATGGATATGGAGGAGCTGCGGGAGAAGTTGAGGGGGCATTTTGCACAATTGTTTGAATTTGAATGGAAAACGATATGAAAAAAGACATTCTAATACACAAAGTGGAAGACCTGGCGATTGCCATTGTGCCGCGCGATGAAAGCTTGGAGGACAAAGAGGAACTCTGGGACGTGTTTTTGATCAATCTGAAAGAGGAGCCGATCACTTGTGTGCTGGTGAACTCGACGGGATACAGCGAGCAGCAGGGCGGGGAGCAGAGGCGAACGACGACGTTGCGCCATTTTTTTGAGGAGGTGGGACCGCTGAGCGTGGTACAGGTGGAGCCGATTCAGGTGCAGGTGTTTGATCTGACGAATGAGTACTGGGTGAGTTTTTTGCACGACAACTACATGTATGACAAGAAGTATGTGTTTGTACGGGGCAGCATCCGACCGGAGCATTTTATGATGGTGCCGTTTATTAACAGGAAGGGGGTGGTGATTCGGTAGGCAGTGGGCGATTCCCCCCCCGAAACGCGAAAATTTTTAACGCGAATTGGAGCGAAGGGCGCGAAATTCCGCGAACGCAAGGGAAACGCGGAACCTGGAACGCGAAACCCGGAACTTTGAACCGGGATGAACTACAAAACACAAAATTGAAAAACCTTGAAGGCCAAAAAAGTATCTGAATCGAACACCGTGATGACGGAAATGGTGATGCCCAACGACACCAACCCGATGGGGAATTTGATGGGCGGCAATTTGTTGCGCTGGATGGACATTGCCTGTGGCATTTGTGCGGGCAAGCATTGCGAGGCGCATGTGGTGACGGCCTCGGTGGATCAGGTGTCGTTTCAGCGGCCCATTCGCGTGGGCGAGGTGGTAACACTGGAGGCCTCCGTGACGCGGGCGTTCAATACCTCGGTGGAGATCATCGTGGAGGTGTTTGCCTGCGATATCAAAGGGCACAATGCGCGGAGGTGCAACACGGCGTACTACACGTTTGTGGCCCTGGACGGCGAAAATGGCAGTCCCGTGCCGGTGCCGCCTGTGACGCCGCTGAACGAGATAGAGCAACAGCGCTACGATACGGCGCCGCGCAGACGGGAACTTCGTCTGATGCTCAGCGGCAGGATGAAGCCGGAGGATGCGCATGAGATCAAGAGTCTGTTTGCAGGGGTGAGTGTGTGAGGGGAAAAATTGAGCTTTTCATTTGTTTGCGATGAAATGATTACAATGATTATCATACATTTGTAATCAGAAGGCTGTTGGAAAAGCCTTTTCCATTTCACCAAAAACCTGATGACCATGAAAACTCATTTTTCATCCCTTTTCCCGTGGGCTTTCCTGTTGTTTTTCGTGCTGATGTTGGCACATAACAACGCAGCCGCCCAAATTTTCCGCAACAACAGGATACTTTTTACCACCGATCTCAACGGAGGGCAAGTGATACCGTCTGTCAACAACTCTGCCCGTGGAATTGTGACCGTTCTGATTTCCGAGGATCGAACTCATATCAGCATCAACGGGGTGTTTCACGGTTTGAGCGGTCCGGTTACCGCCTGCCATATTCATACCGGATCGCCTACTGCCAATGGCCCGGTTTTAATCAACCTCAGCAACAATGTGAGCGGTAACAGGCTGCGCGCCGATATTCCTATTCCCACGGTTTTTTGGCAAAAAGCATTCATACCCGAACTTTACATAGATGTGCATACTGCCGCCAACCCGAATGGTGAAATCCGTGGTCATCTGGAACTGATGAGTGAAGAAATGTACAGCGTAATACTGAATGGCGCTTCTGAGGTATCGCCTGTTAGCACATCGGCTTCCGGGCTGGGGCTGTTGGCCTACTCGCCGGGCAATTTTACGATACGTTATTACATAGTTGTCAACGGACTATCGGGGCCGATTACAGCAGCGCATATCCACTCCGGAGCCATCGGTGTAAATGGACCGGTTGTAACCCCGCTTTCTCAGGGCTTGCCTAATGTACTTTCCGGGACGCTCAGTACATCCTCGCTGCCTGTGGATTTTTTCCAAAAACTGATTGCAGGAACGCTCTATGTCAACGTCCATACGAATGCCCATCCCGGTGGTGAAATACGAGGACAATTATCGCTTACCAAAGGTCTCACATTTGAGTCTCTGCTCAACGGCGACCAGGAAGTTCCCCCAGTCAATTCAGCGGCTTCCGGTGCAGCCCTCGCCTTTTTATCCCCCGGCCTGGACTCAATAACATATCATGTAATTGCCTCCGGGCTGACCCCCACTACCGCGCATTTGCATCAGGGTGCCGCGGGCGTATCAGGCCCTGTTACAGTGGCGCTCCAAACCACCTCGTTGCCCAACTACTATACCGCGAAAGTGCCCGCGACCGGCAATTTCGTCACTCAACTGCTCAATAGTGGAATATATGTCAACGTTCACACGGCGGCTCATCCCGGAGGAGAAATTCGGGGGCAACTCGAGCCGCTGTTGAAGAGGGTGTATGCGTTTGATATTTGCAGCGATCAGGTAGTTCCTCCCACAGGTTCGACAGCCATTGGCGCGGCTTATTTCAGCACGGATCGGCTCAACAGCCATTTTGTTTATCGCTACATTGTCAGCGGCCTTTCGGGGCCTGCCACTTTTGCCCGTGTCCACGAAGGAGCGCCCGGCACAAACGGCCTTATCTTTTTCAGTGTCAATTTGCCTAATCCCGTAGGCAGCGGGCAATTCCCGATAACCGGTAACGAGGTGCAGAAGTTTGAGTCTGGAAATTCATATTTGATCGTGCAGACCGCAGCGCATCCCGATGGTGAGATCAGAGGCAAAATCATGCGCGGGCTGTCATGTTCCATCAATGTTTCCGTTGAGGATCAGATCGTTGGAGGAAGTGCGCTTTACCCTAATCCAACCAGTGGGGAAACCATTTTGCAACTACAAATCAAGGACTCATTTGAGGGAGAACTGGTTGTAAACGACTTGCATGGCCGCCTGATACGCAAAGAAAATCACGCCTTCATTCCGGGAGAATTCATCATGCAATTACAATTATCGGATACATCGCCAGGGCTTTATGTTATTCAAATCAGATCGGCGGCCGCTGGAGTTGTTTGGGCATCAAAATTGATAAAGCATTGAAAAACAATACGACAGAATTTCTGAATGGATTTAAAATGTGCTTTTTATCCATCCTAAAGTTGCGCTTTTTCAGAACGGTCATCGCCGTTTCAATGGCTCTTAATCTTGGCTTGGCATCTGGGCAGGCTCAATCTTCCCATTCCTACCCATCCGAACTTCGGGAATGGCGCGCCAACCGCATCGCCGCACTCCGGGCGCCGCAGGGCTGGCTGTCTTTGGCCGGGCTGTTGTGGCTAAAAGAGGGCGACAACAGTTTCGGGTCGGATGCCGGCAATAAGGTCGTTTTTCCTGCTGCCGCGCCGGCGAGGGTAGGCGCCTTTCGACTACAAAACGATTCGGTGTGGATGAGCGCCCTGCCGGAAGCGGGCGTGCAATTTCAAAACAAACCGGTGACGGAACTGCTGCTTTGGCCGGCCAATGCCATGCCGAATATGGGCCGTTTTTCTTGGGTGGTCATCAAGCGGGGCACGCAATACGGCGTCCGGCTCTGGGATGCCGAGCACCCAAATCTTCAGGGCTTTGAGCACATACCGCATTTCCCGGTCAGAAAAAAGTGGCGCATTCCGGCCCGGTTCGAGGCATACTCCGAACCGCGTATCTTGTTGGTACCCAATATTCTGGGCATGAACATAGAGCAGCAGAGTCCGGGCGTTTTGCACTTTAAAGTGAGCGGGCGCGATCTGCAAATCCCCGTATTGGAAGAAGGCCCCGAAAGTTTTTTCCTCGTTTTTGCCGATGCCACAACCGGCGCAGAGACTTACGGCGGCGGGCGGTATTTGTCGGTGGCCAAGCCCGGCCCGGACGGCCAAACGCATATTGATTTCAACAAAGCCTACCTGCCGCCCTGCGCGTTTACGCCCTTTGCCACCTGCCTGCTGCCGCCGGCTGATCATCGGCTGCCGGTTGTTATCCGAGCCGGAGAGAAAAATTACGGCAGCCATTGAATGAAGTGTGTAGCGAAGGGGTGACTGCGAGTCACCCCTTCGCTAAGCCATGCAAAAAATACCAACCCTTTGGCGAAAACGAGATTGATTTTCCTTGCCCCTCTTGAAAACTAAAAACGGGGCGGGGCGTTCTACTTTTGATTTTTCCAAATACCATTTTTTCACTCAAAATATCATCTGATCATGGCATTCCAACTTCCGGAATTACCCTACGCTTACGACGCCCTGGAGCCGCATATTGATGCCCGCACCATGGAGATACACCACACCAAACACCATGCAGCGTACACCAACAACCTCAACGCGGCCCTGGCCGGCACGGAGGCTGAAGGATTGAAAATTGAAGACATCCTGGCCAATATTTCCAAGTATTCGCCGGCGGTGCGCAACAACGGGGGCGGTTTTTACAACCACAACCTGTTTTGGGAAATCATGTCGCCCAACGGCGGCGGCGAACCCACTCCGCAAATGAACATCCACAAGGCCATCGAACGCGATTTCGGCAGCTTTGAAAACTTCAAAACGCAGTTTACCAACGCCGCCATGACGCGCTTCGGCTCGGGCTGGGCCTGGCTTTGCGTGGACGGCAACGACCACCTGTTCGTCACTTCCACCGCCAATCAGGACAACCCGCTGATGGACATTCACGATGCCAAAGGCACGCCCATCCTCGGCCTCGATGTGTGGGAGCACGCCTACTACCTCAACTACCAAAACCGCCGCCCCGACTATGTGGCCGCGTTTTTCAATGTCATCAACTGGCACGAGGTAACCAAGCGTTTCAACGATGCCAATCCGGGCCGCTCGGAGTTCTGATTTCAATCTCATACCATTTTACCGGGGCTGCAAGCTGCCGGCTGCACCAACAGCCGAATGTCGTTTGCAGCCCTTGTTGTTTAAAACCACAGGCTATGCACAACTCAATGATTTTCATGGCAATTACAGCTTTGTTGCTAAGCAATTGCCGCCCTCAGTCGCCCCAAACCGACCTGGCCCTCAGCGCTGCCGCAGAAACAGCAGCTCTAACGGAAACAACAGCGCCGGAAGCCGAAACCACGACGCGGCAAGACTCCTTCACCATTGCCTACCTGACCGGACAATTTGATCCCGCTTCGCATCCCGATTTCACCACCATTGACATAAAATATGCCGACCGTACCGGCCAATACCTGCGCCGCGACGCCTACGAAGCCTTCAAAAAAATGCACGCCGCCGCCGCTGCCGACGGGGTAACGCTGCGCATCATCTCGGCTACACGCAATTTCAATCGCCAAAAAGAAATCTGGGAGGCAAAATGGAACGGCAGCCGCTTGGTGGACGGCAAAAACCTGGCAGAAACCATGCCCGACCCGGTGCAGCGGGCGCTCAAAATACTGGAATACAGTTCCATGCCCGGCTCCTCGCGCCACCACTGGGGCACCGATATTGACATCAACGCCCTCACCGACGGGTACTTCCGTCAGGGCGAGGGCCTCAAGATTTTTGAGTGGCTCACGGCCCATGCCCACGAGTACGGTTTTTGTCGGCCATACTCGGCCAAAGGCCCGGAGCGCCCCAATGGATATTTTGAGGAAAAATGGCACTGGTCGTATCAGCCGGTATCGGGGCAGCTCACAGAACTGGCGCGCACTCAGTTGAAAGACAGCATGATACGGGGTTTTGCCGGCGCAGAAACAGCCGGCAGTATCGGCGTGGTGCAAAAGTATGTGCTGGGTGTGAGCAAAGAATGTACCCGATAACTACCTTCTTGTGCGTAGTGAAGGGGTGACTACGGGGCTATACCGGCTGAGTCACCCCTTCACTAAGCTCCCGAAAACTTACTTTCAAGCGAGCATACGGGCCGGCACCTCACACCTTGTTCCCCTTCAAGGCCTGCGCCACATTGGCCTCCAACGCCCGGTGAGCCAGCGGCGCCGAGTAGGTATTGAGGTCTTCCAACACCTTGTTGATGAGGTCTTTATCTTCGCCCTGCACGGCAGCGTCCAATTCGCCGGCGATGGCTGTAATTTGCGCTTTTTCCTCCGGGCTGAACAGTTCGGCGTTTTGAATCAGAAAACGGTCGGTAGCCAGCAGCACGCTGCGGGCCTCATTGCGGGCCTCCAGCAGGGCGCGGGCCGCCATGTCCGACTGAGCATTCTGGATGGAATCAATCAGCATCAGGGCCATTTCCTCCTCAGAGATGCCGTACTGAGAGCGCATTTCCACCTCCTGCTCTACGCCCGAACGCAGCTCCTTCGCCCTGACGCGCAAAATCCCATCGGCATCCAAAATAAAATGGATTTCAATTTTGGGCAAACCCGCCGGCATGGGCGGTATGCCGCGCAGGATGAACTCGCCGAGCTTGCGATTGTGCGCCACCAAATCCCGCTCGCCCTGATACACCGCCACTTTGAGGTTGCGCTGCCCGTCCACCGAGGTGGTGTAACTGCGGCCCACACGCGCCGGCACTTTCGAGTTGCGCGGCAAAATCACATCCATGAGGCCGCCCATGGTCTCAATGCCCAGCGACAGCGGCGTGATGTCTATGAGCAGCAGGTCTTTTTGGTTGCCCGCCAGCACATCGGCCTGAATGGCGGCCCCCAGGGCTACTACCTCGTCGGGATTGAGCGAATCGTTCACCTCGCGACCGAAAAAAGCAGCCACCGACCGCTTCACCAGCGGCGTGCGCGTAGAACCTCCCACCATGATGACATGCTGAATATCAGATGCTTGGAGGCCCGCATCACGGAGCGCGCTCCGGCAGGCGTCTATGGTGCGATCCACGAATGGCTGGATGAGCGTCTCGAATTGCTGTGCTGATATTTCTAAGTGGCGCTCCCCTACCCTGCCCTCAAACCAGTCGGATGAACTGAGTTGCTTTTTGGCGGACTCGGCCAGCAGGCGCATTTCCTGCCGCAGCCCCTTATCGGTCTCCAGAAGGCTCCGTAAATCGGCATTCTGATCTGCCCAAAAATCCATGATGACGCGGTCAAAATCATCGCCGCCGAGGAAGGTATCGCCATTGGTAGAGAGTACCTCAAATACACCCTGCTCAATGCGGAGAATGGAAATATCGAAAGTGCCGCCGCCGAGATCATACACCGCAATGACCTGATTGTCATCGGGATGCAAGCCGATACCATAGGCCAGACTGGCGGCAGTGGGTTCGTTCACAATGCGCAATACATCAAGTCCGGCCAATTTTCCGGCATCGCGGGTGGCCTGTCGCTGGGCATCGTTGAAATAGGCGGGCACGGTAATGACGGCTTTGGAAACCGGCTGCTCGAGTACGCCTTCAATGCGGGCTTTGAGGGCTTTTAGGATTTCGGCAGACAACTCGATGGGCGTGTAAAACCGATCTTTTACCCTTATTTTTACAAGGCTTTCCGTGTCTTCATCAATGATCTGGTAGCCGAAATATTGCTCAAAACCCTTCACATCGCGGTAAGACTTGCCCATGAGGCGCTTCACGGAGTAAATGGTATGGCGTGGGTCGGAAACCAGCTTTTCTTTGGCCTCGTCGCCCACCAGCACGCCGCCTTCAGGCAAAAAATGGACGATGGAGGGCACCAACGCGCTTTTGCCGTCGGGGTCTTTGACGGCCACTGCCGCGCCGTCTTTCATATACGCCACAAGGCTGTTGGTAGTGCCGAGGTCAATACCAACGATGAGATCGCTGTTTTTTACGAGTTTACCTTCTTTCAGGTCTATGGAAAAAGTGGGCATGATGCAAAATCGGATGTTGTACAGAAAAACGCAAAGGTAACAGTTTGGGCGGTAAGGGGTTCAGAGAAATGCCGGGGAAGCGTGATTTGGGCTTTCACCCAAACCTACGAACATCCACCTCCGCATCCAGCTCGGTTTTACCCCCAAGGAAATCGGCAAAATGACGTGCCCAAAACGGCCCCAGCGAAGTGCCTTTTGTACCCAATCCGTTGAAAATAAGCACATTGCCGTATTCGGAATGCCTGCCCAGCAAGGGACGGCGATCTTTCACGGTAGGCCGCACTGCAGCCCGGTGGTCCAACACCTCGAAAGAGCAACGAAGCGAACGCCGCAGATTTTCCTCTAACCATCCCCTACCCTGCTCTGTGGGCGCATCCGACTCATAACGCGAACTGTAATTGGACCCCACCCAGTACAAGTCCTCGCCCATCGGCACCACAAAAACCCTGTGCTTGATGATGGCCTCCAGCGACACTCCGGCAGGCAAGCGTACCAAGAGTACCTCGCCTTTGTCGCCCACCAACGGCAACTCGCTGAACAAGGGGTTGGTTTTGCCCCAGCGCCCTTCGCAGAAAACGATGTGCCGGGCGCTCAGACTGCCATATCGAACGGCGTCTTCCGAAATTTGCAACTGAGCAAAATCAAAAGGAGCCGCCTCCAAAATACCTTCTGCCGTAGCCCTTTGCCGAAAGGCGTCCACCAATGTACCGATGTTGACCTGCGCGCCGCCGTTTACCCGCCCGAACCCGCGCGGTGGGTGAATGTATGGTGCGATGCTTTCGGGCAGCCCCTCGTCGGATACATATTGACGATACTGCAGATCGGCACAGCGCTCCAACCAGAGGTTTTCTTCCTCCACCGAGTACAAGGCCCGGTAAATGGGCCGTTCATGGTAGAGCGCCACGCCCAATTGGGATTCCAGCAGGCGGTAAGTCTGTCGGGCAAAAGGGAGCAAATCATCTATGCGCCAAGACTTTACGAAGCGGCGGCCCGTGACGGGATTGATCAGCCCGGCGGCCACGCGGGTGGAGGCGCGGACCTGGTATTCGTCCACGATGCGCACCGTATATCCGTCTGATTGCAGAAAATGCGCCAGCAAAGTACCCGCCAGCCCCTGCCCGATGATGAGAAAATCCGTCATGATTCGGGCCATTGTTCCCATTCCTGCCGCACTTTTTTGGGAAGCCCGGCCAGCACCTGATCGTAGGAGTGGTCAATGAGGCGGCACAAAAACGCATCGTCGAGCATGCCCTCAAAATCCACGGTATTCCAAAGGCGTTTGCTGGTATGATAGCCGGGTTGAATTTCGGGGTGCTCCTCGCGGAGTTCTTCAGCCCAGTCGGGATCGCATTTCATGGTGACGGTAAAGCGCTCATTGTCAAGGCCGGTGATGGCAAACATCTTGCCCATGACCTTAAAAACCAACGTCACCTCGTCAAAAGGGAAGGTTTCTTCTACGGCCTTTTTGGCCATGCAGTAGTCTCGGAATTCCTCAATATTCATGGCCGAAAATTACAAAACTTTCTTTTCAGGTTGCCGGTTAAAAACATAACTTTGCGCCCCGAAAGCACTTTCCTGCTGTCGGTCCCGTAGTTCAACGGATAGAATAGGAGTTTCCTAAACTCTAGATCCAGGTTCGATTCCTGGCGGGACCACAAAATCAACCTCATAATCAACTGACAATCAATTATGTATCGCCAAATATTTATCAATACATCTTTTAGTTTTTGGTAAAAAGAAGCGTGGCAATAACCGCCAGAAGGTACAGCAAGTTGGCAATACTGCCTACCCAATTGGTCCAATGAGAAGGCTCTCTCCTCACAAGCGCGATGATGGAGGAAATCACCCCGACGAGGAAAAAAAGGAAAATCAGCCCCGACAATAAACCGATAATAATCATAGGGTGCCTTTCTGATACCTTAATGCTTCTGGGAATAGCTGCTATCATCAGCAAAAAAGACAATATCGTGAACACCGCTGCTGCCAGCGATATTTTTGAAAACAGCAGGGAGGGTTTTTCTCTTACCGAGCCGACATCATCCAGTAAGTCCTCATTCATCTTATGAAAAACTGTTCACTATCGCCAGAAAATCATCGGCTTTGAGCGAGGCGCCCCCAATAAGCCCCCCGTCCACATCGGCCTGACCGAACAGCTCGCGCGCATTGGAGGGATTGCAACTGCCGCCGTACAGAATGGAGGTAGCCTGAGCTGCTTCATCGCCATATTGGCCGGCAATGACGCTGCGAATGAAAGCGTGCATGTCTTGTGCCTGTTGGGGCGAGGCCGTTTTGCCGGTACCGATGGCCCACACGGGTTCGTAAGCGATGACGACCTTTTGAAATGCCTCCGGCGACAGGTGGAACAGGGCTTTGCGGAGTTGTTCCTCCACCAATTGTTCCTGCGTGCCGGCTTCGCGCACTTCGAGTTTTTCGCCGCAGCAGAAAATCGGACGCATGTTGTGCGCCAAAACGGCGTCTATTTTTTTAGCCAATATCTCGTCGGTTTCGAGGAAGTACTCGCGGCGTTCGGAGTGCCCAATGATAACATATTGCACCTCAATGGATTCGAGCATCCGGGCGGAGATTTCGCCGGTGTAGGCGCCGCTTTCTGCCCAGTGGCAGTTTTGGGCGGCGAGGAACATATTGGCCACGCCTCGAATGTTGTTGCCCACATTGTTGAGGTGAATAAAGGGCGGCGCCAGGATGACCATCGTATCGGTGGGTTGCAGGCGGTCGGAAATTTCTTTTACCAGCTCGCGGCCTTCCACATATGACTTATTCATTTTCCAGTTGCCGGCCACAATGCGTTGTCTCTGTATCATAAGTTGTTATTTTTGAGTTGGTTCCGTTGTGTTTTTCGATTTCCGGGAATGATACCATTCTGTGCCGCCGCCCAGTGCCAGCGCTGCCAGCATGATGACCAAATTCCAATACCAGGCCAAAGGCTCGCGTTCGGTTTCGAGGTAGGTGATGTTTTCCGGGATGATGTAGCGGTCTTTGGGCAACGTTGTCACGCGGTTGCGTTCTTTGTCAATTTTGCGGGTAATGCCCTTGAGGGTGAATTCCTCTTTGGGAACGCAATTGCCTGCATTGACACAGTTTGCATCGAAGCGTTGTGTCCATGCAATGATGGCAGGATGCACGGCCATGCCTTTGTCTATGCTGTCCATCTGGCTCTTGCTCAATATCGGGTAGGCCAATACCGGCTTGTAGCCGCGCTTGAGGGGCGGCGTATGTACAAAGTCGCCGCTGCGCCAGGCCGAGGCAGCTACTATAAAATCGGCGTCGCCGATGCCCTCTTGTACCACTTGTTCCATACTGTATTGGCGGAGTTTGTGGGTGCCGGCTACGCGGGAAATCAGGCTGTTGCATCCATTGATGAAAGCGACTACACTGAAAAGAACGATGACAATTCTGAAAAGCATGGTTGATTATTTCAGATTCACAATTCCGGGTTCCGGGTTCCAGGTTCCGGGTTGGGAAAAGCCCACCACCTACTGAATACCGGACTACCGCAAAGAATACGATTTCAAAAATACCGATTTGCCGCGCTCGGTACGCCAAGCATCCTCGAAATCCAGTTGCACCCCTTCGAGCTTGGATAAGTCGGGCCGCTTGTGCGGAGTAACGACTACCAATTGCGGCGCCATAGACAACAGTTGGCGCGTGAGCGGAAACAACTTTTTCTCCGGGCAGAGGTGCATGGCAAAACTGCATATCACCGACGAAAAACGGCCCTCGGCTTTGCCCCGGATCACGTCGTCGAAGCTCCAGGGGAGGCATTCCGCATCGAAATTGCGCCCGTACGCCTCTGCTGTGAATGGGTCGGAAGCAGACGGGAGCGGGAAGCCCATTTCGAGTACCACCTTGCTGACTTCGCCGCTGCCGCAACAAAAATCGAGGCTGTGGCTGAAGTCTATCCGATGCCGGTTATTCAACAACAACTGCCTGATCTGCGGAAAATGCGGGTTGTTGTAATCGCTGCCTTCCTCGCGGTAATAGACTTCTACGCCCAGTTCGGCATATCGGTTGCGAACAGCCGCATCATTGCTTGGTACCGGTCTCTTTCGCATCCAAGCGATCAAATTTTTTAACTCTGGCACGGCTTTTCAGCGGCATGTACCTGTACGGGCGCGTCTGAATATCGGTCATCAGCGAGTCGGCTTTGGTACTCAGCCCGGAGAGATCGTTGAACAAAGCGTCGTCTTTGAGCAGCTTGCCCAGCGAGCCTTCGCCCGCATTGATTTTGCCCATCATCGTGTTGACGCTGCCCAATGTTTGCTCCGTAGTAGCCAGCGTGGTTTTGAGATTGCTCACCGAAGCCTTTACTTCCTCGAGCGTCTTTTTCAGATCGGCTTCTTTCATTTGAGTGCTCACCGCGCTGAAATTATCAATTAAAGTGTTGATTTCCTTTTCTTTAGAGTCAAAATTCCCAGTAATGGACTGCAAATTGCCCAGCGTGCCGTCAATCTTGCCGCCGGAGCGACGCATGAGTTGATCAAGTTGGGCGGTAGCCGACTCTAAGTTGGCCAGCGATTTGCGCAAGTCGGCCACACTTTCTGCAATCGGCGTTTGGCTTTCGGGGCTGAGAAGCTGCTGATTGAGCGTATCAATAAGGTCGGCAAAACCCGATTTAATAGAGGCCATGTATGCGTCCATAGTGCCGTCGCCGCCCAACATATAAGACATAAAACCCTGCAATTCGCCTTTGAGATAATCGCCGCTTTGGGCGCAATCGGGGCCGGTACAGGCGCGGTCGTATTTAATCATCACGCTTTTATCTCCCATAAAACCGGTAGAAACAATGACGGCGCGGGCATCTTTCGGAATCTGAATGTCTCGTTTGAGGTCAAGCACCACCACAATGCGTTTTTCGGGGTCGTTGGGTTTGAGATACATATCGGACACAACGCCTACGGGGAAGCCGTTGATCGTCACATCGGTAGCCTTTTTGAGCAGGTCAATGCTGGGGTACTCCACATAATATACATTGGAAGCGCGCAGCATATTCTTGCCCTGAATGAATTTGAACCCCCAAAGCGAGACCGCCAGGGTGACAATAGTGAGCAGGCCGATTTTTACTTCACTTGAAATTTTCATTGAAAAGGATTTTGGATCATTGAGCGCACAAAGGTAGCAAAACTCCATTCAACACGCCGGTTTTTGAATCATTTGGTCAATCGGATGGCCTCTTCCACGCTGATGCGGCGGCCCTGTTGGTAAGCCGTGATGAAAGCGCCCGGAAAGCCGTTGCTTTGTACCTGATTTTTAACCTGTTGTGCCTGTGCATAGGTTGTTATGTTTCTGATCAGATATTTGTACCTGCCGTCTTCTTTCAACTCTTGCACCTGATAGCCCGTGCTTTTCCAAACCGGCAAATTCAAATCGGCAGGCGCAGCGGTGGCCGAAAGCTGCACACAAAACTCCACCTGAACCGCAGCGGGTTCCGTTTTGGCGGCAGCCCCGTCTGTACCGCGTGGCCGGGTGTCTGTTGGCGGCGTTTTTTGGCCTATCACTTTGGGCGTATCGGTAGAAGGCCAGGAGTAAGAAGCCGGCGGCGGAGATACGGGTTCGGGCGTGGCGGCAACGGCGGGTTGCTCTATGGCGCCCAACGGGATGCCTTCCGGTTTGGAGCGGGCGGACGGCTGAGCGTTTGTTTGGGGCGCAGGCACCGTTTTGGGAGTCGTTGCCACAGGCAATGCAGCGGTTCCGCTTTCGCGCAAAATGCGATATTGCGAAAACGCATCAAGGATGGCCCCGGTGACGGCAGCCTGGCCGTCATCCGCTTTGAGGTACGTTTCCTCATCTTTGTTGCTCAAAAAACCGATTTCGATGAGGGCCGAGGGCATGGCGGTAGCTTTGAGTACCACAAAACCGGCCTGCCGCACACCCCGGCTTTTGCGCCCGATGAGCGCTATGTGCTTCTCTACGAGGTCGGCAAACAGGATGCTCTGCTCGATGTAGGCACTCTGAAACATACTGAGCGCAATGTGGCCTTCCGGCGAGTTGGGGTCGAAATCGTAATTCGTTTCGTAGTTATCTTCCAACAAGATAGCGGCATTTTCTCGTTTTGCCACAGCGAGGTTGTGCTCGGTGGTGTGCAGGCCCATCACATAGGTTTCGGAACCTTGTACCGAGGATTTTCCTGGCATAAAATTGCAGTGAATGGAGATGAACAGGTCGGCGTGCAGGCGATTGGCGATGGAGGCCCGCTCATGCAAAGGAACGAACACATCGGTATCGCGGGTGAGTACCACTTTGAGATCGGGGTGAGCGGCCTGAATAGCTGCGGCGAGGCGTTTGGCCACCGAGAGGGTGATGTGTTTTTCGCGGCTGTCGCTGCCCAGACAGCCCGGATCGTGGCCGCCATGCCCCGCGTCAATGACAACGGTGCGCATTCTGTTGGGCAAAATATCGGCGGGTTTGATAATTTCGCGCCCGATTGAGGCGGGAATGGCCCACAGCGCGAACGCTAAGAAAACGTTAAAGCCTTTTAAGAGCAGGGACGGAAGATGGCATTGGCGCGTTTGGGACGTGGGTTGCCTTTGAATGTTTCTCATTGTAAAGTTTTCCTGAATCAACAGCGTAGTTGGTTTTGTCGTGCAAAATAAGTTTATAATCGCTTGAAAACAAAGAAGTACTGCATATTTTTCATCTTGCTGTGCGGCGCGTGGAACCTCTTCGCCCAGCAGCGCCCTTTGCCCGACAGCATCCCGCCGGCTCCTGCCGATACGCTCACCTTCAGCACCGACTCCCTGAACCTCGCCCTCGACTCCCTGCCTCCCCCTCTGTTCAGTGGCGTGGTATTTTCCAAAGATTCTTTGGACGCACCGGTAGAGTATGAGGCCCGCGATTCTATGATTTTGGACGTGGAAGACCAAAAAGTGCATCTCTTCGGGCAGGCTGTTGTGAAATACACCACCATAACGCTGCAAGCCGATTATATTGTTTTCGACTGGAAATCGAGCATCGTCTCTGCCGAAGGGCGCCCCGACAGCACCGGCCAATTGGCGGGTTTTCCCCAATTTTCAGAAGGCGAGCAAACCTTCGAGGCCAAACGCATGCGCTACAATTTCAAATCGCGCAAGGGCATGGTGTATGAGGTCACTTCGCAGCAAAACGACATCTTTATCCACGCTGAAAAATCCAAATTCATCAGCGGCGCAGTCACGGAAACCGATACCACCGCCAACGATGTGATTTGCAGCCACAACGGCCTGTTCACCACCTGTACGGCCGACCATCCGCATTTCGGCATCCGGGCCAAAAAAATGAAAATCATCCCAGATAAGATGGTCATCGTGGGGCCATCTTACCTCGAAATCGGCGGCGTACCCACTCCCATTGCACTGCCGTTTGGCTTCTTTCCCATTCCCGGAGGCAAACAAACCGGTCTGCTTTTTCCCAACGATTACGAGTATTCCGACCAATGGGGCTTTGGCTTGCGTGGCGTGGGCTGGTATTTCCCCATCAATGATCATCTCAACCTGCAGTTGAGGGGCAACATCTACCCATTTTCCGGCACCTGGGGCGTTTCGGCTACTGCCGACTACCGCAAGCGCTACAAGTATTCCGGCGGCATGACCATCAACTATGATTCTCAACGTAGAGAAAACAATGAAGGCACTTTTGATACCATCAATTCTTTCGGACTCTCCTGGCGGCACAATCAGGATCGCGCGGCGCATCCTACCCGTACTTTCGGGGGCAGCGTCAATATTCAAACCAACAACAACCAACAACGCCGCTACAACGATGCCCAAAGCGTACTCAACACACAACTCAACTCCAATCTGTCTTACAACAAAACCTACCCCGGCAAACCGTACAGCCTCAGCGTGAGCATGAACCACAGCCAGAACGCCGTCAGCCGCGAAATGACCATCAACTTCCCCAATATCCAGTTTCCGGTGCAGGCGCTCTATCCTTTCAAACGCAAGGAACGCGTCGGGGCGGAACGCTGGTACGAGAGCATCGTGCTGCGCTATTCGGGTGAGGCAGCCAACCGGTTCGTTACTACCGATACCACGCTGTTTACCCGCGCCACTTTGGACAACGCACAGTTCGGCGTGCGGCACACGGCCAGTACCGGCACCTCGTTCAAGGTGCTGAAGTTTTTCAATCTCAACCCCGGCATC
Source organism: Saprospiraceae bacterium UBA2329 (assembly GCA_002344975.1). GTDB lineage: Bacteria > Bacteroidota > Bacteroidia > Chitinophagales > Saprospiraceae > UBA2329. Next base: position 8,417 of record DDUV01000047.1, on the reverse strand, counting down.
AACTACAACGAAGTGTGGTACCTACAATCTACGCAGCGCAATTTCATCCCCGGACTCGAAACCCGCGACACCATCATTCAGGGCGTTCTGCGCACCGATACCCTCCGTCTGGGGCGCATCGAGCAATTCCGAAGATCGGGCTTCACACCGTACCGCACTTATTCGGCCAGCCTCTCGCTCACTACGCAGATATTCGGCACCATGCGTTTCAAAAGCGGCTACCTGCGCGGCTTGCGGCATGTAATCAAACCCAGTATTTCGTTCAATTACTCGCCCAATTACAACAATCCCAATCTGGGGTATTTCCAAAGTGTGCAGGATTCTATCCGCGCCGATCTCATCCGAACCTACTCCGTTTTCGAGGGGGGCATTTATGGAGGGCCGCCGCAAAGCGAACGGCAAATGGCGCTGTCGTATTCGTTCAACAACATTTTCGAGGCCAAACTGCGAGGTAAAAAGGATACGGTGGACCGCAAAATCAAACTCTTCGACAACCTGGTACTGGGCGGTTCCTACAATTTTGCTGCCGATTCTCTCAAATTCAGCCCGGTGACTGCCGCAGGTACTGCCCGTTTTTTCAAAGGCATGACCACCATGAGCCTCGGAGCGGCTTTCGATCCTTACATCGCTGATGAGCAGGGCCGTAGAATCAACATTTCAGTCTGGCAAGACCGCAAACAACTGCTCCGCTTCACCCGCGCAGACATCAGTTTCAATACCAGTATCACGGTGGGCAAGCTGAGGTCTCTATTGCAAGGCAAACCGGAAGAAGTGGTGGAAGACCTGCGAACGCAGCAGACCGGGGGCGGCAACAAAGTGAAAGAAGAGGATTTCCTCAGTTTGTTTGAAAACTTCAGCCTCAATCACAACCTCGTCATGGGCTGGCGCACCGACAACGCGGGCAATGCTGTTTTCGACATCGCCACGAATGCCATCAATGTGCAGGGCAATATACAACTCAGCCCCAACTGGGCCATCAATGTGGGCAATTTCGGCTACGATTTCAGGCAAAGAGGGTTGTCGTTTCCGTCCTTTGGTTTCAGCAGAGATTTGCATTGTTGGAGTTTGTTGTTCAACTGGCAACCTACGCGGGGTACTTATAATTTTTCCCTCGCCGTCAAACCCGGCACCCTGGATTTTATCAAAATCCCGAACCAGCGTAACGTGGCCGACCCCTTGCGGGCGTTCGAGTAAAGGGGCTTTTACTTCTCCAAAGGCGGATACTTCATATCCAATTTTTCCAGATGCTCTACCAGCGTTTTGGCAATGATGTAATCGCGATACCAGCGCTCGTCCACCGGCACAATCGTCCAGGGAATGGAAGAACGATTGAGCGCATCCTCATAGCAGCGCATGTATTCGGGCCAGAGTTCGCGTTCGCGCCAATCGCCGGAGTTGTGTTTCCAGTATTTCGTGGGGTCGTCTATGCGTTGCTGGAGTTCAATTTGCTGTTGCTCTTTGGAAATGTGCAGAAAGAATTTGCACACCTGCGTATGGTTGTCATACGCCAACAATTCCTCAAGAGCATTGATGGACTGCATCCGTTTTTCCACTCGCTCTTCGCTGATCCATTTGTGTACGCGTTGAATCAGAATGTCTTCATAATGAGAGCGAACGAAGATATTGATCATGCCGCGTTGGGGGGCGTGTTTGTGAATCCGCCAGAGAAAATCGTGTGCAAACTCCTCCTCGGTAGGCTTTTTGAAACCCACCACCTGCAAGCCCATCGGAGCGCAATCCTCAAAAACATTGACCACCGCGCCGTCTTTGCCGCTGCCGTCCATACCCTGCAACACCACCAAAACAGAGTGTTTTTTTTCAGCATACATCACCCGCTGGAGTTCGCCCAAGCGTTTGATTAATCGCTGTGTTTCTTCTCTGATGTCTTTTTTCTTCAGATCAGCCGGCGGCGCGGCAGAGATTTTATCTAATTGGATCATGTTGCTTAGAGGATTGAACTTTAGAAAAAACAGGTAGAAAAGACCGTGCGATGAAGTGGGAGCAGCTATATGCAACCCCTCACTTCATCACCACATCAGGAGTGCTTTTATGCTCCTAATCCTTTTCTGATTTTGTTGAGCGCCGAACCCGACTGCACCCATTCAATCTGAGCCTGATTGTAGGTATGGCTCAGTTCTATGCTGTCCTGCGTACCGTCGGCGTGGTGGAGTATCATGGTCAGATTGCGACCGGGCGCCATATTCTCAAAACCGGTCAGGTCAATGAGATCGTCCTGGCGAATCAGTTCGTAATCTTCCGGATTGGCAAAAGTAAGCGCCAGCATACCCTGCTTTTTCAGGTTGGTTTCGTGGATGCGGGCAAATGATTTGACCACCACGGCCTTCACTCCGAGGAAGCGGGGCTGCATGGCGGCGTGCTCGCGGGAAGAGCCTTCGCCGTAATTTTCTTCACCAAACACCACCGTACCGATGCCTGCGTCGCGATAAGCAAGACCGGATTCGGGTACAGCCATGTATTTGTTCTCAACGTAGTTGATGACGCTGTTGGCCTCGCCGTTGAAAGCATTGATGGCGCTGATGAATGTATTGCGGGCTATGTTTTGCAGGTGACCGCGGAACTCCAGCCAGGGGCCGGCCATCGAAATGTGGTCGGTCGTACACTTGCCTTTCGCCTTGAGGAGAACGCGCATGCCCTTCAATTGCTCCGAAGCGATGGGCTGGAAGGGCGTGAGCAATTGAAGGCGATTGGACGTGGGTGAAACACTGACATTGACGCCGCTGCCGTCGGCGGCGGGCGCCTGATAGCCGGCATCTTCCACATCGAAGCCTTTGGGCGGCAATTCTACGCCGCTGGGCGGATCGAGTTTCACGGCCTGCCCGTCTTCATTGACGAGCGTGTCGGTCAGCGGATTGAAGCAAAGGTCGCCGGCAATGGCCATAGCCGTCACGATTTCGGGCGAGGCCACGAAAGAGCGCGTTTGGGGGTTGCCGTCGTTGCGCTTGGAGAAGTTGCGGTTGAAGGAAGTGATGATGGAATTGGCACGGGTAGGATCATCCGTGTGGCGCGCCCATTGGCCGATGCAGGGGCCGCAGGCATTGGCCATCACCACGCCGCCGATGCGTTCGAAGGCTTCGAGCTGGCCGTCGCGTGCTACGGTGTAGCGGATGAGTTCGGAACCCGGCGTGATGGTAAATTCCGCTTTCACTTTCAGCTTTTTGTCCACTGCCTGCCGGGCAACGGAAGCAGCGCGATCGAGGTCTTCGTAAGAAGAGTTGGTACAAGACCCGATGAGACCCACTTCGAGGCGCTGCGGGTAGTTGTTTTCGCGCACGGCCTGAGCAAATTTGGAGATCGGCCAGGCGAGGTCGGGGGTATAAGGGCCGTTGATGTGCGGCTCCAGCGTATCCAAATCAATTTCAATGACCTGATCGAAATACTGCCCCGGATTGGCATAACATTCCGCATCGCCGGTGAGGTAGGAGGCCACCTTATCGGCCAATTCCGCCACATCAGCGCGTTCGGTGGCGCGCAGGTAGCGGCTCATGGAAGCGTCGTAACCAAAAATAGAGGTGGTAGCTCCGATCTCAGCGCCCATGTTGCAAACCGTGCCTTTGCCGGTACAAGACATGGCCTCTGCACCCGGGCCGAAATACTCTACAATAGCGCCCGTACCGCCTTTCACGGTGAGGATACCGGCTACTTTTAGGATCACATCTTTGGCCGAAGTCCAGCCATTGAGTTTGCCGGTCAGCTTCACGCCTATCACTTTGGGCATTTTCAGTTCCCAGGGCATTCCTACCATGACGTCCACGGCATCAGCGCCGCCCACGCCGATGGCCACCATACCGAGGCCGCCCGCGTTGGGGGTATGTGAGTCGGTGCCGATCATCATACCGCCGGGGAAAGCATAGTTTTCCAGTACGATCTGGTGGATGATGCCCGCGCCCGGTTTCCAGAAGCCGATGCCATATTTGTTGGATACAGAGGCCAGAAAATCATACACTTCCGAGTTGATTTCATTGGCAGTTTTGAGGTCGGCAGCCGAACCGTTTTTGGCCTGTATAAGGTGGTCGCAGTGTACGGTGGAGGGCACGGCGGTTTGGTTGCGGCCGCACATCATAAACTGAAGGAGCGCCATTTGAGCCGTAGCATCTTGCATGGCCACCCGGTCGGGAGCGAAAAACACATAGTCTTTGCCACGCGCATAAGATTGCAGCGAGGAATCGGGGTGCAAGTGTGCGTAAAGGATTTTTTCGGTCAGAGTCAGGGAGCGGCCCAATGCTTTTTTGGCCTGATCAACCCGTTGAGCGAAAGACTCGTAATGAGCCGCGAGCATCTGCATATCGAATGCCATAGTGGTGCTGGTATTTTAATGGTAAGAAATGTTGTTTTAAAGGCGCGCAAATATACTGCTTTGCCTCAAAAAACGAGCCATTGAAACAGAAATATCGGGTAAGTCTGCATCTTTGCTTTCAAAATAAGAACCATGACTTACGACCTGCTTCAAATAGAACCGAAAGAACTCATTAAAGGCTTCCGGGGCCGCTTTGTTCACACCGAAAAGTCCACGCTGGTTTTTTGGGAAATAGAGGCCGGCGCCGAACTGCCGCTGCACAGCCATTTCCACGAACAAACGACTTATGTGATGGAAGGACGCTTTGAACTCACTGTTGCCGGCGAGACTCAGGTGTATGAACCCGGCTTGGTGGCGGTCATTCCCTCCGATGTAGAGCATAGTGGCCGCGCGCTGACGCCCTGCAAAATTCTGGATGTGTTTTGCCCGGTGCGGGAGGAGTACAAGTAAGGTTTCGGGTTCAAGGTTTCGGGCATCTCTGTTTCGGGCTGCATGATGGGCGCAAGCGGCGAAATCAGAACCCTGTATGAGGAGCTGACGGCGAAAATGGGCAAGCGATAAAAAGCTGCGAGCCGCCAACTGCTGACTTGATTGCCATTGGGCTGTTGAAAAAATAAATGAGTGGAAGTTGGCCACTTGGCTTGTAGTGGCCATTAGCGGGGAACGTCCCGGAATCAGTGAGTACTGTTTTCGGGACGTTTCAATTTAGAGCAGTCTGTTTTGCGTATCAATTGGCAGCAGGTTTGAACAATTTATGATCGGCCCAGAAAGTGCCGAAAGGTATCACCGAGGCCAGCAGCGCCAGAGAGGTTTTTTTGATTCCCCAATCCTGCTCCATTTTCACCAGCATCACCGCCACCACATACAGCACAAACAGCAAGCCATGCGCCATTCCGAAAAAGTAATTGGGGCCGGGCATTTGTAAGAGATATTTGAGCGGCATCGTCACAAAAAGGATGACTAAAAACGACACGCCCTCCATAAAAGCCAGTATCCGCAAGCGCCCAATTTGTGTTTTTATCAATTCCATTTTTTTTGTTTTTGTGGATAGAGATTGACAGACCATCGGCCGCCATGAGCAAAAAATAACCGGCCAAGAGGGAAAATGTTTGATTACAGACGGCTGATCTAACTTGTAAATCGTTCTCAAAAACCTCTTAAACAGACACTTGCTAATGCTTGATATTTTTTTAAATACATTCTCAAAGAGACACTATATCTTTGCACCGTCAATACTGTGATTGACGGTATCACACCTAAAACATGACAATTTTAGTGCGCCTGCAACCTACTCAGCCGTTTCCTCCTTCCCACATTTTCGAGATGCTCATTCCGCATGTTGTGTTGCGCACAACAGTGTCCCATACTTGTGCAAATTCTTGTATTCAAGTCCTAAAGGTTCCATGTATTCAAAACGATGAAGTCCAGTTATACTCGATAGCCAGTGGTTTGCAAAAATCTTAATTCGCAAACCACTGGCTATCAGTTATCCCGATGAAAAATGGTTTATATTTTTTCGCAAACCATTTTTCATCGGGTATAAGATCGCATCCATATTTCAAATCACAACTTTACAAATCAAAATTCTTATGATGAGCACCTGTTTACAAACAACCCGATGGCTCCTGAACGCCATTGGTGTTTTATTGGCAACGATGTATGGTACCGCAACCATACAGGCACAAACCACCCGAACGGTATGCGCCGGCGGTTGCGATCACCCGACCATTGCAGCGGCAGTGGCAGCATCGGCCAGTGGCGATATTATCCATGTTAATACGGCTTTGCACACCGAAAACGGCATCACTATTACGAATAAAAACCTGACCATCAAAGGGAACGGCATATCCGCTACGACGGTACAGGGCGCTGCGAGCAGAGCTTCGGCCGCAAACAGAATTTTTACCATCGTTGGATCCTCTGCGATTACAATAGAAGACATAAAAATCCAACATGGGTATGGCAATGCCTCCAATGCCTATGGCGGGGCATTCAGTATAGACAACGTAACCGGGAATTTTTCGGCAAACCGGGTACACTTTTACCGCAATGATGGTTTCCCTGTTTTAAACTCCAACAACGGAGGAGCCATATATGGCCTTGTAACGGCGGGACAAACAATCACGTTTGACAACTGTGTTTTTGAAGATAACAGAGCCTTGGCAGCCACCGGCGGCGCACGTGGCGGGGCAATTGCCTTCGGGAGTGGAGGGGGAGGGTCGGTTATCTTGACCAATAGCATCTTCCTCAATAATTCAACAACCGGCGGGGGCGGCGCGGTCGCCATGCTGTCTTCCACCGTTGCCTGGACGATCCGAGACTGTACTTTTGAAGGCAATTCGGCCACGACCAGCGCAAACATCCCGGCGCAAGGCGGCGCAATTTCTTTCTCCGGCGGTGTAACGGGCGGTGTCACTGGTTGCCTTTTCAATAACAATTCCTCTGCCTCTGTTGGCGGGGCCATTCGTATGGGATCGGCAGGTGCCAACACGAACCCCAATGTCTTGACCAATTGCACTTTTGTGGGCAATACTGCTGTAGATGGCGGAGCAGTCTGGAGGCAAATGGGCGGAAACAGCTTGGTGACCCGCATCGTCAACTGTACCTTCAGTGGCAATTCGGCGAGTGGCAATGGAAGCGGCCTCTACCTAAACCCGGCCGACGCCAGCGCCACGACCCAGATTGTCAATACAATTTTTAATCATCCTTCCAAGGACATCTATGTAGCAGCTACTACTGGTAATTTTAACAATTCTACCAAAAACTATGGCAACAGCAGCACAGGCGTAGCTGGTGCGCCTACCTTAGCATTTGATTACAATTCCGGCAACAGTACGCTCGGTCTGAGCGGCACGCTTGCCAACAACGGCGGACCAACCCAAACCCTTGAACTCTTGCCTGCCAGCACCCTTGCCAATGTGGGTGCCAATACCGCAACAGGTGCAAACGTACCCATCAAAGACCAACGCAACTACTCGCGCACCGATACGGGCATTGACTTGGGAGCATACGAGCGCGGAGGTATCCAGGACGACGCCACCGCCCCTTCCATCACATATACGGCATTGACCAGTACGATGAGTACAAGCGACCGCACGCTGACGGCCACCATCACAGATGTCAATGGCGGCTATGGTTTCGCGGCGCTGGCCCAAGACCTTCGTCCGCGTATCTATTTTAGAAAAAATGCAGGCGCCTGGCAAAGCGCTGCGGGTACGCTTGCCAGTGGTACGGGCCGCAATGGTTCCTGGAACTTCACCATCTCTGCCGCCGCCATGGGCGGTTTGGCCAATGGAGATCAGGTGTGCTACTATGTCGTTGCGCAGGACGTTTCGACGGTGGTCAACATAGCCTCCAACCCAAGCGGGGCCACGGCCACCTCGGTAAATAACATTACCACAGCCCCCACGCCCAACTGCTATAACATTGGCAGTGCGCCCTCCTGCCCCACCTTCAGCGGCGCCCCCGCCAATGTAACCATCACCAACAGTACCTGCGCCTCGGCTTGTACGCTTTCTGGGGGTAGCATCACAGCGCCGGGTAGCACGCCTTGCCCTACGGGCTCAACCTTGCAATACCAAGTTAATAGCGGTAGCTGGAGCAGCACCCTACCCATATACGACCAAGATGGCCCAGCGCAGAGCATCAAAACGCGCTGCGCATGCGACATCGACGCCAATATGACCAGCCCTGAGTCGGCAACTGCCGTCACCATACCGGGCATTTGTGTGACGCCTACCATTTCGGGGCTCTCCTCTGTGGCCGTAAACGCTATGATCACCCTCACGGGTAGCGGCACCCCCGCCGGATCGATGCCCTATACCTCCAACAACACAGGGGTAGCTACGGTCAACAGCTCCGGCGTAGTGACGGGCGTAAGCGAAGGTATGGCCACCATCACCTACACCAATGCAAGTGGTTGTACGGCCACAAAGGTGGTGACGGTAACACCTGCTGCACCAGTGTGCCCCACCTTCATTGGCGGGGGCGCTCCTGCAGGGGGGGGACACTGGGGCAGCAGGGGGTACCGTCACCACCCTTGTGGCCGCTCAACCACAAATCGGAAAAGCGTCGTGTGGGGAAAAGGGGTGTATATAGGGGG
>DDUV01000076.1:5905-18878 GCA_002344975.1 Saprospiraceae bacterium UBA2329 | reverse complement strand
AGTGGAGGCCATCTTCGCTCAGCAGGAGGCAGATAAAGCGTACTACAAGCGAACGGCTGAAGAAGCAAAAGCACGCGAAGAAGAAGCAAAAGCACGCGAAGAAGAAGAACGCCGCCAGAAAGAAGAAGCAAAAGCGCGCGAAGAATTGGCGCTGGAACAAGCGCGCCATGCCCGAATCAAATTAGCCCGCCTGCTGCTGCGCACGGGTATGTCCGTCAAAGATGCGGCGCTTGAAACGGGGCTATCGGAGGAGGAACTGAAAAAATTGGAATAATCTATGTATAAATCTTTACTCACCCCGGCGGTGCTGTTTCTGGCGCTGTCATCTGTTTTTGCTCAATCCTACACGTCATTTTTCACGGGGAGTGCAGCCAATATCAGCACCAATCCCACGGGAGGCATTTGCATTATGGGCGGAGCTACCGAAAACGACAATGCCATGCGCTGGTTTTTGCAGCGGGCAGCCGGCGGCGATGTGCTGGTGTTGAGAGCAAGCGGTTCGAGTGGGTATAACAACTATCTGTACAGTGAATTGGGAGTGCCGGTCAATTCGGTAGAGACCATTGTTTTCAATAACGCATCGGCGGCTTTTGATCCCTATGTGCATCAGCGCATTGCACAGGCCGAGGCTATCTGGTTTGCAGGGGGCGATCAGTGGCGGTATGTTTCCTTTTGGCGAAATACGCCGGTGGACAGCCTTGTCAATGTGGCCATTCAAAACCGGAATATCGTCATAGGCGGCACCAGCGCAGGTATGGCCATACTGGGTGGTTTTTATTTCACAGCTCAGAACGGTACGGTAACATCGGGCGATGCACTGGCGAATCCTTACAATACGCGCGTCACAGTGGATTCGGCGAAATTCATAAACACTCCTTTTTTGAATCATGTCATTACCGATACGCACTACGACAACCCGAATCGCAAAGGCCGCCACGCCGTTTTTCTGGCGCGCATCTTTAAAGATTATGGTATAGAGGCCAAGGGCATTGCCTGCGACGAATACACCGCCGTATGTATTGACCCCGCCGGTGGCGCTGCGGTTTATGGAAATTTCCCCACCTCGGATGACAATGCCTATTTCATACAGACCAACTGCGAAATCGAAGAGCGCGGCCCGGAAACCTGCACTTCGGGAACCCCGCTGATCTGGAACAGAAACGGAACTGCGCTGCGGGTTTACAAAGTGAAAGGCACCCAAAACGGCGCCAACCGCTTTCGGCTCAGCGACTGGAAAACGGGCATCGGCGGTGTATGGGAGCAGTGGTATGTTCAAGGAGGCGTTGTATCAGAGACCATGGGAAGCCCGATTAATTGTCTGACTACTTCAACGAACAATAACCATGATCTGGAATCGTCTCTGAACATATACCCCAATCCGGGAAATGAAACGCTGACCATTGAGGCGCCGCGTCTCATCCGAAAAGTTCAGGTCTTGGCCTATACCGGCCAAATCATCCATAGTCAGGAGGGAGATGCCTCCGAATCTCTTCTTTTGAACACGGAAAAACTACCCTTGGGAATGTATCTTTTGAAGATTTATACAGACAACGGCGACTTTGTTCGCCAATGGGTGAAAATATAATAACAGGGTAGGCAACAGAGGCTAATTTATTGTAAACTGTTCAAAATTAAATATTTGTACAAAGCGGGGGCGTCATTGAAACGAATTTTGCGACTAAAAAAATTGTTTTCATTTCGTTAATTTCTTGTTAAAGCCCGAAAAAAGAGACATTAAAATGACGCAGAATTGAAAAACCCGCTTAACTTTGGTGCATCGTTTTCAACGAAGAAGGCAAATTTTTATCATTTTACCAAAAACGCTCGTCTATCGAAAGTAACTTTTTACACTAATTAAGTTCGTACTTTTTTTTGTCGTACTAAAACTTTTTAGTTATGAAAGTTACGCCGCTCAATGACCAGCAGCTCATCGCCAGTTACCTCGAAGGTAACGAGCAAGCCTTCGAGGAACTCCTCAATCGCCACCAACAGAAGATTTACACTTCGATCTATCTCTTTGTGAAAGATCAAAGTCTGGCTGAGGATATTTTTCAGGAAGTTTTCATCAAAATCATTGATACGCTCCGAAAGGGCAAATACAACCACGAGGGCAAGTTCCTTCAGTGGGCCATGCGCATTTCGTACAATATGTGTGTGGACTATTTCCGCCGCAACAAGCGGCGCCCTCATGTTTCTACAACCGATACCTTCGACATTTTCGATGTGCTGCAAGCGCCGGAATACAATGCTGAGCAAACGATTATCCGCAGCCAGACGCATGAAAAAATCCGTGCTTTGGTGGATATGTTGCCGCCGGAGCAGCGCGAGGTGGTTATCCTGCGCCACTATGCCGATATGAGCTTTAAGGAAATAGCCAAGCTGACCCGCGTATCTATCAATACGGCATTGGGTCGCATGCGCTATGCACTCATCAATATCCGCAAAATGGTGGAAGAAAAAGAGGTTATTCTGCAATAATATTCAGTCGAAAAAACACACAACGCGAGAGGCGATATCCTGATGTTCAGGGTATCGCCTCTTGTTTTAGGAGGATGTTACAGCAGGGGGCGAAATGGATACCGCCCTTAAAGGCGGTATGGAATGGAGCACCCCTGACTGCCGTCAGGCAGGCGGCGCCCGTTGCGGGTGAGAGCTGTCAGCTTTGGCAGGCTGTTGCGGGGATAAAGCTAATAGCTCTTTACAGGAGCGGGCGGCTGCCGTAAAAAATTACAAGCCCGACTTCTCGATCTCCAGAATGGCAGCTACATGCGCGTCGGCAATTTTCTGGCGCACTTCGGGCTTCATCATTTCGGCTCCTTCGACTTTGTTGTTGTAAAAGCCGTTTTCGGTCAATACCGACGGCATGTTGGTGTTGCGCAAAACGTAGAACTGGCCGGTGGGTTGCGACTTGATGTTCCGATTTCTAAATCCCGTTTTTTCGATGAGGTGCTTCTGGAAAATAGACGCTATTTTCTGGCTGCGCGCGCTGCCGTGGAAGAACCAGGTTTCGATGCCGGAAGCCGGACTCCATGTCTCGGAATTAGCTGCGGGGCCAGCATTGCCATGTACAGAGACAAAGATTTTCGGCAGATCGGACTTGAGGTCGTTGGCTCGGTCCACCCGGCCTTTGAGGAAGTCGTCAATGTCCACCTCCGGAACCGTGATGTAATATTTGACATCGTGCTTATCCAAAGCCTCGCGGATGCGCTGCACGATGTCCCGGTTGTATTCATATTCAAAGAGGCGGGTTCTGCCGTCGTCAAAAAGGGGAGAGCGCTTGCCCGGCGTTTTTTTGCCGTGGCCGTTGTCTAAGCACCACATAAAGCGGCCTTTGGAAGCAGGGGCAGCAGGTTTGGGCGGCGTTGTTGTAGTTGGCGTGGTAGGAGTTGTGGGTGATGTGGCGCCTCCTCCGGTAGCCGGCGTTGTGGTTGTCGGAGCCGCAGTACCTCCCCCGGTGGTAGCCGGCGGCGTAGGGGTTGTAGGAGTCGTGGGAGTGGGCGGATTGACCGGCGGTGCAGGGGCCTCCTCAAAAATATCTTTCACAAAGGCTTCATCCGGCTCATTGGGCGGAATGATGACTTTTTCCATTTCACTGACAATCATGACGACCGTGTCTGGCTTGATGTCTGCGGCATCCTGCGGGTCTTCGGGTCTGATGACAACAGGCCGGGGCTTGGGAGCAGGCGTGGGAGCAGGAGTAGGCTTCGAACCTCCCCCAAACAGTGTGCGAAACAAGTTGCCGATGGCTTCAAAAAACTTTTTCATAACCTGTTATTTTTTGTTCGCTGAAGTAAAAATGCGATTCCAGTTGATGCCTTTGGCCATACTGCCCTCGCGGGTAGAAAACCATATAAACAAAGGCTTGCCCACCACATGGTCGTCGGGAACATAGCCCCACACTCTGGCGTCTTCGGAGTTGTGGCGGTTGTCGCCCATCATCCAGTAATAGTCTTTTTTGAAGGTGTAGCTGTCGGCAACCTGGCCATTGATGAAGAACTTGCCGTCTTTTTCTTCCAATTGATTGCCTTCATACACAGAAATAACCCGGCGGTAAAAAGCGATGCTCACCGCGTCCAATTTGACTGTGGCTCCCTTCTTAGGTACATACAAGGGGCCGTAATCGTCCACTGTCCAGTTGGGGTGATTGACCGGATCGTGGGGGAAAAGGCGGCCTGAGTCTATGATGTACGGGCTGATTTTTATAGTAGAATCAGCTTCGAGTTGGGCGGCTTGTTTGTCGGTAAGGTAGAGCAAATAGGAGGGCGGCGTGGGCCTTTGCGCCAGGTTGGCATTGTCAACGCCGGCATTGGTGAGTGCCTCCTGCTGCGGCGCGGTGACAAAGTATCGCTTGCAAGGCCCGGTTTCAATGGCAGGGTCCATTTGGCGCAGTTTTCCGGCTTGCTCCTCGTTCAGAATGAGCAACATAGAGTTGTTGTTGGGGTCTTTATTGAGCTGGTCTTCCTGCGAGATGCCCATCTTGGCAAAAAGTTTCTCGTTGAGCGGGCCGTTGGGCGAGCGGAGGTGATAGATGTACTGTATATATTTGGGGTTTTGAGCCGGTTTTCCATTTACATACAACTGCCTGTTGATGACCTGAATAGAATCGCCGGACACGGCTACACAGCGTTTGATGTAGTGATCCATTTTGTCCATTGGTCTCACAATCAGTTTTTTAGCGCCGCTGGAAATGGCCTGTTGATCCATCGGAAACGGGCTGCCTCTGCGGTAGTCATACACGCTCCAGGTGCGATGCGGGAACACATACACACTGTCGCCTTCGGGGTAATTGAACACTACCGGGTCGTTGCGATCAATGGTTTCCAATGCGGGCAGGCGATTGTATTTCAGGCTGGGTTTGCGCAGGTAAGACTCGCCGCCTACTACCGGAATCCTATTGTGCAAAAGTGGTATCATGGCCACCGTCTGCGGCATGCGGATACCGTAATGGGCTTTGCTCACAAAGAGAAAGTCGCCGGTAAGCAATGACCCTTCCATAGACGAAGTGGGAATGACATACGCCTCAATGAGGAACATGCGTATGAACGCGGCGGCAAATACAGCGAATATGATGGCCTCGCTCCATTCGCGCAGCGCTGATTTTTTATAGGGGTTGTTTTGCATGAGCTTCGAGAGCAGGCGCGAGTTGCCCTCTTTTCTGGCGCTTTCCAATTGAGCGCGGTATTCCTGCTCTTTCTGCCAGGCTGGGCCTTCGTATTTGTCTTTGCTGCTGAAGGCCAGATACAGGAAGTAAAACGGCGCTCCGATAACGGCCAGCACGCTCTGCCAAAATCCTAAGTGATTGAAACTTCGTATGGTATCTATGGCCAAGCCGGCATAAATGAAGATGTTGACAATAGGTACCAGAATGAAGGCGGCGTGTCCGGGTTTACGACCGACGGACTTGGCCCATTCTATAAGATTGATGCCGGGAACCAAGCCTTTCCAGGAGGCAATGCCCATTTTGGGGAATAAAAAAAAGAGACCGACGCTCAGTAAAAGATAAGAAATGAGAAGAATAAACCAAAATCCCATGATGTCGCTGTTGTGTTGATGAGCGCGTAAAGATAAAGCAAGATGTGAAAAGCGGCGCAAGAAATATACTTACGCCGCTTTTCCTATTATGAACGACCTTGAAATCAGGAAGTTCGTGAATTACTTAATCAACTTGATGCCGGTTGTATTGACCCCATTGGAAACCTGCAAAATATAGACTCCATCGGGCAGTGCTGAAGCATCGAAATTCAATGGGTGATCGCCTTGAGCAAGGTATATTTCCCGGTTCCACAAAGTACTGCCGTTCAATGATATAAGCGCAAAACGATACTCGCCCGAAACAGACGCCTGCATACGGATGCGCAGTTGATCGCCGATGGGATTGCCCAATATTTTCAAGCCGAATTTTTCGGACGCAATATCGTTGGAGCTGCTCACCAAGGGCGTCAACACCAATGGAGCGGAGAGTTGAGCGCCGGCGTCGCCGGAAGAATTACTGTTGTTGTTGGCGGCAATACCTGCTGCATAAAAACGAATCTCTTCACCCGGCGTAGCGGGCGATGTCCAGGGGAAATCCATAGTGGTATTGGTGCGCGGTGTGCTGTGCTCCACATAAATGCGTCCAACAATGGTCGTTTTTCGGAAACCGGTGGGGGCAGTTCCGAAAGTACCCGCTGAGGTATTGGTTGTACCGGTGAGCGCCACTGCCTGAAAACCGTACCTTGTCGGAGTGCCGCTGGCCGCTGTTACCCGCACGCGCAGCGTGTAGCTTTTGTTGGGCTGGTATTGGGTAACCGGTGTTCCTGCATCCAGCAATTCAGCCGTGACGGTAGGGGCAAAATTCCCCCCGCTATGGCAGGCATCACAGGCGCCCGGACTCAGCGGCGAGCCGGTGCGGTCAATGCCTTGCACGTTTCCGGGGCCGGCGGCGTTGGCCAGCCAAAGCAAGATGGCCGTCACAACGGCAGTAGTAGTGTAGAGTGTTCTTTTGTTCATAAAAAGGCAATTGTTTTGGTAATAGAGTCAAAAATGAGACATGCGTTTAAATGGTTGTGAATAATTTCTATATTTGACCTGATCCTTGCAAAAAAATGTACCAACACGAAACATGCGTATGATACAATCCTGTGAAATACGGTGGTTTTTAGCATCAGCGCCGGAGGCCGTATTGATTTGGTTTGAAAGGCGGGGCCAACATTTTTCCAAAGAAGAGCAGGCAGGCCGCTGCGATTTTTATCTGGTATCTGAGGCGGTGCGCAATGATTTGGGCATCAAGCTCCGGGAGGGTAATCTGGAAATCAAAGAGCGCACGACGGAGTTCGGGGCGCATACATTCAGCGCCTCAGCGGAGGGTAGGGTAGAGGCCTGGCGAAAATGGAGCTTCAAGTTGGCTCATACGCGCGAAGGCGGCACGGACGAAGTGCTGCATATCACGCGACAGGATGTGCAGAACAGCGCTTGGGTTCCAGTGGGAAAAGACCGTTTGCAGGTAATCCTGGAGATGGCCGAGGAGAGCCGGGTGCTGCTTTCGGGTGCGCCGGCTTTTAGTCTGGACGAGGGCTGTGGGGTGGAGCTGACGAAAATTCGCCTGCCCGACCGCGTTTGCTATTCTTTCGCGCTGGAGGCATTCAGCCGTACCGGGCATGAATATCAGAACCTGAAACGAGCTGTGGACACGATGACGGCGGAGATACCGGGCTTGGAGTTGTCTTTGACAGAGAGTATGGGATATCCTGAATTTTTGAATAATATTGCCAAACCATGAAGGCATTGCTTCTAATAATTTCAACAACGTTCTTGCTGCAACATCCTGCCGAACTGCCGGACTGCGATAAAAGCGAGGCGATCATGAGAATAGCACTGAATGCACTGCTTTCGCGTGAGATGATAGCCCCCCATGATAACACATTGAATATCATAGTTTCTGAAGAGTGGGTTCGCTTTCTTCCCGCCGAAATCAAAACCGACAGAAATTGGGTGCAGGTGCTTGCAAACCAAGCATCGGTAACCGATGTGATACTTACCAATGTTTTAGTGAATGGAGCGAATGGAGCGAAAGTCTTTTTTCGAACATCTCCCATAGCAGGGTATCAATACTCGGGTACTATCTCCTTGAAATGTTTGGACGGGGCATACGTCTTTGACGCCATTCATTATGTGTCTGAGATAGAATAATTCCCCGGGGCGCAGAAACATGATGTTGATGCCTGCGGCATACCGCTGATGCAAAATCTTCTTCGCATAACGGAGCACTTTCCTTCGGTCACTGATAGACCTGCGCATGAACGCGCGTGTAGCGGCGACTTTAGTCGCCACAATGCCGGCAACTAAAGTCGCCCGTACCGTGAGGGCCTCGCCCGGCATCTTCCTTCCCCTCCCCGCAAAACAACATAGTTGAAAAATAAAAATACATTCACAAAATACTTATTTTCAATGGCTTAAAAAGCTCAAAAAGCAGCCTCCAAAAAAATTAACAAAAAAAATTTGCCGGTTTTACTTTTCAGATGGTAGTTCTACAACAGAGACAACCGGCTATTCTTATTTCCAGGCGGATGCTTATTTCCCGAACATCAGAGGCGTCGAACTCCTCCTCAACTCCCAAACCACCTCCTACTCCGACGGAAACACCGTACGAACCAAGTACCACTACCCGTTTCAGCCTACGCCGACGGTGACGCCAACAGAAGAAGTACTCGCCGTACACGATGCCTCTGCACGGGACTACCTCAACGCCAACGGCTACCGGCAACCGATAGCCTCCGAGACCTTCGTCAACGACATTCGCGTCGAAGCCAACGTCACCGCGCTCACTATGGAAGCCAACAAAATAGCCCCCAAAGCCAACTACGGCCTGCAAAACGGCAACTTTGTGCTGCTGGGTAAGTTCAGCAATTACAATGCCGACGCCAAACCGACAAAATACGAATTGGCGCATTACCTTACTACCGCTACCAACGGGGGGCCATTTTTTGATACTATTCACTTAGAATGGGACAACCGCCTGCACCTCACCAGCCGCCGGTACTTAGATTTCCTTACCACAAATCTATTCTCTGGATTTTTTGAATATGCAGGCACCACCGACAACAACGGCGTCAGCACCTCCATACTCTACGACGCCCGCGGCCGCGTAGCCTCCGTGTCCAAACTCAACGGACATGAAAAGACCTCCTACGAGTACCTCATCGGCCCCGGCGCCAATGCCATCAAGATGAATACCCATTACAGCACCGGGGAAGATATGAACCTGATGCAGTATCTGGACGGATTGGGCAAGGAAACCAAACTGTTTCGCCTCAACGACGGGGCCAAGCTGAACGAAAAGACCTACGATAGCTTCTGGCGGGCCGTTGCCGAGTACAACATAGGCTCAGGCGTTACCAGCATGACCTACGAAAACTCGCCCCTGAGCAAGCTGCTCCGCACGGAAGACGCCGTGAACAATGTAGTCACCCAGCGCTACTTCGGGCAGTCGGGCGCAGATACCTACACCGGTACTGCCGTCACCGACCCCAACGGCCACACCACCTCCTCGCACTACAACTCGCTGGGCAAACTCCGAAAAACCGTCGCCGGCATCTCGGCCAATGTGCCCGTCAATCAGCAGGCGGTGGTAACTTATGCCTACGACAACCTCCAACGGCTCACCACCATCACCAATCCCATTGGCGAAAAATTCCTGTACGAATACAACAACATGGGCTTGGTGTGGCGCACCACCGTGCCCGCCCGCGGCCCACAAAGCACCTGGTACGACCATAAATTCCGCCCCGTAGCCACACAAGACGGCAACGGCAAGCTCATCATCAACCAATACGACGCCCAGGACCGCCTGTGGAAATCTTTCCTGCACGAAACCGGCTCGGTAAGCGGCCAGGGCATCAATAACAGCGATCTGAGCAGCCTCTTTGACGATACCAAACGCCTCAGCGAACTGACCTACACCGCCCCCGGCAGCACCTGGGTGCAGGAATCGCTCAACCGCCTGCTGCGCCAAATGCCCGAAACCGCCCCGCCCTACATGGTGCACAGCGAACACACCCTGGACGACATAGGCCGCGCCACGCAGAGCACCGTCACCTACCCCGATGCCACCCTCACCCAAAACACCGTCTATTCCTCCGCCGGTTTCGTCAAGCGCTCTACCCGCGAGGTGCACCACCACGCCTCCGACGCAACCCAACGCATCATTGACATTTTCAGCCACGACAACGTACTGCGCCCGGAAAAACACCGCATCCAATACGGCCCCAACGAACACAACGACTTCGTGATGGCCAACCACCTCGTGTATGACGAACACGACCGCCTCATCAAAAAATTTGTGGGCGGCGCACCCGGCAACGAAAACCAGTTCCTGCAGGAAGTCAACTACGCCTACGACGCCATCTCCCGCCTCCTCCGCATCAACGACCCCGGCAGCTTCGGCTGCAACATCGAGGAAGAAGTGTGCGAACTGTCGCTGGAACTGAAACTGTCCAAAAAAACGCTGGAAGAAGGGCATTGCCGACGCCTGCAAGCCATCCAGGTGGACAACCTGACTTATACCCTGCCCGCGCCCCTTGCCCTCACTGCCGTGGGACAAGCGCCCGCCATCACGGCAGCCATACAGCAGGCACTCGATTTGTTCGGATTAGAAGGCACCGCCAATCTGGTAGATATTCGAAATGATGCCGACTATTTTTACTTCACTTTTGCAGTGACCGGCACCCTGGCCCGCAACATGAGTTTGGTATTGGAAAGCTGCGATCAGTCGCCCGCCTTTAGTTCCGATTGCTGCATCATTGCGCCCATCCCCTCCTTTGGAGGGACGGGGGGAGGCGCCGGCCTGCCCTTCAGCACCTGCGCCGACCTCTACCATCAGCGCATGCGCTACAGCGGCTTGGACATCGCCAACATCACCCTCGGCTCCTCCTGCGACGCCCGCTTGGTGAACAACTACAGCTACGACGCCCTGCACCGCATCACCGCCATGCACAACAGCCTCATACGCCCCGGCCTTGATGCCGACAACGCCTACTCCACCTCGTACAGCTACGACCCTGCCGGCAACATCCAGCGCCTCAGCCGTCGCGGCTTCGTGGGCATGAGCGGCAACGCGCCCGTGTATGACCTCATAGACGACCTGCACTACAGCTACGCCGGGGCCAATCCCGCCGCCAACGCGTTCAGTTCCAAACTGCAAGGCGTAGCAGACGTAGTAACCGACGCAGCCGCACAGCCACGCGGCGTATTCCTGCCCGGCAGCGGCTACGGGTATGATGGAAATGGCAATATGATCGGCGCCGGCTCCGTCAGTGCCGAGTACAACATTCTCAATCTGCCCACTGTGCTCGCCACGCCCGGCGGAGAGCGCAAGTTTGAGTATGTGTTTGGCGGTGGTAAGTACAGCGCCCAGCTCATCACCGGAAATCCAGCCATTGACGAAACCCGCCACTACCTTGGCGGCATGGAATTTAAAGATGGAGTATTGGAAGCCTACAACTTTGGCGACGGTCGCGTTGTTTGGGAAAATGGTGTGCCGAAGTTCCAGTACAGGCTGGCAGATCACCTCGGCAATACCACCGTGTTCTTTGAAGACAAAAACAACAACGGCTGCATCACTACCGAGGAAGAAGCCACCAGCCCGGCGGATTTGGAGATTGTACAGCGGCTTTTGTACTACCCGTTTGGCATGGCCTTGGAGGGACTCGGCGCATGGAGCGCACAGCCCTGGCAGCAGTACCGCTACAATGGGAAAGAACGGGATACGCTGACGGGGTGGTATGATTTTGGGGCGCGGTGGGGACTGCTGGATATTGGGAGGTGGAATGCGGTGGATCCGTTGGCGGATTGGGCGCCGGAATTTTCACCGTACAATTATGTCGGAAATGAACCAATAAGCTATATTGACCCTGATGGCAGGTATCGGTCAAAGGGACGGGCAGAAAAACAAAGGGAAAGGGCGGAGGAAAAAGGCTATTCTACCGGAGAAGTTTATCAGAGCGGAAAAGAATGGGGATTTTCTCTCGGAAATGGTTCCCATGCCTTTAGCCGCAAAGACTGGAAAGGAACGGATGGTTCAACAACCCTACGATCTCTGTACGATTGGACTGCGGATATTATTGGTAAAATTGATGATGCAGCAGACCATGTTGATCCATTTGAGGGATTAATTGCCGATAACCTTGAAAAGTCCATTGACAAGGAGCTACAGCACCATTCTTATACTAAGGGTGAGGGCTTTAAGCGATCCTTGAAGAGAGTCAGCCCGGTAAAAACACCTTTTGGAAAGATAAAAGCAACCAAGGCATTAAAAGCAGCTAAGGTGTTGAAGGTTGCTGGTAAAGCTGTAAATGTAATTGGTGTAGCCAATTATACATATGATATACTCAATGGAGATACAGCAAAGGGAGTTACTGGTCTTGCCGTCATGGGCGGCACTATTTTAATGACTGCGATTTGCCCTCCGTGTGGCTTGTTGGCTATGGGTATTTCTGCGGGGTACTCGCTCTACTTAGAAGATAAATTATTTCCGGACGAAGATAAATAACTGAACTATGAAATATTACTGGATATTTAAGTACATCTTATATAATGCATTCACGAAAAAAAAATTAGTAAGTAGTTACTATGAGGGGGGTGTCTTGGGTATATATTTTATGTGTCCCATTTTATCATGGGGTTTAATTAATGGACACATTGAAAAAGGATTAGTTGTAGTATGGGGCATTTTAACTATAATTATAGATGAGATAATTTCTTGGAATGATGATAAAGTAGAGAGGATTTACATTAAAATATCGGCTGAGAGGAGAGAATTAAATAAGGAATTCAAAATTGTTAAATGGAGTATCTTTTTGAATTTTTTTATTTTTTTTCTATCAGCTATGTACCGAGCGCTGATATAACTGCCGATACGGTGTCTTAGGCAGCAAAAGAGCAAAAACGCTCGCTTTAGACATCTCCGCTGGCACAGAGTCTTCTAATTCATCTCAATAAATTTAAAAAAAAAGGAATCGCTGGTAGCATGGTCTCAGGACCTGCTACCACTATCTGTTTGTCTCCATACAACTTGTTGAAAAACAAATATTTACATCAAAAATCCCGCTTCCCAGCGCCTCAGCCGTCGCGGCTTTGTGGGCATGAGCGGCAACGCGCCCGTGTATGACCTCATAGACGACTTGCACTACAGCTACGCCGGCGCCAATCCCGCCGCCAACGCGTTCAGTTCCAAACTGCAAGGCGTAGCAGACGTAGTAACCGACCCAGCCGCACAGCCCCGCGGCGTATTCCTGCCCGGCAGCGGCTACGGGTATGATGGCAATGGCAATATGATCGGCGCCGGCTCCGTCAGTGCCGAGTACAACATTCTCAATCTGCCCACCAAGCTCGCCACGCCCGGCGGAGAGCGCAAGTTTGAGTATGTGTTTGGCGGCGGTAAGTACAGCGCACAACTCATTACCGGAAATCCAGCCATTGACGAAACCCGCCACTACCT
>DDUV01000076.1:0-5657 GCA_002344975.1 Saprospiraceae bacterium UBA2329 | reverse complement strand
GCCACTACCTCGGCGGCATGGAATTTAAAGATGGAGTATTGGAAGCCTACAACTTTGGCGACGGCCGCGTTGTTTGGGAAAATGGTGTGCCGAAGTTCCAGTACAGACTGGCTGACCATCTCGGCAACACCGTCGTGTTCTTTGAAGATAAAAACAACAACGGCTGCATCACTACCGAGGAAGAAGCCACCAGCCCGGCGGATTTGGAGATTGTACAGCGCTTGCTTTATTACCCGTTCGGTATGGCGCTCGAAGGTCTGGGCGCTTGGAATGCGCAGCCCTGGCAGCAGTACCGCTACAATGGGAAAGAACGGGATACGCTGACGGGGTGGTATGAGTATGGCTTCCGGTGGTATATAGATGGGATTGGGCGCTTTACGGGCGTGGACCCGATAGCGGATCAGTTTCCGTGGGTGAGTGTGTATAATTATGCGGAGAATAGCCCGATAGCGAATATAGATTTGCATGGGTTGCAGACATTCTATGCTGCAAATGGTTCCAGGCTTGGTCAAATAAAAAATGAAAATGTCAATCAAGCTTATTATGTGCCACTGGGTAAAGAGGCAATTGTCTCACAAAGTATTTCCGCGGCAAATAACTACTTGAACGACATGTTCGTAGGGCAGCATTACTTGTTTACATGTTTGTTGAATAGTTGTAATTCGGGTTTGACAAATGATGAGTTAAATATGCGTTCCACTCTCTCAATGATTAGGCAAGCAGAAGCAGGTAGAATGAATCCGCCTCTGGACTACAATAGTTGGCAGGGTATAGGCAGGCAAGTTTTTACAAAAGACACTTATGAGGACAACCCGGGCGCATATAAAAAACATCCGGGGCCAAATCGCAATTCTGGTGGTAATTCAGCAGCAGGAATTTTGCAATTCACTGAAGGGACATGGAATGGTCTAGGCGTTGGCGAATTTCACCCCATGAATCAGGAAAAGGCAGGCGTATTATATATGTTTCGCTATCATCCTAAGGGATTTCGGGCAGCTATCTCTGGTGATGTTGAAGGAATGAGGGAACACTTGACTCCATGGGAGTCTCTAAAGCCAGGAATAAACACAATAAATAATTTGACAAGTTGGTTTCTGCAAGCACGAGCGAATGAATTGACTGGCAATTCTAATCTTAAAACACCGCCAGGCGAGCTTTTAAAAGAATTTAAATATTAAAAACTGTACATTATGAAAAAATATACTATATTTATCTCTTTCGCTGTTGCCTCGATCTTCCTATCGTTGACCTTATCAGTAGCTTGCAATGATGACCAACACCATGAAAAAAAGGAGGATCAACAGGCACAGTATTTAAAGCAGGAATTTAGGATGTCCAGAGAAGACAGTATGATGTTGATTTTTAAAGAGATGCCGGAGTTTAATATAGTGCGCAGTATTGGATTAGGACGGTATAGGGTAGATGTACATACGCATTTGCTAAATGATACATTGGATATAATTGAAACTATGTTCGCATATCCAATCGTCACGACGCAGGAACTAAAATTCTATGAAGATGATCAACTCGTAAACGCACGGGCTTTGGCGGTAAATATGAGGAATATGCATACATTAGGCGGTAAAGAGGTAAGAGTGCCAGGTATACCTCAAAGGAATATCAAGATTTTGAAAGGGGGAAAAGGTGATTATTTTTATATGGTTTATGGGTCAGGTTTTTGCGCTGTTGGGGATTGCCCAGAGTTTATTGGCATTTATACATTAAAGGGGCAAGTTGTTCTCGAACTAATTACCACAAAGGGATTACTTTCAACAAAATATATTAGCCTGAAAGAATTTTGTGATAAATATCAATTTGAAAGATTTAATGATCCTATCGAACAGGAGCAACTCTTCCCGTGAATCAACTGGGCCGCTGGCTCGCTGGCACAAGGTCTTCCCGCTCGCGCCGAGGTTCTCGCCGGCGCTGCTGGCGCAAGATTCCATCTTGTGCCAATATGATGCGGGTTCTACCCGCGTTGTTAAATCATCCAGCGCCTCGTCGCTGGTAGCGGTGTGTACGAAACCCGCCTCTATGTAGGCGGCATGGAATTTAAAGATGGAGTATTGGAAGCCTACAACTTTGGCGACGGCCGCGTTGTTTGGGAAAATAGTGTGCCGAAGTTCCAGTACAGACTGGCCGATCACTTGGGGAATACGGTCGTGTTCTTTGAAGATAAAAACGCCGATGGCTGCATAAAAACGGAGGAACAGGCCACCAGCCCGGCGGATTTGGAGATTGTGCAGCGCTTGCTCTACTACCCGTTTGGCATGGCCTTGGAGGGCCTCGGCGCATGGAGCGCACAGCCCTGGCAGCAGTACCGCTACAATGGGAAAGAACGGGATACGCTGACGGGGTGGTATGATTACGGGGCGCGGTGGGGCTTGTTGGATATTGGCAGGTGGAATGCGGTGGATCCGCTGGGGGATCGAAGAAATTGGGTGTCGCCATATAATTATGTGCAAAATAACCCTATTAGCATGGTTGATCCAACTGGTATGCTTGATGAACCGCCAATTAATGGGTTAGAGTTTTTTACTGATAATACTGGGGTTTATTATTGGAACAAGAACAATGGAAACTATGATCGTTACTACACTATTGAAGGTAGTGATCAAATTCATGTTGGAACTTATTCTGCTGATAAATTCAAGGAACCTGTTGGCAACTACACAATAATTTTTGATTTATCCCTTGAAAAGTCGCCTGATAAATACTCAACTGACAATACAATTTGGGGAATAGCGGGGCCATTAATGGCATACTTAGCTAGTGAAAAAAAGCCCTTAGTAAATATTTCTGACTCCAAGCGTTATCCGGGTGTTGAAATATATAGCCATCCTGATCTGAATGGAGCCATTACATTAGGGAATATGATTTTCACAAATCCAGGGATGGAAGACTCTAATACATTAGATCACGAATACGGACACTATCTTGATTTTAAGTTTCATTTCAACTACGATAAAACTGCGTATTTAAAAGAAATAGGTGTGCCAAGTTTTATAAGTGCATTAAGCAAAGGGAGTGAACACGAGAAGTCTGTTAGTGAAAAACGTGCGAATAGATTAGGTGGGGCTTGGGCAAATAATGAATATTTAAAAAACATATTCAGGCAATAGAGATGAAAAACAGCATATATATTCTCTTTATTTTGTGTCTTATTGGCTGTGACCCAATGGATGATCGATTAATTTTTCAAAATAATTCCTCTAATAACATCTTTATCAAGTGTTTTTTTATTCAAAACAACCAAATGTATGGCACATGGGTTGGCTTACGACCAATTGCACAAAACGAAAGAAAAGTAATTGGAATCATTGGTACTTGGGAAACGTCATTCCGGCAATTTAATCCTATGGAACCGATGTATATTGTTGTCTATAATAATATAAAGGAACAAGGAATGGAAGCCAAGAGCGATAGTCTTTTACGCATCGGCGATTATGAATTTAAAAAGTATAGTTATCAGGAACTAATGTCGAAAAAATGGGAAATCGTCTATCCTGATGATGGCTTTGAAACAGGTATTCCAATTGACCTTGATTAAATTTACAAATGCCCCCGCTGGCACATAGTCTTCCCGCTCGCGCCGAGGTTCCCGCCGGCATTGCTGGCGCAAGATTCCATCTTGTGCCAATATGATGCGGGTTCTACCCGCTTTATAAAATCATCCAGCGCCTCGTTGTTGGTAGCGGTGTGGACGAAACCCGCCACTACCTCGGCGGCATGGAATTTAAAGATGGAGTATTAGAAGCCTACAACTTTGGCGACGGCCGCGTTGTTTTTCACAATAGTGTTCCCACGCTGCGGTTCCAGTACCGCTTACATGACCATTTAGGCAACACCGTCGTGTTCTTTGAAGATAAAAACAACAATGGCTGCATCACTACCGAGGAAGAAGCCACCAGCCCGGCGGATTTGGAGATTGTGCAGCGGCTTTTGTACTACCCCTTCGGTATGGCCTTGGAGGGTCTTGGCGCTTGGGGCGCGCAGCCGTGGCAGCAGTACCGCTACAATGGCAAGGAACGGGATACGCTAACGGGGTGGTATGATTACGGGGCGCGGTGGGGACTGCTGGATATTGGGAGGTGGAATGGGGTGGATCCGTTGGCAGGACATTATTTAGGGATTTCTCCGTATGCGTATGTGTTGAATAATCCAATACAGTTTACAGACCCGGATGGTAGAAGTGTAAAGGGGGATATATACAATAAAAATGGAGTACATATTGGTAACGATGGAAGAACTGATGATCGAGTATTTGTGGCAAATACCCAATCAGAGCGTAAATTAACAGAGGACGAATCTTTAGGTCTTACGCTTGTACACGATTTTGTCGCAGCTTTTGGAAGAATAGAAGGAGGCGCAGGATTAACGGAATTACCTGTTAGCCATTCTCAATTTAAAGAAATCGCAGGGACAATTTATGCTGAAGGTACTCCATGGAAATTAACTTTTGAGGAAGCGGCTGGAATTTATTCAGTAATGCGAAATCGTGCAAAAAAAGCTGATAGGTCAGTTTATGATATTGCAGGCTCCCCTGGAATTTACGGTTGGAAACATCGAGATAAAATTAATTCACCATCAGCTCATAAGCCATCTGTATTAAATGCGATTAAGGGTAGCATAGAGGGGATGACTAATAATCATGATTATTCTGGGGGCGGATATTATTGGCATGGTTCAGATTTTTCTGGACCAACAAAAGGCTCTACCGCTCACGAAGATTTTTACAAGGTAGGGTTTTACTTTACCAAATCAAGTCACGACATCTGGGGGTTAGGTAATTTTAAATCAGGGAAAAAAGGATGGGATTACAAGTATGAATCTACTGGAGTGGGTGGCCAAACTACTTTTATGAAACTTACCGATCAATTCATAAACGCAACAGAACACAAAGGAAAATGGTAAGAGAAATGAAAATATTATTTGTTGCTATGTTGACCAGTCTTTCGTTTGTCGCCTTAGCTCAAGAGCGCATCCAGGGAATTTCTCCATGTGTTGATTCAGTTGTTAACGCTTCAATGACTCACACAATTCATTCACCAGTAAAATTTAAAATTATTGGAAAAAAAATAATTTTTGTAAACACAAACTTACGGGACACCTTTGACCAAGAAAATATTTTTACATGGTTAAATGCGATTGAACAAGACAGTATTAAAGCATACCAACTAAAGGATGCCCAATATAAGTGTTTCATTCTTTCCTCAAAGATTAAGCAGGCTACTGGCCTTGGTTCAAATTTTACGTCTTGGCTGATTATTATACCTAAAGTCAATGAAATCTATGAATTTGAAAGCTTGTCGCAAAATCCAAAACTTATTTTTTTAAACACAAACAATAAGAGGCTAAGTTTTGTAAAAATCACATACGGAGATTTCTTTTTTTGGAAAAGAGACTGGAATAATGTAGATTATCAAATTGAGTTCTACGAAATTGATAATAGAGTGATAAAATTAATCAGGAGTATAAACACTTGGTGCTTGGATAAATAACCCGCCTGCACACAGTCCCCGCTGGCACAAGGTCTTCTCTTTCAGTCAAAAAATAAAATACAATCGCTGGTAGCGCGGTCTCACGACCCGCTACCATTATCCGCACGTCTCAGACGTGCTAATATAATCCATGAAACCCGCCACTACCTCGGCGGC
>DDUV01000075.1 GCA_002344975.1 Saprospiraceae bacterium UBA2329 | reverse complement strand
TTGTGAGTGAGATAATGTTTGGTCGAGCGCCTTGATTAAAAATTAAATTTTTTTAGTGTTTTTGAAACACTAAGCGGATTGACGCTGCAAAGTTACGACTTATTGCACTGATTTTCAATATCTGTTGAAAAAAAAAATACACCCCTGATAGAAGTCAAGACTTTTTGGCGAGATACCGGCCGGAAATTTTGCACCTAAATTAAAGAATATGTATGAAAATAATTATCAATTTTCGGAATAAAATTTCAAAAAACAAAATACTTGGGAAAAACCAATTTTCAGGAATGAGGTCGAAAAAAAAGTACACATTTTCGGGGAACAGAGGGGCCAAGACTACAGCGCGGGGCGAGGCTTTTATGTTGAAAGTGCCGACGGTTCCCTAAAAGCGTGTGGGATATTCGGACCCCGTTCCTTACCTGCTCCAGCAGTGGATTTTATCCCCGTGCAGTGCAAAAATGTAATTTCCGACTGCGACGATCTGAGCTTCGGGTGACATATCGGATGGCAAATTGAAGGCCACTTCCCTGCGAAGTTCAATATGGTAACTCTTCCACCGGCGATTGCAGTAAAACAGTATCCGGTCGGGTTCGGGCAATTGGACCTGCGAGCAGCCGGGAAAGGGCAGCGTTTCGAGGTATTGCCCGAAGTTGTCGAACAAGAGCAGACCTATGTTGGGGTCGTTGAGTACAACGAGGTTATGCCTGGCCGTTATCTCAGCAGGGCGTGGCGTGGCGTTGAGCAGGGAGTTGAGGTCGCCGCTGTCGTGCAGCGGGTTCCCGTGGCGATCTAATTTTCGGAGCCTGAAGTCGGCATGGTCATATACCCAAAGCATGTTGTCGTTGCTCATGGCCGGAGCGAGGGGTTGCCGGATGCCGAATTCCCATAAATTAATGGATGATAAGAGGTTGAGTGTTCTGTCTAAGATTACAACTGTTTGATATTCATTATAATACAGCATTACCTGAAAAGGATCGGTCGCGTCCACGCGGGTTAGTTCGCCCAGCGTATTGTTGTTATATTTATAAAGGAGGCTGCCGTCCGGGGCATATTGTCGCAGTTCGTTGGAAGGCGTCACGACGTACAATTTCCCCAAGGGGTCTGCGGCGATGAATTTCGCCTGCATCGTCCATTCAAAATTCAAGGTGAAAGAATGCTGACCGAATACTGCCTGCGAGAGGAGCAGAACCGAAAGGCAAAAAAGAAAGGCATGGATAGAAACGAGACGCAATTGCATATTGAGCTAACGCTTAACCGGGGGATTTGTGGCGCTTTTGCCGGGGCATTTTTGAGCCGGTGCGGGAATTCATGGTGTTCCCGCACCGGACAAGGTTGTGTAGCTTATTGACTTACAGCCGTTTGTGCATTGATAAGCCCCCATCCGAACTCGCTGTTGCGCGAGGGGTAAATGCTGGCGGCGTTTTTGAGCTTGTTGAGTACCTGTGTGCGGGTTTGAGACGGGTTTTTCGCCCAAACCAATGCCGCGATACCTGCCGTCATGGCTGTGGCGGTGGAGGAGCCTCCCACATACGAGGGAGTATTGCCACTCATGGCCAATGTGAGGCTGGTGTTGCTGCTGTTGCGGCGTTGCATCATGATGATGAAGTCCACTTCGCTGCCGGAATGGCAAACATCGCAGCGCACAAGCGGATAACCCTCTTTCACACCTGTAACTGCTACGGTTTCAGCCATGTTGGCCGGAAAGATAACGCCCCACCAACTGGTCCAGCTCAGAGAAGTGCCGGCAGCCGAGATGAGCATTTTGCCCTTGCTGTAGTAGGCGTAGTATATGGCGTCGGCGACGGTGTTGCTCCAGAAGACGTCGCCGATGGACATGCTCAGGATTTTGACATTCGTATTGTTGGCGGCGATGGTGATGGCATTGGCAACCCCGGTAATCTCGCTGGAACCGTTGACGATTACGTCGCCGGTAGCGCGAATGGCCAACAGGTTGGAATTGTAGGCCACGCCTACGGAAGCGCCGCCCGAACCGCGCGGAGCGGCAATGAGGCCGGCCATTTGGGTGCCGTGGCCGCATTGGTCGTTGGGGCCGTCGGGGGAGGCCCAGGGCCACCAGGAACTGACATAGGTGCCGAGGCGGGTGATGGTGCGTCCGGAAGACTGACCGCTGTTGAATTCGCCGTTTTGTTGCAATTTCGTTTGGTTCGGAGAGGTGCCGGTATCAATCAGCGCTACCCAGATGCCTGCGCCGGTAGATTGCGCCCAGGCCTGTTGGATGTTGTGGAGATTGAAATTCCAGGGCACTTTGACGGAGGGAGAGATGGTTTGGAAGTCGGCGGAGGGGATGCTGGAGGCAGGGTTGACGCCGCAACCGGCATCGCTGCGGAAGTTGACTTCTTCGGGCGAGTATCCCATCGGCTCCACATAGCGCACTTCGGGCATGGCGCGCAAGGCTTTGAGTGCATTTTTGCTGAAAATTCGGATGCTGACGATGGGCAATTCTTTCGGCATCTGGTAGGCCAGCAGGTCGTCGGCTTTGTAGTTTTTACCGGGGAACTCCCGGTTGGTTTCATCCACGATGAGTTGGACGAGGCGGTTGCGAAGCTCGGCCCAGGCGCCACTTTGCGGGTCTATGAGATGGAAGCGGGTTTTGAGGTCTTCTTCGCCGGGCAGTTGGTATCCCAAAGCAAAGACGGAATCGCTGCGCACGCCGGCGCTCCAGAGGAGCTTGAGGTCGGCGTTTTCCCAGCGGAATACATCGTTGGTGTGTTGGATGCTTTGCTCGATGAAGGCGTTGATTTCCTGGCGGGAGAGCGGTTGTTCGGCATTGGCCGATTGCTCAACAACTTGTTCTTTGGAGCAGGAGGCCACCACAAAGGCGGCGAAAAGCAAAATAATGGCATTTTTGAAACTCATGGTCAGGATATTTTGATGAGGGTGCAAAAATAAAAATATGCGCGGGAAAGGAGAGTGCGGGTAAAAATTTAATATCTACTTCTTCGTGAACGGCTCATTTCACTGAGAGAAGGGAGCATTGCGTGAGGGGGCTGAGGGGAGCGACGTGAGGAGCGACCGAAACACCCGACGGCACTGTCCGATTGAACCGGAGTGCCGGCACGCCCAAAGTCATTGTGCTGATTGTTTTTTTCATGCGCGCCCCTTTTACAGTGTGCAAAGTTGGTTACTTTTGCCTTTCGCGAAGTCTAAAGCCCGGCAGCGGGAGACGACAAGAAGCCCGAATGCTGTCGAGTACTTTTTCAAAAACCGTTTTAATTCCTATTTTATGAAACGTTATCTATTGGCAGCCCTGATCGCCGTGATGGTGTCGGGTATGGCCTACACACAGGAAACTCCTGAACACAAAAACCTCTTTGGCGCCAAAGTGCTGTTCATCGGCTACGGTATTCCAAACG
Source organism: Saprospiraceae bacterium UBA2329 (assembly GCA_002344975.1). Taxonomy (GTDB): domain Bacteria; phylum Bacteroidota; class Bacteroidia; order Chitinophagales; family Saprospiraceae; genus UBA2329. Next base: position 1,069 of record DDUV01000075.1, on the reverse strand, counting down.
ATGATGACAATCTGAAGATTACCAATGGCTTAGAGCTTTCTTATGTTCGCAATTTAGGCAAAAGCCTCAACGTAGCGGTGCCGCTCAAAGTGGGGCTGGCTCATGTGCCGGGCGAGATCAACAACCGCACGTTCGGAAGTTTGGATGCCATGTTGCAACTGAAGGCGCCGGGTAAAACCATCATTCCCTATCTGACGGCCGGCGCCGGTGTGATGGCTGCTCAATCGGACGATGTTCACCTGCAAATTCCGGTAGGCGGCGGAGTTAATTTCCGCGTGGGCAGCAATTCTTTTGTGAACCTGCAAGGCGAATACCGCATAGCTACGCTGGATCAACGCAACCATCTGCAAGCCGGCTTGGGCGTGCTGTTCCGCTTAGGCAGAATGGCCGATGCCGACGGCGATGGTATCACCGATGCCATGGATGCCTGTCCCAATGACCCCGGTCCGGAAGCTACTAAGGGCTGCCCGGATAAAGACGGCGACGGTATTGCGGATAAAATGGACCGCTGCCCCGATCTGAAAGGTGCGCCCGAAATGCAAGGCTGCCCCGACTCCGACGGCGACGGATTTATAGACCCTGAAGATGAGTGCCCGCAAACGGCCGGCCAGATCAAAGGATGCCCTGATACCGATGGAGACGGCATTACGGATAATAAAGACAAGTGCCCCACCGAAGCCGGCCCTGAATCGAATATGGGCTGCCCGATACCCGACCGCGACAATGACGGTACGCCAGATGCCGACGACCGCTGCCCTGATGTGGCCGGACTTGCTCATCTGCAAGGTTGCCCCGACCGCGATGGCGACGGCGTTTCGGACATAGACGACCGCTGCCCGGATAAGCCCGGCCCCTATTCCGGCTGCCCGGATACAGACGGCGACGGCATCATGGACGCTGATGACCGCTGCCCGATGGAGGTTGGCCCAGCTTCCAACAGAGGTTGCCCGGAAATCAAAGAAGAAACCAAAAAAGTACTGACTACCGCTATGCGCGCCGTGCAATTTGAAACGGCCAAAGCGGTGTTGAAAAAAGAGTCATATCCCATTCTGGATCAGGTGGTGATGGT
>DDUV01000111.1 GCA_002344975.1 Saprospiraceae bacterium UBA2329 | reverse complement strand
TGAAGGTAGAGCCTCGCGCGAGCGAGCGGCAAAAATACAAAGGTCGAGACACCCAACGAGTGGGCGCCTCGACCTTTTTTATAAATTGTTTAAGAATTACTTCTTCACAATTTTTTCGGTAGCGCTGCCTGCATCGGTTTGCACATGCAGCACATACACCCCTTGCGGCAGACCTTGCAGACTGAACGGCAGCAATTGCGTGCCGGCGCCCAGTTCCATCGAAGTCTGGCGCAACAAACGCCCGTCTGTTCCGGTGAGACGAATGTTCACCCGGCTACTGTGATCCAACTTGAAGGACACATTCACAAAATCATACGTCGGATTGGGAAATACCTCCATTTTGGCGCCGCCAATCAATTGCTCTGCTACGGCAGTGCTCACGCCGGGTTCTACAATACTGCCCTTGTTGGGCGCTTCGGCGCAAGCCTGATCGCCTTGATTGGAAGTGATGCAAGCTTCTGAATTATAGTTGAACATGTCCAACAACTCAAAGTCGTCCACATACCAGCCGATGCCTTGTTCAGGATCATCGGTGGCCTGAGCGTCGGTAGAGAAGCGGAAACGGATGAAAATTTCCTGACCGATGTAAGCACTCAGGTCGTAATAAGTATCCACGAATCCGTTGCTGTTGCCCCAGAAAGCCTGCACATTGGGCGTAGCAAATGCCGTGTAGTAAATGCGACCGCGGTAGCCGTTTTTGAAAATATAAGTTTCGGGGCGCTCCCAAGTGCTGCCGCCATCTGTCGAAATCTGTACGATGCCCCCGTCAATGGTAGGTTCTGTATTGTAGCGGTGCTTGAAACGCATGATCGGTTGAGCCGCAGAAACCACCACAGGATCAAGCAGCAGAAGTACCTGATCGTTTTCGTTGTTGGTGCTGGGCACAAACCAGGTATAATCGCCGCTGGAAGCCGGGCCGTCGTTGAGGTCCCAAATGTTGGATCCTTCCAGCGCTTCGCGGCCCCAGTAGCCGTCGCCTTGTTCCATGTCGTCATAAAGTTGACGCACCGACTTGAGATTGGGAGAAGATGCCAGGCGGTAAGTCACCGTTTGTTCATCGCCGGAAATCATGTCGCCCAATTGGAATGAGATCATGTTGCCGTCAACGGTGAAATTGGCAGCGCCCGTCACCGAGCCGGCTACAAAAGCAGCACCTGAGGGAATTACATCCGACACCCTCACGGCGGTAGCGGTTTCAGCTTTGTGGTTGGTGGCGGTGAGCGTCACGGTGATGTTTTCGCCTGCATTGATGTTGGGCGTCATGGCTTTGGCTATTTTCAGCTCGGCGATGCACTCCGGTTTTACATCAAAAGCCTGAAAACCGTCATTGCGGTCAAAATTGTCGCCTTGCTGCGCGCTATAGCCCAGACCTCTGCGAGCAAAAACATCCCATATCAGACACTCGTGGATACCGTTGTAATTGACGATATCGGCAGCGATGATGGCGTTGCGGCCGTCAATGAAGCCAGGCAGGCAGTTTTGGAATTTCATCCCATCGGTGACTAATTGAATGGCCTTGTTGTTGCCACCGTCGCCGTTCACCAAATCCTCATCCCAACCGTAAATATCCACCAATCGCCAGTACAAATCCCAAAGCATACCCACCCATACTTCGCCCAGCGGGTGGGGCGCTGTGGTGGCAATGATGTCATCGTAAGACTGAGCGTTCACGCTGGGGTCGGTAGAATAAGGCAAGCGGCGAATCCCGCTGGCATTGGCAGAAGCTCTGACGGCATAGTTGCCGATGCCGCGCGCCTGGCCGCCGGTATCGCCCGGCTTGGCAGTGGTGATGAGAGAGAAGAAATCGCTCCAGCCTTCGCCCATTTGCTCGCCGTTGAACAGGCAGTCGGCCTGCGAGGGGCCGCCCGTGAGGCGGTTGGAAATACCATGCCCGTATTCGTGTGCAATGATGCCGTTGTCGAAATCGCCGTCCACTTGGGAGGGGCCGCCGGTATCCGGGCGTTGCAGACGCACCTGTACCGTTGCACCATTAGCTATGGCGGTGCGAATCAACTGGCAGGAACTGTTTTTGAGCATCACGCTGGGTATGTTCACATTCGGTACAGAGCCTACATCGCCCATTCCAATTAAACCTTCATCAATATTGCAAATGATAACAGCAATAGCACCGGCCAATTGGGCATTGCGCACTTTCTCTTTAAAAAAGCACTCCCCGCGCTGGATGAGGGCTATTTTGCCGTTCACTTCGGCGGCATTGGCAATGGCATTACAGCACAATTCGGGCTGTGAACTGCCGTCTCTGGCAATAACCACATTGCCTATAATGGGCGTTGCAGTGATTTCGGGGCCGAAAGCAGCAGAGGTGGTTTCATACCCCCCGGCAATGTTGGCCGGCTCCAGCACGGTCAGCAATTCTGCTCGGCCTTCCGTCCACAGGAACATTTGCATCCGGCCGCTGGCGCCGTCGGGCGGGGTGGCAAAATTGGCATTGTTGGTGCCACTACCGTCTTGAGCTTCCGCGAGCACCGGGTCGGCATTGGTACCACCGTTGCCATAGTTGTTTTGTTGGAAATTGCCTGCCTTTTCATCAAAACCATAGTGGTAATTGATGTCGTGCATCATATTGGCCATGTAAAAAAGGTTCGTCACGGCAGCCGGACGCATTTGTGCGGGTTCAAGGTTTGCGTCGTGTGGAAAGTCGAATACCAAAGCTGCGCCGCCGCTGGGGCCTTCGCTGAGTTGATTGGTGCCGAGCGTATCTAAGTAGGCTCGAACATTGTTGCCACGAGTGGTGGTAAATTCCGGCCCTGCTACGCCGTTGATGTCGTGCCAGCCGAAAGGAGATGCAATCGGATCGGCAGGGTTGATGACTAATTGATGCGTGCCGTGTATGGGGCTTTCTGCCGGCAAGGGAAACACCTTGTATTGAGCGCCGTCGTTCAGCAGCAGGTTGTCAACGGTGGTTTGGGCGCTTTCCGCCGCGTGTCCTACGCAGTCGGCGCTGTGCTGGTGGCCTGCGTCATGCCGGAAATTACAATAGGTTGTCCAGTTGTTTTTTTCCAAAATTTCACCCGTTTCGGCATCTACACGGATGCTCCACCAGTCGGAGGTATCCATTTGGTCGAGGGTGACATGCCATGCCAAACGCACCGCACCGGATTTGCGCATTTGTTGGAAAACCAATTTGACGGTGATGTCGGACTTGGCCATAGCGCCGCCCTCATACACATACAAATGCTCTTGCGGATGCCCGATTTGGCGCAGGGTGGTCGGCGTGTAAGATCCAACTTGTTTGGCTGCAAAATCAATGGCCTGACGCGAGGTAATGAGCGGCTGCGTAGTATTGATTTTGGAGGCTAATTCGGGCACGAAACGATGCACCGCATAGGCCACCTTATCTCCCTTCACATGCACGCCCATGATGGCGGTATGCACCTCAATGCCTGCGTGGCGTTGAATGAAATAAAAATGATGTACGCCATTGTGATCGGAGCGGTAGTTGTCGCTCACAACCAGGTCAGCCACATCGGCAGCGCTGAGTTGCCATTTTTCAAGATTGGCCTTGATGTGGTTTTGCGCCGTTTCGAGCGGAGCGCGTTCCTGAGCACTTGCGTTCAAAGAGAACGCCAAGCCGCCGAGAAACAACAGAAATGTAAAGATGAGTTGCTTCATGTCGTTTGGATGAAATTTATAGACGTTTTGGAAAAAGCAAAATAACAGTTCAATAAATGCCTGGACGGCCATATTGTTTGCCATTGGGCGGGGCAAATGTATTGGTCGGTAAGGACTTTCCGGCAGCGCGTTCGGAGGAAAATATATATGGCAGCCGACAAATAAGCCAAAAGCTGCATTAAATCACCTTTTCAACACCCTGTACTGATAAGCCCCCAATGAAACGGTAGTCGCTAATGAAACCGGCGCATTGCTGTACGCATCGTACCAATCGCTGAGGCGAAGGTTGGCGGGCAGGGTGAAATCCTGATTGGAATTGCGCACATTCACCAGCACTAATACCTCTTCGTTGCCTTGTTTTCGAGTAAATGCGGCCACATTGCTGCTGCTGTAGTCCGTCAGCGTGCCCCGGCGCAGTGCGGCGCTGTTTTTTCTCAAATTCAGAATGCGCTCATGTTCAGCTTTTATTGCCGGGTTGAGATTCCAATTGATGGTGGCGTTCGTGCCTTCAAAAAAAGGCAACTGATTGGGGGTGGCAACTTCCTGACCATTATAAATCAAAGGCACGCCGCCCATGTAGCTCGTTATGACAAAGGCCGCCGTAGCAGCACTCACACTGCCGAAAATGCTCTGAGGAGTGGCCTCCCAGGCGTGCTGATCGTGGTTGGTGATCCAGCGAACGACGTGCTTGCCGGAGGCTAGGCCATTGTACTCGGTGAGGTGCATGTTGTGAATTTGTGTGGCAGCCAGTCCGCTGAACACATCCTTGAGCCGCCCGTAATACGGCCACCCAAAAATGAGGTCGAAACCTGCGTTCAAGAGGGCCTTGTCTTCAGCTTCCGCAAACAGGATGAGGTCTCTGTTGGGAATGTTGCGGAGCGTATCAATAGCTTGTTTCCAAAATTTGGAGCTGACTCCCGTCGCATAATCGCAGCGAAAACCGTCCACATTGGCTTCGAGTACCCAGTATTTCATGGCCTTTATCATTTCGAGCCGCATTTTGGAGTTGGCATAATTCAGCTCGGCCACATCCTGCCAGTTGGTGCCGGGCGGATGCACAATATTGCCGCTGCCGTCGGTCACATACCAGGTTTTATCAGCTATCCAGGCATGATCCCAGGCCGTATGGTTGGCCACCCAGTCCAGCATAACGGCCATATCGAGCGCATGGGCTTTGTCCACCAATTCGCGCAAATCCGTCAGATTGCCGTAGTCGGGATGAACCGACCGGTAGTCTTTTATGGCATAAGGCGACCCCACGCTGCGCTCCCCGCCAGTGGGATAAATGGGCATAAGCCATACCACGTTGACGCCCAATTGTCGGAGCGAGTCCAAACGGGCGGTGATGCCGTCTAAGTTTTTTTGAGGACTGAAAACCCGTGGATTGACTTCGTACATCTGCACATCTGCTATGTCAGGTACTTTGTCGAAGGGCGTTCCGTACTGCTGTGGCTGCGGTTCTGTGGGAACGACGATGTCGGGTTCTTCTTTTGGACAGGAAAAGGCCAGATGAGCGATCAGCGGCAAAACCAGCGCCCGCAAAAACCACAGGCGACCGACGGATAGTTGTTTCATCCTCATTATCTTTTTGTTATGAATAATAGTAACTATTCAGCATATCCCCAAAAGCTACAAGCTGCAAGCCACGACCACGCCCTGCGTGGTTGTTTTTTTGTTCAAAAATAAGATTTTCCATTTGGGGAAATTTCAAAATATCCCTCTGAAAACGAGTGCTTTTTTTCATTTTGGAAAATCAAGCTCGCGCCACGCCGAGGCGTGGTCGAAGCTCATGGCTTTTAGCAGGGCGCTGAATGGTAACGAATAATAAAAGCATCTTCACCGCCCCTTCCAGAAGGCTTGAATTTTTTCTGCCAGCACCTGTGCGTGCCCCAGTTTCGACTCAAAACTCCAGCCGGCAATATGCGGAGAGAGCACCACATTATCGGCTTGGCGAAGATACTGAAAAGCGGCGGGCAAAGCCGGGAAATTGAGAAATTCAAAGGAAGTTTCTTCGTATTCCAGCACGTCGAGGGCCGCGCCGAGTACATGGCTGCTTTGCAGATGCCGCACCAATGCCTCGGTTTCGAGTACGGTACCGCGAGCAGTATTCACAACAAAGATATTTTTGGAAAAGGCACTCAGAAAGACCTCGTTGACAAAATAGTGGTTGGCCGGCATGTATGGAATGTGCAAGCTGAGGATGTCGCTCTCGCGTTGCAGGGTGGGCAAGTCAACCGCTTCGGCATATTCATTTCCGTAGTCGGTTTTGTATTTGTCGTAGGCAATGACGCGGCAACCGAACCCTGCCAAACGCTGTGCAAACGCCGAACCCATATTGCCGTAGCCGAGAATGCCCACCGTTCTGCCAAAGATTTCGTAGCCCCGGTTGGGTTCGCGCAGCCACTCGCCCTGCCGCACTTGCCGGTCGGCGCGCGCCAGGTGGTTCATCAGGCCGAGGAGCAGGCCCAGTGTGTGTTCGGCCACCGTATTTCGGCTGCCTTCAGGCGAGGTGATGACCTCTATGCCGAGCTGGGCGGCGCAGTCCAGGTCAATGTGCTCTACGCCTACGCCTTCGCGGGCCAGAAAACGGAGTCGGCGGCCTTGTTGCAAAAATTCCGCATCGGCGCGCAGGCGACTGCGCATGACCACGCCGTCATATTCGGGCAGCAGGCGCAGCACCTCTTCGCGTGGCGTTTCGTAGTGCAGGCTCAGTTCCGCACCCCAGTTTTGCAGCGCTTCGATGAGGAAGCCGTGCGGGCGGTCTATGAGGAGGATGCGAGGTGATGGCATGGGGCGCGTCAAAACCCCCGATTGGCATCAAACTGCTCCAGATAATCGCCTACCCGGCGCAGGAAGGAGCCACCGAGCGCGCCGTCCACTACGCGGTGATCGTACGAGAGGGAGAGGAACATCATCTGCCGCACCGCAATGAGGTCGCCGTAGGGAGTTTCTACCACGGCCGGTTTTTTGCGAATGGCGCCCGTAGCGAGGATGGCCACCTGCGGCTGATTGATGATGGGCGTACCCATGACATTGCCGAAAGTCCCCACATTGGTGAGGGTGAAAGTGCCGCCCTGAATTTCTTCGGGCTTCAGTTGGTTGGCTCTGGCGCGGCCCGCCAGATCGTTGACGGCTTTGGTGAGGCCGGGCAGACTGAGCAGGTCGGCGTTTTTGATGACCGGCACAATGAGGTTGCCGCTGGGCAGCGCTGCCGCCATGCCTATGTTGATGTCTTTTTTAACAATGAGTTTGGTGCCGTCCACGGAGATGTTGACCATCGGGAAATCGCGGAGGGCTTTGGTCACGGCCTCAATAAAAATAGGCGTGAAGGTAATTTTTTCGCCGTAGCGGGCCTCGAACTGTTTCTTCACGCGCTCGCGCCAGTTCACAATTTCCGTAACGTCCACCTCCACAAAAGAAGTAACGTGCGGCGAGGTGTGTTTCGACATCACCATGTGGTCGGCGATGAGCTTGCGCATGCGGTCCATTTCCACAATCTCCACATTGCCGCTCACCGATACGGCGGGCGCGGCGGGTACGGATGCCGGAGTGGCGGGCGCAGGCGCGGCAGGCTGTGGCGTGGCGGGCGTGTGGCGGCGTTGTTCTACATAAGCTAAGATGTCTTTTTTGGTCACTCTGCCCTGCTGTCCGCTGCCGGGCACTGCTTCCAATTCCTGAGTGCTGATCATTTCCTTTTGGGCGATGTTGCGCACGAGAGGCGAGTAAAAGCGGGCGCCTTCGCCGGCAGCGCGCACTTGAGCCGGAGCGGAAGAGGCGGTAGCAGGCACAGCTTCGGCGGGCGCTGGGCTGTGTTGGCCGTTGCTGAGGGCGCCATTGGATGCGGGCGCTTCCGCAATACTCGGCGTGGGCAGGGGTTGTGCCGATTCGCCTTCGGTGCTGATGACTGCGATGACTTTGCCCACCGGCACTACGTCGTTTTCTTTAAAAAGCACCTGTGCAATGACCCCGCTGACGGGCGAGGGCACTTCGGTGTCCACTTTGTCGGTGGCTATTTCGAGGATAGGCTCGTCTATTTCAACGCTGTCGCCGGGATTTTTGACCCAGCGCAGGATGGTGGCTTCCATGATGCTTTCGCCCATTTTGGGCATGATGAGTTCAACCTGTGCCATGATGCGTTTTATTTCGGTTTCAATTTGGTTATTTGATTCGGGGGCAAAGGTATGGATTTTTCATTTAGGCAGGTTCAGACCTGCAACGGTCTGAAAAAGAAGAAGGCCGACCTTTTGATAAGTGCCGGCCTTCAATGCGGGGCTGATTCTTTTCGCGAAAAGCGCTGCGATCTATTTTGAAACCTCCAGCTCTTTCAAAACAACGTAAGTCATGGCGGCGATCCCGGTAAAAAAGCAATCCGTGTCCACCGTGAAACGCTCATTGTGCAGATCGGTGACGATTCCTTTATCCGGGTTGCCCGTACCCAACCGAACCATCACCAACGGAATTACCTGACTATAGACCCCCGCATCATCTCCACCGGCCCTCTGCTCGGCCACCTGCACATGGTCTTCGCCCAGCACCTCCTGGGCGTATTGAAACACTTTTCGGGCCAGAGCCGGGTTATTGAACACAGGGTCGGGGCCGCGCTCCACCTGCATTTCCACCTGAATAACGCCGTTGTATTCCAACTCCACAGACTGGACCATTCTTTCGATTTTTTGCATCAGTTCATTTCTGAAATTCAGATCGAATACGCGCAAATTGACAATGAAAGTTGTTTCGTCAGGCGTAATGTTGACATTATCCATCCCAAAATTCGAGCTGCCGATTTGCACGATATTAAAAAGCAGCGGCTGCACGGGGTTGCTGGTTTCCGAAAGGGCGAATTTCATTTGAGTGGCCAATTTCATAGCAGCCCAAATGGTGTTGGCGCCTGCGTGAGGACGAGCCACATGGCTGGACTTGATCTTTGCCGTGTCCACCGATACTTTGAAAGTGAGCACATCAATGCCTGCCTGTGCATAGCCTTCTCTGACGGCCACCTGATCGAAACGCAGTTCCGGGCTGGCATGAAGCGCCACCATACGATCTATTTGCAGTTCTTTCCAAAGCGAGGAGTTCAGAAGTTCCCGTGCGCCGCAATCGGGGGTCTCCTCGGCAGTCTGATAGATGAAAATGACCTCCGAATTGAAGCGATGCCTAAGCTCCCACACGGTTTCCATTACCGATAAGGCAATGGCGACGTGCCCGCTATGAAAACAAGAATGTTTGTAGTAAACCTTGCCCTCGGAGTTTTTGTAGGGCAGAGCATCAAGGTCGGCTTTGTAGGCCAGCACCCCTTTGTAGGGTCCGTTTCCAGTACCTTTGATGCGCACAATGCGCGTGTGCGAGCCGGGCAGTTGCGTCACGGGAATGCCCAGTTTGCGGGCGCGCGCTTCGACATAGACCCCAGTTCGCTCCTCCGCCCAAGACCTCTCTGCCAGATCGTTGAGTTCAAGCCATGTCTGGATGGCCTGTTGCTGTTGCGAGGCAGCCGCAGCGCGGGCAAAGGCAGGCAGTTGGAACTCCCCGCGATCGGATTCTGATACATTCTGCATGTTGGAAGAATTTAGAAAAAGTGAACAAAAGGAAAGCAATAAATACCTCATAATCAGTTATTTTGAAGGTGAAAAAATAGCAAGCACGGTCTCTGTCCAGGGCAAGCCGGGATAGTCGTTTTTGGAATACGAAAGGAAGTCCTGAAAACCCAAATCTGCATATTGCGATATGGCGCAGGGGCGCAACAGGGTGAGCAGTATAAGGTGCGGAAAATGCCGCCGCGCATAGCTGATGCGGCGTTGCGTCAGTTCGGTAGCAAAACCATTCCCCCTGTATTCCGGCAATACAGCTAAGCGGCCCAGCAACCCAAATGAGGGCAGGAAACCGGAGAGGACGGTTTGGAAATTGCCATAAGGCAGCAGCGGCAGGTTGTCGGGCGTTATGAGCGAGAGCCGGGCCGAGGCGACAATGCCCGCTGCTTCACCAATGGTGAAATGGACGGAACAGGGCAGGTCGTCCAGCGCATCATAGAAAATGCGTATCAGTTCGGCCTCCGTGAAATGGCAGTAGTCCGGCTCCTGCCGCCAGGCGGCAAGGCGTTGGGCGAGGATTTGTGTATTCATGGCGGCTCGTTTAATCCTCGGCCCCTGTGGCAAGGGCCGATAATAAGACAAGGCCGCCGCAACCCAATAGAATAGAAATGCCAAATTCAACCCCAAAATAAATCAGGAGGGGGCCGGCTGCCCAGTGCAGCAGACACAAGAGCACGCCGAGCCAGCTCCAGTCTTCGATGTATGCCCCCAAGGATTTAAGAAATAGGTAGCCGAGCCAAATCACCCCGATAATGGGGAACACATGATCCGTCAGGAAGCCAAATATCTCCCCAATGACTTCGAAGAATTCATCAATTTTTTTCAAGGTCTCCATGAAAACAGCGATTTTGCGACGCGAAGCGAAATTGCCTCGTGCTGCAAATGTGTAGGCGGCGCTCAGCCAGTGTGGGTATTGGAAGGAAATTGCTGCTACAATGGAAGAAATTCATGCAATGGGGTGAAAATTCATGTAATCAGAAGTAAAAAGAAGCATAAAAATGGAAGAAATTGACTTGAAAGAATGGCAATGGCTGCTGAGGAAGTTCTGCGAATCCAGGAAATTGAGCAGGATGGAAGAGATATACATCAGCGAAAAATTGAAGACCCTTACGAACATACAAACGAATACGGTGGACCCCAACGGCTATGCTTATGAAGGCTTGGTTGAGGTCATTTGTACACATATACCCAATGCTCGCGACAAAGACGTGCTCAATGGGAAAAGAATCAACGAGTTGTATCATCGTTCTAAAAATAAGGATTTGGGGGATGGTCTAAAAGGTTGGTACCGGCCTGAGCTGTTCAACTATTTGTACCAATTTATAGCCATTTCTGAAAATAAAGAAGGCATCCGAACTCGCAGAGATTATCTTGAACAGGCGCCGGAGATCATACTGGAAAACTATACAGAAGAAGAACTGACGGATATCTTGAAAGATAAGACCGGCAAAAACAATGGAACAGAGGACGAGCAGACAACTGCAGAAAAGAGGGCCAAAACGGAAGCCGAGGATAAAGCGAAAGCCTTCCTAAGGCTGCTTCAACTCAAAATGCAGCAGAATGCTCAAATGCCTGCGCCTGAGCCGCCTGCTGTTGAGGTTTCTCTTATATCAAAAAAGCCGGATGCACCGCTCGAAGCCTTGCAAGCCCTTCGCCACCGTCTCCGGCAGCTTGGCTTATTGGCGGTTGTATTCGGGCTAAGTACCATTTTGCTGGGGGCGCTTTATTTTTCCGAGCGCAAATCGCATCAGACGCAGGGGATTCCACACATCAATTACGCCGCGTTCAAAGGCGATTCGATTGGGCAATTCAATTTACAGTTTCGGCTCAAAGACACACTGGACGGTCTGTGGGAGTACCCGACGCTGACTTTTTACAAGCTAAAAAACGATCCCAAAAACAACGATTGGTTTATTGTGGAAATGGAGGGCTTATACAGATCGAACGATGGAGGCAGCGGGCCTAATACCACGAGGCACATCGGCATTGCCCGAAAACACGACTCTTTTATTCAGTTTGAATTGGAGCCGATAGATGCAAAAGAAATGAATGATTATGGAAAATGGTATGCCACCATTTATCATGCGGGAGCGTCGTTTCCGGATGTGTTGCCGGGGAAAAAGTTGGTTTTATTTGGTACCGGCGGTGGAATCTCCAACTACGATCCAAAGGAAAAAACCACGATGAAATACATCTCCAACTACACGCTCAGAATTCACAACCAGGCAGATACCACCCGAACAGACAAGCAAATTCTCAAGGAAATGCTGGAAACTATCGAAATAAAATCAACCGCTATTGACACTTTGCCTGAGTCGGAGAAATATCAGCTATTGAGAACCATGTTCAAAGGAGGCTGAACGCGCGTTGCGTGAGGGGGCCGAAGGGAGGAACGACGACAGGAGGACGACCAAGGCACCCGACCCCACAAGAAGATGGTATCAGTGTGGGGGCACGCCCCAATAAAACCTCGATCACACCGCCCTGCACTGCTGCTCCAACCAAGCCACTTCTTCTGCATGGAGCAACGGCGACAGTTCGCGCAGTACGCCGGCGTGGTACTCGTTGAGCCATTGCCTCTCTTCGGGATGGAGCATGGAGATGTCTATCAATTGAGTATCAATGGGACAAAGGGAGAGCGTTTCGAACTGAAAAAAGCGCCCTGAAGCCGTCTGTTCGGCCTCTACGCACAGGATCAGATTTTCGATGCGAATGCCGTATTGGCCGGTTTCGTAATAGCCGGGTTCGTTGGAAGTGAGCATGCCCGGCTCGAAAGGCGTATGGCCTTTGCTGTTGCCGGGCGAAGGCGTGATGCCCTGCGGCCCCTCGTGTACGCTGAGGAAATAGCCGACGCCGTGCCCTGTGCCGTGGCCGTAGTTGAGGCCGAGTTGCCAGAGAGGCACGCGCGCCAGAGCGTCTATTTGTATGCCTTTGGTGCCTTCGGGGAAGCGGAGGGCAGCCAATGCGATGTGCCCTTTGAGGACGGCGGTGTAGGCCCGTTTTTGCTCGCCGGTGGGCGGAGAGAGGGCTATGGTGCGGGTGATGTCGGTGGTGCCGTGTAGATACTGGCCGCCGGAGTCCATCAGCAGGATGCCCTGTGGCCGAATGGCCGCCGATTCGCCGGGCATGGGCCGGTAGTGTACAATGGCGCCGTTGGCATTGTAGCCGATGATGGCGGCGAAGCTTTCGCCGAAGTATTCGCCTTGTTCGGCGCGGAGTTCGGCCATTTTGACGGCCACGTCGTATTCGGTGAGGCCGCCTTTGGGAACCTCTGTTTCGAGCCAACGCAGCAGGCGCACGAGCGCGGCGCCGTCTTTGCGCATGGCGCGACGGATTTGGGCTATTTCGCGTTCTGACTTGATGCCTTTCATGGCCGCTACGGGGTTGTCGCCGTGCAATATCTGGCCTTCGGGGATGAGTTGGTACAATCTGGCGTTGAGCGTGGCGGTGTCGGAAAGCACTTTATAATCGGGAGGCAAGGTGTGCAGTCTGTCCTCAATGGCTTCATAAGGGTGCAGGACGATGCCGTGCAACCAGCATTTTTCCTGCAATTCCAGCGGCACTTTTTCGGCGGATACGAACCAGTGCGCGGCCTCTTGCTCGATGAGCAGGTAAGAGATGCAGACGGGGTTGCATTCCACGTCGGCGGCGCGGATGTTGAGCGTCCAGGCGATGTCGTCGAGGGTAGTGAGGAGCAGCGCATCGGCGTTTTGAGCACCCAGAGCGGCGCGGATGCGGGCTAATTTTTCGGCGAGCGAGTGGCCGGTGTAATCGGGCGGCAGTTCGAATACCGGGTCGCCGGGCAGTGCGGGCCGGTTGATCCAGATGGGCGCTATGAGATCGAGATCGGTGCGAATTTCAATATTTTTGGGATAAAAATGCTTAGCCAGATGGCGTACCTGAGCCAGCGAAAACAAGCGCCCGTCAATGCCCACGATGCTGCCGGGAGGGAGGCTGTCGGCCAGCCAGTTGACGTGTTCGGGAGCGTGCGGCACCACCTGTTTTTGAAGCGTGACGCAGGTGCCGGCGAGGTCTTTTTCGGCCTGGAGGAAATAGCGGGAGTCGGTCCAGAGGCCGGCATGGTCTTCGGTGACGACCAAAACGCCGGCGGAACCGGTGAAGCCGGAGAGCCACTCGCGGCATTTCCAGTGGTCGGCTACATATTCGCTTTGATGCGGGTCGGAAGAAGGGACGAAGTATGCGGCGATGCCTTCCCGCTGCATGGCCTGGCGGAGCGCCTGGATTTTTTGGTTGGTAGTCATTTTGATTGGGAAAGTGACGGAATTTGTACGGCGCGTAACAAGCGGCAGGTTGAAGATGCGTCGGGTCAAAAAGACGGGCGCAAGAACAGAGGAGACTTATATCATGCCGTTTTCTTTCAGAATCCGGCTTACTTCCGCTTCTTCCATGCCGGTGATATTGGCGATGAGTTGTATGGAGAGGCCGTTGTTATAGGCATTTAGCGCCACCTCGATTTTGCCTTCGATTTTGCCTTCGATTTTACCTTTTTGGATGCCTTGCTCTTCTCCTTTTTGAATGAGTTGATCGTAGGTTGACATGGCTGTAGATTTTTTTTGTCTTGAATGTTTGAGTATTTCCGCTCTGAGTTCTTCCGGTTTTAAGTCAATAAGACTGATGGAATAAACAGAGATGGTTGTCAGAAAGTTGCTGTACTCAGATTGCGGCAACAGGGTTTCGGTAATGTAAACCCAAATGCGGACCAGTTCTTTCGAATGGTAGCGATTCCGCTGTACCATGAGTGCGGCTTGAAGCATGGCATCGGTCAATTGCTCTATGTGTTCCGGCGATACATCGAACAGACTGATGAATATCTTATCAAACTCCGGCACAAAACGGCGCAATGATGCCGGATACTGGGGGAAGTATTCCGAGAGCTGCTTGAGCCTCCACGTCTCCCTGCCGTGATAATACACAAACGGAATGATGATCTGGAGCGGCTTCTTCTCTTTCAACTGTGTCAGGTAGCCGTTGGCCGTGTAACCCAACAACTGAAACTCCACATACTCGCCCGGATTCGACTTGTGTTCCATCAACAGGCTGAGAAAAGAGGAATCTTCTGTACCGCGCATTTTCAGTTTGAAAACAATGTCGGAAAAATACTGCTTCAGTTCGTCGGTCAGAAAGGTCGTATTCGCCAATTCCAGACTTTGCAAATCCAGTACATCTTTCACTTCATCTGGCAGAAATTCTTCCAAAAAAGCGAGTGCCGTCTCCCGATTGTGCATCAGAGACTTGAAGAAGCTGTCGTGCGGATTGTGTACGCTGGTGTTCTCGTCGGTCATAGGGGCAAAAGTAATGTAAAATGCCAGAATCGGCGATATGACATCTCAATTTTTCGGCTCATCGCCGGCAAGGTTCAGTTCCGGCTTTTTATTTTTCCTGCACCGATCGCTGCAATATTTTACCTCCTCCCACACCTTTTCCCATTTTTTGCGCCAGGCGAAAGGGCGGCCGCATACCGGGCAGGTCTTTTGGGGTAGATGCTGCTTTTTGGGCATGTCAGCTTACACTTTAAGGCTCGACATGCCGCCATCCACATGCAAAATCTGGCCGGTCATCCAGCCCGATTTTTCAGAGAGCAGAAACTCGGCGGTGTTGGCAATATCTTCCGGCTTGCCGATGCTGCGCAGCGGGTGGCGTTGGGCGTTGGCGGCGCGTTTGTCTTCGGTATTGAGCAGGGTGGCGGCTAAGGGCGTATCGGTAATGGATGGCGCTATCGCATTGACCCTGATTTTGGGCGCCAACTCGGCAGCCAATGCGCGGGTAAGCCCCTCCACAGCGCCTTTGGAAGCCGACACCAAGGTATGAAAATTGAATCCGGCCTGCACCGCCACCGTGGAAAACAAAACGATGGAAGCCTGCTCGGCCTTTTTCAGCGCGGGCAGGGCCGCCTGTATGCACTTCACCGCGCCGCCCACCTGCAAACGGTAATCCTGCACAAAAGCCGACTCAGGTATGCGGGCGAAAGGCTTGAGGCTGATGCTGCCGGGGCAATAGGCCATACCGTGCAGGGTATCGGGCAGGAAACCGAAGTCGGGCTGCTCGTCGAGTACGTCCAATGGATGCCACGACACCTGCGGCCCCGCCTCGAAAGGTGCTTGATGGTGCCAGGTGGCAAAAACGCGGTGGCCTTGCGCCGCCAATTGCGCGGTCAGTTGGGCGCCGATACCCGATGCTGCGCCGATGATGAGGTAATTTTTCACGCGGTTGGTTTTTTGGAGGGTATAACGGCGGAGGGGGATTTTGGTTTTTGAGGGCCTGCCGTCATAACCACTCGTTTGCACAGGCTCCGGGTTTTTCGTACCTTTGAATCCGAAACCAGTTTATTTATTGCTTATGGCCATCACTTCGCTCGATCAACTCGATCCTAACGGCACATACACCTACGCCGATTATTTGCGCTGGCAGTTTGAAGAGCGCGTGGAATTACTGCGCGGTAAAATCCGGCAGATGGCTGCGCCCTCGGTAAAGCATCAACGCATTTCTATCCGGTTTTCCCGCCTGCTTGCCAATGCCTTGTGGCAAAGCCCTTGTCAGGTTTTTGCAGCGCCTTTCGACGTTCGCCTCACCAGAATGCGCGACGACAAAGAAGCCAAAACAGTCGTTCAACCCGACCTTTGCGTCATCTGCGACCCTTCCAAATTGGACGAACGAGGCTGTAACGGAGCACCCGACCTTATTATCGAAATCCTCTCGCCGGGCAATAGCCGCACCGAAATGAAAGACAAGTTTGAACTCTATCAGGAGGCCGGCGTCCTGGAATACTGGGTGGTCTCGCCCATTGAAAAAACCATTCAGATTTGGACCCTCGACGAGCAGGGCTTTTACATCAGTCGGCGGCCAAAGGTAGAAGGAGATATTGCCACTACGCCGATTATTCCCAACTTGGAAGTAGAGGTGGCGGAGGTGTTTGCTGAGTGAGGCGGCGCTGATACGTCAACTCTTTTCTACTTGATAATGATCATTCAAAGCACATTATGAAGTTCAAAACAGGACAATCCGTAATAATCAACGCCGGCCAAACAGACGAAGACACCGGCACAGACATCAGCGGCTGGTGTGGTCGGGTACTCAGTTTCGACGGCGCTTTGCTGGAAATCGAATTGGACAGCCTCACGCTCCAAAATCTGCCCGCCGAATACATCATCAACTCTATTGACGGCGGCTACGACTACTTCGTATATATCGTTGAGCCGAATGATGCCTGCATAGCGCCCCCGCGAGACAAGCCGGAGGACGTCAAGGCCATGCGCGATCAACTGACTGCCCATTATGCAGCTTACGAAACAAGCGGAGTGGTACCGCCGCCCTTTACAGGCAGCGGAAAAACTGCACCGGACAAGATAAAATCTGATGGAGATTTCCGTCAAGCACTGCTCGCCAAGCTCCACAGCATCAGAGGCAGCGGCGCTTTTGCAGTTTCAGGCGTGTATGACTTGGTGCCGCCAGGCCTGATCGTGGAAAACCTTGGCGAGATAGGTCTGCCGGTGACGCCTCTGCAAGCTCAGGCCCTTATCAAGGTAGCGCGCCGGGCACCTTTCGGCAAAGGCAGCCGTACCATTACCGATACCACCGTACGCAGTGCATGGGAAATAGACGCCGCCCAAATATCCTTTGCCAACCCGGCCTGGGAAAAGCTGATGCAAGGAATGTTGGACGAGGTGAAAACCGAACTGGGCCTCGAAAAAGACCGTATCGGTGCTTCCCTGTACAAACTCTTGGTGTATGAAAGCGGCGACTTCTTCCTCCCGCACAAAGACTCGGAAAAGGAACCGGGAATGTTCGGCACCTTGGTAGTGGGTTTGCCCGGCGCGCACACGGGCGGAGTGCTGAGCGTGCGTTTCGACGGCCGGGAAAAGCGCATAGACTTTGCCGAGCCTTCGAGCAGCTACCAGATTCCCTTCGCTGCTTTTTATGCCGACTGCGAGCACGAGGTGGAGCCGGTTACGTCGGGCTACCGGGTTTGTCTGGTTTACAACCTCGTACAACAAAGCAAAAGTACGCGCATCCGCTTGCCTCAGCTCAGCGCGCAGACTGCCGAAATTGCCCAATTGTTGAAAACTGGCGAGGCGAGCTTTACTGAGTTTCCCGCAGCGGTACTGCTGGGGCACCAATATACGCCTGCCAATTTCTCGCTCGCTCAACTCAAATTGGATGACCGCCCCCGCGCCGAAGCGCTTTTGGCCGCAGCCGAAAAAGCGGGTTACTACGCCAAATTGGGCTTGGTGACGCACTACCGGATGGGCGAGCTGGAGGGCGATTTTTACTACGACAACTACCGCCGTCGCGGGAGGTACTACGATGATGAGGACGAAGGCAATGGCGGCGGCACCATGGGCGAGATATTCGAAAAATATACCACCATAGAACACTGGGCCGACGATGATGAGCGCCCCAGCCTCGGCCATTTCAGCATCCGCGACGAAGATATCATCAGCGATGTAAAAATAGGTGAGGGAGAACCGGACGAACAGGAAGAAGAAGGCTACACCGGCAATGAGGGCATGACCATCGAATACTGGTACCACTACGGCGCCGTACTCATCTGGCCTGTGCGCATACACGGCAAGGTACTGAGCCAAATAGACATCGGCGCGCAATTGCAGTGGCTCGATTTTTACGCCGGCAATTGGAGGGAACCCCAACTTGAAGCGCCGAGGCACGTCAAAACGATGCTCCAATTAATGAACCAAAGCCTGTCTGAACGAACAGAGCGAATACACCGCACCGCAGATTACAGTCCGGTAGCCGCCGCTCTGGCGCAATTGCAGGATGAGCCATTCCTCCGCAAAACCGGGCTACAGATACTGACGAAGGTTTTCTATCAAATCCAATTGAAACAATGGATCGGCCTGATGCGGCCATACGCCCCGGCGCTGTTTCATCCGGTGTTCCGGGAAACTGCCGACAGCCAAACGCCGGAAGTGTGGCGCCACCTACTGGAAACGCTCGTTGGGTTGGACAAAGCGGGATTCACGGAGTTTGTGAGCGAGCAAATGAAAACACTGCCGCCTTTGCTGAAAAAGGCCGTGTTTTATAAAATGCCCGAATCATCCTACACCTACAATTGGGACAATCAGCAAAGCGAGCGCAACGCCATACTTTGCATTGCCATGAAAAAGCTGCTCTCGCTGTGCCATTATTGCGATGCGGATGCCCTATGGCGCGAGCAAGTAGTGGATGCTATTTTTGGCACGCTGCCGGATAGAAAATATGTGAACGACGCGCTGCTCCCGGCACTCTTGGCGGGCAAGTATCGGAGCGATGCCTTAGCCGCCGATCTGCGCCGCGCCTGCCGCGAAGACCTGCAAATACGCACTGCCGTAAAACCCACTCCGCCCCCCGACTGGAAGCGCGAAACGCCCTCCGACCGACTGCACAAAAAGGTATGGGACCTCCTGCGGCCCTTCCTCAGTTCGCCTACCGAACAGGTGTTCGACTACCGCGCAGCGGAAGGCTTGCGCAGGGAAATGGAATACGCTGTCAAATCAGTAACCATAGATTTGCGCATGGACACCCTCACTTCCGGGCGGCCCTACACGCTGCGGCTCACCAAAACGCAGGCGGCCTACGAGCGCGCCCTGGCGGAGTGGTGGGAGGATGTGGGGTGGTTGGAGAAGGTGGGGGATTATTGACTTATCAACTCCCACACTTTCACAAAACATGTCAACCAACATACCATCATCTAACCCGTGGCACACTTTTTGAATACTCTCATAGACGCAGTATCGGGCTTGTCGCCGGCCCTGGGGTGTTCCGCAAGAGGCTCCGCACAACAAAGTGCAACCGCACAACACGTCGGCGGGTGGGGACGTGCTGCGCGCGTTTATCCCCACCCGCCGACGTGTTTACTGTTGTGCACTGAATGTTGGCACCATTATTATTTATCCGATGTCACAAAAGACTGCATTATACTTCGCACCAATAGGGTTTTGTGCATTTTATCCATCCTATCTTGAAAACTTGCACGAAACCTATTGGAATAGAGCTATAGTAACCTCTATTGACAATATTGGCATACGAACGAACCACAAGAGCAAAAACACATTCCATCAATCACAGTACAGTGGGGTGGTGCAAAGGTGTAGCACCATACAGGATTACAGCCGGAGGCTGTTTTGAGTTTGCGAACTTTTACCCTTTTATTTGTTTTTGGGTCTCGGGCTTTAAATCCGACTATTTTGCCATTTTTTATGCTTGCAAGTACGATTATCCCGCTTTTCGTAGTGAATGGAAGTCTGTATTCCCCTTTTTCCAAGTTGGCTATTTCCAAGTTGGTCATATTTATCGTATCGTTTTTAATTTCAGGCTTGTTTTGAGCTGACAACGAAAGCGATAAGCTTACCAAAATGGGGATAGCTACTGTGAAAAGTTGTGTGTATTTCATACTAGAAAATTTAAATGTGCAGGGCGCAGTTGCGATTTGTCCAC
>DDUV01000018.1:3019-3544 GCA_002344975.1 Saprospiraceae bacterium UBA2329 | reverse complement strand
GCTGGGCAGCGACTCGCACTCCTCCTCATAGGTCGAGTACAGGTACGCGGTATCGGGGGCAAATTCGGCGGCGCAGGTGTCCACCATTTTGAACGTGCGCCGGATGCCGAGTTCTATGCGGCGGCGGAACACCTCCTCCTCTTTGATGCGCAGCAGCCAGGCGATTTGCGCGTCGGAGTAGCCCGATTCTTTCAGTTCGCGGAAAAAATCTTCCGGTATGTCTTCGGCCACGTTGTAGCGCAGCAGTCGTTCCTCCATTTTCACTAAACGCTTGATTTGTTTGATGAACCAGGGGTCTATTTTGGTCAGTTTCTGGATGGTTTTTTCCGGCACGCCGAGCCGCAGCGCATCCTTGACGCGGAAAATGCGGTCGTCGCTCACCTGCTCCAAGCGCTCCAGCACATCGGAGGTGCGAATCCATTCTTTCATGTCGGCGCCGAGGCCGGTGCGGTTGTTTTCCAATGACTGGCAAGCCTTTTGGAGCGCCTCGGAGAAATTGCGCCCGATGGCCATCACCTCGCCCAC
>DDUV01000018.1:0-2824 GCA_002344975.1 Saprospiraceae bacterium UBA2329 | reverse complement strand
CCGATGGCCATCACCTCGCCCACCGACTTCATTTGCAGGCCGAGGCGGTGGTCGGCGCCGGGGAATTTGTCGAAATTCCAGCGCGGCATTTTCACGATCACATAATCGAGCGTGGGTTCAAAAAAGGCCGAAGTGTTTTTTGTGATCTGGTTGTTGAGTTCGTCCAAACGGTAGCCGATGGCGAGTTTGGCGGCTATTTTGGCAATCGGGTAGCCCGTCGCCTTGCTGGCCAAAGCCGAGGAGCGCGACACCCGCGGGTTGATCTCAATGACGATCATGTCTTCCGTATCGGGGTCCACGGCAAACTGTATGTTGCAGCCGCCCGCGAAATTGCCCAGCGAGCGCATGGCCGTAATGGCCTCGTTTCTCATGCGCTGATAGGTCGTATCCGACAGCGTCATGGCCGGCGCCACGGTGATGCTGTCGCCGGTGTGGATGCCCATCGGGTCAAAGTTTTCCACCACGCAGATGATGACCACGTTGTCTGCCGAGTCGCGCAGCAGTTCCAGTTCGTACTCCTTCCAGCCCAGTAGCGCCTTGTCAATCAGCACCTCGTGGGTGGGCGACAACTGCAAGCCCCGGCGCAGCGCCGCGTCGAACTCAGACGGATCGTGTACAAAAGCCGCTCCGGTGCCGCCCAATGTGTAAGACGGGCGGATAACCAATGGAAAACCAATGTTTTGAGCAGCTTCTTTGCCCTCCAGAAAGGAATTGGCAATTTGCGAAGGCGCCACTTTTAGTCCGATGTCGAGGATGTGCTGCCGAAACAACTCGCGGTTTTCCGTCAGGTCAATGGCATGAACGTCCACGCCGATCATGCGCACGCCGTAGCGTTCCCAAATGCCGAGTTTGTCGGCCTCGATGGCGAGGTTGAGCGCCGTTTGTCCGCCCATGGTGGACAGCACTGCATCAATGTTGCGCTCTTCCAGAATCTGGACGAGGCTCTCCACCGTCAGCGGCAACAGATAAATGTGGTCTGCCGTCACCGGGTCGGTCATGATGGTGGCCGGATTGGAGTTGATGAGCGTCACCTCGATGCCTTCTTCGCGCAGCGAGCGTGAGGCCTGTGAGCCGGAGTAGTCAAACTCGCAAGCCTGACCTATGACGATGGGGCCGCTACCGATGATCAGTACGGAACGAATGGAAGTATCTTTGGGCATGATGGAACGTTTTGCAAGGTTTCAATGCCGGGCATGGCCCGAACGATTGTTTCAAATTGCGCGCAAAGATAGCGCTGCGGAATGTGACGACCAAACGGAATTTAAAAGTTGTTGCGAGGCCCTCCCGATAGCGGCGATTTTGGCGCCTGCCTTACGGCGATTGAATTCGCCGCTACATGCGCGTTCATTAGGAAGCTGCTCTCCGGGCAGGGAGTTTTCAGGTGACATCTGACTGCCGAGTGAGCGAGGCAGGAAGGTGTCGCATGAAAACGGAGGGAGGGGGTTTCTTTCCGGGCGGCGAGATGAGACAAAACGTTTTTTTGATAAGCGGGTACCAACCGCAGAATAGCTCAGGGCGAAAGGCTTGAGGCTGATGCTGCCGGGGCAATAGGCCATACCGTGCAGGGCTTGGCAACTTGACAAGAAATGCCTATCTTTGTAGCAAAATTCGCAATTGGCTTGCTTAAGGTCAGTTACTAAGGAATTAATAGACATGATAGAGTGTTAACCCCGCCGACACAAAGTTCTCTCTCACCCACAAAAAAATACAGCAATGAAAAAACTTTCAGACAAAGAAATCCTTGGTTCAAATGTATTCTATGTTTCAAGAAGAGATGGTTTAGACTGGAATTTTGAAGAGAGCTTATTTAATGAGGTAAAAGCCTATAATTTGGGAGGATTGATCCGGAAGCGAATAGAAAAAAATGGAGGATTTGAAAAATTTACTTTTTTCTGGGAAACGGAAAATCCTTTTTCACAGTGGCATCTGTCAAATTTTAAAGGCACAGTATATTCAATAGTCAACAAAGAATTACTGCCTGATGAATTTAGCGAGGAATTGGAATTTTCCTCCGCTGAACAATTTATGATGTATAACAAGGCATTACTTTTTTTAGACAGAGAAACAGCATCTAAAATCTTGGCGACGCACAACCCAAGAAAACAAAAGGAACTTGGAAGGCAGATAGCAAACTTTGACGAGGAGATTTGGAAATACGCCCGAAGCGAAATTGTACTGAGAGGAAATCGCCTCAAGTTTTCTCAAAATGAAGAGCTAAAGTATGAGCTGTTGCAAACAGAGGGCACTACGCTGGTGGAAGCTTCTCCTTATGATACTATTTGGGGCGTTGGACTGCGGGAAAACGATGAAAGGATTAAGAATAGGCAGACTTGGCAAGGACTAAATTTACTTGGAGAAATTTTGACTGAAATCAGAGATGACATCATCCGAAAACAGGAGCGGCGGTAGTGCCTTTTTAGATGCACTAATCTCGAACCTTGCACTAAACTGTCATAGAAGCACGTCGCCTGCCATTGAGCCAAATGCCTTTTAGCAACCGTATTCACTTTCTCACAAGCTCTATTGCTTTTTCCAATACTTCATCTTTTCCTTCAATAATACCTTTGATTGTGGGTTTTACAATTAGGTCTATTTTAATTCCTTTTCTTTGCGTTTCTGTTTTATCTGGATAAAAGATGCCAATTCCGGTAATCATAGTCTTTTCACCTCCCGCCATTTCTATTAAGCTCGCATTTCCGTCAGCACCAGATGTTTGACTTCCAATTGTTGTGACATTATCACCTGTTTGCAGGCACATAATGGTGAATTCAGCGTGACTTTGAGCTTTTTCATTAACTAATAATCGAGTAGGGAGAGGCGACCG
>DDUV01000028.1 GCA_002344975.1 Saprospiraceae bacterium UBA2329 | reverse complement strand
TTTTTCCCACCCCCTGCACCTGCCGGCCACTCTGCTGCCTCCCCACATCCGCCGCCCCTCCGGCACCGGGTTCAACGCATCTTCAAAATTCTTTTTCCTGGCATGGCTTTGGAGCTTGTATCAGTTCGACATACAATCTCAGGAGGTACTCGCTTCCCGTCAGTTGGTGGGCCAGTCACTTACCTATTCAATGTTTCAGCAGCGCTTAGCGCCCGACGGGAAAATATACATGAGTTCGTCCGTTGGTATGAATTACCTCCACGTCATCCACGAACCGGAAAAAGCCGGTACGGAATCCCGCTTTGAAGAAACCGGCCTGCAACTGCCCGCACGCAGAGGGTGGAACATGCCCAACCTGCCCTGGCTGCGGCTGTACGAACTGCCGGGCAGCCCCTGCGATACCCTGCGCCCACCCAACCCGCAGCCGGGGCAAATCCTGCTGGCGCCCAACCCAAGCCCCGATGAAATCCGCGTCACTCTGCCCGAAGAACTGTACGACGAAAACAATCCGGCGCATTTCAGGCTGTACGATGCGCTGGGGCGTTTGGTGTATCATTCGCGCTGGGAGCGCGGCGCTCGTGCCCTCATAGCCGATCTGAGCCGCTTGCCTGCTGCCATGTATTTCTGGGAGGTGCAATCGGGCAAAGAACGCAAGGGGCAGGGGAAATTGGTGCTGGCGAGGTGAAGTGCTTAACCTTCGTGGTGCGGGGGCGACTACGGAACGGCGATCTTGGCGAATCACGCCTGTATCAACCTGCCGCTTCCTTAATTTACGATGTGCCAAAGGTGGTGAAGCGGTAGCCTCTGCCACTTGGCATAACACGACGACCTCGAAAGACGGCCTGTCTTGATTTTAATGCAATTGGCTCATGATTGAATCAGTGCGTTTGCTACAAAAAATAGCACCAGATACACCCACAGCGCATCCAGAAAATGCCAGTAAATGGTGAGCAGGCGGAGTTTGAGTTTTTTTTCGGGGTCGGAGAAATACACCAGCACGCTTACCGGCTCTTTCATGTGCCTTTTGGCGGTGCGGATGAAGCCCCACAAAAAAGGAATACCCGCAATGACGTGCGCAAAATGCAGCCCGGAAAGGACGTACAGGTAGGCCGCCGAGTTGTCGGTGTTTACAAAGACGTTTTGAGCAAACAATTGCTGCCAGCCCAGCATCTGCGCGCCCAGAAATGCAACGGACAACCACAGGGTGATGTGCAGGAGACGGCGGTAGTTATCGGTCTCGTCGTTCAGATAGGCGCGTTTGGCCCGAATCATGGCTGCGCTGCCGCCCAACAACAGCAGGGTATTGACCAAAAAAATCCAGGGCAGGCGCAGCGGCGGCAATCCGCTTTGCACCCGCGTATAAACGAAACCCGCCGTGAGGCTGAGAAAGAGCGCCGTGACGCCGAAGAGCACCAAAAACAACATCACATTGTGCGGATGAAAGGCAAAGGAGTCGTACTCGTCGTACTCGTGTGGTGATTGCTGGTTTTTCATAAACGATATAACGGCGAAGCCCGACTTCGGTTGCCGGTGCTGCAACCTTTTCATTTCGGCGCTGTCTGTTTTCTCCGTCGGCGCGTCCGACGATTGTTTCAAATACCCTTAAAAACCTTATGATGACTACTTTTTGCAACCGTCTGCTTCTCTTGGCCGCGTTTACTTTGTCTGTCGTTCAGGCGTACAGCCAGAGTGCCGTATTCGGCCAGATCATCTCCGAAAAAGGAGAACCCTTGGAATTTATCAACGTCTTGTTGTTGAATGCCGCCGATTCCGCTATTGTAAAAATGGAACTCAGCGATGCGCTGGGCAAGTACGCATTCCGGCAGGTAGCGCCCGGCGAATACCGGGTAAAAACTTCCGGCTTAGGCTACTCCGATTTGCTCTCTGCTTCTTTTTCCGTCGCCAAAGGCGAAGATGCCACCGTGCCGGTCATGCGCATGGCCATAGCCGCCGAGGTATTGCAAACTATTGAGGTGGTGGCCCGGCGTCCTCTGCTCGAACAGCAAGCCGGTAAATTGGTGGTGAATGTGGAAGACAACATCACCGGCTTGGGCGGCAGCGTCACCGATGTGCTGCGCAAGGTGCCTGGCCTCCTCGTCATCAACGACCGGGTGCAGATGGCCGGCAAATCGGGCGTCACCATCCTCATTGACGGGCGCCCCACCAAATACATGGACGTGGAGTCGCTGCTGCGCGATATGCCCGCCGACAACATCGCCCGCATAGAGGTGGTATCGCAGCCGGGCGCTGCTTTTGATGCCGAAGGCACGGGCGGCGTCATCAATATTGTTTTGAAAAAAAATGCACTGCTGGGCACCAATGGCCAGATCATGCTGGGCATGGGGCGCGGCGAACTTTGGAAATACCGTGGCAACGCCTCCATCAATCACCGCTCCGGCCCCTGGAACCTGACGGCCGGCGCGGGCTACAATCACAATACTTTTATTGAACGCTTGGACCTCGTGCGCCGCCTGCCGAACCAACATTTCGTGCAATCGGCTTATACGCCCGGCAACCCCGTGTCCAAATCGCTGCGGCTCGGCGCCGACTACGACATCAACGACCGGCACCGCGTAGGCATCACCATGAACACGGTATATAGCACCAACCGCCGCACCGGCGAAAATACCACCTACGTCACGACGCCGGAAGGGGCAGAACTCTCTCGTTTTACAACCCTCAACGTGCAGGATCGCAACTGGAGGTCTTATTCCGGCGATGCTTTTTACCGTTGGAAAATTGACACCTCCGGGCAGGAATTCAGCATGGACTACAACTACGCCTACTACCGCCGCCGGGTGCAAAGCGACCTGCTGACCACCGGCGCCGACTTTGAAGACCGCCGCAATGTGGAGCCTGCCGATACGCGCATTTTTGCAGCGCAAGCCGATTACAAACGGCCTTTGTCGAAGTACTGGCAGTTGCAGGCCGGCGCCAAAATAAGCACCACGCGTTTGGATAACAAGCTCTTGGCCAGCCTGATGCAAAATGGAGAATGGGTGAACGACGCGCTGCGCACCAATACTTTTTTGTACGATGAAGACATCTATGCGGGCTATACCAACCTGACTTTCAACCGCGAAAAGCTGCAAGCCAATATCGGTTTGCGCTACGAGGATTCGCAGGCTGTGGGCTTTAGCGAAACATTAGACTCTACCGTCAACCTGCGCATCAAGCGCTTTTTCCCCAGCCTCAGCGTGTCGGCGCCATTGGGCGGTTCTTTGGGCTGGAGCGCGGCATACAGCTACCGCATCAAACGGCCCGGTTATTACGATCTCAACCCCTTTATCCAATACCTCGATCCGCTCACTTCCGACAAAGGCAACCCGTTTCTGGTACCCGAACTGACGCACAGCGGCCAGCTTTCGCTCACGTTCGACAAGCAGCCGTTTTTCAATTTGTCTTATGATGTGACCAGAAACGCGCTCACGGAAGTCATCGAGCAAAACGACGAAACCGGCGAGGCTTTCAAAACCAATGTAAACTTGGACAAATACACCCGCTACGGGGGCAGCCTGTTTTTTCCGCTCGATTTCATCGCCAAATCCATCTCCGGCTACGGCGGCGTCATGGTGTATTACCACGATTACAGAGCGGAGTACCTGAATGCAGATTTCCTTCAAAATCAATGGTCGGCTACCGGCTTCCTGCAAGTAAACGCCACCCTGCCCAAGGGCTGGAAAGCCGAGCTGTCGGGCTGGATACAAAGCCCCGGCATAGACGGCATCATGCGCCACGAAACGATGTACGGGGTGAGTGCGGGCCTGCAAAAAGAGCTTTTTGAAAAACGCCTGCGCCTGCAACTCAACGCAGAAGGCATTGTGCAGAAATTCTTCAACGCACGCGTGGACTATGCCAACCTCGATTTCGATATTTTGTCTCAATGGGAGGCGCCGGTGGTCAACTTGCGGGCCACCTGGAAATTCGGCAACCAACACCTCAAAAACCGGGACAACCGGGACAGCAGCTCATCGTCGGAGCAGCGGAGGTTGAATAATTAAAGGAGGAGTAAAACGTCAGACCAAGGAACCCTGGCGTGCCGGCTGGGGCAGTACCGCGCTTTCCAGATAGCTTAGGGTATGTTCTAAGCTATTGAGAATTATCGTATTGGAGGGAGAAACTACATTTTGGGCAATGACCTGATAACCAGAGAGTAATACGCGGCTGTCGGGAAACACATCGGCCATTTTATCCACATATCGTTGCACAGGCTCCTTGCCGAAGGTTTCCGTAATCATCGTAAAAACAAAATGCGGCTGGAGGATGCGCTGTGCATCGCGCAGGTCGGTAAGAGACACGTCTAATCCTAAATACACAACGTGGTAGCCGCGGGCCTTGGCCAGATACTGCATGAACAGGATGGTCAATTCCTGCCGCTCGCCTTCCGGCAGATACAGCAGCAGTTTTTGCACGCTCCGCCCTGTCGGCATCGGCAGCCGGTCTATGGCCACAATGAGTTTCTGGCGAATGAGGTTGCTGATGAAACTCTCCTGCACCGGATGTATGGATCCCGTGAGCCAAAGCAGACTCAGCTTATCTAAAAAAGGATAGACAACTTCGAGCATAGTGCGCTCAAAACCAATCTGTTGAATATTGGTTACCACGATGCGCTCAAACTTGTACTCGTCCATTTCGATCATGGAGAGCGTGAGGGCATCCAACTGTGCGCCTTCTTCAAAACGAAAATCGGACAGCTCGGATACCTTTCCCGTGATCTCTGACTTGCTCATCTGGGCGATCTTTGAAATCTTTATGCCGTTTCGATTGAGTAGTGCAATGTTGAGAATAAATTTGAGGTCTTCATCATCGTAATAACGGATATTGGTAGGCGTGCGCTTGGGCGTAATGAGGCCATAGCGTTGCTCCCATATCCGCAGCGTGTGGGCCTTGATGCCCGACAGTTTTTCCAAATCTTTGATTGCATAAATGGCCACGCCTGACGATAATTCTGGTGAAGGCTTGAAAATAAACAAGATCGAAACAGAGAAGCACTGAAAAGGTTTACAGGCACAGGGTACCGTAAGCCAATAGAGCAGAGAGTGTATTTAAAAATTGAGTAATTGTGCAGTTGGATGGCAAAATCACTCACCCCTCCTTTATCTAAAAATCCACCATAATACCAATACTCGGCAGCACGGTGCCCTGCGCATTGCTGATGGTTTTGAGGAGGTAGCGCTGCTCGTTGTAGGGCGCATCGGGATTGACGACAACGCCGGGGCCGATGGGCCGCTTGTTTTCGTCCAATGGCCGGTCGAGGATGAGTTGGTCGGAACTGATGGAGTTGCCGGTGATGTTTTCGATGTCCAAATAGAGATTGAGGCTCCACTTTTTGAAAAACCACTTTTTGTCCACTCTAATATCTATGGTGTTGGCAGCCGTGCGGCGCAGGGTGTTCAGGAGGTTGTAATTGACGAGTGCGCGATTGTTCACATCCCAGTTGGCGCGCAATGAGGATGCCTCGTCGAAGGGGGTAAACGGCAGCCCGCTCTGGAAACGCCAATTGATACCCACTTCCCAGTCGCGCTTGAATTTTTTGCCCACCGCCGTATTCACAATATGGCGCGCATCCCAGGAGGAAGCCACGAATTGGCCGTTTTTGTCTTGAAACTGGCTCCAGCCCAAAGTGTAGGAAATGATGCCATAGAACCCTTTGTACAACCGCTGCTGAAGCAGGAATTCCAGACCATAGCTGCGCCCGTCGGAACGCGGTACGGAGGGTTCGTTGCCCAACACGCCGAAGTCGCCGCCAAGATTGGCCAAGGTCAGGCTGTCGCGCAGGAGGAATGGGTAGTCGTACCATTTTTTGTAATAACCCTCCACCGTGATGCGGGTGTTGGAGGCGGTGTTCCATTCGAGGCCGGCGGTGAGATGGTCGTTGCGAACAAATTTGGCGCCGTTGTCGCGGTTCACAAACACGCCGTCTTCCTGATAGCCGAGCAATGTGTAAGGCGGCAGTTGGTAATAAATGCCGGTATTGAAATTGAAGGCCAGCCGGTCGGTAAAGTTGTAGGAAGCCGAAAAGCGCGGCGAAAACTGATCAAGCGGATTGGACATGGCCTCGGAAAAGTCGTTGCCGTCCACGCGGATGCCGCCGGAGAGTACCAACCGCTCATCGAGGAACTTGCGGCTCAATTGCGCGAAAGCGTAATATTTATTAAGGTTGAAATCAGATGCGTAGTTGACGGTTTGCGGGCCGGCGGCAGTGAAAATGCGGTTGAACGTACGGTTGTTGTAGCGCACAAATTCGTAGCCCGCGCCATAGTTGAGTTTGAAACCCTTGATACGGGAAGTATTTTCGATGCGCAGTTTGTTTTCCACTTCCTGCGAACGATAGCGAAAAATGAGGTTGTCCTCGGTAGAATCGTCGTTGCGGAAATACTTCTCCGATTCGTTGTTGAGCATGTTGCGGCTCAACACTACCGTCCAGAACCCGTTATCGGTGTAGTGTTTGTACACCAAGCCATTGGTGTAGTTCCATTGCGGCGATACCGGCAGCACGTCTAAGAGGTATTGCTGCTCTTCGGTTTCGTTGGCGTCAAAATTGAGTTTGAATTGATCTACTGCACCCAAACCGATGAAATACAGTTCATTGCGCTCGTCAAATTTGGTTTTGATCTTGGCTTGAAAGCCGTTGAAAGTAGGCAAAAACGGCAACCCGATGGCTTTGAACAAAAACTGGAGATACGAGCGCCGGGCCGAAACCAAAAACGTCGTTTTGTCGCCGATGGGGCCTTCCAGCGTGGCGCCGATGTCGGTAGCGCTCACCTGAAAAGTGCCGCCGATGCGGTCGTTGCGGCCATCGCGCTGGCGGAAATTGAACACTGAGCTGGAGGCATTGCCCCGGTTGGCTGGGAAGGCGCTGCTGTAAAAATCTACTTCCTGAATGAAGTTGACGTTGATGATGCCCACCGGCCCGCCCGATGCGCCCTGTGTAGCAAAGTGATTGATGACGGGCACTTCCACGTCGTCCAAAAAGAAGCGGTTTTCGTTGGGCGCGCCGCCGCGAATGATGAGGTCGTTGCGGAAAGAAGCGGGCGTAGTGACGCCGGGCAGGGCTTGCACCACGCGCGAGATGTCGCGGTTGCCGCCGGGGTTGCGCATGATTTCCGCTACACCGATGGTGCGCAGGCTCACCGGACTTTCTTCGGTTTTGCGGAAAGGCGAAGATTTGACCACCACCTCGGTCAGGGCGGCGGCGTTTTCTTCCATTTCGAGGTTCACTTCTGCCGGGCGGGTATTGGCGACCTGTACCTCAAATTCTGCGACGTCGGCAAAGCCGATAAAGCTCACGCGCACATTGTACAGGCCCGGCGCCAGGCCGGTGATTTCGTAAGCGCCGTTTTCGTCGGTCACAGCGCCTTTGTCAGTGTTTTCCACCAGCACATTGGCGAAGGAGATTGGCTCGCGATTGATTTTGTTGGTTACTTTTCCTTTGATGATGCCGTTTTGAGCAACTGCAACGGAAGCGCCGAACAGGCCGGCTAAGAGGAGTAGAATGGTTGTGAAACGCATGGTGAGTAAATGTAGTGGTGTGCTGTTGTGCTGATTGCTGAGCGAACGTGTTTGCAAGTCCGGCACAGGATTTGATTCAATTACTTGATGATTAAAAAGACACAGCGAAAGCGGTTTTTGCTCTTGCCAGGATGCTGAACAGACCAAGCGGTAAAATGTTGGAAAATTTTCTTCGGCTCGCGCTCGCTGTATGCTGTTCTGACAAAAACAGCCAGGCGTAAGGATTGCGCAGAGAGGATGGTCATGGCAGTTGCTGAGGGCCTATGCGAGACAAATTTAAAATAAATTGTTTTATATAATTTAAAACAATAATTTTAATATAATTTACTTTTTTTAGTTAAAGTTTTGGGAAATCGAATTCCTGTATTACTTTTGGCCTGCTAAGAAAACACGGACAAAGACAACAAAGCGAATTTCAAAGTTTGGAAAGCCTTCTATTACATTCCAAAAACTATTGAAAACCAACGCGTTCGTTAACTTCTAAAAGCTCATGAGAAAGGAAAAGTTTGTTTACAATACGCATACGCTCAGGTACGAAAAAGTGGTAGAACCTTGGAGCGCGATCATTCTCAGAATTTTCGGCTTCGTTTGCGCTGCATTGGTTACCGGGTTCATTTTCACCCTCGTTTCCCACCGCTTTTTTCCTTCGCCAAAGGAAAAGGCATTGCTGAATGAGATTCAACAACAAAAAGCGCTGCTGGGCGATGCCTCAGAGGAGTTGGACCGTTTACGCACCCAATTGGGCAGCCTCAAAGACCGGGATGAGTATGCGTACCGCATGATTTTCGGGATGGAACCCATTGATGAAGCCGTTTGGGAAGGCGGCGTGGGCGGCCACGATCAGTATGAGCAGCTCAAAGAGTTCCGCTATTCCGGCGAAACCATGGCCTCGGTACAAGAAAAAATAGACAAGCTGAAGCGGCAAATGGTGATACAGTCCAAGTCTTTGGATACCATCATGGATATGTCTGCCGCTAAAGAAAAAATGCTGGCCTCCATGCCTTCCATCAAGCCGGTACGCGCCGACAAGTTGAATCGTGGGGTGTCGCTCTTGTCCGGTTTCGGCTACCGCATCCACCCGATCTACAAAGTGCCGCGCATGCACACGGGTATTGATTTTTCAGCGCCCAAAGGTACCTCCATTCAGGCCACCGGCGCCGGCAAAGTGGTAAAGGCCGAGAACGAAGGCAATGGTTATGGCCTGTGCGTAACCATAGATCATGGATATGGCTACCAAACCATTTATGCGCACATGAGCAAGATAGATGTAAAAGTAGGCCAGAAAGTTGTTCGCGGCCAGTCTATCGGGCGGGTAGGTAGTTCGGGCGCCTCCACTGCGCCGCATTGCCATTATGAAGTGGTTTATAAAGGCAATAAGGTAAACCCGATTCACTATGTGATGGACGGCCTGTCTCCTCAAGAATACCAAACATTGGTAAAAGCCTCCGAAACGGCCAATCAGTCGTTCGACTAATCACGCGTTGCATCGCGGCAAAAAAGGCAAGGCTGGATTCGTGGTCTTGCCTTTTTTCGTTGACAGCGTAAAGAGAAACAAAACCGGGCGCTCGTCGAAAAAATCGGCGCACCAAACCTGCTCCTGTCACACTTTTGAACAAAAAAGAACCAATGGCAGTGGAAACGACTCAAGACGAAGCTAAACGGTGTACCAACTGTGAGCACCCCATGGATGAGGGGGCTAAGTTTTGCAGTGCCTGCGGCCAGAAGCGCGTGCCCGGAATCCCGACTGTCTGGCATTTAGTGAAGGATTTCTTAGCCTCTTTACTCAATCTGGACTCCCAGCTTTTCCAAACGCTGCGCGACATGATGATACCGGGAAAGCTGACCACCGAGTATTTCAAAGGGCGGCACAAACGCTACATCAATCCGGCAAGGCTCTTTCTTGTTACTGCGTTGCTGCATTTTGCCGTGCTGGGATACATATTTTCCGGCGGGCAGGAAATTATGACGGAGTTATTGGAGCAGCAAAAGAGAAGCGGGCACCGCGATCTGTTTTTGCTGGAATTGGACAGCGTAAAATCGGAAATAGCCGCCGGGTATAAAAAATACCCCCTCGTAGGGGAGGCGTTGGATTCCCTCCGCGCCCACATGGGCGATACTGTTTCTTTAGATTCCAGTACCTTTGGCTATTACAGCGTGCAAAAGGGAGAGTTTGTAGAATTGACAGTCAGCTCACAGGATATGTTGGATTTGCGCACTCAAGACCTGCTCGACAAGTATCATGTGCAGGGCCGTATGGAACGATTTCAGGCCGGGCAGTTTTATCGCATACTCCGAGAGGGGGATAGTTTTTTGAGCTACCTGCTGGGCAATCTCATTTGGCTTGTAGCGCTCATGATGCCCGCTTTGGCGCTGTTGCTCAAGCTGTTGTACATCCGCAGGCGGCGGTATTTTGTAGAGCATCTGGTTTTTTCCTTTCACTACCATGCCTTTGCATTTGTCGTGTTTTCTATTGCGTTTTTCTTTTTCGGGTCGGATATGCTTGCCGCCTTCCAATCAGAAAAAGACGTCAACTTGGGCGTGCATCCGGCTCACAGCATTGCGTTGGCATTGGTACTGATTTATCTGTTTGTAGCCATGAAGCGGGTGTATCAACAAGGCTTCATCAAGACCTTCCTGAAATTTTGGGTACTCAATGTCTCCTATTTATTTATTTTTACGCTGTGTTTAACCCTGACTTTGGTCGTCGGGGCGCTGCTGTTTTAATTTCTCATCCACTCATCACAGACCGTTATGCAACGCAACTTTCTTTTTTGCATCCTCTCCGTCATTACATTCAGCGTTTATGCTCAAACGCCCGTACCTGCGCCGCCACAGGAAATGCCGGTTTACATCGTAGGCGCTACGGCGCATTTGGGCAACGGGTTAGTAGTGGAAAACAGCATTGTGGCTTTTGAAAACGGCAAGATCACGCTGGTGCGCACGCCGCAAACTCTGCCGCAAGTCAACCTCAGTCGCTACAAAGTCATTGAGGCCAAAGGCAAACACCTCTATCCGGGCTTCATCGCGCCGAATACGCAATTGGGATTGGTAGAAATTGAAGCCGTGCGCGCTACCGTGGACGCCGGCGAAATCGGCGAACTCAATCCCAATGCCCGCTCCATCATTGCGTATGACTCCGACTCTGAAGTGCCGCCTACGGTGCGCGCGCAGGGCATCCTGCTGGCACAGATCACGCCGCAGGGAGGTCTGCTTTCAGGGCAGTCGTCTATCGTGCAGTTGGACGCATGGAACTGGGAAGATGCCGCCTACAAAATGGACATCGGCCTGCACCTCAACTGGCCGGCGATGTTTTCGTTCAACTGGCGGGAAGGCAGCCTGAGCAAAAATGCCAACTACGACAAGCAGGTAGAAGTCATCGAAACTTACCTGACTGAAGCGCTGGCCTATTGCAAAAATGATAAACCCGCCGAGAAAAACCTAAAATTGGAATCGGCCTGCGCCCTGTTCAACGGCAGTCGCAAGCTGTTTCTTCATGCCGACGACGCCAAAGCCATCACCGCAGGCGTGCTGTTGGCCAAGCGTTTCGGCATTACGCCGGTAGTAGTGGGCGGCGGCGATGCGGCCATTATAGCCGATTTCCTCAGAGAAAATCATGTGCCGGTCATTTTGGGCAACGTACACGCGCTGCCCATGCGGGACGATGCCGACGTGGATGCGCCGTTCAAACTGGCGGCCCAATTGCAGCAGGCAGGCGTCATGTTTTGCTTTAGCATGGATGGTTTCTGGCAGCAGCGCAACCTCGCGTTTCAGGCCGGACACGCTGTAGGCTTCGGGCTTCCGTACGAGCAGGCAGTGGCGGCGCTGACACTCAACACGGCCCGTATTTTGGGCATAGACGCCACCGTCGGTTCTATTGAGGAAGGTAAAGACGCCATACTGTTTCTCTGCGAAGGCGATGCGTTGGACATGCGAAGCAGCAAGGTTTCATTGGCCTTCATCAACGGGCGGCAGATCAGCCTGGACCACAAGCAGTTGGAACTGTACCGCAAGTTTAAGACCAAATATGAGCGGGGCGGAAAGTAAATGGACTTGTGCCCTAAAAAAATCCCTGCCGGAAAAACATACTCCTGCAGGGATTTTTTTGCAAAAAATAAACGCCTAGTAGTGGGGCAAAAATAAATGCTCATTTTCTTTAGGCCAAAGGATTAGATAAGACACTTAAAATGAACCGTTTACTTATCTAATCCTTTGACGAAAATGATCACTTTATTTTTTTATCGCCC
>DDUV01000102.1 GCA_002344975.1 Saprospiraceae bacterium UBA2329 | reverse complement strand
CTTGGCGAAGGCGGGTTCCTGGTTCAAGCGGTCGTTTCGCGTAAGCGAAAGCGGAGTTCGAACAACTCGCGCCACGAGAAGGGAACTGCTAACAGCAGTTCAATTTGAATAGCCCCGCGTCCGACGCAAGGAGGAACGCGGGGTAGCGGTCGCGATGAGCACAACCCCCAACGGGGGTTGAATGTCAGTGAGTTAATCGATTTTATTTGAGTTAGTGCTCATCCAAATGAACCCCATGAAACTTCAAAATCAGCATACCCCGCGTTCACTTCGTGACGCGGGGCTATTCATATTCAACCGCCGTTGGCGGTTGCCCGCGAGACACAACTAAGCCGGAAAGGAACCATCAAGGCAGGCGCGTGGACTGCCAAGAGCTGAGTTGCCAGATGCCTTTATTTTTGCGATAAACCGAGGTGTAGCGCAGCCGCATGTCGAATTCTGTGCCCTGATACAGCCCTCTGACGCTCACAATGCCCACCGCTACGGCGGTTTTCCCCCACTGTCTGATTTCAGCGGGCGAGGTACTGCTCATGGCGAGGTAGCGAATGCCGCCGCCTCCCACGCTTCGAATGAAGTCGGTTTTGGTCTCCACCAAGGCATTGGAATGGATATAGACCAAGTCGTCGGCGAGCAGGCGATGCAGGGCGGCGGTGTCTTGACTGATTTGTGCCGAAAACCTCATTTGCTCTGATAGAACAATCGTTTTTTGAGCAGACGAAAGGCCTGGGCACGCCAATAGCCCACAGACGGCGAGGAGTTGAAAAAAATGGATGATTTTCATGATGATAGCGTGTTGATGATCAGGTTCGAGCGGTCAATATCTGCAACTGTTCGATGAGCCATGTTCTTTCAGTTAATATCTCCTCCGCTTCTATCTCGGCTTTGAGCAGGGCGACAGCAGCAGCATCGAATCGGTTTATTTTCAATAACTTATCTGTATATTTCAAAACATTCAGATAATTGGTTTTGTGGTATCCAATAACTTTTTTGCGCCGGATGTAATTGCGCATGGCGTCTATGTGGGCAAAGAGTACCTCCGTTTCGCCCAGCTCGTACCAGGTTTTCATCAACAGGGTTTTCGCTGCCAGGTTCAGCAAAGTATCGCGATAATTGGCGCCCTGTAACAGTTGAAGCACCATCGGGTAGTTCTGACGGGAGTATTCCAACCTTGCCAGGTTAAAACTGAAGGAGCTTTCCCGATAAGCGCGTTCAAGGCTACTTTTATACTCGTGGATAAAGTGCGCTACCCATTCATAATCTTTGAGTTGCAGTCCGGCTGCCACAATGTTGTGATAAGTAAAGCGGGAGAGCAGGCCGTTTTCAAAAAGCCTTCCGCCCTCCAGACCGGATTTGTACAAATCCAGCACTTCGCCAAAAAATATTTTGTGCCCCTCATTCACTCTTTTGATACAATAGTTGATGGCCAGCAGGTACAATCCTCTTATTTCTTCGTGATCAAATTCTTCTGAACGGCAGAGTAATATCTCTTTAAACCTTTGAAAATGAAACTCTTCCTCCGGGTGCTGAATCATCTTCCAGCAATGCAGATACACCGCAACAGCCGTTACCGACGCCCACGGCTCCTGCCCGGCCCGTACCAAAATAGCCTCATCTTCGGAGGAGTGATAGTCGGCGCGGTAAACGCCCTGCTGAGCAGCGGCCAGACAAATGAGGCGCAGTCGGGTACTGAAATAGTGGACGTCGGCTGCGTAGGCCAATTCGCGCAGGGGCAGGGCTTCGCTGGGGTTTTGCGCCGCCGCAGTCTGGTAGCTTTCCCAATGCAGGCGGTAAAGGCGCTCGAAGTATTGGGCATCTCGCTGGGGTCGGCTCGTCAGGACTTGGGTCAACGAGGTCCGCGTGCGCTCAAAAGCATGCGTCATAGCCCGCTGTCTGTATCCGGCGGCGAGATGGAGCAGGTTTTGGGCGGGGTCGGAGGTAGCTGTTTTGATGATGAGATATTGCTCCAATAATTTAAAGAGGTAGCTCATCAGAAGCCTCAGTTTTTGATCGTCAAAAGTTTGTTCGGGAAACAAGGCGCTCCACACTTGCGGCTTTTCGGCGAGCGGTTCTGCACAATACAGATCAAACAACTGCAACAGATCGCTTCGGGTATTAAAGAACGGCGACAGCAGAAAACGCCGCACTTCCCGCTGTTCTATGAGCGAAAATGAGATTGGTCGGGCGCCAACATTGAAGTGGAAGGCTTTTGCCAAAACGACTCTGTATATTGGCGCATCAAAAACACCGGCTCAGGCGGCATGAACGAACCGATGGAATTCATTGTGGTAGAGGATGTTATCATGTATCTGCGCGATCAATTTCAACTCGAAAGCGGCCAAACGCTGAACTTGCCCGCTATTCCCTCCAATGGTCAAACCTGGCGTCTGGAGGCGCCCCAGCCAAGCGCTCACCCCTATTCCGGCACGGTGGCTGCGGTAGTAGAGGGCTGCAACGGCATCAACTCCACGGGCTTAGTGCGCATCTTCCCTTTAGAAAACCCCGCCCCGTCTATAGCTTCCGACTGTCGAGAAAATACCGCTGCGTACGACCCGAACGACAAGAGCGCAAGCGTAATTGGTTTGGATGAGGAACGTTTCATTCGATCAGGAACCGATCTGGAGTACCTCATTCGCTTTCAGAACACCGGTACCGATACCGCTTTCCGCGTAGTCATTCTCGATACGCTTTCGCAATGGCTTCGGCCTGAAAGCGTTCGTCCCGGAGCTACCGGACATCCTTACTCCTTTGAACTGTTGGAGGGAGGCATTCTGAGATTTAGTTTTGACAACATCATGCTGCCTGACAGCAATGTCAACGAACCCGCATCGCATGGATTCATTCAGTTTTGGGTGCGGCAGCAAGCAGATACCCCGCCGGGAACCCGCATTGAAAACACGGCAGCCATCTATTTCGACCAACAGACGCCTGTCATTACCAATACGGTGTTCCATACCATCGGCGACCATCTCATACAGGCAGCAAGCAATGATGAGGAAGCGCAGGAAATCTGGGGAGCGCTCACCGTATTTCCCAATCCCTCTGCCGGAGATGCGGACTTTCTGTTGCCGGCGTCGCTGAGCGATGCAAATGTGTTTTTTGAGCTGTACGATGTTTGGAGCAGACCTGTTCAACAAGGTAGTTTCCAGAATGGACGATATGGTTTCAGAAAAGGCGATCTGAGTTCCGGAGTTTATTTCTACCGGATTAAAACAGCAGGCCGCGTTGCATACAGCGGCAAGATAGTCATCAAATAAATTGCAGGTTACTATACAGTCGCCCTGCAAAAAGCTGCGAGCCGCGAGCTTCGAGTCACGAGTTTGATTTCCCAAAATGAAAAATGGTCTTTTTTCAAGACGAGATTTTGAAATTTTCCCAAATGGAAAATCTAATTTTTCATCGAATAAACAAACTCATAGCTCGTGGCTCATAGCTCGTAGCTTTGGGGGATCGGCTGTATAGTTACAATTGGAGGGAAATTCAAAAAAACAACTCCTGTGCCAGCCGGTAAGTATTGGCGTGCGCCTCAATGATGTGCGAAAGCCGCTCGGAGTAGCCTCCGCCCATACTTACCGCCACTGGAATCTGATGGCGCCGACAGGTTTCGAGTACGAAATGGTCGCGCTCTTTGCAGCCCGCCAGACTCAGGCTTAGGCGGCCCAGTTTATCGGTAGCCAGCACGTCTACACCCGATTGGTAAAAAACAAAATCCGGTTGTACCGAATCCAGCAGGCGGGGCAGCGTATCTCTCAAAATGCGCAGATAGGCGGCGTCTTCCGTGCCGTCGGGCAGGCCGATGTCGAGGTCGGAGCGTTCTTTGCGCACCGGATAGTTTTTTTCGCCGTGCATGCTGAAAGTGAACACTTTGGGTTCGTTTTCAAAAATCTGCGCGGTGCCGTTGCCCTGATGCACGTCTAAGTCCACTACCAGAATCTGCCGGGACAATCCATGATGCAGCAGGTAATTGGCGGCAATGGCAATGTCGTTGAAAACGCAAAAACCCTCGCCTTTGTAGCTAAACGAATGGTGCGTTCCACCGGCAATATTGAGCGACACGCCATGCTGCCGGGCGTACAGCGCACAACCGATGGTACCGGCTGCGATGTACCTGCCCCGCTCTACCAAGCGCGGGGTCATGGGAAAGCCGATGGCGCGTATTTCTTTGACGTTCAGGGTTTGGCATTTCAGTTTTTGCCAGTACTCCGCTTCGTGCGTCAGCAGGATGGTCGGCTCGTCTATGGGTTGCGGCTCAAAGAAGTTATCGGGGCGCACCGTGCCTTCGTACAGCAATTGCTCCGGCAAAATCTCGTACTTCTCCATCGGGAAGCGGTGGCCCGGCGGCAGTTCGTAGCGGTAGATAGGAGCGAAGGCGATTTTGAGCATAAAAAAATGGGGGCCTCAGTGCCGATGCCCCGGTTCGTAAATAATGCGCACAAAGCTACTGAATCGCTGGTTTTCGCGGGCTATGGGAATGCCGGAAACAATACCGACCATGAGGTTGTCGGCCAGACTGAGGCGCATTTGGGGTCGAATGGTCATATCGAAGTCATGAAAAAATATGTAAATCTTGCATCATAATACCAGAATTGCCGGAGCTTAGTGTCGAAATTTGCCTTGCCAACCTGTATTCCAATGCTGCCGCCAACCATCACAAAAAATTACATCGTCGGGCTGATCGCCATAGCGGGTCTTCTGTGGGCCTGCACGGGAGGCGGGCGGAAAGAGGCGCACCTCATCGAATACTGGTCGTCGAACAACGGCGGCGAAATACAATTTTCAAAAT
The DNA here is from genome assembly GCA_002344975.1 of Saprospiraceae bacterium UBA2329. Taxonomy (GTDB): domain Bacteria; phylum Bacteroidota; class Bacteroidia; order Chitinophagales; family Saprospiraceae; genus UBA2329. The sequence continues at coordinate 63,520 of DDUV01000102.1, read as the reverse complement.
GGGCCGTGGAACGCTGGAAACAACAACACCCCGGCAAGCCCGTTAAATACCAACCCGTACCGGAAGGGCAATCGAGCGAAGAAATCATCATGGCGGCGGTAGTGGCCGGCACCACGCCCGATATTTATTCCAACCTCTGGCAGGGCTTGGTGGAGTTTTACAGCCGGTCGGGGGTATTAGTGGCCTTAGATACTTTGAACGGCTTCATGGAGTACATCCATGAGCGCTGCGACTCGGCCACCGTGGCGGAAATCACCTCCTCCGACGGCCATATTTATCAGGTGCCCTGGAAAATCAATCCCATTATGACCATTTACAACAAGCAACTGCTGCGGCAAACGGGCTTAGACGAAATGCCGGCGGCCTATTCCGACTATCTCCGGGCAGCCCGAAGTTTCAGGAAAGACACCGACTCGGACGGCTATGTGGATCAGTGGTTTGGAAATACTTCCGTCAAATTGGCCTGGTACCAGCGGCTCTTCAATTTTTATGCGCTGTATCTGGCCGCTTCCGGCGGAATGCCTTTGGTGAAAGACGGCAGGGCCAATTTCAACAACGAACATGCCGTGGAGGTGTTTCGCTTTTTGCAGGAACTGTACCGGGAGAACTATTTTTCCAAACAGGTAGAATCAGCCGGGCAGGATTTGTTCATCGCCGGGCGTTTTGCGTCCAAATGGACAGGCCCCTGGGAAATAGAGTATCTGGAAAAATTCAAACGACCCGGTTTTGAATACGATTTTGCGCCCATGCCCGTACCCGACGGCCATCAAGGACCAGTCTTTACCTACTGCGATCCCAAAAACATCGTTGTTTTCAACACCTGCAAAAATCCACAGGCGGCCTTCGACTTCATTCGCAGCATGACCGACCCGGAAGCCGATCTGCATTTTTTAAGAACCACCCGGCAATTGCCCCGGCGCAAAGACCTCGACAACTGGCCCGGTTTCAAAGACTTTTTTGCCGGCAACCCTCAGATGTCGGCCTTTGCCCGGCAGGCGCGTTATGTGAGGGGCGCCGACAACTCAGAAGCGCTCATTGAGGTGTTTGATATCATCTCGCAGGAATACGAGGCTTGCGTGCTTTATCAGACCAAAACGCCCGAACGCGCCGTAGCCGATGCGGAAAGAGCCGTGAATGTGCTGCTGCGGTCTAAAGAATAAATGCTACCGACCATGAAAATACAGGTAAATAAAGGCGGCAAAAAGGGGCGCGGGCTTGCACCGTACATCATCCTGTCTCCGTATTTATTGCATTTGCTGCTGTTTGTGCTGTTTCCCATCGTTTTTTCCGTGGTGCTCGCTTTTCACAAGTGGAACATCATTTCGCCGATGGAATATGTGGGTTTGGACAACATCCAGCGGCTGTTTCAGGACCGCCTTTTTTGGAAATCGGTGCTCAATACCCTGAAATTCCTGATCGTACACATCCCCCTGCAAATCGTCATAGCCTTAGCCCTTGCCTATTTTCTGAATGAAAAAATCCTGATGCGCGGCTTTTTTCGGGCCACGTTTTTTCTGCCGGTCGTCATTTCGGGCGTGGTCGTCACCATGGTGTGGCAGCAGTTGTATGGTTTGGAAACCGGCCTGCTCAACCGCGCCCTCATAGCCCTCCACCTCCCCCGCGTGGAATGGCTCTCCAACCCCTACATGGCCATGATCTCCATCGCCGTCATGGCCACCTGGAAAAACGTGGGCCTGTACGTCATTTTGTTTTTGACAGGCTTGCAAACCGTGCCCCGCAGCTATTACGAGGCTGCCGAAGTGGAGGGCGCGTCGGCCTGGCAGCAATTTCGCTACATCACCCTGCCCGCCATCAATCCTACCCTGTTTATGGTGGCGGTGCTTTCTACCATCGGCGGGTTCAGCCTTTTCATCGAGCCGTATATTATGACCGACGGCGGCCCGCTCAACAGCACTTTGTCGGCCATGCTCTACATCTACAAACAGGCTTTCGGGTACTACCAGATGGGCTATTCCGCCACCCTGGGGCTGTTCTTCGCGCTGCTGATCATGTCGGTTGTGGCAGTTCAAAAATTGGTCATCGAAAAAGAATCCTGACACATGAAAGCGCCCAAACTCTTCTTTTACATACTGTTGGCGGGAGCCTCGCTCTCGTTTTTGTATCCGTTTTATTGGATGCTGCTGGCCACATTGACGCCCGAAGCACAAATAGGAGCGCTGGGCTTCCTTCCTGCCGGCCTGACAATGGACAACTACCAATTGCTGGCCGACAAAATCCCCATCGGCAGGGCCTTGCTCAACAGCTTCATCGTGGCGGCCTTGTCCACTACCGGCGTATTGGTGTTTGGGGCCATGACCGGCTATGTGCTGGCCAAAATGCGTTTTGCCGGGCGCAACCTCCTGTTTTTCATCATCATTTTCACCATGTCCATGCCCTTCCAGCTCACCCTCATTCCCAACTACATCCTCATGGTGGAACTCAGGTGGACCGACACGCTGGCGGCCTTGGTCATTCCGGCGCTCAACAGCGCGTTTGCCATTTTGCTGTTTCGCCAGGCATTTCAAAGCATCCCCGACGACCTCATCCATGCCGCGCGGGTGGACGGGTGCAGCGAACTGCGCATCATTTTTCAAATTCTCCTACCCAATGTCATACCGGCCGTCATTACTGCGGGCATCATCACTTTTATGAACTCCTGGAACGACGTGCTCTGGCCGCTCATCGTCATTCGCAATGAGCAACTGATGACGATGCCGCAATTGGTGGCTTTGTTTGCCGTGGGCGGCAGATCCGAGGCTCAATTGGGCGTCAAACTGGCGGCGGCGGTGCTGCTGGCATTGCCCATCATCGTGGCGTATGCTGTGTTTCAGCGGCATTTTATTCAAAGCATGGCCTCCTCCGGCTTGAAAGGCTGAGGCGCATCCCACACTCTCAAACATCTCCACATGATTCATGTAAAAAGAAGTCATCACCGCCTTCTGGCCGATCCCCGAAAGGTGCTGCCCCGCTTTCTCAATATGGGCAGCCCGGAGCGCATCGAACCGGTAGCAGGCCACGTCGCGGCACTGAGCGAAACTGAAACGCACAGGCTCCTGACAGAACTCCGAGACGAGTTTGAAGCCCGGCATTTCGACCTGCCCTCGCTGTGGCTCGAACATTTCCACAAAATAGCCCGCTTCGTACCCGATAAGCTCAGCGAATCCCAACAAATGCTGCTGGGCGCTTATTTCACACACGAGTACAGCATACAAGCCTCGGCCCTGTTCAACCCGTCCATTGTGCCGCACCCCGACCAAAGCGGCCTGACCGAAGACGAGCTGCGATTCATCCTGTCGCTGCGGGCAGTCGGCGAGGGACATATTTCTTCCATCGCTTTTCAAACGGGCGTGGCCGACCGCGAGGGGAACATCACCTTAGACGAAACGCAGCCTCAACTCACACAGGGCAGGATTTTGGGTAAAGACAGCGACTTGGAAAACGGCTACGATCTGGAATTTCCCGAAGCATCGCCCTTGAGCAGCCGGGTCTTGTTTCCGGTCTCCGCCGCCGAATCGAACGGGATGGAAGACGCCCGCTTTGTGCGCTTCAACGATGGGGAACGGCCCCGATACTACGCCACTTATACGGCCTACGACGGCAGACGCATCCGACCGCATTGGGTGGAAACAGAGGACTTCCGGCGGTTTTCCATCCGACCGCTTTCCGGACGGGCCGCCTCCGACAAAGGCATGGCCATTTTTCCTGAAAAAGTGAACGGCCGCTATGCCATGATCGGCAGGCAGGGCGGGAGGTGCATGTCCATCATGTATTCCGACGACCTGCTCCACTGGGACGAGCACAGTCTTTTGCAGGCGCCCGCACAAAGCTGGGAAATGCTGCAAATGGGCAATTGCGGCAGCCCGCTGAAAACGCCGCAGGGTTGGTTGCTCCTCACACATGCCGTAGGTCCCATGCGCAAGTATGTGCTGAGCCTGAGCCTGCTGCACCCGGAGCATCCCGAACGGGTGTTGGCCTCCCTACCCTACCCTTTGCTGCAACCCAATGCGGATGAACGCGAAGGTTATGTGCCCAACGTACTCTACACCTGCGGCATGATCCTGCACGAGGGCAACCTGATCATTCCCTACGCCATGTCTGACAGCGCCATTGGTTTTGCTTCCGCGCCGATAGATGAAGTTCTTCGAGAATTGATAAGATAAAAATATGATAGTCAGAATCTTACTTGCTTTTTCACTCCTCATCCTCGCCTCCTGCGGCAGCCGTACCGACCTTGTCAATACCCGGCATCTGGAGCATTTGTACGAGGAGAAAACCCTCGACGGCACAACGATGGGCTGCATCTGGATTTACTGCGAAGCGCCGGATTATCACTTGGTAGCCGACGAAGACGAGGGCTTTACCTGTGTGGACGACGTGGCCCGCGCATTGGTCTTTTATTGCCGGGATTATGCTGCCCGCCCCGATCCCTCAACGCTGCGAAAAATCCGCTCTCTGGCGGAATTCGTGCTGTTCATGCAGGCCGACAATGGCTATTTTTACAATTTCATGTTCCAAAACGGAGACATCAACACGACACATCAAAACAGTGTGCCCGTACCGGCTTTTTGGGCCTGGAGGGCGCTGTGGGCGCTGTCGGAGTTGAATTTGCTGGAAACAGCCGAACTCGCCGAGCTTCAGAATCGCAGCCGCCGGGCCATGGAAAAACTGATTAAAAATGCCCGCTCATTGTGTGTAAATGAGTCGGAATACGCTGAATTTGAGGGCGTAAAAGTGCCTGCCTGTCTGGCCGAATTGGGCGCCGACCAAGCGGGCGTAATGCTGCTGGCGCTGAGCAATCACTACCGAAAGTACCCCTCGGAACTGGTGAAAGAACTGATGCTCCGCCTCGGTACGCTCCTGCTCGAAACACAATATGGCGATGCAGATACGCCGCCACATTTTGCATTTTTCAGTTGGCGCAATTACTGGCATGCCTGGGGCAACTCGCAGGCTTATGCGCTGCTGCGGGCTGGTCGTCTGCTCGATCACCCGGCCTTTGTGGAGGCTGCCCTGAACGAGGTTCGGCATTTTTACCCTTATGTTTTGAAGGAAGGTTTTTTGCACGAAATGAAGGCTTCACAGCGAGAAGATGGCGCTTTTGACCTGAGCATCAGCAAGTTCCCGCAAATCGTCTACAACATACGCCCGATGACCCTAGCCACTCTGGAGGCTTACGACCTCAGCGGCGAACAGGCATTTTTGCAAACGGCGCTGCAAATGGCCGACTGGCTGAGGGGCAACAATCCGGCGCAGCTACCCATTTACGACCCGCTCACAGGCCGCTGCTTCGACGGCATCAGCTCGGCAAGTGAAGTGAACCGCAATTCCGGCGCGGAGTCCACCATAGAGGCGCTGCTCGTTTTGCAGGCTTTGAGACCTTATCGGAAGTAATTTTAAAACAATGAAAAACAAAAGATTATGGCATCCATCCGCTTTGAACAGGTGAGCAAGCGCTACGGCAAGGTGACGGCTGTTGCCCAGGCCGATTTTGAAGTAAAAGACAAGGAATTTATGGTACTGGTAGGGCCTTCCGGCTGCGGAAAGTCCACCTTACTGCGCATGATTGCCGGCTTGGAAGACATCAGCGAGGGCGGTCTTTTTATCGGTGGAGAACGGGTGAACGACTTGCCGCCCAAAGACCGGGACATTGCCATTGTGTTCCAAAACTATGCCCTGTACCCGCACATGACGGTTTATGACAACTTGGCTTTTGGTCTCAAAATCAGGGGTTTAAAAAAAGAAGCCATTCGGGAAAAAGTGCTGGAGGCTGCCCGGATTTTAGAAATCGAAGCGCTGTTGGACCGCAAACCCAAGGCCATGTCGGGCGGGCAATTGCAGCGGGTAGCCATCGGCAGAGCCATCGTTCGCAGCCCCAAAGTGTTTCTCTTCGACGAACCGCTGAGCAATCTCGATGCCAAACTGCGCGGACAAATGCGCTTGGAAATTGCCCGGCTTCATAAAAAGCTGCAAACCACGGTGGTGTATGTCACGCACGATCAGGTGGAAGCCATGACTTTGGGCGACCGCATCGCTGTGATGCAGCAGGGCATCATTCAACAAATAGATACGCCGCAAAATTTGTACCGCCGGCCCGCCAATCGCTTTGTGGCGGGTTTTATCGGTTCGCCGCCTATGAATTTCATTCCGGGCGCCATCAATCAATCATCACAAGGATTTGTATTTGAGGATGATAGCCTCACCTATGCTTTCCCTTTGCCTGCCTCCGCTGCCTGGGAACCACACACCGGCCGCCGCGTGGAAATGGGCCTGCGACCGGAGCATTTCTCAGCCCGGCCTCCTCAAGACGGTCTTCCATACGCCTCTTTCGAGGTAGAAGTACAACACATCGAGCGCTTGGGACACGAGAGTTTTGCCTTTGCCCAGTGGGGAAAATATGCCCTGGCGGCCCGCCTTTCGGCAGATGAAGACCTGGAGCCGCCGTGTCGCATCACACTTTGGGCTTCCCTGGATAAAATGCACTTTTTTGACCTCGAAAGCGGAAGGGCGGTGGGCTAAAAAAGCAGGATAGTGAAGGGGGGACTTCACCAGCGATTCAGCTATAGTCCCCCCTTCACTAAGCATACACACCCTCCCTTTCTCCATCACCTCAACAACAAGCTCTCCCCGCTCAACTTCTCCGTCTCGCCGTCAAAACGCAGCCACTCTATGTGCCAGACATACACGCCGGCATGGGCGGCCTGTTGGCGAACGAAGCCGTCCCAACCATTGGCAGGGTCGTTGGGAGCAAAATTGCGCTGCTCGAAAACAAGTGCGCCCCAGCGATCAAACACGCTGAAACGCCGCACCAACTGCACCCCGTCGTCGGAAAAGACGTTCAGGCGATCATTGACCCCGTCGCCATTGGGCGAGAAAGCGCCGGGTACGAACACCCGCGTTCGGGTGTCTGTCCTGATGGTGAGGGCGTCTCTCAGTTCGCAACCGGGAGCAATGGAAATGACCAACTCGTAGCGCGTATTGCGCACCGGCGCCGCCGATACCTCCGCACAGGTATCGCAATCCAAACCCTCGGAAGGGCGCCAGTTCATCAGCGCTTCGGGCGGCCATTGCCCCTGCGGCTGCAATCGAATGGCCGTTCCTAAACGGATACTCGTGTCGCGGCCCAATTCCAAAGACCAAACAGGGGCGGCGGGGACAACTACTTCCTGCCCCATGCCGCAGCCGTTCGCGTCTTCCAGCACCATCCGGTGGGTTCCTGAGGGAAGCCTAACAGGTTCTGTCACAGGTTGCAACAAGCCGCCTGCCGGGCCATGCCGGTACGGCGGCGTACCGCCTGTGATGCCCGAAGCGATCACCGAGCCTTGCAAACCTTCACAAATCGGCGGCTCGGCATTCCATTGCGCCCGCACCGCTTCGTCGGCAATGAGGATGCTGTCGGAAGCTGTGCAGCCGTTGAGGTCGGTCACCGTCACGCGGTAAAGACCCGGCTGCGATGTGAGCAAATTGGCACCCGCGCTGCCGTCCGACCAGAGGTAGGACGCCATGCCGGCAGCGACATTCAGCGCAACCGATGCGCCCCGGCAGAGGCTACCCGATGCGCTCAGCCCGACCAACGGCGGAGGCAGTACGCTCAATTGCAGCACCGCCACGCTGTCGCAGCCGGTACTTTGCGGAATGATCTCTGTGTAAGTTCCGGCCTGATCGAAGACCCGGTTGTTGAAGGTGTAGGCAGCGCCGGGACAGATGGCCGCGAGGTTGAACGATTCGCGGCGAACGACTTCCGTGCTCACGCAATGCGTAGAATCGCAGCCATTGGAAGCCGTCAAAATCAGGCAGGCGGTGGTGTCGCCCCTCAGCAGCAGGCCGTTGAAATCGTAGCTTTCATCTGGACAGAGCAGCACGGTTTCCGTTGTGTAAAACGTATCGAGGAAGACCAAAGAAATGCAATGCGTCGAATCGCAGCCGTTGAGGCCTGTGTAAGTGCGGCACAGCAGGGTGTCGGAGCTATAAGATTGGCCTTCAAAGAGGTATGGCTCTCCCCGGCAGCTTTGCTGCGTCTGCGTGACGGTGACGGAGGCCGCGCCGTCGAGGGTAAGAGCGGCGAGGGCCGTACATCCGTTCGCGTCGGTGAGGGAAGCCGACCAGGTTCCCGCTGCAATGCCGCTGATCTGCGCTGCCGTGCTGCCGTTGTTCCACAGCCAGTGGTACGGCTCTGTGCCTCCGCTTGCGTTGGCCGATATGCTGCCCGTGCTGTCGCATACGAACATGGCGGAAGGCAGCAGCGACACGACAATGGAATCGGGCTGAGGGATAAATACCGTATCCGTGGCGCGGCAGCCGGTGGCGTCGGTGACGGTGAGTTGATACATGCCGGCGCCGAGGCCGCTCAGACTGTCCGTTTGTGCTCCGTTGAACCAAACAAAGCTATACGGTTCGGACCCGCCCCGGCCGCTGACAGAAACAGCGCCGTCGGAGCCGCCATAACATGACACGCTGTCTTGACTGCGTATTTGTGCGCCGATGGCCAGGTTGCTGATGGGCAGGTAGGCTACCGATTCCATGCTGCTGTACCTCCAGGCGAAGGCCTGCACCCGCGCCTGTCGCGTGCCGTAAGCGGGCGCGGGTGCCGTGTTGTAGTAGCGAATGGCAGAGAGCGCTGCCTCGAAGTCGGCAAAGGTGGCCGTGCCGTCGTCCACCAGCGTGAGCGTGGTAGTGCCGGAGCCGAAAACGGAGAGGTGGGGCGCGGCACTCAGTTCCAGATACTCCTGTCCGGCGTTCAGTATGCCGGAGAGCGAGATGCGCATGGAGTCTATTGGAAGGCCCACCCGCACCAAGGTGGCGGGCGCGGCAATGGGCAGCGGCCCGAAGCAGGCCGTATCGGCGCGGAAATCCTGGCCCGGGAGGCCGGAGAGGTCCTGCGCGTCGAGATCAATGGTGAAATGGCAGGGCGGCTGAATGCACTCCTCGCGGGCGGCGGCAGCGGTGATGGCCCGGTCGAAGACACAGACCTCCGAGAGGCTGTAGTCATCGAAATCCAGGCGGTAGATGGTAGTGCTGGACTCGGCGCGCGCAAAGGCATAGGTGACGATGCTGTCACAGCGGTACGGGAAGGATACCAAGGCGTCAATGGGCGGGGTGCCGGGCGGAAACTGCGCGATCTCCACGGTGTTGGCGGGATTCTCCACATCCACCCGCGCCAGAGAATTGCCGACGGTGCTGAGAAAGAACTCCCCGTTGCGGTAGGTCATGCCGCCCGCCGAAGCTAAGCCCGGCGGCAGCGGCCCCCGGTACGATATGCTGCTGTCGGCAGGATTGAATACCGAGATGCCCTGCCCGGCAGCATATACCAAGCCCTCGTAGTCGCAGGTCATGGCGTTGAGGATGGTGTCGTTGGGGGAGGTGGCGAAGACCTGTGTTCCGTTGATAGCCAAAACTGAATCTGCATAAATAGCATGAAAATATGTAATAAATCCCCCAGTGAACCCATGAACTTCAATATCGTTTACTTGAGACCCATGAAATCCATACGTCCACACGATATTATTGCTTAACGTGAACTCATAATAATTACTACTTGACCTAAGCCTAGCTCCTGCGGTGCAGTTCGCCAACTGCAAATAGGTGACGTAGCTATACATTCGAGAGTCGAAAGCCCAAATGTCGTCATAAGCAATCCATACTTTTTGGGCATGAGCGGAGGAGGCGGTATAGAGCAATAGTAATGTACAGCAGACCCTAATACACTTCGCCGTTGATAAACATATTCGAAGATGATTCGTCATTGCCCTGCTGCTTTTACCACTTTTTGCATGAAACGCCTTCCATGATTGTCGGTAATGGACAACAAATATACTCCGGGCAAAATGATATGACCAATCTCTAATTCATAAATAAATTCCCCGGCATCAGGTCTCAGCTCCTTTTCCAGTATCAATTGTCCACTTAGCTGGGAAAGTCGAACTTGCCATGAAGAATGTGTGGTCGTAGAAAATTGAATATTGAGTTTTCTATCGAAAGGATTTGGGTAGGCAGTAACGAAAGTTCCTTCGGAGGTGTCTGTCAAAATGCTGACATGAGGCGTCCTATGGACTTGATTTTCCGGCTGCCTGAACTCCAGTTCTTCTTCAGATGCGATACCCGGTGTTACGTCCATACACGGTTCACCCCAAAAGTCTATATTTTCTAAGTTCAAGTTCAATTGGGGAATAAAAACTTCGTCTTCACAATCAATATTCAAAAGGGTATGCACCCTTACAGGCCGGCTCCAGGGATTACAAGGCATATCGCAGACTTGATAAATAGCACAATCACAACCACCTTGAGATTCTGAAGGTAACTCACCTCTGTAACAAACTTTTCTTTTTACAAACTTGATATTGCCTGGCACTGCCTCATGTTCAATAGTCGTATGCGTCTCTATGATGTTTCCATCTTCGTCGCGTTCAAAGATAACACATTCCACATTGAAGAAGCACCTTTGATTAGGTATTTCGATAGCCCGGCAAATATCACAATTAGTCGAAGAGGGGCAATTGTACTGCTGACCGCCTATTGTAATGCCTCCGCTTGGAATAATAGGCGTGCCTGAAATTTCCCCGTATTCCGATCCACATATCCTGGCATACAGCCAGAGTTCTCCGTGGAATCCGAATACATTTTGATACATGAATGGAGGTATGTCATCCATAATGCTCACTGGAAAGAGACAGCCACAGTCAAATACAGGACCTAAATTTGGTTCCATATTAACATATATACCCTCAAAATTAGGCGGTACCCGCCAGGAAAAACGATCTGCATCAGAAGGGGCAAAGCAATTAATGCGCCCTCCTCTTTGGCAAATATTTTCAGCAAAGGGATTAACCCCTTCCGGGTTGGAACTGAACGCAAATTCAGCAAAATTACATTCGCCTGCACCGATAAAGGAAATACTCCCATTAAAACTCCTGGTACAATATCCGCATACATCAAAACCGGAAATAGGCACGGGATTTATTTCAGGAATGGGAGGAGAAATGGCGTTGACAAAGTTTTCGTAAGTGAATCCAAAATCTGCCAAATGGTCATCAATTTCATAAGCTTCCAATCTTAGAAAAGTATTTTCAGCGCCCCCTGCAAAATATGATACTGTGTTTTTGCACCCTTTTTCGTCTGTAACAATAGCAGAAAGATCACCAGGAGGATCAATTGTCATTCTATCTGTTCCGTATATGATATTGCTGATGTTCCCATTATTGTTCAGTTGAATCAAACTGGTTTGGTTGTTGCCCCATTCAATAAATACTCGATCAGCGCTAAAACGACGAAAAAAAACCAAAGAGACATCTTCTTCTTCACATCCAAAGTTATCCAAAAACATTTCTACATGTTGCGAGCATCTGTCTTCTCGAATCATCGTCCGGCAAATTTGCCCCAATTGGCCACATTGATCTCTAACAACTAAGCAGTAGTTTCCCGGAACAGTAATTTGGTCTAAAATGTAATGAGACGTTGGAATCGGCCCATTTGGTCCAGACCACTCATAACTATATGGTCCGGTTCCTCCCATCACATTCACTCTTATAGACCCTCCCTGTAGGCCAATGGGAGTTACATTGTATGGAAAACAGCTTAGTGTAAGTGTTGTACTGCTACATTCAGGAACATCAATGGCAATGGAGGTACTACATCCATTGGCAGAAGTAACGGTTACTGTGTAAACACCAGGAAAAATTTGATATAAGTCTTCTCCTGTAAAACCCGTACTCCATGAGAATGTGTAGGGAGCCGTGCCGCCCTCCACAGAGATGTCAATAAACCCCGTGCCTTCAATGTAGTCGGGGTATCCTCCTCGCACCTCTTCTATTATAATAGACAGGTCATTTGATATTTGTTCTACCACGAAGCAGGCTGTTTCTATACAACCTAATGCCGACATTGCGATCAGACAATACTCGCCGGGTACAAGACCTGAAATAAAAGGCCCTACAGTACCATTGTCCCACAAAATGGTAACTGGTTCCATATCGGCAACCGTTGATACCCCAATACTGCCGGTGGGGCCGCCGCAACTATTTTGTACAACAAAACTGTTGATCAATTGCGCTGACGGGTTTTGAGGTAGTTGAACAGCTATAGTTGTAGCACAGCCACCATTTTCCGTAATTGTTACAAAATAACTTCCAGAGGCTAGATCGCCTGCCATAGGAGTCACAACTCCGTTGCTCCACAAAAAAGAATAAGGCTCTTGACCGCCTTGCACATTCAAAAAGATGGAACCATTGGCTCTTTGGCAGGTAGCAGGCGTTATAACTGGTTCAACCAAAACTTCCACATTCTCCACCTCCGCAAACTGCACCACCCGGCAGCCGAAGGCATTTGTCACCGTAACGGAATACGAGCCGGGCGCTACATTGAATATATCCTCGGTAGTGGCCCCGTTGCTCCACAAAAACGAGGGCGGAAATGCCGGCGGGCTTTGCACGCTGATGTCCACTGCGCCGCCCATTCCTGCACAGGCAGGGGTAGTCACCAGGTCGCCCAGGGTAATTTGCGCATCTGTATTGGTATTGCCTACATCCATAAACATCGTTACCGCCTGACCGCAGGCGTCCGTCACATTTACGCTATAAGGCCCCGGCAAGAGTTGGTTGATGAAGGGCTGGTTGCTGCCGATGACGTCGCCTTTTTTGTTTTTCCAAACAATCGTCATAGGCCCAAGTCCGCTCAGTTGCAGGCGGATGGAACCTGTGGGCGTAGTGCCGCAGGCATTGTTCACAACAATGTCGTTGATGTTCAGGGGCGGCGCTTCCGGCACATTGAAGCAGGTATGGAATGTCTGACCGCAGGCGTCGGTCACGGTCACTGCATGGCAGATGCCCGCCGCCAATCCGGCAGCCATACTGCCGCTTTGCCCCGATGCCCAGCTAAAAACATAAGGCGCACGTCCGCCTTCGGCCGTCACTGTGAGGGCGCCGTTCATTTGACCGGGACAGGCCGGCTGCGAAGATGAAAGCGCCAGACTGAGCGCCGAAACAGGCATCACCGGGTCGGTGCAGTGTTCTACGGTTTGCATGCAGCGCAGTTCCGTCACCTCAAAACAATAGCTTTGGCCGGCGGCGATGCCCGTCATGCACAACTCGTCGGAGCCGTCGGGCCAGGAAACCTGAAGGGCAAAATCCCCGTTCGTATTCAGGCACAGCATGCCGTCAGACTGCCCCGGACATGGCGGCGTGATGCTGAGCAGGTCGGATACGAGTTCTTCTAAAGACTTACAAAAATCAATACACTCCTCCGTTGTACAACCATTCGCGTCTTTGGCTGTCAGGCAGTAACGTCCGGGCGGCACGCCTGAAATTTGAGAAGCTGTAGAGGTGAAACCATCGGGGCCTTCCCATTGCCATGAAATGGGGGCCAGACCGCCCAGAGCCGTTGCGGAGGCCGAGTTGTTGTTGTGATTCACACTCAGGCTCAGCGCCATACAATCCCTTATCAGCGTATGCACATTGTCTTCGTTGTTGCCTGAGACGGCCGGAGACCATACACAGTCGGGCATGAAACGGGGCAGCGCAGCACAGTCGCTCATCTGGTTGCTCGCCGTGCGCAAATCAAACAGGGCATTGCCGCGCAGGTCCATGCCCGAAAACACAAATGTTTCTGCTATGCGGCCATTTTGTACTATACTTGCCGCTTGGTTGGTGGTTAAAGTAAACACCCAGGCATTGCCGCCCGCAGGCAAGCCTGTTAAATTTAAAACATTCATTGAGAACATAGAAGGCGCCGGCATCATCGGTTCGCTGAACTCCGCGTCGAAGCGCAGGCTGCGCTGCCCGTTTTTGATTTGGGCAAACACCGTCTGGGGCATATCCGTCTCATTGGGCAAGAAGAAGAGGCAATCGCCGGCGGCTTCCACCCATTCGGCATCATAAATGAGCGTTTCCTCTGCCGTAGTGGTATGTATGGCGGTGATGCGCAGGCGGCGCAGGTAGGGCAATGCGTCCTGCGGGGTCATGGGCATGGTATTGAACCCGGCCTGATCGAAGCAGCCGTTGTCGTCGGTGACGGTGAGGATGTAAATGCCGCCCGTCAGATTGGAGAGGTCTTCGGAGACCGCGCCGTTGTTCCATTCGTATTCAAAAGGCGCTGTGCCGTTGGCGATGTTGATTTGTATGCTTCCGTCGGCATTGTTGGCACAGGACGACAACTGCACCTGCCCCGAAATATCGGGCGGGGTATGCTGGGCTACGGTAAAACTCGCCAGCGCGGTGCAGCCCGTTGCGTCGGTGACGGTCACTTTATACACTCCGGCATTGACCGGGCCGAGGTCTTCCAGCGGCCATCCGTTGTTCCACTGAAAAGCATAAGGCGCCTGCCCTCCGCTGACGGAAAGGTCAACACCGCCTTGCGATTGTTGAAAACATTCTCCGAATACCTCAGCGGTCAGCATCAGGGAGTTTTCTTCGGGAATGGTAATTTCCTCTTCGCGTGTGCAGCCGGCTGCATTGGTGATGGTGACGCTGAGGCTGCCGGCAGACAGTCCGCTGAGGTTGCTTGCGGTTTCGCCCCCCGCCCACGCAAACGCATATCCCGCATTCCCCCCCGGCATACTGATGCTCACGCTGCCATTGGCTGCGCCGGTGCAGGCCGCCCCGGTTTCTATCATGGGTTCGGGTACGGCGTCGCACTCCGGCACCACCGCCTCCAGCGTGACCGCGCAGCCGTACGCATTGGTGACGGCGACGGAGTATTGCCCCGGCGCAGGCAGATCGGCGGGGTTTTGCTCGGTAGAGACGTAGCCGCCAGGCCCCGACCACAAAAACGTGAAAGGGCCGGCACTGCCCTCGGCAATGACCGTGATGCTGCCCGTGCCGCCGGAGGCGCAGGCGCACTGCACCGAATCTATACGGATTTGAGCCACAGCCTGAACTGCCGCTGCACAGAATACCAGTGCCATGAACAGGCGCCGGATGGAGTATGTCTTGTTGAAAGTGTACATAATGCCGGAGTTGTGGGTGAATGCCGCTTGTGTTCTTTCTGAACTTGGACGGATGATGAAATGAGGTGGTTATTTGCGCCGTAATCGCGCCTTCACGGCCTGTAGTTCAAATTGGTAGTTAGATAAATCAGTGGACAGATTTTGCAGCAGATAAGGATGTTTCGATTCTACTACTTTTCTCATGTGATATACGATGCGTTCGTACAAGACTGCCAGTTCTTCGTCGCTGTAAGGCTTGGGCGCATTGTAAAGTTGGCGCGTCAATAGGTCGGCAACTGCCTGATGAATAAAGGGTTTCAGACTGGAAGTCTCCGGCGCTAAAAGTAATGCCTCCTCGAACAAAGGAATATTTTCCGGCGCATACCGGTGATGATGGATATAATTGGCCAAATCATTTTTGATGAGGAAGTCGTAAAGGGCAGCTTCGTCGGCAGGAGGGGAATCTAATACGGTAAAGGTGAATTCGGTGACAATATCTTTTGACAACCTTGATAGAGGGTGATAAATATGCCTACACACATATACTCCGGGTTTAAAACTTAGTAAAATTCTATTATTAATGCTCAAAAACTCATCTGGTAACATTCCCATTATTGTAGGAAAGGCGGGCTTTATCATAAAGTATCTTTTTGTCTCATACCCCAAATCAATCTCTATGGTACCATCTTCGTCTGATATGCCAAAACCGCTCACTTCTGAGAGGGGGTCTCTATTCAGCCAAGTTGTTGTATCAGGCGCAATTCTCCTAACCTGAACTGTGCTATTCCAATCAGGTTTATTAATTCTCATTTTTTTCTTTAGTGAATTACCCCAGATTAAATTGGCAAACATTGCGTCCAATGGAAATATCGTGTCTTTGAAAGGGAAAAATTGAATACTGGGCAAATCTTGGCAATCACTCACTATCGGAGACAAACAGAGCATTAGCACGAACAATTTGAACTTGTTTTTCATTACTTGCAAATTTATGTTTTAAATAATATTAATTACCTGGCGAGTTTCTTCTGCACCTGATAATATTGATGTGTTGCGGAACAAAACCACTATTATTATTGAACGTCAGATCTTCATGCATTAGTCGTTGTTCGATAATATGTGCCAGCCCAAACTGATGTCCAATTTCGTGGATAAAACTTGCAGAGGCTTTCAAACTTGAACTATTTAAGTTCTGTTGAAGGTCATAAAATGTCTCAAAAGGTATTACGGAAACGTTCCCCCCTGCACTCATAGAGTTATTGTTAGTACTTGAAAAGGTTGCACCCAGATTTACCGAACCATTTGTTTCTGAATTAGGATCTGCATCCCTATTCCATTTACCGGATTGCCAGCCAAAACAAATGCTACCATACCACACACCAACCGCGTTAGGTACCCCAGGGTTATTCATACCTATCTCAACCCACCTTGAAGGCATTTCGTTGTATATTTTTAGTTGATAATTTGATTCATAAATTGTTGGAAAGAATTTAATTGTCCCAGATGGCTGAATTACACTTGTTTGCAGATATGCGTCTTTAAACTTATCAAGCTCAACAATGAAACCAGCCGCGTCTTGCGCCAGATTATACGGCAAAATTTGGTTGCTTGCAACTCGGTCGTCGTCTCTGAGCATGGCTGTCAGGCTCAGGTTATTGGTAGTAATGGTATTGTTTGTTGTGTTGATGGCAGCAATATTCATCGGCAGTCCGTCAGATACGATGAAAACGGCAGAGTTAGTAACTCCCTGTAAGGTTCTGTTGAGCAGGACAACCGTAAAAGTGAATGTTCCATTTGCACTCTTTTGTATTTCCTGCACCAATCCTTTTATAGTGTCTCCCGGTACTGGAATGAGTATCAGGTCCATTTTTAAACCCGGCAATGAGGCAGCGCCAGATTGTGGTGCATTGACATTCAAAAAAGTGTCTCCATTGTTTCTGATCTTGCCTTCCAGCGTACCGTTCATCCCAAGTGTGAAAAATCCGTTCTCGAATCGGCCATTGGCAGGAGGCGAACTGTTCAAATCTGCGGATGGAGGGTTATCCATCACATTGGGAAAATGTTGCTCCAAGTCTCTGAGATTAGAGTATTGCAGTATGGGCGTGAGCGGATTAGCCGTTGTGTTAAACGTATCCATTGGAATGGCCAAATTAACATACAGTCTCGTTGTGCGCGAGGCGAGATTATTGCCTCCGTCGAAGTCGTAAATGAATGTTTTTACTTTGTTGTTGTTCCCTGTCAGGTTGGCCATGGAAGCCACTTCCAAATTGAACAGGCGCCATACCGTCAGCACAGGCGATACCATATTGGCATCCAATACAACCCTGCCTGCGTATTTATCGTGGATATGTATGCCATGTTTTGCATCTTCGTTTTGCAGACGCGGCAACATGAGCGAGTCGAAAACGGCAGCTACCCGGTAATTGTCGCCCGGATGCAGCGAGGTTTTAAACCACAGCGTCTTGAGCGTATCACCGGGTTGAAAACTCAGGCTCACCATGCCGTCGAAGTTGGTATCACCTTCCAATAACCCAAAAGGACAAGGTGCTGCAGGCGCCTGAAAGATGATTCCCCTATTGTCGTTGTCTTTGTCGTAAGTGAGTGGAGGGCCGTAAACGTAGGTTCCGGTATTGGCCGTTGCATCGTATATGCCCGGATTTTTTGTCTTGTCGTTGGGGTCCACAGGCTTGTTGTTCGCGCTGGGGTCATCCACGTCAAAGGTCTTCAGGTATAAGTGGAAAGGCTCTGTCGGCGGCACCGATAAAACAAGGCACAACTCGACAGAGTCTCGCAGAGATGTTAAGATCGAGGGAAATGCAGTGCCGTTGATGATGCGCATATCCGGAAAAACCCGATAGCTTCGTAGCGGCGAATTGTCTGTATTTTTGAGGTTGCCGGGAAAATTGGGATCGGCGGTATCGAGGGTATTGCTTTGGTTGGCGCCTCCGTCAAATCCATTGTTGCGTCCTTTCCATGCCAGTTCTTTCAGCCCTACAATGGTGAGGGAAACGGAGTCGCTTTGCAAACACAGGGAAGCCTGCGGACCGGCACATTCCAGTACCAGTATGGTTTCCCGTTGCCGGGTATGCGCTTTTACGCCTTCTACCCATAAGTCCAAAACAAAAAAGCTGCCATCCGGCTGGGTCAGTTCAACAGGCGTTCCCAAGATGTACTCTCCTGCTTTTTTGGTATTCGAGCGCCATATTTTCACTGTATTGCCTCCCGATAAGGCGCGTAAAGTAACGGTACGCGTCGTCATGCCTGCCGGGTCCAATTTGAGCCGGAGGCGCATCAGGTCATCATCACCGTTGGTCACATCTTTGTCGTCTATATCGAAAATTTTGTCTTTGTCATCGTTATCGGCATTTACAAAGGTCATGCCGCCCACAGCGTCTTCGTCCGCGACGAGGGTGGTGGTATTGCCCGCCAATGCAGCAGGTTTGAATAATTCCAAGTCCACTGTCGCATTGGCGTCCGCTATGTCCAATTGGTATTTTTGCACAGCCTGACAACCGTTGAAATCCGTGACCGTAACGGTATAAAGGCCCGGCAATGTGGTGGTCAGTGTGTCCAGCGTGCTTCCATCAGACCACGAATAATGTGCAAAACCCGCTCCCGGCGACAGTTTCGCAGGGGTGGTACAACTTATGACCGGCGCTGTACCGGGTGTGAAAGCAAACGGTGGGTCTGTGCAAGGTGCAACGATTACAGGCCGCGGCGAGAACGTGCAACCGGAAGCATCAGTAATGGTCACGGCGTATTCGCCAGGCTCATCTACCTGAATATTGCGCCCGGAAGCGCCGTTGCTCCAGACATAAGTAACAAAGCCCTCGCCGGCATCCAAAGCTGCCAGTGCGGCGCATTGCTGTTGTGTGCTTTTGGGCCTGCTCACACCTGGCGGGGGTACGAAACCCGGCTCCTGAAAACAGATGGAAGTAAAATCCACAGCAATTTCCGATTCGATGGCCGGAGCGTAATTGATCTCCACCTCTTTTCCAAAAACGCAGCCGTTGGCATCCGTCACCTCAATATAGTGTATCATCGGTTGGGTGACCTGCACGGAAGGCGTATTGGAAAGTAAATATCCGCCCTCATCATCATACCAGCGATATGTAGCAAATCCCGGCGCGGCCGTTAAGGTCAGCGTGTCATCAAAACAAATGACAGGTTGTGCCGGAAAAACCACAACATCCTCTATGGCGCGCGAAAACTCAATATGCCTGACTTCCCTACAACCACCGGGGCCATAAAACACTGCTTCTACCGGCGCTATCCAGTGCATTACAAATTCGTTGCTGTATGTCATAAGCTCGCCTTCCACATACCAGCCCATGGTGTGAGCGTTGGAAGTTGCAGTAAATTTAATGGAATCCTGGCAAAAAACGGGGTTTTGAGGCGTGAGTTGTGCCTGAAAATCAAAAGCCTGCACAACAACGGAATCCACTACTTCACAACCTTCGGCAGAGGTAGCCGTAACGCGATAAGTACCCGGCGTAGAAACAACTATGTCGGCGCTCGTTTGGCCGCTTGACCAAAGATAGGTTGCAAAGCTTCCGCTTGTCCGAAGCGTATCCGGCGCGCCGTTACACAGATACGAAGGATTGGGACTGATGCGAAGCGCTCCCGGTTGCAACACGGTGATGTTTACAGTATCAATGCCATGCAAATGCCCCTGATCGTCGGTTACATACACCACATATTGTGTATCCTCATCTGGCCAGACTCTGGTTTGGGCAGAGGATGGCTGCTCCATGTTTTCCTGTGGCCACCAGTAAAAGCAGAGTCCGTTTAATGAGTCGGGCGGAATGCAACCAATGGTGATGGTATCCCCCCGGCACATCTCCCTGTCCGGCCCGGCCCAGGGGCAGTCCGTCGGCGTTGCCGGCTCGCCTGTGACGGCAACCGCGAGGGCCGACTGCGCGCCTATGGCGGCGTCATTGCCTCCGGTGGGGTTTTGGAGGATCAGGGTGTAAGAGCCGTCGCCCGGCGCGGCGGCGGTAGAGAGCGAAAAGCACTTTTGCATGTCGCCCGACTGAAACTGCAGGGTCTGCGTACTGAAACCCGACAGGTGCGGAGCGGCGTTGCCCTGCAAGGCCACCTGCACCGAGGCCGGCGCACAGGCACAGGGATTGGCTATGTTCACACACACCTGCACTTCTTCGCCCGCATCGGCGCTCAGGCTGCCGGCGGCGAAGGAGAAGGTGGTGGCTGGGGGGTTGACCTCGCTGACGCTCAGGTTGCTGAACACCCCGGTGGCGACGGAGGCGTTGTTGCTCTCCACATAGATGCCGATGCGGGCGCAGGCGGGCAGGGCCATATTGGTATATAAAGCGGCTGATGTCCAATTGGTCCCATTCGGAGACCAAAACAACTGGATGTTGCTCCCGTTGCGCACCAATCTCAGCCAGCGGTGGCCGATAGCATTAATGGAGCTTGCAGATTGCGCCGTACCGGGAGCATTGCGGAGGTAGCGCGTAAGCGTACTGCTCAAAGGCGTTTTCAGGCCGGCCTTGACGGCCCCCGGTGCATTGTCGGCGCGTATTTCCAAGCCGGCGCGCCCATTGCTGATGCTTTCTATTTTTACTACGATTTCTCCATTGCCGCAAAGTTCGCGCTGCACCATATATTGCTTGTCGGCGCTGCTGCTGCCCGCACCGGCAGAAGTAATGGTGATGGTTCCCGGCGCGCAGGCGTCGAATTGAGCCGAGCTGGACAATGGCGCACCAATGGCTGTCTGAGCCCATTCGCCGCAGGCACCCTGCGCATGGGCAGTGCGGGGCAAACAACAGGCGAGCAGCAGCAAAACTGCGGAGAGCATCGGCAGCCATTTTGGGATTCCGGGGCTTGGTCGGCGCTTTTTGACGGTCAAATCAAAACTTATACCAACATTTCCGGGGGGGGGGCAAAATTAAATTCTTCATACAATTCAAGGGTTGTGGGTTATTATTACGAAGGCAAAGGAAAACGGAATTTTTGAAACCGGCAAGTTTTGGCGGGGAATTTTTTTTGTTTTTTTTCGGCGGGGATGTTTCCAGCATAGCGAAGGGGTGACTACCCCGTTGAAACAGGCTGAGTCACCCCTTCACTAAGCCGAGTGGCAGGCGCAGGCTGTTCCCCCTGTGGGGAAAAGGCCGTGACGGTTTTCGGACGATGTTCAGCCCAAGGCTGATAGTTGTATTCAATGCCGTGATGCGCCGTAGTGTTGTTCTTTTCCTGGATGAAAAGAACCAAAAATCACGCCGCGCCGTGGCGCGGTTCTTTCCGGTTTTTCTGTCGTCCATCTCCTAAAATCTGTAATGCCGGTCCCCGCGTTGCTCTTGGGTTTGCCGTGTTTTTGGGCTACAGCCTGAACGCATTCATACGGCCGAAACTGCCGATTGCAAGTGCCGAAAAACGTAGCGTGTTTTTGGGGCAGGGGGAACAGCCTACCCCGAGTGGCAGGCTGTTCCCCCTGTGAGGAAAAAGGCGTGACGTTTTTGGGCGATGTACAGCCCAAGGCTGACAGCTGTAATGCCGGTTCCCGCCTGGATAAAATGCACTTTTTTGACCTCGAAAGCGGAAAGGTGGTGGACTAATCCCCCCTCAGCAGCGCCGCCAACACCCCTTCTACCGAGAGCGTCGCGCCGCAGATCACCTCATCCGAAGCGCCGTAATAAATCGTAATGGCGTCGCCGTCCACAATATGGCCGTTGGTGAAAACCACATTGCCGAAAAAGCCGCTTTGCTCGTAGTCATAAACCGGTTCCAGCAGCGGGTCTTTGGAGCGGGCCAGTACTTTGGATGGATCGTGCAGATCGAGCAGCACCGCGCCGAGACAATACCGGTGCCGATGATCGGCGCCATGATAAATCTCCAACCAGCCTTCCGAAGTTTTGATCGGCGATGCCCCGGCGCCCACGCGAACGCTGTCCCACCACTTTTCGCGGGTATTGAGGATGCACTGATGCCGCCCCCAGTGCTGGAGATCGGGCGAAGCGGCCATCCAGATGAAATTGCCGCCGGGACCGAGGCCGGAGGGCCTGTGCAGGCAATAATATCGCCCGCCTATTTTTTCTTCAAACAGGGCGCAGTCTTTGTTGTGCGGCGGCAAAATCATGCCGTCCCGGCTGAAATTCCGCCAGTCTTGGGTGCGCATCAATCCTACCCCCACCCCGTTTTCCGACACCTGCGTATAAGTCAGGTGGTAGGCGCCGTCTATAAAACTCACCCGGCAGTCTTCTATGCCGAGGGTTTCGAGCGCTCCCTGCCCAAAAATTTGTGCAGGCAAGTCTTCCGGTTCCCGAAAATGCACGCCGTCCTCGCTGCACACCAAACGCAGATGCGACATGGTGGAGAGGTAGGTGGCGCCGTTGTAGCCCACCATTCGGGAGTCCGACAAATCGAGCAGGGAGTCTTTGAGCGAAAACTCCATGATATGGAATTTACCGTCGCCGTTCATCACCGGAAATGAGACCATGCCGGCCCGCTGAACAGGGCGCTCAGCGATGCGCAACAAGAGCCAGATTTTACCATCGAAGCGAAAAACCCCCGGATTGAGCACACATTCCACCACCCAGTCGGGATGGCTGGGCCGTATGTCTGCTTTTGTCAAAATAGGATTTTGAGGAAAACGTTCGACCATGACCTGAGAGACTGACTGATTGGCTGTTAAATAAAAAGAGGTCCTGATCTGCAAGCGTCCCTTAGGAATGGGGCGCCTGCAGATCAGGGACATCGGTTATTGCTTATTGAATTTCAACGAGCCGATGTTTTTACCTCCCAAAATAAAATTGAGCGAATAAGAGCCGGCCGGGTACTTCCGAACATCGAGTTGGAATTGGCCCGAAGCCACCTCTGCGCGCCCTATCTGAACGGCATCCAACTGGCGGCCCGTCAGATCAAAAACTCTGAGCAGGAGGTCTTGGCCGGAAGGCAGGCTGTGGCGCACCGTCAGCGTTTCAGTTGCGGGATTGGGAAATGCCGATTCAATATAAGCTGCTGCAAAATCGGGTTCTTTGGCGCTGCTGGTACCGGTGGCAAACAGGGCCGATATTTCGGATGCGGTGAGCGCTTTGTTGTAAATTTTCACATTGTCCAAAGCGCCGATGAAATACTGGCCGCCTTCAATCGGGTTGTTGCCGAAACACAAGGGCCTGCCGGTGCTGTTGAGCTTGCCGATGACCGGTTTGCGGTTCACTTCCTGACCATTGACGTAGATGATGTCAAACTGTCCGTCGTGTACCATCGTGACGTACCACCAAAAGCCGAGCACCATTTCGTTGCCGTCGCCGCTGTCCATGTCGGAGATGAAGTTGGTGAATTGCGCATTGTTGCTGTTGGTTGTCCACACAATTTTGAGGTGTTGCGGCAGCGAAATTTTCCAGCGCTGATTCCAGTGGCCGAAGTCAAGCACATACGCCTCTGCATCGGCCAAGTTGCGATCATCCACCCGAATCCAGAACGAAACGGTGGTGAAATCAGAAATCAACTGCACGGCATTGGGCGCCAGCACGGAATCCTGCACGCCGTCAAAACGAATGTTGAAAGCGCCGCCATGAGCGTGGTTGGGCGTCTCAAAAGTGGGGTTGCCCCCAATAACGCCGTGATTCTGGTAAGGCGTGGCATCGTTGGCATTGCCGTCGAAGGGATAATGGGCCACCAAACCGGGTTCGCCGGTATCGAGCGGGGCGGTGGTGCTGAGCGTGATTTCGGCAATTTCGGAAACATTGCCGGCCATGTCGAATGCCGCCACTTCAAACGAATACAGCGTAAGCGGCTCCAGACCACCCACTAATACGGAAAGTGTGGCAGCAGAAACAGTGGCAAAGAGATCGCCGTCCACCCAAACGTAGTACCCGGCCACCTGCCTGTCATCGGTGGAAGCCGTCCAACTCAGCAGCACAGCATTGAAGCTCGGCGAGCCGGCGAGATTGCCGGGCATGGTGGGCGGCGTCACATCGGGGCTTTCATCGGGGCCGGTGGTGACGCGCAAAGTGGTAGGTAATGACTCGTTGCCGGCCTCATCTATGGCGGTCACGCCGAACTCAAACTGCCTGAGAGGAGTCAGCCCCGGGAAGTACGCGGTGGTTTGTGCGGTAGAGATCGCCGTAACGCCGTCTATATAAACATTGTAGGCCACTACGCCCACGTTGTCGGTAGCGGGCAGCCAGTCTAAACTGACATTATTGAAACTGACGCCTGCCGTGAGGTTGAGCGGAGAGCAGGGCGCCTCATCGTCGCCGGAACCGCCATCCTGTGATTGAGCGGTGTAAAGTGCGGCTATTTCTGCTGCCGAGAGGGCCGTGTTGTAAACCTGCACTTCGTCCAATAAGCCGTCAAACCAGTTGCCGCCGTCAATGGGGTTGTAGCCCATGCCGAAGGAACGGGTGGTGTTGTTCAGGTTGCCGACTACATCTTTCTGAGCCACCAAAGCGCCATCCATGTAGATGAGATTTTTGAGGCCGTCATGTACCATTGCTACATGCGTCCATTCGCCCACTTCCAAAGCGTTGCCGTCGCCGCTGTCCATGTCGGAGATGCCGTTGGTGTGATTGGTGGTCCATACGGGTTTGCCGTGGGGCGGCAGCGAAATTTTCCAGCGTTCCTGCCAGCCGCCGAAAGAGAGCAGGAAGGCTTCTCCGTTGCCGGGCAGACTGTTGGGCCTGACCCAAAAAGCTACGGTGGTTTGCGGCGAGTTGAGTTGTGGCGAATTGTCGGCCTTCACTTCCGTAAATTCACCGTCAAAAGCGGCGGCTTTGTTGGCCTTGCCGAAACGGTCTTTGCCGGGCACGGAGGCGGAGGCGTGGTTGCTGTACGCGGTTTCATCGCGGCTGTTGCCGCTGAAGGCGTAATGCGCCACCAAATTACCGCCCACCGTAGGTGCTTGATTTTGAGCGTCGTACAGGGCCGCAATTTCGGCATTGCTCAGGGCTGTGTTGTAAATCTGCACATCATCGAACGCGCCGTCGAAGTAGCTGCCCCCGTCAATGGGATCGAAGCCGATGCCCAGCGGATGTTTGGTTTTGTCCAAAGCGCCGGGCGAATTGCGCTCGTTCATCAGCACGCCGTTGAAGAAAATTTTGTCTTTTTCGCCGTCATGCACCATGACGACATGCGTCCATTCGCCGATGGGCAGGGAGTTGTTGCCCCCCGAATCCATATCGGCACAGCAGGCGCCGCCGGAGTGGGTAGTGAATACGGGCTTGCCGTGCGAAGGCATGGAGATTTTCCAGCGCTCCTGCCAGCCGCCGTTCGACATCAGATACACCTCGCCGCTGCCAGGGTAGCTGTTGGGCCTGACCCAAAAACTGATGGTGGTATGATCGGACTGCAAAGCGGGTGAGTTGTCGGCCAGAGCCGCGCCTTCCAGGGCATTGGAGGCCCAGTCGTGGCGATTGGCCACAGCAGCAGCGCCGTTTTCCAAGGCAGCATGGTTGCTCAATGGAGTATCGTCGTTGCCGTCTCCGTTGAGGCTGTAGTGCGCTACGAGGTTGGAAGGCGTGCCGGGGAAAGCAGCCTGAGCGGCATACAGGGCAGCGATTTCTGCGTCGGAGAGGGCGTAATTGTAGAGTTGTATGTCGTCAAGCGAGCCGTCAAACCAGTTGCCGCCGTCTATCGGATTGTAGCCGAGGCCCAGAATATGGGTGGTGCTGTTGAGCGTGCCTGCCACATTTTTTTCAGCAGCCTGAGCGCCGTTGATAAAAATCTTGTCTTTGGCTCCATCGTGTACCATCGTTACATGCGTCCATACGCCGGGTTGCAGGGCGTTGCCGTCGCCGCTGTCCATATCGGAGATGCCGTTGGAGTGATTGGTGGTCCACACGGGTTTACCGTGGGGCGGCAGCGAGATTTTCCAGCGTTCCTGCCAGCCGCCGAAGGAGAGCAGGAAGGCTTCTCCGTTGCCGGGCAGGTTGTTCACTTTCACCCAAAAACTGACCGTTGCGTACGGCGAGTTGAGTTGGTTGCTGTTGGGAGCTTTGGCCTCCGAGGATTGGCCGTTGCACAGCAGTGCGCTTTTTCCGAACCCGAACCGGTCGGTGCTCAGGGCAGCGGTACTCAGGTCGAGGTGGTTGCCGAAAGGCGTGCCGTCGGCGCCGTTTCCTTTGAAGGCGTACGAGGCCACTGTGCTGTCGTCCGTCGTAGGAGGCGTGTTTTGCTGGTTGTACAAGGCGGCAATTTCGGCAGCGCTCAAAGCCTGATCGAAGAGCATCACCTCGTCCAACGCGCCATGAAAATAATTGGCATTGTCTATCGGATCATAACCGATGCCCAAGGGGTGCGTGGTGGGATCGAGGGCGCCGTTCACGCTTTTCTGATTCACCTCTACACCATTGAAATAGATGATGTTCTGCGTGCCGTTGTGAACCATCGTCACATGCGTCCACACGTTGGCAGGCAGCGGCGAGTTGGAGTCCATGTCGCTGCAACAAGCACCGTTGGAGTGGGTGGTAAAAACGGGTTTGCCGTGGCCGGGCAATGAAATTTTCCAGCGCTGTTGCCAGCCGCCGAAGGAGAGCAGGTAGGCTTCGCCCTGCGCCGGAAACGATGCCGGGTTGATCCAGAAGCTGATCGTAGCGTTGGCCGAATTGAGATGTGCGGCATTGGGCGCCGTCAGCCCGCTCTGTTCGCCGTCAAAAAAGAAGGCGTGGTTGGCTATCCCGAAGCGGTCCTGCGTGAGATTCGCTCCGTTGACAGCAGCATGGTTGGCAAAACCCGAACCGTCTTTGGCATGGCCCGTAAAGGCGTAATGCGCGGCAGGCGTTTGCCCGTAGGCAGTCCCGGCTAAGCCAAGAAGCCATACAAACATGAGTAATAGATACTGCCTCATTGTTATTTCCGATTTTATTGTTAGTGAATAAATGGTTACATTTTGACAAAGCGGGCGGTGTAGCGGCGGCGCTCGCTCAGGGCGTGAATGGTGTATGCTCCCGGCGGCAGAGCACTGATATCCAAGACCATCTGGCTTCCGCCTAAATCCCTTTGTTCCAACACAATACGACCAGCGATGTCATAGCACAAAACATGCTGAACAAGGCCCCCATGATCGGGCAATACAGCCTGAATGTGGTCGGCAGCCGGATTGGGAAATACCATCAGTCGGCCCGCTTGTTGCGCCCTGCCGTCCGTCGCGGAGGTCACTTCCTGTTGGTACAGCATGTTGACGGATTCCGGGACGAGCGCGTAGTTGAAAATTTTCACCTCGTCTATCACGCCCCGGAAGTTGTAATTGGCATCGCCCGGCAGCATTTGCCCCATCAGGAAGGGCAGGGCGGCAGTGCGCATCAATCCGCTGAGGGCTTTGAAACTGTGCAGTTCTCCGCCGAGGTACAGCGCCATCGTGCTGCCGTCGTAGGTGGCGGCCAGATGGTAAAAGGTGTCGGTTTTGAGCGGTATGAGGGCGTCCAAGTCGGCAATGCCGCTCACCGAGTTGATGGTCCAGCGGAGCAGCCGGCTGGGGGTGATGGAGAGCTTCCAGCGGTTTTGCCAACTGCCGTGCGAGAGCAGGAAGGATTCCCTGTCGGGCAATGCGCCGGGATTGAACCAGCAACTCACCGTGATGCCGTTTTGAAAATTGAGCAAAGGACTGTTGGCCACCGAAATATGCTGCGAACCGCCGTTGAAATAGTAGGCTCTTTGGGCCGTGCCGAACATGTCTTGGGTGAGTACCGCGCCCATCGCCTGCCCGTGCAACTGATTGCCGCTCACATCCTGGGCATTGCCGGTGAAGGGATAGTGAGCGATGAGGTTGCCCGGCGTCGGATTGAAAATTTTTACGAGCATCTGCGTGCTTGCCGATGCGCTCAGACCGGCAGGATCGGAAGCCGTCACCGATATTTGATAAATGCCCTGAGCGGCGGGCGCGGTCCAGTTCAGGCTGCTGCCCGATCCGCTGAAGCTCCCGCCGGAGGCCGTCCAGGCGTAAGTAATGGCGTCGTTGTTGGGGTCGGCGGCCTGACAGCTCAGTTGCAGGGTTTCGCCCGGAGCGGCATAAGGCGCGCTTTTTTGAATACCGGCAATGACCGGCGGCAGATTGATTTCGGGTACGATTTCCAACAAGAGCACAGCGGTATCTGCATTGCCTTGCGGATCGGCCACAATGACTTCGATGCGCACCTCGCCCGCCTGAGTCGGCGCGGTGAAACTCACCTCGCCCTCGGTGCCCGTTATGGCGCCGGCATTGGTCGTCCATTGGTAACTGAATTGTTCAGAGTCGGCATCCTCCACCGTGCAGTACAGGGTGGCGCCGGCTCCGATTTGCAGCGGATTGGCCGTTGAGGCGAGGGATTTGATGCGCGGAGCAGCGGTGTATGGCTGGGCGTTTTGGCGATAGTCCACCACCACGCCGTTGACCAGCATTTTGTTTTTATCGTAAGTAATGACGCCGCCGGCCGGGCATATACTGACTAATACGGCTTCGTTGGCCGGAATGTTGAGGTTGACGACGCCGCTCACATTTTGCAAAATAAAATTCCCGGAAAGGGCATCGTAGATATCCGATGCGGCATCGCCCACTGCCCATTGCACAGACCGGGCGGTGCTGTAAGAGTTGTAAAATAAAAAGGTAGGATAGGCCTCCTCGCGGAAAAAATCGGTTTTCAGTACGTCTATTTTCAGGATTCTGTCCACGTTGGTTTTTTCAACAATCGCCCCCAGATAACCGATGGAAGAAGAACCGTACAAAGCCAGATTGGTGGCGGCCCAGCCTCCGTTCACCGCATCGCCGGTAGAGTACGGGGAATTGCCCTGCCACACCTGCCGCAACGCTTCGTAACCTATCACCTGATCGGGGTCATGAATGGCCGACCATGCCGAGGCATCCTGCAAGTTGGCGGGCAGGAAACCGGGGTAAAACAAGCGGGTGGCATTGCTGAGATTGAGCATCCATTTGCCAACGGCTCGGGCATAGCGCTTGTCGTAGCGCACCATCGGAGCGAGTGCCGCCGCCTGCTGCACGCCGTTGAGTTGGAAGGCGTAATCGTTGCCTGCATTATTGGCTTCGCCCACCAATCCCGATACATTGAAGCCGCCCCATGTCCCCGTGATGGTGCCCCAGCCGCGCAGGTTGCCCCGGTCGAATGACCAGTTGAGCATTTTCCCCACGTTGTAGCCGGTACCCAATTCGGCGTTCATTTTCGCGGCAATGAGCGTACCGTAGGGCAATTGCAATTCGTAGGATGGATTGAAAGCCCATTCGTTCAAAAACTCCAGCGACCACTCCGCTGCTTTGAGGTACTCTGCATTGCCCGTTTCTTTCCAGGCATGGTACAGCACCCAGGCAAAAGCCCCGGCAGCTTCAGGTTCCGGTACGCCGGTGGCATTGGGCTGCATGGTGGCGAACCTCCAGGCGCGGTAGTTCATGTAGGCGGGTTGCCAGGGCGCGTCGTTTCCGCCCATAGCCCGCACGGCCTGCGCAAAACGGTCGGCAATATTGGTAAACTGAAATCCGGCCTCGCCCCCCATATCGGGATAGAGGTCGTACAGTTGATAAAAATACACATTGGGCATCATATCGTACCACCAGTCTTGGCCGCTGGTGGTGGAGGGCGCGTTGAGATAGAGGTTCTCGCCGTTGTTTTTATTAAAAAAATCTTGCGCCATCAGCACCCAGTTTCTGCCGAATTGATTGCTTTTGTCAATCCCGACCAAACTTGCACCCACCAAAGAGGGCAGTACATTGATGGCCTCGTTTCCGAAAGGCGAGTTGGTACCCACATAAGTGTGCATTCTGAAAGACGGTCGTTGCGGATAGTTGACGCCGGCGGGATTGATGAAGGTCAAAGGCAGGTATTGCCCGGTTTTTTGCACATCATACACAAAGGAATCGTAGCGCATGGCCACCTGTTTCCAGTCGCGCACATTGTAGGGAGTGGGTTGGTTGGGCATCATGTCCACGCGGGGAACGGCGAGCTGGCCTGCCTGCCCGAATGCGACCTGTATGCAGCCAAGAAAGCATATTACGATATGGTTATAAAATCTTTTCATAAGACGATATATCGCTGTAAATCAATTTAGTATCCCGCATTTTGCACCAACTGAGCATTCAAATCCATCTCTGTTTGCGGGATGGGGAATACCTCGTGTTTGCCTGCCTGGAAACCGGGCAACACATCTTTGGCAATGCCCCATCGCACCAGATCGAAAAAGCGGTGCAACTCGAAGCCCAGCTCGGCCTTCCGCTCGCGGCGAATGGCCTGCCGCATTTCTTCCTGATTGGCCGTTGTCACAGCGGGCAAGGCAGTAGCAGGGGTGGTTGCCTGAGCGCGGGCACGGGCGCGCACGCGTTCCAGCGGGGCCTGCGCGTCGGCAGTTCGCCCCAATTCGTTCAGCGCTTCGGCTTCCCATAGCAGCACTTCTGCAAAACGGATGGCCGTGTAATTGATGTCTCCATCGGGGGCCTGCGCTACGGAGGCGGTGTCCTGAAGATATTTGCGCGGGCTGAAGAAAGTGGAGGAAAACGAGTTTTTGTAAGTGGCCCCAAAATAAGGATCATTGTTGGCGGCTACGGTGAATCTGCGACGGGGGTCGCCGGTTTCAAAGCCGTTGGCGAAAGCCGGCGTCACTTCAGCAAAGCCGTAGCCGAGGAGTTTGCGCGACATCCACCACTGGTTGAGGAAATTGCCCAAGCCCAGCCCTATCCCGGTGTGCTGTATTTCCCACACCGACTCCGCGTTGTTTTGCGTGTTGATTTCAAAATTGTGGCGATAGTCGGCCATCAGATCATACACGCCCAGGTCTTTCACTTTGGCCACATTTTCGAGCACTTTGTCCCATTTGCTTTCGTACAAATACGACTTGGCGGCCAGCGCATACGCGGCGCCTCGGGTGGCTCTGCCTGTCGAAGCGGGCGGCTGCACGGCAGGAAGCAAAGCGGCGGCCTCCTCACAGTCGCGCTGTATTTGGGCATACACCTGCGCTTTAGGCGTGCGCGGCACTTTGAGTTGGTCGGGCGGCGTCACTTTGGTAAACAAAGGCACATCTCCGAATACCTGCGCCAACAGAAAATAGTAGTAGGAGCGCAAAAACAGCGCCTCGCCCCGAATCTGGCCGCGCCGAGCCTGCGCCATGTCTATTTTGTCAATGTTGTCTAATACTAGATTACACTGCGTGATGCCCTGATATTGCAACCTCCAGAAAGTGTTGAACTCCTCCGTTCGCGGAGTGTAGGTAAAAGCGTCGAGTTCTACCAATCCGGGGCGCGAACCGTCGCCGCCGGTGATGGCTTCATCGGCAGTGATGACGGCGAAAGCCCAGTAAAAATTGCCGTTGGCGTTGTTGAACAGCAGCGGGCGATAGGCGGCATTGAGCGCCTGCACGGCATCGGCCTCCGATTGAAAAAAGGAACCTGCGTCCAAAGTGGCAATCGGCTCTTTGTCCAAAATCCCGTTGCAGGCATTGAGCAGCAGCAACGATGCGAGCAGCCCGGTCAGAAGGGTGCTTGCGGGAGTAAAAAGAAGGTTCACGAAGTTTTTCATCTGATTCATTTTCAGGATTTTAATCAAAATTCCACCTGAATGCCGGCAATCCATGATCGGGGCGCGGGCACCGTACCCCAGTCAATGCCCACGCTGAGGTCGGAAGAAAGCCCCAAACCGCGCGTGTCGTTGGCATTGGCCTGAATTTCAGGATCGAGGCCGGGATACTTGGTGAAAGTGAGGGCATTTTGCACCGTCACATACAGGCGCAGGCTGCCGATGCCTTTCCATTGGAGCACATCCTTGAGATTACAGCCCATCGTCACGTTTCTGACGCGCATGTACGAGCCGTCGAGCAGGAAACGGGTAGAAACCCGGCGGTTGCCGTTGCGGTCGTCCACACTCACTTTGGGTATGTCGGTATTGGGGTTGTCGGGCGTCCAACGCCGGAGCAGGTCCTGGTAGGAATTGAAGCCGCGCAGTTGAGTTTCATAAGCAAAATTGCCATAAAGGAAATAAACATCATTGCCCTGCACCCCTTGAACGAGGGCTGAAAAATCGAATATCTTGTTGCTGATGCCCAGCGAAACGCCGTAGGTAAAATCAGGAAAAGGATTGCCCACATGGAGGCGGTCTTTGTCGTCAATCTTGTTGTCGCCGTTGATGTCGGCAAAGCGCACATCGCCCGGCCGGGTGAATTGCGTCTGAAAAGGAGCGGCGGCAATTTCCTCCTGCGACTGAAACAGCCCGGTCATTTGCCACAGGAAAAACGAACCGATGGGATGGCCCGGCTCTGTGCGGGTGATGGGGCCGTCGGACAGGCCGAAGCCGCCCAGTATCGGCTCGCTGTCGGCGATGGAGAGCACCTGATTGCGCACGGTGGTAATGTTGGCGCCGATGTTGTAGTTCCATCCGCCTATTTTATTGCGATAAATGAGAGCGGCCTCCAAACCTTTGTTTTCTACCGAGGCTGCATTGACGAAAGGTGGCCGGGTAGCGCCGCCGGCCTGCGGAACGGGCACGCGCACGAGAATATCATCGGTGCGTTTGCGGAAAGCATCAAGGGTGAGGCTGAGCCGGTCTTGTTTCAGACTGAGGTCTAAACCAATGTTTTGCTGTGTGCTCGTTTCCCACCTGATGTTGCTGTTGCCGGTTTCCACCACGGTGGCGCCGGTGGCCGCACTGCCGCCGAAGGTGTAAACAAACTCTCCGATATTGACGAGGGAACTGTAAGGATAAATGCCTATTTCCTGATTGCCCAACTGCCCCCAACTTCCGCGTATTTTCAGGCTGGAAATGAACCGGACATTTTGAAAAAACGGCTCGTTGGATATGTTCCAGGCAGCCGAGAAAGAAGGGAAGGTGCCCCAGCGGTTGTTTTTGCCGAAGCGGGAAGAGCCGTCGCGGCGAACGGCGGCGCTCAGTACATAGCGGCTTTTGTAGGAATATCCCACCTGACCGAACCACGACAAGAGTGCCCACTCGGTGGCAATGCCCGATGCGCCGATGTTGTTGAGTTCCGCCGGAATGCTGGCGCTGATGTATCGGAACAGCGGGTCGGTGCGCCGGAAGTTGTTGGCCGATGCGCCGAGGTAATCCGTATGATTTTGGATGGCCTCCATACCGGCCAGCACGGCAATGCGATGCCCCCCGAACGTGCGGTTGAAGTCAATGGTATTGTTCCACACCAAGGTCTGATTGAACACCCTGCCCTCGTTGAGCGAAGTGGGGTCGTAAACTGCCGGCGACAACCGTTTTTTGAACAGTTTTTCGCGCTCAAACAGGAAATCGCCGCCGATGGTACTGCGCAGTCTCAGCCCGTCCAGCGGGTTCAACTCGGCAAACACGCTGCCGAAAACGCGATAGCGCTTGATGGTCCAGTCGGTGTTTTCGATGAATGCCAGCGGATTGGCGTTGCCGTCTCCAAAAAGCACGGGGTCGCCCAGATCAGAAGTGACGTTGATGTAGCTGCCGTCTGGGTAACGCGCCGGAAACACAGGCGATGCGATGAGCGCGTACCGGATGCCGCTCAGTTCGTTGCCGGGGCCGAATCCGTCGCCGGAGCCGTTGATGACCTTGCGGTCGGTATGAGAAAATGCCAACTGATTGCCCACGCGGAACAAGCGTTTGCCGATTTCGCCATTGAAACGCACCTGGTATTTGTCGAAGCCCTGACCTTTGAAAATGCCGTCCTGAGAAAAATACTCGCCGGAGATGTAGTAATTGCCGGCCTCGCTGCCGCCTTTGGCCGAAAGCGCATAACGCTGCACGGGGGCAGGGTTGAAAAGCATGTCGAGCCAGTTGTTGTCGGGCAGCGTATCGAGTATGGAGGGGTCGTAAGAGGGCAGTTGGTTGGCAGGGTTTCGCAGCAGGTTGGCATTGGCAATGGCCTCATTGCGGAGCATCAGGTATTCATCGGCGTTGAGCAATTGGGGCAAACGAACCGGCTCCTGCACGCCGCTGTATGCTTCAAAATTGAACACCGGCGCCCCCGATTTCCCGCGTTTGGTCGTTATCAGCACCACGCCGTTGGCAGCCCGCGCGCCGTAAATGGCTGCAGCAGCCGCGTCTTTCAGCACTTCCACCGATTCGATGTCTGTGATGGAAAACATGTTGAGGCCGCTGGTAGTAGGTATACCGTCTATCACATACAGCGGGTTGTTGTTGCCCAATGTACCCACGCCGCGTATGCGCACCGATATGTCGTCGCCGGGCGAGCCGGTCACCTGTGTGACAACTACGCCGGGGGCTTGCCCCTGCAATGCCTGATCTATGCCGGTGACGACCAATTTGCCGATGTCTCTGGATTTGACCGATGCAATGGCCGAGGTTACGTCGCTGCGTATCTCGCGTTTGTAGCCCGTCACCACCACCTCCTGCATGAGCTTGTATTCCGGCCCCAGCGCTACTTCTATGAATGGGCGGTTTTGTACGGCAATGGTCTGGGTTTCAAACCCCACATAACTGACCAACAGCGTTGCCTGCCCCGAAGCGAGGGTGAGGGCAAAGCTCCCGTCCACATCGGTGATGGTTCCGTTGTTGGTGCCTTTTTCTACTATGGTGGCGCCGATCAGAGCTTGCTTGTCTTCCTGAGAAACGACCATGCCGGATACTTTGAACGACTGCGCCGTAGCTGTCGAAAAGCTGCCAAAAAAGATGATTAACAACAAGAAAATCAACCGATTGCAGATCAGACTCATCAAACGGATTGCAGGTATGCCTCTTTTCATGGTGTCGCCGGTTTTATTGGTATAGGCAAAGATAAGCCGCCGAGAGAAGCGATTATGGTATAATATTGCAAATAAATAGTACTTTTGTGAATGAACATTTATAAAGAAATCACGCCGCTCAAACCGCAAGACGTTTTCGTTGTACTCGACTCGATCAGCAACGGATTCGACTATCCCATCCACAACCACCCGGAGTACGAATTGAATCTCATTGTCGGGATGTCGGGGACGCGCATTGTAGGAGATTCCACCGAGCGCTACACCGATTGCGACTTGGTGCTGTTGGGGCCGTACCTCTACCACAAATGGGAGGGCGATCAGCATTTGCAGGACAGCGGGCAGCCTTACCGGGTAGTGACCATACAGTTCGCGATAGACCTTTTCAGCGGGCAAATGTTTCAAAAAGAGCGATTTATAAAAATAAGGAACCTGCTGAAGGAGGCCTCCAAAGGCATCAAATTTCATGGCAAAACCTTTGAGGAAGCCATGCCGCTCATATTGGGCCTCACCGAAGACCGGGGCTTTTCCAATATCATAGACTTTTTTCAATTGCTCGATCTGCTCTCCGAGTCGGGTGATACCACTTTTTTGGCCAGCGAGGGTTTCCTCCCCGGCGGGCAGCGCTCTGAGAACAGCCGCATTCAGGTGGCTTATGCCTGCATTCTGAAACACTTCACCAATCCTGATTTCAAAATCGGCGATGTGGCCGCACAAGTTCACATGAGCGAGTCCGCTTTCAGCCATTTTTTTCAAAAATACGCTTTCCGCAGTTTCACACAGTTTTTGGTGGACCTCCGCATTGGCCATGCCTGCAAACTCCTCTTAGATACAGACGATACGGTGGCTCAGATTTCGGCCAAATCGGGGTTCAATAACTTAGCCAACTTCAACCGGCTTTTTAAAAAATATCGCTCTTGCACGCCATTAGAGTATAGAAAGCGATATTTGGAAAAAACAGCCTTTGACTGGTCCAAGCAGCCCACGCCCTGGCAATTCATACCCTCCGACTCCCGAACCCGGCAGACAGTGCAGCCTTTGGAATACTCTACGCGCTTGTTGCATTTTTAGGCAATAAGTTATTGCAGAAACTCTTACTTTTGCGCCTCCAAAAATAGAATTATCCAATGCAATTGTCAGAACAGGAAATCGTAAGAAGACAAAACCTGCAGGCCATCCGCGATCTCGGCATAGACCCGTATCCCGCGCCGCAATTTGAAGTCAACGCTTTTGCCGCCGACATCAAGGCCCGCTACGAAGACGGCGCCGAGGGCTTTGAAAACCTCCGCCTTGCCGGCCGCATCATGATGGTGCGCGATATGGGCAAGGCTTGTTTTGCCGAGCTTCAGGACTCTACCGGCAGAATCCAGTTTTATGTGCGCCGCGACGACATCTGCCCCGGCGAAGACAAACGCCTGTTCGACGAACTGTTCAAAAAACTCTTGGACATCGGCGATTTTGTTGGTATAGAGGGCTTTGTGTTCCGTACCCGCACCGGCGAAATCACCGTACACGCCAAATCGTTTACCCTGCTTTGCAAATCGCTGCGTCCTCTGCCCATCGTCAAAACCGATGCCGAGGGCAATGTGTATGACGCTTTCGTTGATCCCGAACTGCGGCACCGCATGCGCTATGTGGACCTGGTGGTGAATGCAGGCATCCGGGAAACTTTCATCCAGCGCACCAAAATGGTGAACAGCATCCGCGAGTTCCTCAACAACCGGGGCGCCCTCGAAGTGGACACGCCCGTACTCCAAAATATTCCCGGCGGCGCTACGGCCCGGCCCTTCATCACCCACCACAATGCGCTTGATATACCGATGTACCTGCGCATTGCCAACGAACTGTATCTCAAGCGTTTGGTGGTCGGCGGTTTTGATTGGGTGTATGAATTCAGCCGCAACTTCCGCAACGAAGGCATGGACCGCACCCACAACCCGGAGTTTACCATCCTCGAATTTTATGTGGCTTACAAAGACTACAACTGGATGATGGAAACCACCGAGCAACTGTTGGAAAAAGTAGCGCTTGATCTGCACGGCGCCACCGATGTGCAGGTGGGCGATAAAGTGCTCAGTTTCAAAGCGCCCTTCCAACGCATCGGCATCCTCGACGCCATCAAAGAACACACGGGCTTCGATCTGTACGGCATGGATGAAGCCGCCATGCGCGACGTGTGCCGCCAACTGCACATTGAAGTGGACAACACGATGGGCGTGGGTAAAATGGTGGACGAAATTTTCAGCGAAAAATGCGAAAAGCTCTACACGCAGCCTACTTTCATCACCGACTACCCGGTGGAGATGAGTCCGCTCACCAAGCGCCACCGTTCCAAGCCTGGCTTGGTAGAACGCTTCGAGCTGATGATCAACGGCAAGGAGGTGGCCAATGCTTACTCAGAATTGAACGACCCGATAGATCAGCGCGAGCGCTTCGAGGAGCAGGTAGTGCTCAAGGATCGCGGCGATGAAGAGGCTATGTTCATTGACCACGATTTTCTGCGCGCCCTCGAATTCGGTATGCCGCCCACGGCGGGCATCGGCATCGGTATAGACCGCCTCGCCATGCTGATGACCAACCAGAGTACCATTCAGGAAGTGCTGTTTTTTCCGCAGATGCGGCCGGAGTAGCGGTTGGCGGTAAGCAGTAGGCGGTAGGCGGTGCAAGCGCGGAATGCGGAATATTGAATCCGAAATCCGAAATAATACAATAAGAAATAATGTCCAAATTACTCATCATCGGCGCCGGCGGAGTCGGCAGGGTAGCCGCCTACAAGTGCGCCCAACATCCGGAGATATTCTCCGAAATCCTTTTGGCCAGCCGTACCCAAAGCAAGTGCGAGGTCATTGCCGAGGCGGTGCGCCGCGATACAGGGCACCCCAATTTCCACACCGCCCGCGTGGATGCCGACAATGTGCCCGAATTGGTGGCCCTCATCCGCGATTTTCAGCCAGCTATGGTGCTGCATGTCGCGCTGCCCTACCAAGACCTCACCATCATGGACGCCTGCCTCGAAACGGGCGTACATTACTTAGACACAGCCAATTATGAGCCTAAAGATGAAGCCAAGTTTGAATATAGCTGGCAATGGGCTTACCACGACCGCTTCCGCGACGCGGGTTTGCTGGCCGTGCTGGGCTGCGGCTTCGATCCGGGCGTAACGGGCGTGTTTACGGCGCGGGCCGCCCATCATTTCTTCGATGAAATGCACGAGTTGGACATCATAGACGCCAACGCAGGCAGTCACGGCAAGGCTTTTGCCACCAACTTCAACCCGGAGATCAACATCCGCGAAATCACGCAGAAAGGCCGCTATTTTCAGGATGGCCAATGGGTGGAAACCGAGCCGCACGAAATTGCCAAAATGATCAATTATCCCGACATCGGGCCGCGCAAATCGTACCTCATCTTCCACGAGGAACTGGAGTCTCTCACCAAGAACTACCCTACCCTGCGCCGCGCCCGCTTCTGGATGACCTTCGGCGACGAATACCTCACCCACCTGCGTGTGATTCAGAATATAGGCATGGCCCGCATTGACCCCGTGATGTATAAAGGTGTGGAAATCATTCCACTGGAGTTCCTCAAAGCGGTGCTGCCCGATCCCGGCGAACTGGGGGAAAACTACACCGGCCAAACCTCCATCGGCTGCCGCATCAAAGGCATCAAAGGCGGCAAAGAGCAGACCTACTATATCTGGAACAACTGCAGCCACCAGGCCGCGTATCAGGAAACAGGCACGCAGGGCGTGTCTTACACCACCGGCGTACCGGCAGCATTGGGCGCAGCCATGATGATGCAGGGGCATTGGACCGGCAAAGGCGTGTTCAATGTAGAGCAGTTCAATCCTGATCCTTTCCTCGACCGCCTCGGCGCCTGGGGCTTGCCCTGGCATGAGCAATCGGGGATTGATCTGGAGATGGATTGATTCTTTTTCGCCACAAACTGTAATGCATAAAAGCCGCGAGCTATGAGCTTCGAGCTTCGAGTTTCCTCCAGTAGAGTACTCGAAGCTCATGGCTCGCGGCTCGTAGCTGCCTTCCACAGACATGCGCGTCTTCATCATCGGTTTTATGGGTAGCGGGAAATCGTACAGCGGCAAGCGGCTGGCGGCTGCGCTGGAT
Source organism: Saprospiraceae bacterium UBA2329 (assembly GCA_002344975.1). Taxonomy (GTDB): domain Bacteria; phylum Bacteroidota; class Bacteroidia; order Chitinophagales; family Saprospiraceae; genus UBA2329. The sequence goes on along the minus strand of DDUV01000102.1, from coordinate 24,870 downwards.
TGCGATTTCTACGATTTGGACGCCCTCATAGAGGAGCGCGAGGAAGGTAGTGTTGCCCGGATTTTTGAAGAAAAGGGCGAGACATATTTTCGGGAATTGGAAAGGCAAACCCTGCACGAGACCTCCAACCGGGAGCGAGCCGTCATTTCCTGCGGCGGCGGAACCCCCTGTTTTTTCGACAATATGGACTGGATGAATGCGCAGGGCGTTACGGTATGGCTCGATCCGCCGGCTGAATTGGTGTTGCGCCGTCTGCAACGCAAGCCCCACAAGCGCCCGCTGCTGGCCGGCTTAGAAACCGATGAGCAGTGGTTGGCATTTATAGCTAAAAAAATGGAAGAGCGCAGGCCGTTTTACAGTCGGGCGCAGATCGTATATAGGCAAGAGGGTGAAGATGCAAATGCGGCGGAAGAATTAGTGAATGTGTTACAATCGCTTGGATGCGAGTGAGTTGGCCCGCCGCGCCAGGGATGGAAACGAAATGGCGGCTGTCGGGAATAGAGCTGTTAGCTTTAGGGCTGCAATAGCGCGATAAAGCTAACAGCTCTACTGGAGGCCGCCATGCAGTGGACAGCCCGGCCCGCCGCCCTGAGGCTACCCTGCCTGACTGAACCCGTGGTAGCCGATTGAGGCGGGGGCGCCCCAATTTTTATCAAAATAAAGCTCTTTTTGTAGGATGAGACAAAACTTTTGCACACAAAAAGTTTGCAAAATTGAATTTCAATACCTTACCTTTGCACCCGCTCTCGTAGGAGGGCAGTATTAAAACGAAGGCAAGATGGACGCGCTGATCCAATATTTGATCCCTGTGAAGGGATTGCGCCACGGAGTCTATGATTATAACTTCCACATTGACAGGGAGTTCTTTTCGTGTTTTGAAGCTTCGCCGGTAGCGGACGGAGATGTGCGGGTACACCTTCGATTTGACAAACAACCGAGCATGTTCGTCCTTGATTTGGACATCGAAGGTACGGTGAACACGGAATGCGACCGCTGTTTGGCGCCCATTAAGCTGCCGATAGCCGATCAACGCAGTTTTGTGGTGAAATTCAGCACGGAAGAGGAATCGGACGACGATGATGTCGTTTTTATTCATCCCGACACGCAGAAGTTTGATGTTTCGCCGTATGTGTACGAGTATGTCGTGCTGGCCATTCCGATGGTAAAAACCTACGATTGCGAAAATGACCCGACGGTAGAATGCAACCGGGAGGCTTTTGACCGCTATATTTTGAGGACAGACGAGGAAGAGTGGCCGGAGGAGCCGGAATTGGAAGCGCCGGAAGATACAGAGAATCCGGTCTGGAATGTTTTGAAACAATTGAACAACGATAACAACAACAATTAGTCAATACAATGGCACATCCTAAGAGTAGAATCTCCAAGCAGCGCCGCAACAAGCGCAGAACGCACCACGCAGCAGAAATGCCTCAATTGGCCACCTGCAAATCAACCGGCGAAGTACACATGTACCACCGCACTTATCAGGACACCGACGGCAACACGTTTTACCGCGGTAAAATGCTGATCAAGACTGCCGACGAAGCCTGATGAAGCGCATTGTTCGCACCGATCACGCTCCGGCGCCCATCGGGCCTTATAATCAGGCCATTATAGCCAACAACACCTTGTACGCTTCGGGTCAGATTGCCCTCAATCCGGCTACGGGCGACTTGGTGACGGGCGATATTGAGTCGGAGACGCGGCAGGTGATGGAAAACATCAAAGCCATTCTGGAGGCTGCCGGGCTGACGTTCGAGCATGTGGTGAAGGTGAGCGTGTTTGTGAAAGACATGCACAACTTTGGCCGCATCAATGGCGTGTATGCCGAATATTTCAACGACGACACGGCTCCTGCACGGGAGTTGGTGGAAGTGGCCAACTTGCCCAAATTCGTCAATATTGAAATTTCGGTAACGGCAGTTTTGTCCTAAACTCCGAAAATCAAAATCCAAGCAGCTTCAGTCATGGAAAACAAGCGCAAGCAGGTACTTTCTGCCATTCAGCCCACCGGCGTGTTGCATTTTGGCCGCTATTTCGGGGCCATCAGCAACTGGGTGCGGCTGCAACAGGAGTACGACTGCATTTACGGCGTTGTGGACTACCACGCCATGACGATGCCCTTCAACCCCAAAAAGTTGCGCGAGCAATCCTGGGACTTGATTATCAACCTGATAGCTGCCGGTATCAAGCCGGAAAACCTCTTCGTCCAATCGCTCATTCCCGAACACGCTGAATTGTGCTGGATTTTCAACTGCTTCACTTCGTATGGGCAGTTGAGCCGGATGACGCAATTTAAGGACAAGAGCAAACAGAATCAGGAAAACGCGGAAGATGCTTTCATCTCGGCGGGCTTGTTGGATTACCCCGTTTTGCAGGCTGCCGATATTCTGATTTACCGGGCCGATTATGTGCCGGTGGGCAAAGATCAGGAGCAGCATTTGGAATTGTCGCGCAACATTGCGCAGCGCTTCAATGCGCAGGTGGGCAAGGAGTACTTCGTGCTGCCGGAACCGCTGTGGGCGGAAATCCCCAAGGTGATGTCCACGGCTGAACCCACACGCAAAATGAGTGCCAGCCTCGGCGAGAAGCACAATATTGACCTCTTTGCCGATGAGGCGCGCATTCGCAAGCAAATAGCCTCTGCCGTGACCGATACCGGGCCGGCGCAGGAAGGCGTGATGAGCGCCGGCGTGGAAAATCTGTTTGCCCTGCTTCGGGCAGCCGGTCGCATGGAGGCCCACGAAGCGCTTATGGAGAACTATCGCTCCGGCACGCTGAAATACGTTGACCTGAAAGAAGCTGTGGCGGAGGGACTGGTGGCCATCAGCAATCCTGCCAGAGCGCGCAGGGCCGAACTCCTGTCTGATAAAAAGGCGGTAAAAGAGCAAGTAAAGGCTTCGTCGGCGCGCATCCGTGAACAGGCCCGCCAAACGGTGCGGGAGGTGAAGGAGTTGTGCGGTTTGATGAATGTGTGAGCTGTTTCTCGGTAGGCGGTTTCTACCCGCGAACCCGAAACACAGAACGCGAATTTTAGCGAATAATGTGAAAATCCGCGAATGCGAGGCAACACAGCTCCAACCCGAAACCTTGAACGCGAAACACGCGAAATCCCGCGAACGAGAGGGAAAACTGAAACGCGAACCCGCCTTCGCCAAGGCTACGGCGGATGAAACCCGAAACCCCGCGCCCATCAGCAACTCGCGCTTTGCAGCTTGTAGCTTGTGGCCAGTAGCCAGCAGCCGTTCCAACATTGAACCCGCCTTCGCCAAGGCTTCGGCGGATGAAACCCGAAACCTTGAACCCGAAACAACCCCCGTTCCAACCCGAAACCTCCAAAATCCCAAACTCTCTCCTTACATTAGCGCTTCAAATAAGCGAGTATGGCAGACCTGCCCGAAATGTGGTTGTGGAATGGCGTATCAGGCATAGCGGCTTCGCTGTTGGCATTGGCCGTTGTTTTGATGGCGTATCGCAGGTTTCCTCCCCGCTTGATTCAGCATAAAAACCCAGTTTTTCGTTCCGTTGTCGTCTATTTTTCGGCCTCGCTTGCAGTGTTGAGCGTGTTGGCGGTTTTAAAAACGATGGTCGTCCGGTCGGATACCATCTTGGGGTTTTACCCCATTTTCAGCGCAGGAAAAGCCGGATTGCTTTACGTGCTGAACATTGCCGTATGGCTTCAGCTGCTGTTTGTAGTGGTGCATCGCTTGCTGATGGAGGTAGAAAGCAGCGGTCTGCCCTCCGTTTCCCGAATGAAAAGTTTGTTGGCCGGTATTGCAGCTGCCCTGCCCGTAGCATATTGGGTATTGCCGGAGTTGTCGTTGGTAAGCACAGGACTGCTATTATTGGCCTTTCTCGGTTTGTTCGACCTTTTTCTCGAACGCCGCTCGCTCAATTTGACCTGGCTGGCGGTTTGGATAGCCGTGTTGTCGGCAGGCGCTGCGTACGGCGTCAGTAGTTTTGGAAAGCTGAAAATCAAGCAGTCATTTTACTTTACAGAAGCGGTTTTATCTGATCCACAGCCTCCTAAAGCCGTCGGAGATTTTCGGCAATTGGCCCGGGACATCTCCGAAAAAGATACCTTACTTACACTTCTTTCCACGCCCGTACCCTTCACGGTACAGGAGGAAGTCCTCAGGGGGGGGATTGCACCATTGTTGGAGCGTCTCCCCTACCTGAAGGACAACTATCGCTTAGAAAGTATTCAGGCGGGCAATCCCCGGTTGAAACAATCCATCATCGAGGGGCGCTCTTACGAGCAAACAGAAGCTTACCGGAGCGGCAAAGTACCTGATTTGGTCATCCTGAACGACGCCCAGGGGTACAGGGTATTGCTGCGCATACCGGCCGATTTATCGGGCAATGAAGCTTCTTTGCTATGGCGACCCGATGCGCCGCCAACTCCGGATGTACTGTCGTTGGCATCGCTTTTTTCCGGCATTTTCATCCTGCTCACGGCGCTCACGGCATTATGGGCGGCACTTGGCCATCGCCTGCGGTTTTTGTTCGGCGCCTCAGCATTTTCTTTCATAGACAAGCCATCGCTGCGCAACCGCATACAGGTCTGGCTGGCGGCGTTCACATTGGGGGCGTTTGTACTCACGGGCTTGGTTTCTTACACTTTTTTTCAAAGATTCGGCATCATCGAGCCGGCCATGATGCACTATTATCTCTCTGCCCTGCTCAATTTGTATGTGTTCCTGCTGCTGGCGGCCTTAGCGGTGGCGGTGGCGGTGGGCAATACGATCACCCAACCTTTGGCGGTCATCGGCAACAAATTGGAACAACTGAAATTGGACCGCAACGAACCCTTGGAGTGGAGCGGGCAAGACGAAATCGGGCAGTTGGTACACGCCTACAACCGCGCCATTGAAGAGGTGGAACGCAGTGCGGAATTGTTGCGCCGCTCCGAACGCGAGGGCGCCTGGAGGGAAATGGCCCGGCAGGTGGCGCATGAGATCAAAAACCCGCTGACGCCCATGAAACTGAGCATCCAATACTTGCAAAGGGCTTACCAAAACGACCCCGAACAAGCCTTGCCGCTCATCAACAACGTGGCGGGCACACTCATCGAACAAATTGATACGCTGACCAAAATCGCCGGGGAGTTTTCCAATTTTGCACAATTGCCCCGGCAGGAAAAGGAGGTCTTTGACTGGGCGGAATTGACGCGCAGCATCAGCCGGTTGTTTGAGTTGGAACAGGCGGAACGCAATATGCGGATTGTTTGCTCAACACCTGACAATGAGGTTTTTGTATTTGCCGACCGCAGTCAGCTCACCCGCGTCGTCAACAATCTGGTGAAAAACGCCATACAGGCCATTCCCGAAGAGCGGCCGGGCGAGGTATCCATTGCGCTACGGGTGCAAAATGGCCGGGCTTTGTTGTCTGTTCGGGACAATGGATCGGGCATAGCGGCAGACTTGCAGGCGAAGGTGTTTTACCCCAATTTCACCACCAAATCTTCCGGCATGGGCCTGGGCCTGGCGATGTGTAAAAACATCGTGGATGCCTCCGAAGGGCAGATTTGGTTTGAAACGGAGGAAAATGCGGGCACTACTTTTTTTGTGGAACTACCGGCTGCTCAAGCCTGACGGTATCGGCTTATGGCTATTGGCCGCCGGCGGTTGGCCTGACTTTCTAAAAGAAAAAGGATTCATTTTCAAAAGTAAACTTTGAAATTACCTTTGCAGCAGTTTACAAAATAGCACTAAAGCGTATGGCACTGCGAGATGATTTCCCCCCGGCAGGCTCCGACTACATGGGGGGAGAATGCGACGGCTACGAATACAAAACCGTTTTTTCCGGCTCCACCTTAGAGAAGAGCTATGCTATGGTTTGCCAGTTTTTAAAGGAAGAGGGTTACAGCGACGTGCCCCTGCCCCGCGACGCCCGCGAATTGGCCAAGTTCCGCCTGCCGACGCGCAATCGCCAAATCCTCCTGTTTGAAGACAACGGCTATGTTCACAATCCGGTGAAAATCATTTTCCCCACCGATTCCCGCAAACGCAGCACGCTCATTCTCTGCCTGTACAACGAAAGCGACCCGCAGCATTTGTTGCGCTTTCATAGGAGGTTGTTATGAAAAATATGTGTCTTTCAGCGTCTATCGAATGAACCTATTTTGTTTTAAATGACTGATCAATCTTTCTACATTTTTCTCTTTACAGGTATTTTCAGGTACACTTGGTGTCATTTCTTTAATCCACCTAATATCCAACCTAAGTTTGACGATGTAATTAGACAACACCATATAAAGTAAGGTTATTTCTCTGTTTGTCCGACACTCTCGAAGGTACTCCTCAATGAAAGGTAAAGCATGTAAGGATTTTTTTGATATAAGTGCCATTAAACAGGGTAAATGCATGAAAGAAGCCTCAACGCCTCCTTCTTCTACATATCTGCTCCGGTAGGTGAGGTTATTTACCAAAAATCTGGTTGCCTCCTCATTATCGAAATCCCCCAGTAATAGAATCAGCCTTTCTTTCAGTTCAGGATGCGCGGTATTTCTGATTTCCGCCAACAGAGCAGCAACCAATTTTTCCTCCCGCTCTTTCAATGCGATTTTCTCAGCGATATAACCTTGTAGAATCGTTGTGTCGTAAGCTCCTATCTTAGGCGGCGGCGGTGGTAAAGGCGGAAGCGTTTTTTGAGTAAATCCTACTTTGTCAATCAGCAACATGGTAAATAAAGCAATCACGGCGATTCTCATTTGATCATTTTTTAAACAACAAGATGCGCGATGCGTGTAATGAGTTGTAACCACGATTTCCAAAAAAATGAAAAATTACCCCGTTCTTTGCCCCATCAATCAACCAATCTCCGCTTCTCAAAATCATGTTCACACGCATCCTCACCCTGCTCTCCGTCCTATTTTACGCTGCTGTCGCGCAGGCACAGGGCGGCTGCCCCGGCGCTTGTTTCATCATGGCCTATGAAGGATTTCAATACCCGGCGAATGCGCCCCTGCACGCGCAGGTAGGCGGCAGCGGCTGGTCGCAGGGTTGGGATGTGCAAGGCAACAACACCGATGTACCGGGTTACCAGACAACCGGTACCGGACTGACTTACAGTGACTTGCAAACATCCGGTACGGCAGCATCGGGTTCGCGATCCTACCTCACCGCCGGGCGCATGATAGACGTTTCTGCCGGAGGGCCGTTCGCGAGTTTTTTGTCCAACGACGGCATCGGCTTAGCCGGGCGCGATCTGTATGTGGCGGCCTTGCTGAGCAAAGACCAAAACAACAACGAAGAAGTGTGGCTGGGCCTGCACCGCAGCAATATCCCCTGGTATTTCCATCAAAACCGGGTGGCGATGGGCTATTTCGGCTCGCACTCCGACAACGGAGGTACCCGCTACTGGACCTTGCGCGTGGAGGACAATTACTACCAGACGACCGTACCCGTGAGCATCGGCACGACGAGCCTGTTGGTGATGAAAATTGCCTTCGGCTCCAATAACCAGCACACCATCAGCCTGTATGTCAACCCCGCCGACTTGGGCGATACCGAGCCGGCGCCGACTTTGGTGCAGGCGGTACAAACGCCGCTCTCTCTCACAGCAATGGCCTTTTATGCGGGCAGCAGTGCCGGAAACGGGCGCTTGGACGAAATCCGCATGGCAGCCTCTTACCGCTGCGCCACTCCCGATGCCGATGTGTTTGTCAATCAACTACCTGTGGCCTCTTTCACCAGCAGCGCCGCCGACGGCAACGCGCCTTTTCAGGTGCAATTCAACAGCAGCGCCTCTTCGGATGCCGACGGGACAATCAGTTCCCGGCAATGGCAATTCGGCGACGGCGGCAGCAGTAGCGCCCAAAATCCGAGCTATACCTTCCAAAATCCGGGCTACTATCAGGTGACGCTCACCGTGACCGACAACTGTGGCGACCAGTCCGGCAGCGCGCAATGGATCGTGGTGCGGGATGCCGACGGGCAATTCCCCTGCGGTTCGGCGGTGGCCTTGAGCAGTCCGGCATCACCGGGACAAAACAACGGCGGCATCAGTTGCAATTCTTCCTACGGCAGCCAGTTTCAACTCACAGGCAGCGGCGGCCTCAACATCAGTCAAAGCAGCGGCCAGTTCAACAACCTCTCTGCCGGCAGCTACACCCTCACCGTGAGCGGCGCCAACGGCTGTCAGGATGTGTTCAGCCTGCAGGTTTTCACCGACGCCACGCAACAGCCCGGCTGGATACCCAACCTCTGCGACCTGCAATTGGGCGTGAATTTAGACGGTACGCCATATTGGAACAAAATCCGGCCGTTTAAAAATCTCAAGTTGGAAAGCGGAGAGTTTTTCTCCGCGGATGCTTCCGGCGGCCCCTGGAATTCAGGCGTGATGTCGCAAATTCCGGTGGATGCCAACGGCTATCCTACTCAACTCCCTTACACTACCTCGCGCGGCGCCAGCATCGTGCGTTGCGTCATTTCTGCCGATGGGCATTTGCCGCCCGGTCAGTACGTTTTGCTCTACGACGGCGCGGGCAGCATCAGCATGCAAGGCTCGGTCACCGTTTCGTCCAACACGCCGGGCAGAATCGCTTTCCAACTGTTCGGTGAGGGCAATCAGTGGTTTCACATCACCTCCTCGCAGTCGGGCAATCACATTCGCAACATCAGAATCCTGAGGGCCGCGCATGAAACCGACGACCTCAGCGACCCGTTCTACGACGTATTTTTGGAAAAAGTGAACCGCTTCACCACCTTGCGTTTCATGGACTGGGGGCATACCAACGGCAGCGAACTCAGCGAGTGGTCGCAGCGAACCGACCCCGACCATCATACCATGGGCGAAGGCGACGGCGTAGCGTATGAATGGATGATCGCCTTGGCCAACCGCCTCCAAAAAGATGTCTGGATTTGCGTACCGCACCAGGCCTCGGAAAACTACATCACCCAAATGGCGACGCTGTTCCGCAATCAACTGCACGCCGGCGCAAACATTTATCTCGAATATTCCAACGAGGTATGGAACTGGCAGTTCTCACAGGCCCACTGGGTCAACGACAACGGGCCGGCACATCTGTCTCATCCTCAGAAATATGCGTATTTCAGCAAGCGCGTTTTCGACATCTGGACGCAGGTGTTCGGCGCTCAGAGCGGCCGTGTGAAGCGCGTACTCGGCACGCAGGCCGTCAATCCCTGGATCAGCCAGCAAATGATGGCCTACATCAAAGACGGCTTCGATTTCCTATCGCCCACCTGGTACTTCGGCTACTCCGGCAGCGCCTGCGAAGGCTCTATCGTCACACCGCAAGACGTGCTGGATTGCAGCATCAGCAACTGGAGAACTGCCGCTTCCGCCTTCCGGCAACAGTACCGGGATGCCAAAATGTACGGCAAAGGCGTGGTGGAATACGAAGGCGGCCAACACATGACCAGCAATCCGGCTACCGTGCCCTTCCAGCAAGCCGTTTATGATGCCCAAATTGATCCCAACATTGCCCTGCTGTACAACGAAGTATTGGACAGCCTGCGCCGCTGGGGTTCCTCATTGGCAATGGCGTTCACACTGGCTTCTGTTCGAGAATCCATCTATGGCTCATGGGGCGCACTGGAAGACATCAACCACGACGGCAGCAATCCGCCCGCGCCCAAGTGGAGCGTTCTGAACAGCAACATACATTGCTACACGCCGCCGGTGACGGTGAACCCCGTGCTGGCGGTAGAATGGGTGGCTTTTGAAGGCCGGGAAGATGGTTGTTCGGTGGTATTGAACTGGCGAACAGGCGCAGAAACCAACGCTTCCCACTTTGAGGTACAGCGCAGTTTCGACGGGCGGCATTTCACGACCATCGGGCGGGTAGCGGCTCGTGGTCAGGCCTCCGCATACTCGTTTACCGACACGGAGATCGGCTCGACAAAAGCGTATTACCGCATAGCGGAAAATGATTTTGACGGTCGGAAATCCTATTCCGTTATCCGCCATCTGAGCGGACGCTGTCCTTCTGTTTTCAGCCTGCACCCCAATCCCGCCGGCGATTTCATCACCTTGACTTTATCGGAAAATATGCCGCACAGCACCCGCGAGGTATGGCTGTTCGATGCACAGGGTCGCTTGCTGCGCAAGGAAGTATGGCCTTCCGGAGATCGGCATGAGTTGAGCATTGAGGACTTGCCCGCCGGACTGTACTGGCTGGGGCTTTATGACGGGCGGGGGCATGTCAGCAGACAACGATTGGTGAAATTTTAAAAAAAATGCCAATGGCAGGTTGCCGCAAGAATCTTGCATATATCGTTCATATCCATTATTTTTGCACAAAACATAGACAATATGCCGGCAGTAGAAATTCGCAAAGGAGTTCAAGTAGGGTTAGACGACTTGGTGAGCAGTTTATCTTCATTGGAAACAGGAGACCTGAAATTGGTATCAGATCGCATCCATCAATTGCTTTCGTCCAGAAGCGACTACGCTGAAACTGAGCGGGAAAAGGAACTTCTCCAACTGATAAAGGAAATTATTCCAGCTTCCACTGTTCGCCGGTACCGACAATTAAACAGAAAGCAACAGGCAGATACCCTATCTGAGAGAGAAAGGGAGGAAATGCTTATGCTTACTGATTTTATGGAATCCAAAAGTGCCGAGCGGCTTTATTTGATGGGCGAATTGGCTCAAATGAAGCGCTGAAATTAGTAGGGGTTCATCCTGCTATGGTGAGCAAATAATTTCCCTCATGCGCCTACATCTTCCGTCCATCACCCGCTATACCGTTGCCGTCGCAGCATTGTTCTGCATTGCCGCGGCCATGGCCGGCGCTGTGGCTGGTCATCACAAGGCCATTCAGTTCATTGCTCATCTGGCCGGGCAGAGCGACAAGGCCCACAAAATTGAGGCAGCCTTTCCGCCCGGCAAGTTTTGGGCGCTGCTCGGTATTCTGCTGCTGTTCGGAGTGGCGCTCGGCATCGCTTTTCGTTTTGTCAATATCTGGCTCCCCTACCCTGCCGCCGGCCTGCGCTACGCGCTCCAGAGCACCAGGCAAACCATTGTTTCATTTGCTGCCTCGCCCGCCAAATACCTGCTGATATTGCCCGTGGCTGCCTCCGTTTATTATGCCCTCACCCTGCCGGTCAACTACGATGAAGCCTGGACCTACCTCAATTTCACCTCCAAATCGCCCATCGTTTCATTGGCTTACTACCCGGTGCCCAACAACCATATTTTGCACTCCCTCATCACCAATTTCACCCGTTACCTGCCCGGCTTCAGCGTGCTGACGGCGCTGCGCATTTCCTCTATTTTCGTCAACATCGGCATTTGGGTATTAGCCTGGCAGATGATGCGCAGCCGGTACAAGGATGCGGCGGCGTTGGCATTGGTCGGTATTGGTTCCGTGGTATTTATGAGCCTCTATTACAGTTGTATGTCAAGGGGTTATGCTTTGGTGAATCTATTTTTCATGGGCGGCTGGTATGCTTCCTTTCTCATTTTGCAGGAGGGCGGGCGGCTGCGGCACTGGGCGATGTGGGCCGTGTGCAGTATCGGCGGCTTTTTCACCATGCCCTCGTTTTTGTATCCGGTCTTGGCGCTCAACGCATGGATTTTTTGGCAGCAGCCCGGCGGATGGCGGCGTCAGATGTATGCCAACCTCGCCACCGCAGTGACGGTGGCCATTCTGTATTTGCCGGCAGTCCTGTTCAGCGGCATTAAAGCGCTGGCGGCCAATCCATTCGTGCAGCCCATCAGCCGCAGCGAGGTATTTACACGGCTGCCTGAGTTTTTTGCCGGAGCATTGGAGGATGTATTCGGAATGCCGTTTTACATACCGGCGGCTCTGATGCTGGGCAGTCTGTTGTTGGCGGCGCTCCGGCGCGACCGTTTTCATACCAAAATGGGCATCGTTTTTGCGCTCGCCCCCTGGCTATTGCTATTGTTGCACTCCGTCATACCCTTCAGCCGCACCTTTGCCTGGTATGCTTTAGTGATTCCGGTGATGGCACTGATACCCTGGGCAGCACATTTGCAGCGTGTGCCAAGCTCCGTGTTGATGAGTATTTTGCTGATCGTTCAAGTCTGGTCATTGTGGAATTTTCATCAAAAAATCGGCGAGTTCGAGCAGTACAACACCACATACCACAAGATCAATCAGGAAATTGCCGGGCCGCATAGCTATTACTTCAACACCCGCACTTTTGATACCAATTTGCTGTTTGAATTGCGCATCCGGGGTTTTGAACCAACGAAACAGCAACGCAATTTCCCTCCGCTGTACATGAGTGCCGACAGCATTTCCGGCTTCGACTACATCATCATTGATAAACCCTTTGATCTTACCAAGAACCGAAAGCCAACATTCAGCGATCCGTACGTCAGTATCTATAGCTCCGAAAATGCTGGTTATGAATAACTTACAATTTTACAAATGTTAACAAACCACATTTTTATGTAATAAATTATGATTTATAAAAAATAAGCATATATATTTGCACTACTTATACAGGAACGACTTTATCCTGACCAATCCGCCAATACAACACATACTGATTTTTTTTCGAGCAGCTGGGAGGCCAAAAACAGCAATCACACACTTATGAACACTGGCAGAATCACACTGATTTGCCTTTGTCTGGCCATCCCTTTGATCCTGACAGGGCAACAAAACTACACAATCGGCTTCCACAGCGGCAACGCGCCGGATGCGGCTTATCTCAAGCCCGCTACCGTCACTCCGTATATGCTGGAGGAAACAGCCTTTAACGGGCGCCACTACCTGTTGTTACAGTTTGAAGACGTACCCGACAACGCTCAACTACAGATGCTGAGCGCATTGGACGTGCAATTGCTGCACTATATACCCGACTATGCCTGGTATGCGAGTTTGCCCGAATCTATGCCGGTACCAGACCTGCCCCCATTTGTAAAATCCGTATTGATACCTCATCCCATCTGGAAGTTATCGCCGGAACTGGCCCGACAGGAATATCCTCCACATGCCTTGAGCAGCGCAGGAATCAGGGTACAGGTTTTGCCTTATGACGACATAGCGCCCGCCATGCTGGCCGATAGCCTGGAGGCGTTGGGGCTTGGCCCGATTGAAGTTTTCCCAAGAAAAGCAGAGCTGACGGTTGCGCAAAGCGATCTCAAAATGCTGGCCTCTTTTCCGGGGGTATTATACATTGCGCCCATTGACCAATTTCCTGTTTCAGAAGGGCTTACAGGCCAAACAGCCATGAGGGCGCATCGGTTGTTTTGGGGTATCAACAGCCATTTCATAGATGGCGCCGGCATTTTAATGGCCATTGCCGACGACGGCACCATATCACACCAAGACAACAAAGGGCGCGTATACCCCTACACCTCTCTCAACACAGGCTCTCATGGCGACATGACGGTGGGCCTGGCTATTGGAGCCGGCAACATCCATCCGCTTGGCATCGGTATGGCGCCGGGGGCCGGCTTGTATCTGTATCACATCAACAATTATCCTCACATTGCACAGGCTGCCGAAAACTTCCAACAACACGGCGTAGTCATCACTTCTACCTCTTATGGAGAGGGCTGTGGCGGCGTTTATACTCCTGCTGCAAGGGACTTAGACCTGCTCACCCTCACCCTTCGCTATGTCTTGCATGTATTTTCGGCAGGGAATAGCGGGCAGCAATCCTGCGGAGTATATGGCGCCCTCGGTTATCATTACGGCGCGGTTTACGGCAACATCACCGGCGGGAGAAAAGCCTCCAAACATTCCCTCGCAATAGGTAATTTGTATTTCAACGACTCTCTCCGCATCAACAGCAGCCGCGGCCCGCTCAATGACGGCATTTTGAAACCCGAACTCGCCGCGCCGGGGCAGGGCATTCTCAGTACAGGCCCCGACAATTCTTACCAATTGGCTGGAGGCACCTCTGCGGCGGCGCCTTCTGTGGCAGGGCTTGCAGCGCTTTTATATCAGGCATTCCGCCTGTCTTATGAAGGCGCCAACCCTACCTTTGCCCACGTCAAGTCGGTGTTGATGAACACAGCGGAGGACTTGGGACGCCCCGGCCCCGACTACGAGTACGGCTATGGCAGGCCCAACGGCAAACGAGCTTTAAAAGCCATAGAAAATCAATGGTTTATAGAAGGCTCTGTGGCACATCAAGGCATGGTTACTCATACCGTAATCGTGTCGCCGGGTACCAAACAACTCCGGCTGATGTGCTACTGGTTCGACCCTGAAGCTACGCCCAATGCTTCCCAAACTTTGATAAATGACCTCAACATCGGCCTACTGACGCCTTCCGGTACAACCGTTTTACCCTGGGTACTCAGCACGGCCGCCCATATAGACAGCATCACCCGCCCGGCTTATCGGGGTGTTGACCGGGTGAATGTAATGGAACAAATCACCATAGATTCGCCGCAACCGGGCGTGTATCAGTTGCGCGTACACGGCTATTTGGTGCCAAGAGGTCCACAGGACTACGTCATCTCCTACTTTTTGGAAGATCAGGAATTGGCCATTACCTATCCTGCCGGTAATGAAGGCTTGGTACCCGGCGAAACCGAAGTCATCCGCTGGGATGCGCTTGGCAATACCGGCACTTTTACATTGGAAGTTTCTACCGACAGCATGGCCAACTGGCAGACCATTACAACGCAAATACCTGCTCATCAACGCTACTATGAATGGCCAGTGCCCAACTCCGTCACAGGTCGCGCGTTTGTCAGAGTGCGCCAGGGCAATACCTCCGCTACCTCTGCTGCGCCGTTCAACATCATCGGCTTGCCCGATTTTCAAATTCGAAGCGATGGCGAATACATGGCGCGTATTTATTGGCCGAGGGTGCCGGGCGCCAATCGCTACACCGTGTATGCTATGGGAGAGCGATACATGGAAGTATTGGGCCAAACTGCCGATACGGTATTCACTTTTCCCGCTCAAATCAATCAGGAAAACTGGTATTCGGTGCAGGCAGGCCACAGTTCGGGCATTACCGGCAGAAGAGCGGTCGCCAAGCCTTACCTGCATTTGCCCTGCCAGGCCGGCGTTCAGTTAACCATTATGTTCGACCAGTTTCCGGCGGAAACCCGCTGGGAAATCCGTAGTCAGGGCGGAGGTATCGTATCGCAAGGCGGGCCATACACCGGCTTTACACCCCATTCTGTCATCACTGAAGCGGTATGCCTGCCTTATGGATGTTTTCAACTCATTGTATATGATGGGTATAACGATGGATTGTGCTGCCAAAACGGGCAGGGGTTTTATCAATTGCGCACTGCCGGCGGCACCTTGTTGGCTTCAGGCAGCCAGTTTACTTCTTCCGATACCCGGCAATTTTGCCTTAACAATCCCGGCTCGCCATTGGCCATCTCTGTCTTTGCCCAACAACATGTAAGTTGTTACGGCGGCACCAACGGCATCGCCAGGGTAACAGCCAATCAGGGATCGGGAACCTACTATTACTTGTGGAGCAACGGCGCCACTACGCCTGTGATCAGCAATCTCATGGCCGGAGTTTATAGCGTAACCGTTACAGACGGGCTTACCCAAAGCACGTCCTCTGTAGTCATTACACAGCCGCAACCTATTGGCCTGATGATGGATGCCGATCCCGTTCCCTGTTCGGGCAGCGCAGGTGGCAACGTATCTGCCTCGGCCTCCGGCGGCACGCCTCCGTTTTCTTATGTTTGGAATACCGGACACAGCGGCGGACAGGTATCGGGCTTACCGGCAGGCAATTATTCCGTGACGGCCACCGATTCCAGAGGATGCACCAAATCAGACCAAATTATTGTGACGCAGCCCGGAGCGCTTGTTTTGAGCGCCACTACCAGCCCGGCCTCCAATGGCAACAACGGGAGCGTACACGTCGGCATCGGCGGCGGAGTTGCTCCGTTTCAATTCGCATGGAATAATGGTTTAACCACCAATCCCATCACAGGCCTAACGCCCGGCGTATATAGTGTGACCGTGACGGATGCCAATAACTGTAGTACTACCTTGAGCGCCAATGTTCCAGGGCCTTCCTCTAATTTCTGCGCAGCGCAAGGCGTGAACACCAGCTTTGAACACATCAACAGCATTCAGGTGGGTGGGCTTCAAAACAACAGCGGCAATAATGGAGGATACTGGGATTTTACAGCGATGAGCACCAATATGACTGGTGGAGCGACTTATCAGGTGGCGCTCCAACCAATGTATGCAGCCACTCAATATACCGAGTACTGGCGAATATGGATTGACCTCAACCGGGACAACCTCTTTGACGAAAGTACAGAATTAGTGTTTTCTGCTGCTGCACAGGGATTGGTGCAAGGTTCGTTTACGCTGCCGACCAATTACACGCCCGGCCCGGCCCGTATGCGCATAGCCATGAAATACGGCTCCCACGCATCGCCTTGCGGCAATTTCCCGTATGGGGAAGTAGAAGATTACACGGTTATTTTGCAAGCGCCTCCCACGACGACATATTGTGCATCACAGGGAGCAAGCACGGTTCACGAATGGATTCAGGGGGTACAAATAGGCTCCATGACCAACGAATCCGGCCCGAATGGAGGCTACGCCGACTTTACCGGCATGACCATTTCGGCAGTGGCGGGCGGCGCTTTGCAGTTTGCGCTGACACCGGGTTTTTACAACAACTTTGACGGAGAGCACTGGCGCATCTGGATAGACTTCAATCGCGACGGGGATTTCAGCGATCCCGGCGAGCAGATTTTCTCCTCCAACCAAAGCAACACGGTCATTCAGGGCACGATGTATCTGCCCGCCTCGGCTACGCCCGGCCCCACTCGCCTGCGGGTGACGATGCGCTGGAATGCCTACCCCGGCCCCTGTGATGCTTTTGCCTGGGGCGAGGTAGAAGATTATACGCTTGTGATTGCCAATAACCTGATCGGCGGAGGCAGCAGCCATAATCTAAGATCACAAGAAGGCGCTTCGAGTGAGGCAGTCGGGGATATCCGTTTGTATCCCAACCCGGCTAACGAAAAAACCACGCTGTATTTCCACTCAAAACAAAGCGGTACAGCCGTACTGGAAATCAATGACTTATCGGGTAAACTCCTGAAGCGCCGACAAGAAGAACTTGTGCCGGGCGATCACCTGTGGGAGTTGCCGATTGACGGGCTTGTGCCGGGCGCCTACCTCATCAACGTGCGTACGCCGGAGAGAACTTATCAGGAAAAATTGGTGGTACTGCAAGGCTTTTGACAAAAATGTAAATCTATTGCAAGCACACCTCTTCAACAAAAAGGGCCTCGCCGATGAAGCGAAGCCCTTTTTTTTAGATACGATTAAAGTTATCACCTTCCGCCGCCGCCGCCATCATCATCGCGATTTTGGTCGTCGTTACGAATGGAATTGCGCCGCTGCCGGGGCGCCTTGTTGAAGTCCACCTTGCCGAAGCGATAGCCCACGTTGAGGCCAAAGGAACGGAATGGAATAAGGGAAATGCTCTTTTGATAAAAATTGTCGTCTTGCAGTTCGGAGGGGAATTTAATGTACTCCGAGAAGGGCTGCACAATGGTGATTCCCAATGTCAGTTTTTTCTTAAACTCCTTTTGCAGGCCCACATTCAGCATGGTGAAAGAAGGTACGAAACCTTGCAGGGTCTGACGCGGCGCGCGGTAATTGCCGAATATTTCTAATTTTATATCTTTGGGAAAACTGAAGCTGGAGTTGATATTGCCACCCCAGACAACGGCCTGCCTGCTCAGGTTCAAACCGGGCAACGTACTCTGACCGTCGTAAGTGTTGACGTTGAGGTTGCCGCGCAGCGTCCAGAATTTTTTGAGCGTAAAAGATGCAAAAAGGTTGACGCCCCAGGATTCTGTGATGCCGATGTTTTGGAAAGTGGTTTCCGATACGCCGTTTTCATTGATTTTCAGCAGGCTTTCGATGACGTCGTCGGTGCGGCGATAAAACACGGCCACATTGGTACTCACGCCTTTGATATTGGCATTGTAAGAAAGCTCTACCTGATTGGAGAGTTCGGGCAGCAATTCAGGATTGCCATAGCTGATGTTGCGGGCATCGTTGAAATTGACAAAAGGGTTGACGTTGCGCAGGCCCGGCCGCTGAATGCGCTGCGTATAACTGAGCCTGAGCGTACGATAATTTTTGAAATTCCGGCTGATGATGATGTTGGGCAGAAAATTTCCATAACTATTTGAAAATGTGGCTGGTTGTGTTTTAAAATCGCCGGAAATATAGGTGCGTTCATATCGCGCTCCTGTAACGAGGCCGTATTTTTCGCCCAACTTGGTGGTGAAGGACAAATAGCCCGACAACACGTCCTGATCGTAATAAAACTCATCGGTACGCAGGTCGTTGACGATGAATTGCTGGAGGTCGTAATCCCAGTATTCATTATTGAAGTCGCTGTCAATATTGCGCAAAATGCCCTTCAGTCCCGTTTCCATTTTTACTCTGGGGCTGATGGGATGCATATAGTCCAATTGCAGCGTAGTCTCAAGATTGTATCCAAGGTTGTTGTTGCGCTCGTTGCGCAGCAAAGAAGGATCATCGGCAAGTTGTTCGAGCGAGTTTTTGTTGGAGTTTTGGTTGCCGTCGAGTTGGATGGCGAGGATGAGTTCCTGCTCGGGCTTTTTGAAAGTGCGGCGATAATCGGTCGTCCAGTCGAAGCCGCCACGCAGAGAACTGGAATTGCTGGTGCGCGTGTAGGTCTGATTGAAACCGGCGAGCGGATCATTGAACACGGAGTTCACCACTTCGTTGCGGGTATCGCCGTGCCCTCTGAAGGAAAGGTTGCTGGAAAACGTGTTGTAAGCATTGAGATCGTAAAAAGCGCTTACCGAGCCGCCGGGGCCGTAGTTTTGGGTCACAGCCGAGCCATTTTGAGTAAAAGTGCGCACTTGATTGTCGGCAAGATAGTCCTCTCTGTAAAAATCCACAAAGCCCGGCCGCTTCCACGAGCCCCAGCCGGAAATATTGGCGTTCATACCAAAGCGGCCTTTGGCCATATTGAGATTGAAATTGCCGCGGTTTATTCGGTTGCCCACCGCCAGACTGGCCGATCCGGTTACACCCTGAGCAGACTTCCGCTTGGTGATGATATTAATGATGCCGCCGGAGCCTTCCCCGTCGAAACGAGCCGTGGGCGCCGTGATGACTTCCACGCTTTTGATCTGGTCGGCAGGAATGGTGCGAAGCGCATCGGCTACACTGGCGGCAAACATGGAAGAAGGCCGTCCGTTGATCAAAATCATGATGTTTTCGGAGCCGCGCATAGATACATTCCCATCCAAATCAACCGATAAAAGCGGCACCCGGCGGAGCACTTCTGCTGCGTCGCCACCGGCAGTGGACACGTCTTTTTCGGCGTTATAGACCATTTTGTCTATCTTGTTTTCAATGGTGGCTGCCTCCCCGGTCACAGTTATTTCCTTGAGCGTCAGACCTTCTGCGCTGAACATAATCTGCCCGACATTTACATCCGGCTTTTGAGGAGTGATTTCAAGATTGCTCAGTTCTTTGGTTTGGTAGCCGATGAAACTGATCTGTACTTTGTACTTGCCGGCTTTTACCTCGGGAAAGCGAAAATGGCCTTTTTCATCGGTGATGATACCGTCAATTTGCTTGTCCTGCTTCATGTCCCAGAGCGCCACAGCAGCAAATTCGACCGGCTGGCGATTGATTGAATCCAAAACGATGCCTGAAATGCGGCCTACAATGGCCGGGCCTGCACCGGGGCGAGTACCTGCTGCGCCGCCGGGCGGTTGCGCCCACAGTGGGGAAAACGAAACCAAAAAAAGAGAGATAAACAGATAAGATTTCATGTTCGGATGATTTTTTTGTTGATTGGGGGCGATAAAAAATAAAATGGTCATTTATTTTTGCCCCACTACTTGGTGTTTTTGAAAAAAGCAATCGCGCTCAGTAAAGTGGTCGTTTTCAGGCCGCAAAAAGCAACCCTTGCTTCCCGCTTTGCAAAGCACATAGAGAAGGAAAACCGCGTCGAAAAGTTGCCCTGCGAGGCCGTGTTTATTGTTAAATAATGTTAAGCGACGGCTCTCTGCATCACTCCGTGGCTCTGGCCTGCCTTGATTTGTAGTAATATTGCGTGTTCAAAACGACCATTTTATTCACTCATATCCAAACCTACATGACATTTCAACTTCGTTCCTTCCGCCCCGTGCTTTTTTTTGCAGTCATTGCTATGTCTGTTTTTGCACTTTCATTTGCATCCCAACCCGCTGAAGACCATGCCGCCGACAGTGAACTCACCCTGCTGATGCGCCAAATGTATTACGACACGGCATCCATGAAAACCGCCGTCAAAAAGCGACAAAAACCGGTACCGGCCATACAACACAAACATCTGCTCACGGCGGTTGCCACTGAAGGCAAGCAAACCAAATCCCCGGCTTATCAGGCTATGGGGCAAGCATACCTCAAGGCGCTTGAAGAACTACTGAACGCCTCGCCCAAAGATGCAAAAGATCGCTACAAGAAGCTGATAGACAGTTGCATGAGTTGTCACACGGCTTTCTGCCCAGGCCCGAAAATGAGGATTGAGAAGTTGTATTGATTTCAACGGGTGGGAACGGCTGTTAGCTGCTGGCTGTTAGCTGCTGGCTACTGGCCACAAGCTGCTGGCTGCAAGACGCGCACAGAAAACCGCCCACCGCGTTCCAGCACGCTTAGTACTGCACACCGCCTACCGCCTACCGATTAACCGCCCACCGCGTTCCATCACGCTTACCGCGCCACGGCGCGGCTACCGCCCACCGCCTACTGATTTGGGTTAAAAAACAACTTAAAAAAAACATCACATCCATGAGATCATTTTTCCTCCTTCCGGCCCTTTGCATCACCATTTTACTGCGGGCGCAAACGCCTGTTTTAGTGGACGAACAGCGCTTTGCTTTCGATCCCCACATCAGCTACGACGCCGCCATTCCCTCTCCGCAGGCATTCCTCGGCTATCCGCTCGGACAGGAAATGACGCTGCACGCGCATTTAGTGCAATATTTTGAAAAACTCGCCGCGAGTTCTCCCAAAATCAGTCTGAACACCTACGGAAAAACCTACGAAGGAAGGCCGCTCATCAATGTGGTCATCAGCTCGCAGGCCAACATGAATCGCATCGAAGAACTGCGCACGCAACATCTGCGCCTCAGCGACCCCGACGCCATTTCTGCCTCAGAAGCCAGTCAACTCATTGAAAACCAACCGGTATTTCTCTCCATGAGTTATACCATTCACGGCAACGAAGCCTCCAGTTCAGAGGCCGTTATGCAGGTAGCTTACCGGCTCATCGCCGCGCAAGACGAAGCTACCCGGCAGTTGCTCGACCGATCCGTCATCGTGCTGTACATCTGTATCAACCCGGATGGCCGCGACCGCTTCGCATATTGGTACAAATCGGTGCAACGCAGCATCCCCGCTCACGAACCTGCCGACCTCGAACACAGCGAACCTTGGCCGATGGGCCGCACCAACCATTATTGGTTCGACCTCAACCGCGACTGGTTCTTCATGGTCAATCAGGAATCCCGCGCTCATTCTGCCGAATACCAGCGCTGGATGCCGCAGGTGCATGCCGACTACCACGAGCAGGGCTACAACAGCAACTACTTCACTGCGCCGGGCACCACGCCACGCAACCTCCTGATGCCCAAGACTTACGAAGCGCTCACCGATACCTTCGGCAGAGCCAATATCCGGGAGTTTGAAAAAAAACAAGTCAGTTATTTCACCCGCGAGGTATTCGACTTTTTCTATCCCGGCTACGGTTCCAGCTATCCCGGCGTATTGGGCGCCGTGAGTATGCTCACCGAGCAGGGCGGCATCGGCGGAGGCAGAATTGTGGAAACGGAAGACGGCTATATGAATACTTTCCGGCAGCGCATCTGGGATCACTACGCCACCTCAATGGCCACCTTGCTGAAGGCCGGCGAAATGCGCAAAGAACTGCTCCGGTACAGTTTTGATGCCTGGAACTACCGAAACAGCGCCTCGCCGGTGAAAGCCTATTTTCTGGCCGACGACCCCGACGGATATACCTACGATGCCGTTTCCATGCTTATGAAACACGGCGTGCGGGTAGAGCGCGCCACCGCCGATTTCAGTGTGGATGCCATGAACTACCGCAGCGGCAAAACAGAGCGCAAAACCCTGCCCAAAGGCACTTTCGTCATTCCTGCCGCACAGCCGCGCCACCTGTTCCTGCACAGCGTCATGGAGCGCAATATGGCCATTGAAGACTCTGTGATGTACGATGTATCCACCTGGTCGGTACCGCTGGCGTTCAACCTCGAAGCCTGGGCTACTACCGGCGCATGGAAGGCCAATACTGAAAAATTGGACAAAGCCCCTACCCTGCCCTCCGGCCTCCGCACGTCCGATGCCCGCTACGCCTACGTCATCGAGTGGAAGCAACGCCATGCTCCCAAAGCGCTGGCAGCCCTGTGGGAAAAAGGCTACCGGGTACGCGCCGCCAAAGAACCCTTCAGCGATGGACGCACGCGCTACGGCGAAGGCACGCTCATCGTTTTGCTGGGCCACAATTTGGAGAAAGCCGACCGCATGGCGCAAGACATGGCCGAGATAGCCGCCTCCTGCCAGGTCAATATTCACGGGCATCACGCCGGCCGCATGTCCGATGGATTCGACCTCGCCTCCAGCAGCAACCGCCCCGTGGCCCGGCCCAAAGTGGCGCTGATGGTGGACCCGCCTTTTGATATGTATTCCTGCGGCCAGATTTACTTCCTCTTCGATCAGGAAACGCGCCTGCCGGTGGAGCGCATCCGCACTTCATCACTCAGGCAGACTGCCCTGCCCAAGTTCGGCGCCCGCTATGGCTATGCCGATCTCAACAATTATCAAGTGCTCATACTCCCCAACGGCGGCATGGGTCTGCGCGAAGTATTCCAAAAAGAACAGTTGGACCAACTCCGTGCCTGGGTAGAAGCCGGCGGCGTTCTCATTGCCCAGGAGGGTGCTGTGCCTTTCTTTACCGACAATCGCAGCAAGTTTACCAAAGTGAGATTGCTGGAAACCAAACCCGATACCTCTTCCGAGCAAGCGCTTTTCCTGCCTTACGCCGAACGATCTGATTATCAGGGATTAAAACGCGTACCCGGCGCCGCGCTGAATGCCACCATTGACTACACCAATCCGCTGGCTTTCGGGATGGGCAAAATGCTGTACTCGCTCAAATCCGGCACGGAAGCCCTGAAAGCGGATGCGGATTTCCAAACTGTTGGCCGTTATGCCACCGACCCTGCATCATTGCTGGCTTCCGGCTATGCGTCTCAGGAAAACCTGAAGCATCTGGCGGGCAATGCCTTTGCAGGCGTACTGCCGATGGGGCGCGGCAAAGTGGTGTTTTTGCTCGACAATCCGCAGTTCCGCATGTACTGGCGCGGCCCGTCCCGCATGATGCAAAACGCGGTGATGCTGTTGCCGGGCTTTTAAAAAATGCGTGGATGCCGCCCTCCTTCTCGCCCGATCTTTTTATTGATTTCCACACGCACCGGGCGCGCTGCGAGCAACAAGCCGATGTGCTGGAGATCATTTCTTCGCATTGGGGCGATGGAAAAACCAGCGAACTGTACACCTTGGGCAGTCATCCCTGGCTGACGCCGGAACCGCTGGCCGAAGCCCCATTGAAGGCCATCGAGGACGCGCTGCTGCACGACCCACGCTGCATCGCATTGGGCGAGTGCGGATTGGATAAGTTCAAAGGCCCCGCCATGAACGTGCAGATCGCCGTTTTGGAGCAATTATTGGACATTGCCGACCGGCTCGAACGAAGCGTGGTCATCCATTGCGTGCGGGCTTATGATCCCTTGCTGAAGATCAAAAAAAATTTCAGTCGCGTCCCGCACTGGGCCATACACGGCTACGCCCGGCACGATGTGCTGGCTCAATCGCTTGTAGAACAAGGGTTTTATTTGTCCGTAGCGCCGGAAAGCACTTCCCATGCAGGGCTGTTGGAGGCCGTCCGCCGAATACCGGCAGACCGGCTTTTTCTGGAAACCGACAGCGCGCCCGCTCAGGATATCGTCAGCGTGTATAACTTTACCGCCGAACTGTGCGGCATTGACTTAGAGTATCTGAAAGCAATCATTTCTGAAAACTGCAAAACATTTTTCCAAAAGTGAGCGACTGGAGGCAAAGAACACAACTGCTGATCGGCGAAACGGGCATCCGGCAATTGGAGCAGGCGCATGTGCTGGTGGTAGGCTTGGGCGGCGTGGGCAGCTATGCCGCCGAGGCTTTGGTGCGCGCAGGCGTGGGCAAGCTGACCATTGTGGACGGCGATGAGGTGGACGCTACCAATAAAAACAGGCAGTTGCAGGCATTGGACAGCAGCATCGGGAAAAACAAAGCCGCACTGTTGAAGGAACGATTTTCAGACATCAACCCGCAGGCGGAGATCATTGCACTCAGCACTTTTCTGGAGCCGGATGCTTTTCAGGCATTGCTCCAAAACGACCGATTCGACTACGCTTTGGACTGCATAGACAGCATACAGCCCAAGTTGAATTTCATCGTTTTGGTCAGAGCCATGAAAATACCTTTCATCGCTTCGATGGGCGCGGGTGGTAAAATGGACCCTCAGAAGATCAGAATTGCGGATATTTCCAAAACGAGGGAGTGCAAGTTTGCGCAGCAGATCAAGAAAATGCTCAAACAAAAGGGCATACACGACCGGGTGATGACCGTATATTCAGAAGAAATACAACCCAAAGAGAGCCTCGCGATGACCGACGGCAGCCGCTACAAAAGCTCTTATTACGGCACCATTTCCTACATGCCCGCCATGTTTGGCATGACGATGGCTTCGTATGTGATTCGGAGGTTGTTAGGGGATGATAAAAAACAAGACTAAGACTATGAGGAAGTTATCTCTGTTTTCCATATTATTATTAGCGGTGGCTGTCATAATCAATGGTTCGTGATATACTCAC
>DDUV01000070.1:9743-10130 GCA_002344975.1 Saprospiraceae bacterium UBA2329 | reverse complement strand
ATGGACATCGTGCGCAGCTACGACGGGCAGCCCGTCACCGAGGTACACATTGTGGGGGGCGTGTTGCCGCAGTACGACCTGCCGTTTTACCTCGATTTTTTCAAAAAAATAAAAGCGCACCGCCCCGAACTGCACGTCAAGGCGCTGACGCCGGTGGAGTACCACTACATTTTCAAAAAGGCAAAAGTGAGCTACGAAGACGGTATGCGCATGGTGGCCGAGGCCGGTTGCGACAGTATGCCGGGCGGTGGGGCAGAGATTTTTCACCCGGAAATCCGCGAGCAAATTGCCGCCGACAAATGCACCGGCGAGCAATGGCTGCGCATCCACGAAATCTGGCACGAATTGGGCCGCCGTTCCAATGCCACCATGCTCTACGGCCACATC
>DDUV01000070.1:9103-9519 GCA_002344975.1 Saprospiraceae bacterium UBA2329 | reverse complement strand
CATGCTCTACGGCCACATCGAGCGGTTCGAACATCGCGTGGACCATCTGGAGCAGTTGCGGCAATTGCAGGACAAAACCGGCGGCTTCCAAACCTTCATTCCGCTCAAATTCCGCAATCAGGACAACCAAATGAGCCACATCCCGGAAAGCACCTCAGTGGAAGACCTGCGCAATTACGCCATCAGCCGCATCTACTTAGACAATTTCGAGCACATCAAAGCCTATTGGCCGATGATCGGGCGCGAGGTGGCGCAGATGTCGCTCGCTTTCGGCGTCAACGACATAGACGGCACCATTGACGATACGACCAAAATTTACTCGATGGCCGGCTCGGAGGAACAAACGCCCGCGCTGAGTACCCGCGAACTGGCGCAACTCGTCCGCTCGGTGGGTCGCCGCCCGATTGAGCGCGATA
>DDUV01000070.1:0-8871 GCA_002344975.1 Saprospiraceae bacterium UBA2329 | reverse complement strand
GTCGCCGCCCGATTGAGCGCGATACTTTGTACAACGTCATTCAGGATTATACCGACCACGTTTTCCCTGAAGATCAGGAGTTTAAGGGGTATTTGGCATTGCCGGTGGTGAATTGAGTTCCGGCAGGAACTGGCGGGTTTCGGGTTCGAGGTTCCGGGTTTCGGGTTTCCCTCGCGTTCGCGGAATTTCGCGTCCTTCGCTAAAATTCGCGTTAAAAGTTTTGGCGTTCCGGCAGGAACGGACGGGTTTCGGGTTCAAGGTTTCGGGTTTCCCTCGCGCTTAGCACCGCCTACCGCCTACTGGTTCCAGGTTTCGGGTTTCCCTCGCGCTTAGCGCCGCCCACTGCCTACCGCCCACCGGTTTTACGAAGTAAATGAACATGAAAAAGATAAAAGTAGTCGCTGTTAGTTACCTCAATACCAAGCCGTTGTTGTACGGTTTGCTGAGAAGTCCATTGGCTGCACAGATAGAACTGCAACTGCAAATCCCCTCGGAATGTGCGCGCAGGCTGCAAACCGGCGAGGCCGATCTGGGCTTGGTGCCGGTAGCCGTCATTCCGCAATTACAAACGCCGCACATCATCTCCGATTTTTGCATCGGCACGCGCGGCACAGTGCGCACGGTGTGTATTTACAGCGAGGCGCCTTTGCAGGACGTGAAGCGGCTGTATTTGGATTATCATTCGCGCACCTCGGTGGAATTGGTCAAAATCCTGCTCCGCGACCATTGGCGGCTTTCGCCGGAATTACTGCCCGCGCAGCCCGGCTTCGAGGACGACATTGGTGGCAACACGGCAGCATTGGTCATCGGCGACCGCGCCATCGGCATGGAGGAGCGCTTTCCGTACATTTATGATCTGGGCGAGGCATGGCTGGCGCATACCGGTTTGCCTTTCGTTTTTGCAGCCTGGGTGAGCAACAGCCCGCTGCCGGAGGAGTTCATAGAGCCGTTCAACGCTGCATTGCAGGATGGCTTGCGCCAGATACCCGAATTGATGTTTCTGCTGCCCTCGTCGGCTCCAGGGTTTGACTTGCACGCATATTTCACCGAGAACATCAGCTACGAATTGGATGCGCCCAAACGCAAGGCAATGGGTATGTTTTTGCAGGAAATCGGGGCGTCGAAGGCGGTGTTGCAAGGAGTGTAGCGATCAAGCCCCTTGTATTAAGTATCTGTGAATCATGTCATTAAAAAGACAAAAGGCCGAATAAGTAAGGGCTTGTGTTGACTTGCGTGGATTTTTTTTATACTCTTGCAGTGAATTTCAAAAAAAACTGCAACCATGAAAAAAATGCTCCTCATGGCATTTGCCTTGCCATTTGCCACCCTGTTGACGGCCCAGTGCGGCCAGCCTCATCAAGCCACTTATTTGCATGGAAATGAAATAAGAGCCTCCGTTACTTCCTCCGGCGACTTGTTCTGGGCAAGCGGCGACCACGGCAGGTTTCAGATCATCGGCGAACCCGGACGCCCGGCCACTATTTTTGCACAGGGCCTGCAGTTGGGCGGTTTTGATCCTGCCGGCAATTTCAGGGGCGCAAGCCAAACCTACAGATCAACGACCAACCGCTCGGATTTTCCTGCCGGCCCCATCATTGAGGGGCAGATTCCTGCCGGAGACTATTGCAGCAACTGGGATCGCGTCTGGTCAGTGACCAGTTCCGAAGTGGAGGCACACCTCTCCGATTTTGCCGACAACCAGCAAATAGACGCCCCGATTGCCTCCATTATGCAATGGCCCGGGCGCGGCAATCCCAGGTTTGAAGCACTCATGGGCTTTCCCCTGCCCAATACCCATCAGGGGCTGGCCCCGTTTTTTGATGCGAACAGCGACGGGATTTATGACCCTCTGGCCGGCGATTATCCCTTTGTAGAAAGCGTGGCTCATTTGCCGGAGCAGATCACCTGGGCAGTTTTCAACGACCAATACCGGGGCAATGCCCATTCTGGTCTTCCATCTATGCAAGTGGAAATACAGCGGACGGCTTGGGCGATGAGATGCGAAGGCAATTCACCGCTCAATCGAACGGTCTTTGTCAGTTACAAAGTCATCAATCGCGGCACGGAGTTGCTCGATTCATTGGTAATGGGGCTGTGGCATGATTTTGACCTCGGTTGCCACCTTGACGATTATATGGGATCGGCCCCTCAACACAATGCTTTCTTTGTGTATAATGCTCAGCCCGAAGATTTGACGCCTTGCTCAGGCGGCATCGCAACATTCGGCCCCAATCCGCCGGTACAAGCCGTTGCCATTCTGAACCGGCCGCTCCATGCCTTCTTTACGCGGGCCGGCGGCGCCCCCAATCCTCCTGCGGCTGCCGGATATTACAACAACTTGAACGGCATTTTCAGCGATGGCACCCCCATCACGGCTGCCGGAAACGGATATCAGACCGACGGGCCGGTAACGCGCTTTTCCTATCACGGCAACCCCGACAACCCTGCCCAATGGTCTATGCACGGCGAGGGTTTGACCATAGGCGACCCCTCCTGCATCGGCAGTGTGCTGCTCGGACGACTGAGTCCGGGGCAATCTGCCACCGTAGAAACTGCCTACCTCTATGTGAGAGAGCCGGGTTTGAACCACCTGCAAAACGTGGCCGCCATGTATGACCAGCTTGAAACCCTTCAGGCTGCTTATGAAAATGGCTTTGCCGATCTTTGCACAGTACCCGAATTGTGCATACACGACTGTGTATGGCCCGGCGATGCCAATGCAGACGGCATTGCCAATCACGAGGATTTGCTCGCCATCGGGCGGGGCCTGAATCAAACCGGCCCCGAACGAACGGGGAGCCTCAACTGGGCGCCGCATTTTGCACAAGACTGGAGTGTCGTCGGTATGCAACATACAGATACCAACGGCAACGGCGCAGTTGAGGTCAATGATGCCCAGATTACGCTGCTCCATTACAACCAGACTAAATTGGGGTACCTTGCGCCCCCGGTGGTCTATCCTCCCGGACCTGAATTGAGCCTCAACCCGATTCAGCCTAATGCTTTCGAGCAGATTATGGAGGGGCAAAGCATCCTCACGCGAGTCAGTCTGTTGGAGGTACCCGAACTCAAGGGGCTGGCATACTCTCTGGAATACGACCCCCGATATTTTGAATGCATCGTCAATACGGCTACTACATTTAATGATCTGAACCTTGTGCGCCCCGACAACGAGAAGCACCAAATTGACTTTGTGTGGTACAGAAACCAACCCGGCGCCTTTATTGGTGCGACCAATACACTGCACTTGTTCAGGATCAAAGCGCGCGATTTTTTCGGCGAGCCGCTCCCCTCCGCTACTTCTTATATCCGTTTCAAAAATGTGATCGGCATCCGCGAAGACGGAACCCGCATCCCCATGGGCGGAACAGACATGAGGGCCGACTTCATCGGCATTTTTGTGAATACCGAAACCCCGACGCCTCTGGCCGATATTCTGGTTTTTCCCAATCCCGCCGAAGATTTGTTGCAACTGCGATTTCCAGGCCAACACTTAGACGGCGTCACCCTGCTCACTGCGGCCGGTATCCCGTTGCGGAGGCTGAAGGGGACGTTTTTTGATGCGCTTTCGCTCGATTTGCAGGGGTTGCCGGCGGGAATGTACTTCCTGCGCATGGAACAAGACGGGTGTACAGTGGTGAAAAAAGTGGTGCGGAGGTAGGCGGGCTTATATCAAACCTCCGCCAGTTCAAAAACAGCGCTCACTGCCATTTCAAAACCTGGCAAGGCCGGCGCTGCGGAACAAACTTGCTCGCCTTCATATAAAGTGGCGTTTTCAAGCCGGGTTCCTGTAAAGACTTCCACCTGTTGGTACGCCGGGTAGATGTGCCAGACGACTTGTACGCCGGCTTCCCGGTATTCCAATAACTTCTTTTTCACCCGGTTGATCTGGTCGTTGGAAGAAATGATTTCAATGATAAATTTCGGTATTTCACGAGCATCGGGCCGGGCCAGGGCATTGATTTGAGCATGTGTAAGCCAGCAAACATCGGGCCGCCGGTGAAGATCGGGCTGAAAGAAAAGGTCTGCTTCGGCGAGCAACTGACCGGAAACGACGCCAGTCTGGCTCAATTTCATAAAATGCTGGAGCAAATTCCTGAGAATATAGAGTTGGGTGCGATCCATGGAGCGTTGGGATTTTTCCACCCGACCGCGCACCCACTCGTATTTAAATCCGTTTTCGCGATGAAGATAACGACGCTGAAAGACCTCCCAAGAGATTTTTTTAACTGCCTGAACAGGGCTTTCTGTCGCAGTCTTCGCAGAATCGGGCAGAACAGTGGTAGCCGGCATTTGTAAAATGTTTTTGCAAAAATAAGTCAAATTTACCCATTCACCAACTCCAAAAACGCATCCTCTGTCAGAATCGTCACCGTGCCGAGGGCCTGCGCCTTTTTCAGCTTGCTGCCTGCATCTTCGCCCACCACCAAATAATCGAGGTTGCCGCTCACGGCGCTGATGTTTTTGGCCCCGGCTGCTTCTGCTTTGGCCTGCGCCTCTTTGCGCCCCATTTTGGTGAGCGTGCCGGTAAACAAGATCGTCTTACCGGCTAAGGGCGCATCGGCGCTCACGGCTTTGGGACGGTCATCCTCGGTTTGTTGGAAATTGACGCCCAGTGATTCCATGTCCTTCAGCAACGCCACGTTTTTTTCATTTTGAAAAAAGCGGATCACATTATGCGTCAGCACCGGCCCGATGTCTTTGATCTGATGAAAGCGCTCCTCGTCCCAGTCTTTCAGTTCCCACAGATTTTGGATTTCGGCGGCCAGCAGTTTGCCTGCCTTGATGCCGAGGTGGTGAATGCTGAGGCTGTGCAGCAGGCGGTGCAGCGGATTTTGCCGGGCTTTTTCGATGGCTTTGCGGAGATTGCCCGCCGACTTCTCGCCGAATCCTTCGAGTTGTGCGATGGCCTCATAATCAAGGCGGTAGATGTCGGCTATGCTGTGCAGCCAACCGAGGCGGTAGAAACGATCAATCTGGCTTTCGCCGAATCCGTCAATGTCCATCGCGTTTTTGGAAACGTGGTGAATCATGCGTTGGAGGAGTTGGGCTTCGCAATCGGGATTTTCGCAGCGCCAGGCAGCCTCGTCTTCGGCGCGCACGAGCTTGCTTTGGCACACCGGGCAGTTGGTCGGAAAGGCGATTTCCTGCTCCGAGCCGTCGCGCAGTTCTTCCATCGGCTTCACGATGTAGGGAATTACGTCGCCGGCCCGCTCTACCAGCACCGTATCGCCGAGGCGGAGGTCTTTGTTGCGAATAAAATCCTCATTGTGCAGGCTCACGGAAGAGACGGTGACGCCTGCCAGCGCTACGGGATCGAGCTTGGCTACCGGCGTGATGCTACCCACTTTGCCCACCTGAAATTCTACGTTGAGGAGTTTGGTGGTGGCTTGTTTGGCCTTGAATTTGAAGGCAATGGCCCAGCGCGGATGGTGCGCCGTACTGCCTGCCCGCTGTTGCAGATCGAGTTGGTTGGCCTTCACCACCATGCCGTCAATTTCGTAAGCGTACTGTTCGCGGCGGTTCTGCCAGTCGTTGCAAAACACAGCTACTTCAGCTATGTTGGGGCACACTTTTCGCTCGCCGGTTTGGTTGCCGGAGCCGTGGCGCGGTATTTTGAAACCCAGTTCACCTAGCAGTTCTATGAGGCTGTCGTGGGTTTTGAAGTTGCTCAAAACGCTGTTTCCGGCAGCATCTACGGCATATCCCACCTGATAGATGAAGGCTTCGATGCGGCGGGCGGCGGTTTCGGAGGGGTCTTTGGTACGGAGGCCGCCGGTGGCTGCGTTGCGCGGATTGGCAAAGAGCTGAAGGCCGTCGGTGCTGCGTTGTTCGTTCATTTTTACAAAAACGTCTTTGCGGATGATGGCCTCGCCGCGAAGTTCGGCTTTGGCAATGCCGTATTTGGAAAACTCCGCCCACAGCGGCACCGAGCGCAGGGTGCGAATGTTGGGGGTGATGTCGTCGCCAATGGCGCCATTACCACGGGTGGCGGCCCGCACGAGTTGGTCGTTTTCATAAACTAAAGCGATGGTACCGCCGTCGAATTTCGGTTCCACACAGTATTCGATCTCCAGGTCGGCAGGCAGGCCGAGGTAATTTTTGATGCGCTCGTCGAAGCCTGCGAGGTCGGCGGCATCGTAACTGTTGTCCAAGGAGAGCATGGGCGTGAGGTGCTCTACCTGCGCAAAGTCCTCGGTGAGGTCGCTGCCGACGCGTTGTGTGGGCGAGTTGGGAGTGATCCAATCGGGGTGTTCTTTTTCGATGGCCTCCAGCATTTTGTAGAGGTTGTCGTACTCAAAATCGCTGATGAGCGGTTCGTTGAGGGCGTAGTAGCGATGCTCGTGGAAAATGATGAGGCGCTGTAAGTCAAGATATTGTGTGCGAAGATCGCTGCTGATTTCGCGGCGCAGGTACTGTTGAGACAGGGCGAAGAGCGCTTGTTGTGTTTCCTGAGTGTAGGCCATGATGTGTGGGTGATTTATTGGGGCGAAGATACAAAAAAAGGGCGTCACATTGCTGTGACACCCTTTCCAACGCACTCATGAGATTATAATTCTTTGGAGCCGGAGGGGGGATGGAATCCCGCTCTACGCGCTCCGCCAAGGGATGATAATTTGCCGTAGCGGTCGTCGTCTAATGAATTACAATTTGTTATTAGCGAGTTGCGTGATCGTGTGTTTATAGTGTTTCATTGTGAGTGACGGTACAAAGATGAGACTGTTTTACCCTGTAATGTAGTACAAATTAACAAGTTTCTGAAAAGCAGTCTTTTTTAATAAAAAAAACAATGCACTGATTATAAATGATTTATTATTTTTGCGTCGTCAGTTTTCTGTAATTGAAACACTATAATCATGCAGCAAAGTCGCATCGTAAAATTTGTAAAAGAGCTGTCTCAGCGCGAACGGGAGCGGTTTTATCAGTTCGTTCACTCGCCGTATTTCAACCAACACGAAAAAACGAGCCAACTATTGGACATTCTTTTGTCGAGGCTCAATGCAACGGATGAAGAGGAATTGGAGCGGGAACTCTTGCACGGGCAGTTGTTTCCGGGGCAGCCCTACGACGAGCAGAAGCTGCACAATGTAATGTCGTATCTCAAAAAATTGTACAATCGGTTTCTTGCCTTTGAGTATCTGGAACGCCATCCCTTGGAAGAGCAGGTGCTGACGCTGGAATCGGCCTACGAAGGCGCCCGCTTCGAACTCTTGGCGAACCGAGCCAAACAATTGGACAAAACCCTCGCACAAAAGGCCTTCTCCGACGGCGAGTATCAATACGCCCGCTACCGCATCAATTATCTGATGGGCTATTATGGCAGCGAGTTTGTAGATCGCTCGGAATCAGGAGCTTTGCAAAGTATGAGCGACCATTTGGATCGCTATTTCATCGTGGAAAAACTGCGCAACAGTTGTCACCTCACGGCCAATATGATGCTGCTCAATTCTCACTATGAGCTGGGCTTGCTGGAAGACCTGCTCCTTTATTTACAATCAAACTGGGAACGCTTCCGCGACGACCTCGGCATCCGGCTGTACTATACCATCCTGATGAGTTTGCGCGAAGAACACGAGCCGCGTCATTATCAGGAAATGAAAATCATGCTGGCCGAACACCTGACCGATATGACTCAGCAAGGCGGCAGCGACCTCTATACATTTGCGTACAACTATTGCATCCGCCGCATCAATCAGGGAGACAGCAGCTACCAAACCGAACTGTTCGATTTGTACCGGAAGGGATTGTCCGGTGGGCTTTTGCTCAAAAATGGCATTCTCTCGGAGTGGGATTACAAAAACGTGGCCACGCTGGGGTGCAGCCTCAAGGAGTACGAATGGACGGAGGATTTTTTGCACACCTATAAAGATTACATCCCGGCTCACCAGCGGGAGAATGCGTATTCGTATAATCTTGCCAATTATTATTACCACAAAAAGCTGTACGACAAGACTTTGCAAACGCTGCTGCATGTACAGTTTACCGACATCAAGTACCACCTCAATTCCAACTTCCTCCTGCTGCGCACCTACTATGCCCTGCACGATACAGAAGCCCTGCTCTCGCTCATCGAGACGTTCCGGATTTATGTGATCAGAAATCAGCGCATCACCACCGAGCAGAAGCGGAGCTATACCAACTTTCTGCGCTTCGCCAAAAAACTCGTCCAACTGCGGCACCATGCTTCCACCTATTCCAAAAAAGCACTGCGCGAAAAATTGGATGAGCTGGCCGCCAAAGTGGAAAACACGGAGAATGTGATCAATAAATATTGGTTGTTGGAGGAGTGTAAGGGGTAGCGCACGACGCCTTTGAACCCTACACTCCGCAGGTCGGTTATATTCTGGTGGATTTATCCGGGTTGAGCGACGAGCGGATCATGCAGTTTCGCTCCGGTTTTCTGAAAACCGCTCTGTTGTTGATGAAACACAGGAAAGAGCGGGAATTTTTGTTGGATAATCTGTTATTGATCTTTAACTTTGTGGAAGCGGAAGATGTACCGGAGAGCGTTCGGGTAGAATATCTGAAATTGGCACTGCGCTATCTGAGAAGCCTGCGAAACATCCGCCCCGAAGAAGTCAAATCAAAATTACAATCGCTTATGACTTTTAATCAGGTTTGGGACGTATTGGCCGAAGAAAGGGCCGAAGGCTACGAAGAAGGTATCGAAAAAGGTATCGAAAAAGGTGCGCGAGAGGTCATTGCCTCCCTCATTCGCCATTTGCCCGATGCCAATGACGAAACCATCGCCAATTTGTCTTCCAAGCCGGTGGAGTTGGTCGCACAGGTACGCCGGGAAATGAGCATGGAGAAAGACGGATAAACTCAACTCGTTAGCAACAACGGTAGGGGCGATAAAAAAATAAAGTG
>DDUV01000069.1:24761-31165 GCA_002344975.1 Saprospiraceae bacterium UBA2329 | reverse complement strand
GGGACACCAAAGGGTTTGCCCCGACAGGCTGCCCCAACAGCCCTCCGTACGAAGCCTTTCGGTTCCATGGGAGCCGGCAGGATTTTTTTTTGTTGCCCGGCCTAGTCAAGGGGTGACTGCCCCGCCGAAACCTGCACTCGTCACCCCATCACTACCCCCGAAACGCGGAACCTCGAACCCGGAAACCCGAACCCGAAACCTGCCGGCGCGAGGTTCATACCTCGTGCCAACTATCCTGCGGGTTCCACCCGCATCCGGCACCCCTACTTTAACAGGAGGCCTGTCGTCGCGGCGCGGAATTTTTGAACGCGAACTTTAGCGAATCACGCGAAATCCCGCGAACCACGCCTCCGTCGTGGCACAGCGCGAGGGAAACCCGAAACCCGGAACCCGAAACGCGAAGTTCTAACGCGAATCAACGCGAAACACGCGAAATCCCGCGAACGAGAGGAAAACGCGGCCAAAAGCTAGCGGCCAGCAGCCGTTCCAACCCGAAACCTTGCACCTCGAAACCGGAGTCACGCCCTGACTTGCAGGGTACGCTCCCCTTCCTTACCTTCGCGCCCGTTCCTGCCTTCAATCATTTTCTG
Source organism: Saprospiraceae bacterium UBA2329 (assembly GCA_002344975.1). Lineage (GTDB taxonomy): Bacteria > Bacteroidota > Bacteroidia > Chitinophagales > Saprospiraceae > UBA2329. The sequence goes on along the minus strand of DDUV01000069.1, from coordinate 30,575 downwards.
CTTATGTCAGCACATCGCCACTTCTTCATTTTTATACTCATTTTCGCCGCTTGCACCCTTGCCGGCGCTCAATCCGAAAGCGACGAGCGCGCCATGGTCAGCGTCGGTAAGGGGCTGTCTTTCTCCCATGATTCCAACTTTTTGCTCAACATGCGCTTCCGTATGCAAAACCGCATCGGCGCCCGCAGCAATACCCTCCCCGATCTCTCGGTACAAGAGTGGGAAGCCCGTGTGCGCCGTCTCCGCCTGCGCTTCGACGGCTTCGTAGGCAGCCCTAGGCTTCAGTATTACATCCAGCTATCTTTCTCCCGATCCGATCAGGATTTCGAAAACGGCGGCGAGGCCAAAATCATCCGCGATGCCATTGTTTATTACCATTTCAGCCCCCGCTTTTACGTCGGCATGGGCCAGTCCAAACTCCCCGGCAACCGCCAGCGCGTCACCTCATCCGGCAACATGCAGTTTGCCGACCGCTCCATCGCCAACGCCGCTTTCACCCTCGACCGCGACTTCGGTCTCTTCGCCTACTTCAACCAGCCCCTCGGCAACTCGCTCATCAATCTCAAAGGCGCCATTTCCACCGGCGAAGGCCGCAACATCACCCGCACCGACCAGGGCCTGGCCTATACCCTCCGCACAGAGTGGCTGCCCTGGGGCGATTTTGCCGGCAACGGCGACTACTCCGAGGGCGATCTGGAATTCGAGCAACAGCCCCGCCTCTCGCTCGCACTCACCTACAGTCACAACGAGGAAACCCGCCAAAGTGGAGGCCAATTGGGCATACCCCTCGCACAAGGCATTGACCTCAACACCTGGATCGCCGATGCCATGTTCAAATATCGCGGCCACGCCTGCCTAGCAGAGTGGATGCACCGCCGCTCCAATCTGCTCATCGCGCCAGACGCAACAGGCGCCGCCATCGGCATACCCGCCGGCACAGGCCTCAACCTCCAGTACAGCTACACCCTGCGCAATTTCTGGGAGCCTGTCCTCCGTTTCAGTCGCGTACAAATGGCCGCCGGCTCGCCACTCAGCCACCAGCGGGAGATACTCTTCGGCGTCAATAAGTACCTCAACAAACACCGCATCAAAGTGCAGGCGCACACCGGCTACCAAAGCACCATCAGCGCTGCCGCCCGCCGCGAGCGCTTAGTGGCCATGTTTCAGGTCGAATTCGGCATCTGATTTTTTATTTTTGGGGCGCCCCCCGCCTCCAACATCCCCTCCCCCAAACCCTCCCTCATCGCCTGGCGGGGCCGTGCCATCCGCTCCATGCGCTCCGCAGTTCCGCAGCATCAAGGCAGAAACCGGCACTGCTGCCGAAACGGCGCAGCGCATCCGCTACTGTCACTGGCGCAAAACCCGAACCGGTAGGCGGTAGGCGGTTCTAAGCGCGAGTGGGCGGTGCTAAGCGTAGAGAGATCACAGCCAGCAGCCAGTAGCCAGTAGCCAGCAGCCAGTAGCTTGAGGCCAGTAGCTTGCAGCCAACAGCCGTTCCAACCCGAAATCAGCCAGCAGCCAACAGCCAACAGCCGTTCCAACCCAGAACATTGAACCCGCCTTCCCACGCCTGTAGCGTGGTTCGGCGGATGAAACCCGAAACCTTGAACCCGAAACCCGAAACCCAAAACCTTGAACCCAAAACACTATCTTTGCCCCGATTTGCACATCAACACCCTCCAAAACTCATGTATCTGAAAGCACGCCTCTGCTTCACTCTTCTCTTCGGCTTCGCAACACTGTTTGCACAAAGCCCTCTTTTAGAGCGTATTACCATAGAGCACGGACTGTCTCAAGGCATGATTTTCGACATGGTGCAAACCCGTGACGGATTCCTCTGGATTGCCACCAAAGACGGCCTCAACCGCTACGACGGCTATAATTTCAAAATTTTCAGCAACGACCCCTTCGATTCCTATTCTCTTTCCGAAAACACCATCACTGCACTCTTCGAAGACAGTCGCGGCCTGCTCTGGGCCGGCACCGAAAGCAAAGGCGTGGACGTATATGCCCCCCGCAGCGACAGGTTTTACCACTTTGACCTCAACTTTGGGCGCAATATGCAGGGCACATCTTTTGAAGTCATCCAGATAACCGAAGCTCCCGACGGCGCCATTTATCTGCTGCAAAACGGCAATGGCTTAGTGCGCATCGCATTGCCCCCATCCTGGCCGGAGCAATTGCCGGATAGGGAATCGTTGAGCAAAGCCGCCAATCTGACTCTTTTCCCCCTCGAACAATTCCGGGCGCCCGGCGAAGATCCCTTAGTAGAACTCACTTCCATCCATACACAGCCCGACGGCGCCGTATGGGTGTATTCCGGCACGGCGGCCTATCAGGTGCTGCCCGACAAAGGCTTCGTGCGCCCCGTCAATTGGTCGCAAATACACAACCATCGCCCGTCGGTATGGGGCGCACTGCCCGGCAACTTGGTCTATTTCGACGGGCCGGAACGAAACATACCTACGCAACAGGCCAATGGGATGCCCGTACACCGCGTTACCGCGAAAGCCCTCCCCGACGGCAATTATTGGATTTCCGTCAACAACTACCTCTGGCTTCTGAAGCCCGGCGAAGACCTGAATTTTTCCAAGCCTCATTGGACACTCGACGCCCGCATTACTTCTGTCACTAACGACCGCAACGGCAACATCTGGGTAGGCACGCAGGGCTACGGCCTTCGCAAAATAAATCCCCGCAAACAGCTCTTTCACAGCGGCGCTGCGGGTCTCAGTATCTGGGGGGTATGGCGCAGCCCGGCCGGTGCGTACTTTGCTAAAATCGTCAACGAAACTTATGCCTACGACCCCCTCTCCGGTAAAGTGGCCTCGCAGCGAGCCTTCGGCGGGGTTCCCTGGCGAGTGTTGGATATGGCTTTCAGTCCCGACGGCGCCTACTGGCTGCTGGGCCGCGCCGAAGCTGACGACGGCGATGTGGAAATCAGGCGGTACAATCCCGCCGACGGGCAAGGCACCTCTTATCCGTTTTCCAAAGACATCATCATCAGAGGCCAATCACAACCATTCAAAATATATCCCTACGCCAGACTGATACGCACCCGCGACCAACGCCTTTTGGCCACCGGAGTCAACTGTCTTTTGGCCCAGCTCAATCCTCGCAATGGTCGCTATGAGTATTTCGACTACTCGGTCGTTTTTAAAGAAAAACCGGAAACCGTGCGCGCCACCGCATTGGCCGAAAGCCCCAACGGCGTCTGGTGGATCGGCACACAGCAGGGCTTGGTCAAAGGCTCGCTGAAAAACGGCGCCCGGCAATTTGAACTCACACAGGCCACCACCGACAACCCTCAGAGCCTCAACAACAACTCCATCGCCTGCCTCCTGCCCGACCCCCAGCGCCCCAACGACATCCTCTGGATCGGTACCAAAGGCGGCGGCATCAACCGCTTGGACATGCGCAGCGGGCGCATCACGCACCTCCATACGCGGCAGGGCCTGCCCGACAACGTAGTGTATGGCATCCTGCCCGGCCAGCCCAATGAACTCTGGTGCAGCACCAACCGGGGCCTGGCCCGCATAAGACTGAATGAGCAACGCGAGCCGCAAACCATCACCGCGTTCACCGCCGCTCAGGGCTTGCAAGACAACGAGTTCAATACCCAGGCCTTTTTTAAAGCGGCCAATGGGGAACTCCTTTTTGGAGGCGTCAACGGCCTCAATCACTTTTTCCCCGAAGAAGTATTGCCCGATACCACCCCGCCGCCGGTTTATCTCGTGGGGCTGCGCATCAACCAGCAAGCCGCCGCCGATGTGCTCGCCAATGGGAAGGAATTGCCGGCATTGGACCTGCTCAAAGAACTGAAAATCAAGCACAACCAAAACAACCTGTCTTTTGAATTTACCGTATTGGACTTCACCGACCCCGCCAAAAACCGCTATCGCTACCGCCTCGTGGGCGCCGACCCCGACTGGGTAGAAACCGGCACTTATCGCTTTGCGCACTTTACGCATCTGGCTCCGGGACGATACACCCTGCTCGCGGAAGGCAGCAACGGAGAAGGCAACTGGCAGCCTATCCATCACCCTATTTCCATCGTCATACGCCCGCCCTGGTGGAGTTCCCGGCCAGCCTATTTCAGCTATTTTCTCAGCATCACATTTTTGGTATGGGGCGCCTACCGTTTTCAGGTACGACGGGTGAAGGAACGCGAACAGTTGGCCTTCGAGCACCGCGAAACACAACGCCTCAAGGCATTGGAGGAAATGAAAAGCAATTTTTTCAACAACATCACCCACGAGTTTCGCACGCCGCTCGCTTTGATTCTGGAACCGGCCCGCCGCATTCGCTCCCAATCGGACGAGGCCGAAACCATCGCGCATGCGCAGCGCATAGAGACCAACAGTTTGAGATTGTTGGACATGGTGAATCAACTGCTCGATCTGGCCAAATTGGAGAGCGGCAGCATGAGCACCGACCTCCGTCGCGGCAACCTGGAGGAAGCCACGCGAGAATGGGTGCAGGCGTTTTTGCCCTTGGCCGATCAGCGGGGCATACAGCTTTCTTTTGCTGCAAAAGGCCCGCTCCATGCCGTGGTTTTTGATTTTAAAAAAACAGAATTAATCGTCAATAATCTGATTTCCAACGCATTGAAATTCACTCCACAGGGTGGCAAAGTAAGAGTGAGCGCAAGCCATTCAGAGGGCAAGGCAGGTGTGGAGATCGTGGTGTCTGATACCGGTGTGGGCATTTCTGAAAAAGACCAGCTCCGCATTTTCGACCGCTTCTATCAGGCCGAGAACGCCTCCTCACAGCAAGTAAAAGGCTCCGGCATAGGATTGGCGCTCAGTAAGGAACTGGCCGAGTTGCTGGGAGGCCGCCTGGATGTGCAAAGCAGTCTCGGCAAGGGGGCCATTTTTACCCTGTATCTGCCCGAAAGCACTGCTGTCGAGGTGCAGAATCCAACTGTTAAAAAAGAACAGCATGTAGAAGTTGCTGCCGTTTCGACCTCCTCAAACTATTCCGACAACTTAGACAAACCCATCGCACTGTTGGCGGAGGACAATGCCGAACTGAGAGCCTTCGTGCAGGAGTGCATCGGCGACAGGTGGCAGGTGGTGGAGGCTTCCAACGGAGCAGAGGGCATAGAAAAGGCTCGCCTGTTGGTGCCCGACATCATCATTTCTGACGTGATGATGCCGCTCAAAAACGGGTTCGAGCTTTGCGAAGCCTTGAAAAATGACGAACTCACAGCGCATATTCCCATCATACTGCTCACGGCCAAATCGGCAGTAGATTCAAAAATAACCGGTTTACGCACCGGCGCCGACGACTACCTGACCAAGCCTTTTAATACCGAAGAGTTGCTGGCGCGCATGGCCAACCTCACAGAGCAGCGCCGCCGAATGCGCCTCAAATACGCTCAGGAGCGCCCCGCAGCAGCACCTGCAGGCATACCGGATCATGTTTCAGAACCGGACAAGGAGTTCATGCAGCGATTTTTGGCTTTGGTGGAACAACACCTCTCCGATGAAAACCTCAGTGTGGAAGAACTAGCCCGGCAGATGCTCATCAGCAGGGTGCAACTGCACAGAAAGCTGAAGGCGCTGACCGACCAAAATGTGACCGATTTTGTGCGGGATTACCGCTTAGATCGGGCCATGGCCATGCTCCGCAATCAGGAAGGGCTGGTGTATGAAGTGGCCTATAAGGTAGGGTTCGGCAGTGAAAAGTATTTCTCCAGGGCTTTTAAAGAGAAGTTCGGCGTTTCGCCGAGTCAGGTGTAGGGGTGAGGGGAACCGGTAGGCGGTGGGCGGCGCAACCCGGAACCTCGAACCCGCCTTCGCCAAGGCTTCG
>DDUV01000069.1:15018-24404 GCA_002344975.1 Saprospiraceae bacterium UBA2329 | reverse complement strand
CCCGAAACCTTGAACCCGAAACAATCCCCGTTCCCACATGTAACCTCATTACACCCCCATGTAACCTCAGGGCACCCCGGCCCAAAATGTAACCTCAGGATACCACAATGTAACGACAGAGCACTCCGTATCGGCTTCATACAACCCAATTTTGTCCCTGCCAGAACACAAATGGATTATGAAGCCGACTATTACATATACAACTCATTTTTTAGATTTCGTCTGCGCGGTCGCAGTGGGCGCGCAGACCTTTTTCTTGTGGATGATATTCCTTATGCCACAGGCACTGTCTGGCCAGAGCAGTTTTCAGGTGCGGTTCGATACCCTGCCCTTGGCCGAAATGCCGAGGCTGCACTCCTTTGCTTTTGCGCGGCACGAAGGGAAGTGGCTGTTGCTGGGCGGTCGGCAGGATGGTTTGCATCCCAAATTTGGAGGTTTCAATACGGCCTCGGCCAATACAAGTATCTGGGTGGTAAGCCCGGAGACCGCACAAGTGTGGAGCCGCTCCATCACGGAACTGCCCGACACCCTGCAAGAGCAGTTGCGCAGCGCCAACATGGAGTTTTATCACCACGATGCCAGCCTGCTTTTTGCCGGCGGCTACGGGTATAGCGATCTGGCCCAAAACCACATCACTTATCCATACCTCACCGTCATAGATGTGCCGGGCTTGGTGCAAAGCGTGGTGGAGGGCGGCCCTCTCCTACCCCATTTTCATCAAATGCGGGATACCTTCTTTGCCGTTACCGGCGGTCAGATTCAGGAATTGGCGGATACTTTTTATTTGGTGGGCGGACATTTGTTCAACGGGATTTACTCGGCCAATTCCGACAACCCCACACAGCGCTACACTGCGGCCATTCGCAAGTTTACCATTGAAAACCAAGCCGGTACGCCACAAATAACACACCAAAGCGAGCAAATAGACGAACTCAATCTGCACCGCCGCGACTACAATCTTTCGCCTCACATTTTTGAAAATGGCGACCAGGGGCTGATGGCTTTTTCGGGAGTGTTTCAACCCGGCCTGGCGCTCAAACCCTTTTTGAACATCGTGGCCATTCGCTCCGGAGGGCACCACTCCGTCAATGGGTTCAGCCAGTTTTTGACCAATTACCATTGCGCCCGCGTACCCGTTTATTCAGCCTCGGAAAACCAAATGCACACCTTGTTTTTTGGCGGCATGAGCGAGTACTGGCTCTCCGACACAGACAGCTTGCTGCGCGACAGTCGCTTGCCTTTTGTGAAAACAGCCGCCAGAGTGACCCGCCTCCCCGACGGCTCTTACGAAGAAGTCGCCTTCGATGCCGAACTACCTTACTACACAGGAACCGGGGCCGAGTTCATCCTCGCCGACAACACGCCCACGCTGGGTGAGGAGATGGTAAACTATGATGCGCTCTCCGATGGCAGCCACCTGCTCGGCTACATTGTAGGCGGCATTGTGACGCCCGGCAGCCAGCGCAATCCATTCACTGCCAATGCCGCAGCGGTTACTTCGGCCAGCCCGCAGGTACTCAGGGTGTGGTTGGAAAAAGGCGCGGTATCCTCCACGAAAGGGCAGGCATTGGATGGGCGCTACGCCTTGCAAATGAGGGTGTTTCCCAATCCCGCCGAAGATGTGCTGCAACTGAGCGCCCGATTGCCCCGCGCAGGTCGCCTCTTGGGTACGCTCCAAAATGCGCAGGGCCGAATCGTGATGAGCCACGACTGGGGCCTGTGCAACGAAGGGCTGCAACAGATGGAGATTTCGGCAGCAGCATTGCCCGCAGGCTTGTATTGGCTCACGCTCCGGCTCGACGGCGTTTTTACCGAAACCATCACCATTGCCAAAAAGTAAAATCACACTCAATTTTTCATCATCACATTAAAACCTTTTTTGACCATGAAAAAACGCTTACTCTTCACCATCATTGCCTCTTTGGCAGCCATCGCATTCCTGCACGCTCAAGTGGCGCCTACTGTATTTGCACAAGATTTCACATCGGGCCTCATTGGTATCAACATTGACGCCGACGGCAATATCTGGGCCACCGAAAACGGCACCGGCAATGACGACGGCCGCATCACCATTATAGATCAGCAAGGCAACAAAACTGTATTTATGACCGGCCTGCCCAGCACCTTTATTCAGGCGGCAGGCGAAATCGTAGGCTCCTATCGCACCTATCAACGCCCCGACAACAAAGTGCTCATCGTGGTAGGCGAAGGCGATCATGATCTGTCGGAAACCTTGTTGATAGTGGACAAATCGGACTTCAGCCCCGGAAACCCGCTGACACTGGAAGACGTGGAATTGGTCATAGATCATGGCGCGTTCATTCATGGCCTGGGATTTGTACAATCCAATCCATTTAATGTGGAGTGGGATACCGAGGGCAACATGTATATTGCCGACGCAGGCGCCAATTCTATTGTAAAATGGGAGGCTGCTACCGGCGATTTCAGCATCGTCAAAACATTAGATCGCTTTCCCAATCCGCTGCCCTTTGGCCCACCGATGGTGGACCCCGTACCTACCAAAGCACTGCGCAAACCCGACGGCACATTTTACGTCAGCCAACTCACTGGTTTTCCTTTTCTGCCAGGAGCAGCCAATGTACACAATCTTGACGCGGAAGGCAATCTCAGCGTACACGCCGAGGGCTTCACCTGCCTCACCGACATGCACTTTGATCCTACCGACGGCAACCTCTGCGTGATGCAGTTCGGCGTGTTTGGCGATGTAGGAGGCACGCTCAATTTCATATTGGGATCGGCGGCAGTCATTAAACTTATGCCCGACGGCAGCCGCGACACCATCGCGCAAGGCATCGGCGGTTTGGCGCCCAGTTTTGCTTTTGACGGCGACGGCAATTTGTATGTGGCAGACTTGGTTTTCGGCCAGATACTGAAATACAATCTGCTGAGCAGCACCCAGGAAACGCCTTTGGCCAAGACGCAACTCACGGTGTTTCCCAACCCTGCTTCCGAACAGGTACACATTGAATACGAACTCACCCGCGAAGCCCCTGTGACCATGGGCATTTATGATCTCGGCGGCCGATTGCTGGCTTCCTTCAACGAGGGCAATATGCCTTCCGGCAAACACCGCCTGACCTGGAACGGCACAATGGCCGGTGGTCGTGTGGCACAAAACGGCACATACATCTATCGTCTTCTGGCGGGAGAATCTCTGTCGGCAGGGTTGATTTCCTGGCAGAGACCATAAAACAAATCGAGGTTTTGGGCCGGGGCATGTAGAAAATGTCCCGGCATTCTTTCACAACATCTTAAAAAAGAAAATATTATGAAAAACACAATCATCGCTCTCAGCATCCTTGCCGCTCTGGCCTTCACGCAGTGTACCAACAACGCACCCGCCGCCGATACAGACGCTACGGCTGCGCCCACCGAAGAAACACTCACCCAACGCGGCGAATACTTGGTCGGCATTCTCGGTTGCCACGACTGCCACTCGCCCAAAAAGATGGGACCGCAAGGCCCCGAACTCATCCCTGAACTCATGCTTTCCGGCTATCCCGCCGACCGGCCTTTCGGCAAAGTAAACAAAGAGGCACTGGCCGAGGGTTGGGCTTTGTTCAACGGCGACCTCACCGCCGGCGTAGGCCCCTGGGGCGCCACCTTTGCCGCCAACATCACCTCCGACGCATCGGGCATCGGCGAATGGTCATTGGAGCAGTTTACCCGCGCCCTCACGCAGGGCAAAGCCAAAGGAATGGAAGACGGCCGCCCCTTGCTGCCGCCCATGCCCTGGTTCAATTACACCAACATGAAACCGGAGGACATCGAAGCCATCTACACCTACCTGCAAAGCACCAAGCCGGTGCGCAACGTGGTGCCCGCGCCGATAGGGCCGGAGGCCTTGTGAGCAAATACCTGACTGTCTCAACGAAAGGCATCCCGCAAATATTCATTCATCAACGTGTTAATATTATTATCACCTAATATGAGTACACTAAAAAACATCAATTTGTCAGCACATTTCGTGCTGACATTGCTGCTGTGTTGTTTCTGTATTGCAACATCATCTGCAGCCACAAAATACGTAAAACCGACCGGCAACGACAGCAACAACGGCAACTCGTGGGCGCAGGCCTACCAAACCCTCCAAAAAGCGCTGGAAGCGGCTGCAGCTTCCGGTGATGAAATCTGGATTGCCGCCGGTACGTATTATCCTTCAAAAGACGAAACAGGATCTGCATCACCTTCTGATAACCGCAAAAAGGTTTTTTACATCAACAAAGATGTGGCTATTTATGGCGGTTTCAACGGTACGGAAACTGCGCGTAGTCAGCGCAATTGGAATACCAATATTGTGACCCTGAGCGGCGACATAGGCACGATTGGGTCTTCAACCGATAATTGCTATCACGTTGTAAAAATATACAACGTTTCAAACGCAATGACCCTGAATGGAGTACAAATTACTGGCGGTAATGCCAGTGCCTCCGGTTCGACTGCTGATGGCATAGGTGGAGGTATCATCATACAGGGCACAGACGGAGTATCATCATCTCCCTTAATCAATAACTGCAGAATATATGCCAACTCTGCCAGCAATGGCGGCGGCGTTGGCGCTTTTAGTTTAAACAATGGATCCAGCATACCTGATTTTTTCAATTGCATTATTGATAACAACAATGCAACAGGTGTAGCAGGGGGTGTATATAATTTTTCAGATGGCAATTTTATGGGTACCCCATTTTCTGTAGCCACTTTTGAGCATTGTACCTTTTATGAGAATAATTCAGTGAGTTCAACCGCTAGAGTAGGCTATTCTTTTGCAGCGGATGATGGGGGCGCATCGCTTTTCATCATCAATTCTATTGCCTGGGGTTCAGCAACAGGCGTCTATTTTTCCAAGTCAACGTTTGGCGCGACGCATTTACAGTACTCCTTAAGCAAAGGAGGATGCAATGGCAATACGAATTGTGTCGGCGTTATTCTTAGCTCAGATCCTTTGTTTGTCAATGCCGCCGGGGGCAACTTGCGTTTGAACGCTTCTTCCCCCGCTATTGATGTGGCGGGTACAGAGTATTTTAACAGCCCTTCGAATGTTGATTATGATAACAATCCTCGGCCTGTTGGTTGTACAGACTATGGCGCTTTTGAATATACAACCTCTTCTGCACTTACGGTTACTTGTTACAGGGACTTGGATGGTGATGGCTATGGCGTTCCGGGGACAAGTAAAGTATTTTGCACCTCCTGTGGTACTGGCTGGGCCGATAATACAAACGACTGCGATGACAGTGTCCCTATAGGAAGTTCCTATGCTATTAATCAAAGCGGCGCCTTCGCGCCATTAAGCGGCACAGGAACGACCGTAACTTTAGCTGACGATGAGGCTTCAATCCCTATACCCATAGGTTTTAACTTTAGATTTTATGGTGTTGATTATAGCCAGTTGCGCATCGTTTCAAATGGCTTTATCTCTTTTGATCTCGGCACCAGTACCGGATGTTGTTCCGGACAATTAATTCCCAACAACAGCTCGCCCAATAACCTTATCGCTATTGCTTGGGATGACTTGTATCCGCCCGGGAACGGTTCTATTTCCTATTTTACAACAGGCTCGGCGCCCAATAGGAAAATGGCCATCAACTTTAACGGCGTACCTGTTTGTTGTGGTAGTACTGCCAATGTCACTTCGCAGGTTATTCTTTACGAAACAACTAATGTTATTGAAATTCACTCAGCCGATATTAACGGGGTGAATCCTGCTACCATGGGCATTGAAAACGCAAATGGTACCGAGGGTTTTGCTGTGTCAGGCAGGAACGCTTCTTCCTGGGCGATTACAAATGATTTTGTTTCGTTTACACCAGTTGCCCCGGGAGGAGGTGGAATACTGACAACTTATTATCGGGACCTGGATGGCGACGGCTTTGGCAACCCGGCTGTCACGCAACAGGGTTGCTCAGCGCCCAGCGGTTATGTAGCGAGCAATACGGACTGCAACGACAACAACTTCAACATCAAACCCACCGCCACGGAAGTCTGTGATGGCGTGGATAACGATTGCGACGGCTCCATAGATGAAGGGGTAGCTCCCATCACCTGGTACCGCGATATGGACGGCGATGGTTTTGGAAACGCAGCCGTGACACAAACTGCTTGTACGCAGCCAACGGGCTACGTGGCCAACAGTAACGATTGCAACGACAACAACTTCAACATCAAACCCACCGCCACGGAAGTCTGTGATGGCGTGGATAACGATTGCGACGGCAGCACGGATGAAGGCGTGCTGACAACTTACTACCGCGATATGGACGGCGATACATTCGGCAATTCGTCTGTTACCCAACAAGCCTGCTCACAGCCAACGGGTTATGTGACCAACAACACCGACTGCGACGACAACGACCCGCTGGAAAAACCCGGCCAGGTTTGGTACGACGATTCCGATAATGATGGCTATGGCCAAACGGGGGCGGCTTCGATTACCAGTTGCCTGCGTCCAACAAATCATCGGGCGGCGGTTGAATTGTTGGCCACCAGCGGCGACTGCAATGACAACAATTTTAACATCAAGCCCAGCGCTACGGAAGTCTGCGATGGTGTGGACAACAACTGCAATGGCTCAACCGATGAGGGTTGCACCCCCGACTACACCATTACGACCACCGGCAACGCCATTGTGATTACGGACAGTACCGGCAGTAGCGAAACGCTGGCAGTAAGTCAAAGTGGCAGCAACATCTTTTTACAGGTGGCCGGGCGCACCTACGCTTTAAATGGCGGTACAGTGACAGCCTTTCCGGTGGGCGTACCTTTATCGGGTGTGACATCCATCACCATCAATACCGCTGCCGGCAACGACGTCATCAACATAGGCAACTTTACGGTCAACCTGCCGAGCCTGACCATCAACGGGGGCGCAGGAGACGACACCGTGAACTTCAATGGCGACATCAACTTTGTGACCAATGCCAACCTCGATTTGGATATGCAAAACGATCATGCCTCGCCCGGCGTGGATCAAATATCAATATCCAGCAATGCCAACTTGATCCTCACGGGTATGGGTGAGGCCACAGTGAAAGTCAGCAAGAGTTTGTTCGTGGGCAGCGAGGGCAGCCTCAAAACCCAAAACGGCAACCTGACGCTGGAGGCCAACCAGCAGGCTACACCCACTTCAGGTATTTTTGTGGGCATCCATTTGGATAGATCATTGGTGGAATGCACGGGTAGTGGCGAGTTGACCATTCAAGGCAAAGGAGGAACTTCTGCCTCCGGTAGACATGGAGTTTTGATAGTTAATACGACTCAGGTAAAAGGCGGCACGGGTGCTGTGAGCATAACGGGTGTTGGTGGAAACACCACAAGTTCAGGAAGTAATGACAATATAGGCGTTTATGTCCAGAACGCCCAAATCACCTCTTCCGGTGGTGCGGTGACCGTAAACGGCACGGGCGGCGGCAGTACAAGTGCTGCCAGTAATACAGGCGTATACTTAGAGCTTGGCGGCGAAATCACCGCAGGCGGCATGGGTAGTGTAAGCGTAACAGGTACTGGCAGAAATACAACAGGGAATCTTAACCTTGGCATTGTAGTCGAAGATCCTGGTTCCAAAATCACCTCTTCCGGGGGTAATGTGACCGTAATTGGTACGGGGGGCGGCAGTGGAAACTCCAATTTTAATCATGGTGTGTTACTACGGGACGGTGGCGAAATTAAAGCAGGCGCCGCCGGCACGGTAACCGTAGAGGGGTACGGTGGAAATGCTCAAAGCAGCTCTTGCGCTGGCGTTTTGGTTTCCTCCAATTCCAAAATCACCTCTTCCTCCGGGGCGGTATACGTAAAAGGCAGCAGTACCATCGGCAGCGCCCCATCAGATATCTACATCGAATCGGGAGGTATGATCACCTCCACGTCAGCCACCGCTGGCATTACCCTGGAAAGCACCAACAATGGCGTCTGGCCACATACCTCCGGTGCAGATGTAAGTACCATAAACACGCAAAAAACCACTTTCAGTGCAGGCTCCAAACTCAATATTGACATTGACGGCCTTACGGCCAATACACAGTACCAGCAACTTAGCGTTGTGGGCATGATTGACCTCAACAGCGCCAGTCTGACTTTCGCCGGCAGTACGTTCACGCCAACTGCAGGCAATACTTTTACCATCGTGGCCAATGATGGCACAGATCAGATTATTGGAACTTTCAACGGCCTGGCTGAGGGTGCTTACATTCCCAACTTCCTTGGCAGCACACTGAGCGCCAGAATCACCTACGTGGGCGGCACCAACAACAATGATGTCGTGCTCACGGTGGTCAACAGCGTGGTTTGCTACGCAGATACTGATGCAGATGGATTTGGCGACCCCAACAGCAGTATGACGTTTAACGAAACTTGCGGGATTGGTTTTGTATCTAATAATACCGATTGCGACGATACCAACGACGATCTGAATCCCAATACGGTTTGGTATCTGGATGCCGATGGGGATGGATATTACACCGGCGCGAGTGTGACACAGTGCGCTTCGCCCGGCGCAGGCTACCGCTACACGGGACTTACGGCAGGTGGCGATTGCAACGACGGCAACGCCGCCATCAATCCGGCTGCGACCGAAGTTTGCGACGGCGTAGACAACGATTGCGACAGCTCCATAGACGAAGGTGTGCAAACGACTTACTACCGCGACAGCGATGGCGACGGTTTCGGCAATCCGGCCAATACCACCATGGCCTGCTCCTTGCCGACAGGTTATGTGATCAACAACACCGACTGCGACGATACCAACGACGCCATCAACCCCAATACCATCTGGTACTTGGATGCCGACAACGATAATTACTACACCGGAGCCGGTGTGACACAATGCGCCTCGCCCGGCGCAGGCTACCGCTACACGGGATTGTTGGGCGGCAGCGATTGCAACGACAGCAACGCCGCCATCAAACCCGGCGCGACGGAGGTGTGCAACGGCATAGACGATGACTGCGACGGCACGGCTGACGACGGCATCACCTTTGTTACTTATTATCAGGACAGCGACGGTGACACTTTCGGCAATCCGGCCGTTAGCCAAAGCACCTGCAATGGCGCACCCACCGGCTACGTCGCCAACAACACCGACTGCGACGATACCAACGACGATCTGAATCCCAACACGGTCTGGTATTTGGATGCCGACAACGATAACTACTACACCGGCGCTGGTGTGACGCAGTGCGCCTCGCCCGGCGCGGGCTACCGCTACACGGGGCTTTTGGGCAGTGGCGATTGCAACGGCGGCAACGCCGCCATCAATCCGGCTGCCGCCGAAATTTGCGACGGCATTGACAACGATTGCGACGGCTCCATAGACGAAGGCGTGCAAACGACTTATTATCGCGACATGGATGGAGACGGTTTCGGCAATCCGG
>DDUV01000069.1:14575-14958 GCA_002344975.1 Saprospiraceae bacterium UBA2329 | reverse complement strand
GATTGCAACGGCGGCAACGCCGCCATCAATCCGGCTGCCGCCGAAATTTGCGACGGCATTGACAACGATTGCGACGGCTCCATAGACGAAGGCGTGCAAACGACTTATTATCGCGACATGGATGGAGACGGTTTCGGCAATCCGGTCGTCACCACCATGGCTTGTTCATTGCCGACAGGTTATGTGGCCAACAACACCGACTGCGACGATACCAACGACGACCTGAATCCCAATACGGTCTGGTATTTAGATGCCGATGGGGATGGCTATTACACCGGCGCGAGTGTGACGCAGTGCGCCTCGCCCGGCGCGGGCTACCGCTACACGGGGCTTTTGGGCAGTGGCGATTGCAACGACGGCAACGCCGCCATCAATCCGGCTGC
>DDUV01000069.1:10994-14433 GCA_002344975.1 Saprospiraceae bacterium UBA2329 | reverse complement strand
CGGCAACGCCGCCATCAATCCGGCTGCCGCCGAAATTTGCGACGGCATTGACAACGATTGCGACGGCTCCATAGACGAAGGCGTGCAAACGACTTATTATCGCGACATGGATGGAGACGGTTTCGGCAATCCGGCTGTCACCACCATGGCCTGCTCCTTGCCAACGGGTTACGTGACCAACAGCACCGACTGCGACGATACCAATGACGACCTGAATCCCAATACAGTTTGGTATCTGGATGCCGATGGGGATGGCTATTACACCGGCGCGAGTGTGACGCAGTGCGCCTCGCCCGGCGCGGGCTACCGCTACACGGGGCTTTTGGGCAGTGGCGATTGCAACGACGGCAACGCCGCCATCAATCCGGCAGCAACGGAAGTCTGCGACGGCATTGACGACAACTGCGACGGCTCTATTGACGAGGGGTGCATTCCCGACTACATCATCACCACCACCGGCAACGGCATCATCATCACCGACATTACCGGGAGCAGCGAAACGCTTGAAATGAGTCAAAGTGGCGGCGACATTAATTTCAATGTGGCCGGTCGCACCTACTCCTTAGATGGCGGCTTTGTGACGGCGTTCCCGGTGAACGTGCCCCTCGCCGGCGCGACTTTCATCACCATCAATACCGAAACCGGCAATGACATCATCAACATCGGCGCATTCACCGCTGTCCTGCCGAGCCTGACTGTCAATGGCGGCACGGATGATGACGTGGTGAATTTCAACGGCGACATCACTTTTGCTGCCAATGCGAATCTGGATGTGGATTTGCAAAACGACCATACCACGCCAGGCGTAGATCAGATCAACATCCTGACCGGCAACAATATCCTGCTTTCAGGCACGGGTTCGGTCATGATGACTGCGAGCCTAAATATTTTCCTCGATAATAACGCCCGCATCGAAACCACTAATGGAAACCTAACTTTGGAGGCCAATCAGCAACCTGTGGCGAGTACAGGTTATTTCATTGGGATCAATTTGTTCAGTGGGGCAATAATCCGGTCGGTCAATGGCGCCGTCTCTCTGGCAGGCCGTGGCGGTACAGCCGATGGAACCCAGTATGGTATTGAAAACATGGGCACGATAGCTACCACAGGCACCGGCAACATCTTGTTAGAAGGCACCGGAGGTCTCATCGGCACTGATAACGACGGCGTACGAAATATAGGTACTATCTCGGCTACCGGCAGCGGAGATATACAGATTACAGGCACCTCCACCGGCAGTGCGGCCTCCGAGGCATTCGCCAATCAGCTTGGTTCGGCAGTCAGTACCACATCGGGCGACATCAAAGTGGACGCGGATATTATTTATATTGATCCCACCTCTTCGATTTCGGCGGGCGCCAATAAGGTTAGCATCGCACCTACAACAGCCGGCAGGAGCATTGACTTGGGGCTGGACGACAGCTTCACTCAATTGGGTCTGACGGATGCCGAACTCGACCGCATCACTGCCGGTACGCTCGTCATCGGCAATGCCGGCAGCGGCGCCATCACGGTGAGCGCAGCTATTACCCGTCCGGCAGCCACCAACATGCAACTCATCAGCAACAGCAATGTGACCATTGCGGACGGTGGTATCAACACCGCCGGCGGCACGATTCTCCTCGATCCGGGCGCTTTCCCTGCTACAGTCAGGCCAACGTTCAACGGTACGGATGTCACGGCCGGCACGCTTTCATTCGGCGGCGATTTGACAATTGTTATCAATAATACTACGGCAGGCTCAGGCTATCGCCAATTGAACGTTTCAGGCGTGGTGAACATTACCGGCGTTGATCTCCGACTCGACGGCAGCTATTCACCCTCAGGCGGAGAAACCTTCACCATCGTGGACAACGACGGCAGCGCAGATGCCATTATCGGTACGTTTAACGGACTTCCGCAGGGCGCTACCATCACCAATTTCCTGGGCAGCAACTTCAACGCAACCATTTCCTACACCGGAGGCAACGGCAACGACGTGGTAATTACAGTGATCAATAATGTCGTTTGCTATGCAGATACAGACGGCGACGGATTCGGCGATCCCAACAACAGCATGACCTTTAGCGGAAGCTGTGGGACCGGCTTTGTATCCAATGCCGATGACTGCGACGACAGCAACAACGCATTGAATCCCAACACGGTATGGTATCTGGATGCCGACAACGACAACTACTACACCGGCTCGGGTGTGACGCAGTGCGCATCGCCCGGCGCGGGGTATCGCTACACGGGGCTTACGGCAGGTGGCGATTGCAACGACAACAACGCAGCCATCAATCCGGCAGCCTCCGAAGTTTGCGACGGTATCGACAACGATTGCAATGGCATGATAGACGACGGCCTTTCTTTTGTCACCTACTATCAGGACAGCGACGGCGATACTTTCGGTAATCCGGCAGTGAGCCAGAGCACCTGCGATGGTCCGCCGACGGGCTATGTGAGCAATAATTTAGACTGCAACGACAGCAACAACGCAGTGAATCCCAATACGGTTTGGTATCTGGATGCCGATGGGGACAATTACTACACCGGCTCGGGTGTGACGCAGTGCGCCTCGCCTGGCGCGGGCTACCGCTACACAGGTCTGTTGGGCAGTGGCGATTGCAACGACGGCAACGCCGCCATCAATCCGGCTGCGACCGAAGTTTGCGACGGCGTGGACAACGATTGCGATGGCCTGACCGATATTGACGATCCAGACCTGATGAGCACTCCACTGCAATTGAGCTGTCCGACAGCGCAAACACTTCCTCTGAACAGCACCTGCTCGGCTTCACTGCCCGACTATCGCAGCTTGGCCAACCTCTCCGGCGGCTGCGGAATCGTAACGGTCACTCAAATGCCCTTGCCAGGATCACCTGTCTCTCAGGCAGGCAGCTTGATCGTCACCATCATGGCAAGCGACCAGAGCGGCAACACCCAATCCTGCACTTTCACGGTGAACAAATTGGATGTGACGCCGCCCTCGGTGACTTGTTTCAACGGCACCGTTTCTTTCAATGGCCAGTCAAGCATTGCTTTGGATGCTGACGCCCTCAGCGACAGTTCCGACGGATGCGGCATTCAGAGCATCAGCCTTTCTCCTGCGGTGATCTATGCCACACAAGTAGGCCAAAACGTGCCGGTGACCGTCACCGCAACTGACCTGAGCGGCAACACAGCCTCCTGTATTTCAACCGTTTCCGTTTCTGGCTTGCCCGAAGGCTGGAGCCAAACACCCGATGGCGTAGGCTGTGCAGGCGGCAACAGCAACTCTTTCAACCCGGCCAACGGCGTGTGGACCGCAACGAGTACCAACTGCTTCTACGCTTCACCATTTACTCAGGATGCCTCCAGTTTCGCTCAGCGTACGCTCTGCGGCAACGGCAGCATCACGGCGCTTGTCGCGAGTATCAACGGCAATGGATGGGCCGGCGTCGTCATGCGCGAAAGCAAT
>DDUV01000069.1:0-10587 GCA_002344975.1 Saprospiraceae bacterium UBA2329 | reverse complement strand
CATCATGGGCAACTGTATTGACATGGGCCTTGTCGCCACCAACTACACCACTAACAGCACCGTGACGGCTACGTTTGAGGGGGTGAGTTATACGGGCACTAATGTAACGGCTGCCAGCCACGTGTTGCCGGCTTCGAGCTTGGGAACGCCTCATCAAATTGAGGTGTATCCCAATCCGACGGACGGGGCGCTGAATGTGGATTTGACTTCTTACACCGGTCGGGCTGTGCGCTTGGAGGTGTATAGCTTAGAAGGCAAGCTCTTGAAGTTCAAAGAAATAGATGAAGTGCAAACCACGCTAGAGAACCTGGACTTGTCGCAGTATGCCAATGGAATGTATTTCATCAAAGTTAGTGATGCCACACGAGATGGAATCTCGCGCGAGCGACTGCCGGCTGTGACGAAGCGGGTGGTATTGCAACGGGACTAATGTTGAGGTAGCCGTTGGGGTAGCCCTTGTGGCTACCCTTGCAGCCTGTAAATTCTTATAAGTATTGGAGGATTATATACGCCGCGGAGGGGAATGCCTTCGCGGCTTTTTTTATTTCGAGGGTATACTTACAACATCTGATAAGGATACATCAAATCAGGCGCAGAAAAATCATGCCTTATCTGAGTCATCGCTCCTTATATTTTTGTAAATTTGCAATTAGACAGTCTTTATAAAATGTGGCATCACCCTTACTGCCTATGGGCAGCGGTTTTTTTAAGTTGCTTCTTGCCGGAGCATGTATCAGGCTTTATTTTCCTTGAGCATTGGTGGCGCATTTGGTGGGTTTGGACAGGATTTCTGGCAGTTGTATCTATCGTCGGGTGGGTGCACCATCGCTACCTCCGGTACATTCGACTGATGAAACAGGACACCCAGCTTATGCATGAAGTTGACACTTTCAAAAACAGATTTTTCACCAACATTACCCATGAGTTTCGCACCCCCATCGCCATCATTCTCGGCTTGAGCGAGCAACTGGAAATGAACGCCGACCCTGAGCAAAAAAAGCACTTAAAACTGATTAAGCGCAGCGGGCAAGACCTGTTGCGCCTGGTGAACCAAATACTCGATTTATCCAAACTGGAATCCGGCGCCTTACAACTCAACTACGTTCAAGGCGATGTGTCGGCCTACCTGAGATACATAGCCGAAAGCGTTCACTCTTTGGCTGAAAGCCGTGAGGTTCAATTAGAACTCGATTGCCCCCAACATGTCATTTTGATGGATTACGACCCCGACCGGCTCCTGCAAATTGTTTACAACCTGTTGTCCAATGCCATCAAATTTACACCCCCCGGCGGAAAAGTGACGATGTGCTCGGAAATGAAATCAGGCGTATCAGAGCAGCTGCTCATTCGAGTGGCCGATACAGGCTCAGGAATAGCTCCGGATGCACTGCCCCATCTTTTCGACCGCTTTTTTCAGGCCCAAAACCTCGAAAAAGCTCGCACAGGCGGCACCGGCATAGGCTTGGCGCTCACGCACGAATTGGTAGTTGCTATGGGTGGAACCATTTCCGTAGAAAGTACGCCGGGGCAGGGTGCGACTTTTGAAGTCTTACTTCCTGTGTCCAACAACAGCGTATTACAGCCAGGGCTTCAGCAAGTACCCGCCACTAATGTTGAGCCCTTTGCAGATGAAAGTATGTTCTCGACAAATGCATTCCAGACATCTGAAACCAAGCTCCTCATCATCGAAGACAACCCGGATATGTCGGCCTATCTGACAGCATTTCTCGGCGCTCATTTTGCACTGGATCATGCCGGTACCGGGCGTATCGGCGTTGAAAAAGCCCTGAAAACCATCCCCGACCTCATCCTGAGCGATGTGATGATGCCCGAAATGGACGGCTACGAAGTGTGCAACATTCTGAAAAACGACCTCCATACCAGCCATATCCCCATTGTTTTGCTCACTGCAAAAACCAGCGACGAGAGTCGTGTCGCCGGGCTGCAACACGGCGCCAATGCTTATTTGACCAAGCCATTTAACCAGCAAGAACTGCTGCTGACCCTGAACAACCTGCTGGAACTACGTCAACAACTCCAGAAACGGCTCAACGAACAAATGACCGATATGCATCGGCACAACACTCCTATTGAGGATGTTTTCATCCAACAATTACACAACATCGTGCTGGAACACCGATCCGATCCGGGATTCGGCGTGCCGGAACTGTGCCGCAGCGCAGCCATGAGCCGACCGCAATTGCACCGCAAGCTCACCGCACTTACCGGCAAAAACCCATCTCATTTCATCCGCTCTGTGCGCTTGGGCTATGCCAGAAAACTCCTGCTTTCGAGAAAGATAAGCGTACAGGAAGCCGCCACAGAAACCGGCTTCGACGATCCCAAATATTTCAGCCGCGCTTTTGCAGAAGAGTTTGGCCTGCCGCCCAGTCGGGTTTGATCTTATTTTGAACGCACAGTCCACCTTTTTGAACGCGTAGTGGGAAAGACCAAGCTCGTTGTGCCTGTATATTTGGAGTGTTACCAAATGAGCTCAGGTTATGACAAATAGCTACTATCCTGCCAACAAATGTATCTGCTCCCCGGTGATCCGTCTCCCAACTGCATGACCATGTGAGTGTGCGCACAGCCCTCCATCGGCGTCCCAAAAACCTGATTGCCGGGTTCATTTTTATGCTCCGAAAGAAGATGGCCCGGCCGGCCTTCTTTCATAAAACACATCGTCATGATAAACATAACGCAAACGGTCATCGGTACACAGGTACTATTGGCGTGTCTCTCAGATAATAATTGTATTCTGCCTGTACAAGTCAGGTCGCTTTTCAACGAGTCATCTCTCAGTTCACTTTACGGCAAGTTCTCGCGTCGGAAAATTCATGCGCTATGTGTTCGACCATTAAAAATGAAAATTATGAACACAAGAAATATTTTCCTCATTATTGCCCTCTGCATTATTGATTACAGCGTGATAAGCTCCGCGCAATTACTTTGCGCAAATCCGCGTACAAGCTACGCTACAGGAGCCGGCGACGGGCACCATAATCACGAGGGTCCCAGTCCCAATAATGTTGAAATACTCGGCAATGGATTCGATGACAATTATGACGGCCTCGTAGACGTCTTGCCCTACTGTACGCCCTATGTTAGTGATCCGTGTGTATCAACATGGATAACTAATGTATCGCTGGTCAACATCAACAATTCTTCAACTTGCGGGTCAGGTGGTTACTCAGATTTCACAGATCTCACCGCTTCGCTTGAGCCGGGTACTAATTATACAATCTCCATTTCCTGTTTCTGGGGCAACTCTGGTAATTCCCGGTCTGCCAGTTTATATGTGGACTGGAATCGCGATGGAGACTTTGAAGACAGTGGAGAGAGAGTAAACAATATTGAGTTTCCATATTGGGGATATCCAGGTTTCGCCAATACTTCCATACCGGGCAATGCTACAGGAAGCTATACTATGCGCGTCATTGTTGATTTTTTTTCAGTCCAAAATTCGTGTACTATCTATGTCGGGGAAGCCGAAGATTATACGATTCAGGTCACTCCCCTTTGCGCTGACATGGATGGCGACGGCTATTACCCCTGCCATGGGGATTGTGACGATACTAACCCGGATGTACATCACGACGCTACGGAAATCTGCGATGGTATTGACAACAACTGCAACGGCACAACCGATGAAGGACTCGCTATAGTTTACTACACCGATGCCGATGGCGATGGTTACGGCGTAGCAAACTCCGGGCAATCGCTTTGTGAAAATCCGGGAGCAGGCTACGTTACACAAGCCGGCGATTGCAACGATACCAACCCAAATACCTATCATGGTGCCGTTGAAATACTCGACAATGGAATCGATGACAATTGCGACGGTCTGGTAGATGTCATGCCCTACTGCACGCCCTATGTTTACTCTCCATGTGAATATAATTGGATAACTAACATCTCGCTGGCTGGTATCAACAATTATTCGAATTGCGGGTCAGGTGGTTACTCGGATTTCACAGCACTCACCACTTCGCTTGAGCCGGGCACTACTTATTCCATCTTTATTACCGGCTCTACTAACCCTGAGTATGGCTTTGATCAGCTTGCCAGTGTATACGTGGACTGGAATCGCAATGGAAACTTTGAAGACAGTGGGGAGAGAGTAGCAAGCGATATTTATCTTCCATGGAACGAGCGGGTTTCCGGTAGCATTGCCGTACCTCGCAATGCTACCGGAAACTACACTATGCGCGTAATTTCTGATTATTACCTTAGTTATTACTATTCAAATTCGTGTAGCGTCGAATTCGGGGAGGCCGAAGATTACTCTATTCAAATCATATGCCATTCAACTACCTATTTTCGCGACAGCGACAGCGACGGTTACGGAGATCCTGCCGTCAGCATCGTTGCTTGCACTGCGCCCAACGGCTTTGTGGTCAATAACGACGACTGCGACGACGGTAATGAAAATGTCAACCCTGGCGTTGCTGAAGTGCACGACGGCATAGACAACGACTGTGACGGCTTTGTTGACAATTTACCGAGTACACGCCACTTCCTTACCCTTTGGAACACCAGCAACCCAGGATCATCCAGCACCACTGTTGTTTTCCCCGGAGATGGTACCAACTATTCCATCTACTGGGAAGATGCAAGCAACCCCGCTACAAATGGCACCCTGACCGGAAATGGCACTACGACCATTACTTTTCCTGCTGCGGGTACCTACAAAGTCTATGTGACACCGGGTGCGGGGACTTTTAACCGGTTTAATATGAATGGTGGCACTGACAGGCGAAAACTCCTCGATGTCAACCAGTGGGGTACCATTGAATGGACGAGTATGGGAACGGCATTTGAGGGTTGTGAAAATATGAGCTACACGGCAACGGACAACCCCGATTTATCTGGTGTGACCGATATGAGTGCCATGTTCGGGGGCGCCCGTTCATTTAACGGGAATATTGGCAGCTGGGATGTCTCCAACGTCACCAATATGAGAGACATGTTCGATGGTGCTCGTTCTTTCAACCAGTATATTGGCAATTGGAATGTGTCCAAGGTGACCGATATGTGGGACATGTTCGAGGGCGCCATAACTTTCAACCAGGATTTGAACAATTGGAATGTGTCCAAGGTGACCAATATGAACGCCATGTTCGCTTTATGCACTGCTTTCAATGGGAATATTAGCAATTGGAATGTGTCCAACGTGACCAATATGGAGTACATGTTCCTTGAGACCAGTAATTTCAATCAAAATATCAGCAATTGGGATGTGTCCAAAGTGACCAATATGGAGGTCATGTTCTACGGAGCCGCATCCTTCAACCAGCCCATCGGCAACTGGAACACCGCGACGGTGACGAACATGGGTGGGATGTTCGACGGCGCCACCTCCTTCAACCAGCCCATCGGCAACTGGAACACCGCGGCGGTGACGAACATGGGTGGGATGTTCGACGGCGCCACCTCCTTCAACCAGCCCATCGGCAACTGGAACACCGCGACGGTGACGAACATGGGTGGGATGTTCCACGGCGCCACCTCCTTCAACCAGCCCATCGGCAACTGGAACACCGCGGCGGTGACGAACATGGGTGGGATGTTCGACGGCGCCACCTCCTTCAACCAGCCCATCGGCAACTGGAACACCGCAGCGGTGAGGTACATGAGTTTTATGTTCCACGGCGCCACCTCCTTCAACCAGCCCATCGGCAACTGGAACACCGCAGCGGTGAGGGACATGGATGGGATGTTCGACGGCGCCACATCCTTCAACCAGCCCATCGGCAACTGGGCGCTGGACCCGTACGTAGACATGTATTACATGCTGGACAACTGCGGCATGGACTGCCCGAACTACTCCACCACACTCATCGGCTGGGCCAACAACCCCGCCACGCCCTTCGGCCGCGAGCTGGGCGCAACGGGCAGGCAGTACGGCACCAATGCAACAGGGGCGAGGACGACCCTGACCGCCACCAAAGGATGGGACATTACAGGCGACAACCCGGCAGGAACCTATTGCAGCACCACGCCGCCATTCATCACCACCTGGAACACCAGCAACCCAGGCTCTTCCAATACCACCGTTGTTTTCCCTGGTGTTGGCGCCAACTATACCATCTACTGGGAAAATGTAAGCAACCCGGCTACAAATGGCGCCCTGGCAGGGAATGGCACAACCACCATTACTTTTCCCGCTGCGGGCACCTACAAAGTGTATGTGACACCGGGTGCGGGTACTTTTACCCGGTTTAATATGGATTATGGCACTGACAGACTCAAACTAATTCAATTGAATCAATGGGGTAACATTGCCTGGGCAAATATGGCAAGAACATTCGCCGGATGTCACAACCTGACTTCAACCGCAACTGACATACCTGATTTAACCTCCGTGACCAATATGTTCGGCATGTTCTATCAGTGTAGGTTATTTAATGGCGCGATCGGCAACTGGAACGTGTCCAATGTGACCAATATGGGGGAAATGTTCGTCGAAGCTGCTGCTTTCAACCAGCCCATCGGCAACTGGAATGTGGCTAATGTAACCAATATGGCAGGCATGTTTGCCGATGCCACCTCCTTTAACCAGCCCATTGGCACATGGAACATGGTCAGCGCCACCAATATCAGAAATATGTTCATCAGGGCCACTTCTTTCAACCAGCCCATTGGCAACTGGAATGTGGCTAATGTGACAGATATGCTTAGTATGTTCGCTGCAGCCACCTCCTTCAACCAACCCCTCGGCAACTGGAATGTGACCAATGTGACCAATATGTTCATCATGTTTGGAGGAGCATCGGCGTTCAACCAGAACCTTGGCGCCTGGACGCTGAACCCGGTAGTAGATATATCCGGTATGCTGACCAACTGCGGCATGGACTGCGCCAACTACTCCGCCACGCTCATCGGCTGGAATGCCAACCCGGCCACGCCCAACGGCCGCAGCCTCGGAGCATCCGGCAGAAAATATGGTCCCCACGCAGTGGCAGCCAGAAATAACCTGACCGGGGCAAAAGGCTGGACCATCACCGGTGACAAAGCTTCTGATATCCATTTTGCCAATCTGCCGGCAGGTGGTTATCTGGGTATTAATCCGACGCCTCCGGTATGCAACACCAACGTCACCGCGAGCGACGAAGACGGCAATGCGCTGACGGTGAGCTGCGTACCCGGCGATGTGGTCACCTTTAGATGCACTCACACCCAGACATTTACCTATTCAGCTACCAACTGCGGACAGACCACTACCGAAGAGGTGACTTATAGTTGGACGGTAGATACGGAAGCTCCGACAATTATTTGCTCCCCTCAAAGCATCATTTTTAACGGGCAGGAAACCATCGCGCTGAATACTGCCGATCTGGTGCAATTTTCCGACAATTGCGGCATAGCATCTATCAGCCTTTCGCCTGATTTCATCACATGCGAACAACTGGGGCAGACGGTGCCGGTCATCGTCACGGTAACAGACGAGAACAATAATGTTTCTACCTGTACGGCGAACGTCACCGTCGCGGGCTTTCCTTGTGGTTGGAGCAGTGAATCCGGGTCTATTGGCTGCAACAGCGATGCAATCTACTCATCTGCTACAGGGCTTTGGAGCATCGAGGCGAGCAGTTGCTTCTATGGCGCGCCTTACACCGTTGACTATATTTCCTTTATTCAGCGTACGCTCTGCGGCAACGGCAGCATCACGGCGCTTGTCGCGAGTATCAACGGCAATGGATGGGCTGGCGTCGTCATGCGCGAAAGCAATGCGCCCGGCGCTAAAAAAGCCCAATTGATGACCAACCTCAGCCAGTTCCACCGCCGCGAGTTCCGCACCGCCGCCAATGGACAGGCTTTCCCGCAGCAGATTCCCAGCAATGGTCGCTATTGGCTGCGCATCGTGCGCGCAGGCAATCAGTTTAGTATGTTCGCTTCTCCCAACGGAACCAGTTGGTTCCTGATCGGATCGCAAAGCATCATCATGGGCAACTGTATTGACATCGGCCTTGTCGCCACCAACTACACCACTAACAGCACCGTGACGGCTACGTTTGAGGGGGTGAGTTATACGGGCACTAATGTAACAGCTGCCAGCCACGTGTTGCCGGCTTCGAGCTTGGAATCACCCTATCATATTGCGGTGTATCCCAATCCGACGGACGGCGAGCTGAATCTGGATTTGACGCAGTACATCGGGCGCAGCGTGCGCATCGAACTGTACAGCATCGAGGGCAAGTTGTTGCAGTTCAGGGAGATAGAGGAGGTGCAGACAACGATGGAGAACCTGAATCTGTTGCAGTATGCCGGCGGGATGTATTTTGTAAAAATCAAATCGCGCAATCTGCCGGACGCGACGCGGCGGGTGGTATTGCAGCGGGAATAACGGGGCTGCTATCGTTGAGGGTAGCCGGTCGAGGGCAACCACAAGGGTTGCCCCAACTGGCGGCCCCAACTGGCGGCCCCGACTGGCGGCCCCGACGACGACGATTCTGGAAATTCCGAAATCCTGTAAATTCTGATAAGTATTGGAGGATTTATATATGCCGCGAAGGGAAGTGCCTTCGCGGCTTTTTTTTTGATATTAGTTCAAGGTCTTGCTAAAGCCTGAAAGAACGACTTCTTTTTAGAACCTGGATTGCCGCCAAAGTCAGTTTTCCAAAATACATCGTATCCGCTACACGTACTCGGCTACTCTGCCATTTTTAGATAAGCCCGAAACCTTGAATCCGAAACAATACCCGTTACCACATGTAACCTCAGTACACCCCGGCACAAAATGTAACCTCAGGATACCATTTTGTAACCTCAGTACACCCCGGCATAAAATGTAACATCAGGATACCATTTTGTAACCTCAGTACTCCCTATCTCCGTGAGTCCGGACATAATTTTGCATATGTTTCAGAGCTGACTTCAAGTGAGTATCTGGCCGACAAATCTGATTTTGAACACTCAAAAAAAACTTATGAAAAAAGTAGTTTTCCCTCTGTACCTATTGCTGCTTGTCTCCCATTTGCTCTTCGCCAACAATGACGACAAGACAAACATGGCAAACAAGACAAACATGGCATCTGGCCGGCTGACGGCACTACCATCCAAAAATGCCGATCTCTCCGACGATTCCGGCACAGGCCTTCGCAAACAAAGCACAGCTCCGGCGCCCATGCTGGTTGCCCCATGCGATTTGAACACTTACCAATCCGCTGTCATAATCGCGCCGGCCGATTTTCCATACACCTCCGGATCGGGCATCACCGTGAGTGCAACCAGCAATACCGGAACCTTAACCAATGCGAATTATACCTGTGGGGCAAACTCATTCGCTACTTCCCCGACTGCGTGGTGGATACAGTTTACCAACGAAGCAATCACACTTACTTTTTCAGCGCCCGTTACCAGTTTTACGATGGTTATGAATGGTTCAAATAATGGCGAAATCTTTTCTTTTAATGCGCCATCCGGTACCATTACCTTAGACAATTTCTGTACAGTAGCTTTTTCTTCCACGGGAAATCAATTGTCGTGCTTCCATAACAGCAGCATGAATAACAGCTCGGCGGCAGGCACCATCGTTACGATCAACAATACAGTCGGTTCCACTCAATATACCATAACGCACAATGGCGCCGGCGCCGGTTCCCGGATTACGTTACTCGATTGTTTCGTGGGTGATCCGGTGCCTGTAGTGGATCCCGTCAGCAATGTCCAAGCCTGCGGTACCGAAACGGTGCCGGCAATTAATTTCACAGGCACTTCCGGCGCTACCTTCAACTGGGCCAACAACAATACAGCCATTGGCCTTGCCGCAAGTGGTACGGGCAACATAGCAAGCTTCACGGCAGCTAACGTCACTTCTCAGCAAGTGGCCACCATTACCGTGACGCCTGTATTGGGATCGCAAACAGGAA
This sequence comes from Saprospiraceae bacterium UBA2329, assembly GCA_002344975.1. GTDB lineage: Bacteria > Bacteroidota > Bacteroidia > Chitinophagales > Saprospiraceae > UBA2329. The sequence continues at coordinate 715 of DDUV01000069.1, read as the reverse complement.
CCCCTGTTACTTTTACCATTACCGTCAAACCCAAACCAACGCTTACTCTTGGCTCGCCTAGCAACCCAACTATCTGTGGGGGGACAAATGGCAGTATTTCATTTACAACCACCAACTTACCGAATGGGATATACAGCCTTACTTTTACCGGCCCGGGTAGCCCCAAAAATGTGCTTGTTAGTGGAAATGCCTTCCTGCTTTTGGGCCTCGGTGCGGGTACCTACAGCAACTTTTCGCTCAGCCTCAATGGTTGCTCCGCTACAACCGCCGGCCCTGTTAGTTTAGAATATCCCTCTTTCACATGGTACCGCGATATGGACGGCGACGGCTTTGGCGATCCGGCTATGACGCAAACCGCTTGTTCACAACCAATAGGTTATGTGGCCAATAATACGGATTGCGATGACAACGACCCGCTCGAAAGACCTGACCAGATTTGGTACGATGATACCGATAACGATGGCTATGGCCAAACCGGCGCTTCCCCGATTACCCAATGTTTGCGGCCAAATGGTTATCGGGCAGCTGTTGAATTGCAGGCCACCAGCGGCGACTGCAACGACGGCAACGCAGCCATCCATCCCGGCGCAACGGAAAGTTGCAATGGTATTGACGACAACTGCAACAGCATGATAGACGAGGGCCTCACTTTTGTCACTTACTATCAGGACAGCGACGGCGATACGTTCGGCAATCCCGCCGCCAGCCAGAGCAC
>DDUV01000104.1 GCA_002344975.1 Saprospiraceae bacterium UBA2329 | reverse complement strand
AATTTGTTAAAGATTAGGAAATATGAAAGTTGCTAAAAGCCAAATGAGGGTGGAGTAGGCAGTGTGCGGTGTGCAGTGTGCGGTATGCAGTTTGCAGTATGCGGTTGGCAGTATGCAGTTGCCATGCGTTATAGCCAGGTCGTAGGCGAACGCGTTTTTTGCGCTACTCGGTAAAAAAATGTGTGTAGGTCGTATTATTTCAGTAGAACAAGAAAACAGACTTTCAAAAAATGAACCTGCAACTTTTTGCAGACTAAACAATATGCGAAAAGCGTCCAATGGAACGCTATCGAATCAGATCAAAATAATATGAGCGTGACGTGTGCTGAAGGACGGGTATGAATCCCAAGTAAAAAGGGATAATGATGCACAGATGGCAGGCGTAACATTTATGTTCATGGGATGCATTTTGCTTGCGAGGGCAAAGATAGGGTAGTTCGCTCCAGTAATGCAAGAGAAGGAGCGATTTTTTTTTTGGTAAGTAGAAGTTGCCTGCGCGAGAAAGCTCACTAAGATGTCTTTTGATGAATGAGATAAGGTGCTGAACAAATTCAAACGGGGCAAAGATAGTATCAAAGGCATTGGATTTTATACCCTGTTCAGGGTATTTTTTCATTAACCGGCACTTTTTTAGAAAAAAATCCCCGAATCGAAGCCTTTTTTCAGCAGTGCAGTCACTTTATTGACCCCCAATTTGCGCATTATATTTTTTCGGTGTACCGCAACGGTCTGGCTACTGATAAACAGCGTGGATGCAATTTGGGGGTTGGTAAAACCTTTCGCTATCAGTTGGAACACCTCCGTTTCTCTCTTGGAAAGGATGTCGGCTGCCCGGCGATTCAATTCTTTACCGCTCCCCATACCTGCCACGGCAATGTATCTTTCACTTGCCGCCAGGGTACATGCCAGAGAGAATGCCAGGTGTTCCAGATTGACGGCTGTTTCGGCTAATGCTTCGGCCAGCGTACAGGGACGGTTGTTGATGGCAAAAGCTGCCGTAATACCCAATCTTTCCATTTGGCCCGGGTGGATTCCCAAGCTACCGCATAAAGCAATGACAGGAATCTGATATTCGGCGGCAGCGCGAACAATGCCGGATATCAGTTTTCCATTTATGGTTTGTTCATCCAAGCGCCCCTCTCCGGTAAAAACAATATCGGCTTCTGCCATGGCATTTCTCAATCCTGCCACTTCTGAAACATATTCAGTGCCGGGTATAATATGGGCGTTCAGAAAAGCCCAAGCTCCTGCCCCCATGCCTCCTGCTGCGCCGGCCCCGGATATGGAGGCTGTTTTTTTGTCCAAATGTTCTTGCAGGAGAATGGAAAAATGCTTCGTTCCTTCCTCCAACAATTCCACCGCTTTATCATCGGCGCCTTTCTGGCGGGCGAAGATATGCGCAGCGCCGTTGGGGCCATATAATGGATTGACAACATCGCACAACACATCCACCCGAAGCCAGTCGAGGTTGACTTTCAGTCCGGCAGCGTCTATATATGCTATTTTAATGAGGTTGTTCCCTGTGGGGCTTACCGGCTGTCCTCCGGCATCCAGAAAAGTATAACCCAATGCTTCCGCCATTCCGGCGCCACAGTCATGCGTCGCACTCCCGCCGATGCAGAGCACTATATGGCGGGCGCCCCGTTTTACCGCATCTAAAATGATTTCTCCGGTTCCGTAAGAAGTAGTGTAAAGCGGATTTCGCTCTTCAGGTCTCAGCAGTTGCAAGCCCGAAGCTGCCGCCATATCTATATAGGCAGTGTTTCCATCAGATGAAATGCCATACTGTGTATGTATTGTTCTGAACAAGGGGTCTTTGGCTTCTACATCCAACATTTGCCCGCCTACATGCTGCGTAATAATGCGGGCGGTTCCTTCCCCGCCGTCACCCATGGGCAATTCAATAATATCCGTATCAGGAACAGCTCGGCGAATACCCCGTGCAATGGCCCGGCAGACCTCCGCGGCAGGCAGGGCATCCTTAAAGGAATCGGACGCAATGAGGAACTTGCGCATTGTGGTGTGGTTTTTGGGAAGAATAAAACAGTAGGCGGTAGGCAGTAGGCAGTGGGCGGTGGGCGGTAGGCGGTGGGACAATGCAGAATTCGGATTATCGAATCATAAATCTGCCTCCACAGACAGTACCTTACTTCAGCAACCGGAGCACCTGATCGAAGACATTGTCACCGGTGAAGCCGAATTTTTCATCCAATACTTTAAACGGTGCGGAGTAGCCGAAATGGCTCAGGCCAAATACGCGGCCCCTGCTGCCTGCCAGCCCTTGCAAAGTCACGGGTAGGCCGGCGGTAAGACCGAACACGGGCACATTGCCGGGCAATACGCTGCGCTGATACTTGAGCGTCTGGCTTCTGAACAAGCCTTCAGACGGAACGGAAACAATGCGAACTTTGAGATTTTTCTCGTTGCGCAAACGGGCGGCGCCTGCTATTAAAGTCGCTACTTCCGAACCATTGGCAAGTAGAATGACGTCGGGCTTGCCCTCGCAGTCTTCAACGATGTAGGCGCCCTTGGCTGTGCCTGCCGCTTTTACCGTAGTCTCAGCCGGCAAGTCGGCAATGCCCTGACGGGAAAGAATCAGGCCGGAAGGGCCGTGGCGATTTTCCAATGCCAGCTTCCAGGATTCAAGTGTTTCTGCGCCGTCGGCGGGCCGGAGGGCGAGGAAACTGTTGCGTCCGGAGTGATTTTTCAGTTGCTCCATGAGGCGAATCTGGGCCTCCTGTTCTACGGGCTGGTGCGTGGGGCCGTCCTCCCCTACTCTGAAAGCATCATGCGTCCATATAAATATAATAGGTTGCTCCATGAGCGCTGCCACCCGGATCGCCGGTTTCATGTAGTCGGAAAACGCGAAGAAGGTAGCGCAGGCAGGGATGACGCCGCCATGCAAAGACATGCCGATAGAAAGGGCGGCCATAGTCAACTCGGAAACGCCGGCCTGAAGAAAAGCTCCAGAGAAGTCGCCGGGTGCAAAAGCCTTTGTTTTTTTAAGAAAGTTTTCTGTTTTGTCGCTGTTGGCCAAATCCGCAGAAGCGACAATCATATTTTCTACCCTTTCGGCCAGGCGAGCCAATACCGCGCCGGAAGCATTGCGGGTGGCGTCGTTGGGTTTAAGGGAAATGTTGCTCCAGCCGATGTCGGGAAGCTGCCCGGAGAGGAAGAAGTTGAATTTGGCAGCCTGCTCCGGATTGGACTTAGCCCAGGTTTTGAAAGCAGACTTTCGCTTCTTGGCTGCTTTCTTTTTATTATCCAATACCGTTTGATGGTACTCGGCTACATCGGAAAAAATTTCGAAGGGTTGGTCTGGATGACCGCCCAGTCCGGCGATGGTTTTTTCAAAAGAAGCACCGGCGCCGCTCAGCGGTTGGCCGTGCAGTTCTACTTCGCCTTCAAACAGAGCGCCGTCGGCTGTGCGGGTGCCTTTGCCCATCAGGGTTTTTCCTATGATGAGGGTAGGGCGCGCCGTTTCAGCGATGCCTGCCTGAAGTGCCTGGCGGATTTGGTCGTGATCGTTGCCGTCAATGGTGAGTACATGCCAGCCCCAAGCCTGATACTTCATGGCGGTATCTTCGCCGGTAACGGCCTCTACCGGAGTGGAGAGCTGTATGTCGTTGGCATCGTAAAACATGATGATGTTGCCCAGTCCGAGGAAGCCGGCAATGCGACCTGCCGATTGGGAAATCTCCTCCTGCACGCCGCCGTCGGATATATATATATACGTCTTGTGCGCAACTTCCTCTCCGAAACGAGCCGCCAGAAAACGCTCGGCCAGCGCGGCGCCGATACCAAAAGCATGGCCCAATCCCAATGGTCCGGAAGTATTTTCGATGCCGCGGGCTACGTCAAGTTCGGGGTGGCCGGGCGTAGGACTGCCCCACTGACGGAAATTGCGGATATCGTCCATGCTGTAATTTCCGAGCAGGGTTTGCTGTGCATACAACATAGCCGACATGTGCCCTGCATCCAAAAAGAAGCGATCCCGGAGCGGCCAGCTCATATCGGAAGGATCGTAATTCAGAAATTCAGAATAGAGGACATGAACAAAGTCGGCGCCGCCCATAGGCCCGCCGGGGTGGCCGGACTTGGCCTTTTCCACCATAGCGGCAGCGAGGATGCGGATGTTGTCGGCAGCGCGAAGCGAAACGGATTGGTTGGTCATGGTTTGTGTTTGGGTTGGCATTTAGGCAGGTTTACTCAACCTCAGAGGTTTAGTAAACCTACTTGCGATGCGTATTCGTCAGGCTTCCAGCACTTCTTTCACCAGATCGGCGGCTTCCTGAAGTTGAATGGCGGAACGAACTGCCAGGCCGCTCTCGTCGAGGATTTGCTTGGCAAGGTCGGCATTGGTGCCTTGCAGGCGCACGATGATGGGCACTTTAATGTCGCCGATGTTGCGATAAGCATCCACTACGCCCTGAGCTACGCGGTCGCAACGCACGATGCCGCCGAATATATTGATGAGGATGGCCTTGACGCGCTCGTCACGGAGGATGATGCGGAAAGCATTTTCCACTCGTTTGGCATCGGCAGTGCCGCCCACGTCGAGGAAGTTGGCCGGGTCGCCGCCGGAGAGCTTGATGATGTCCATGGTGGCCATAGCGAGACCTGCGCCGTTGACCATGCAGCCCACATTGCCGTCGAGATTGACAAAATTGAGACCGTAGCTTTTGGCTTCCACTTCGGTGGGGTCTTCTTCGTCGGTGTCGCGTTGATCGGCGAGATCGGAATGGCGGTAGAGGGCGTTGTCGTCGAGGGTCACTTTGCAGTCCACTGCGATGATGCGGTCATCGCCTGTTTTGAGGCAGGGATTGATTTCAAACAAAGATGCATCGGCGCCGAGGAAAGCTGCGTAAAGCGAGTGAATGAAGGCCGTCATTTCTTTGAAAGCCTTGCCGCTGAGGCCGAGGTTGAAGGCGATTTTGCGCGCCTGAAAAGCCTGGAGGCCCAGTGTGGGATGGATGTACTCTTTGTGAACGAGGTGCGGCGTATGCTCGGCTACAGCCTCAATGTCCATACCACCTTCGGTAGAATAGACGATGACGTTGCATTTGCGTTCGCGGTCCATAAGGATGGAGACGTAGTATTCCTTGCAGGCGTCGAAGTCGGGCGCGTAGGCATCCTCGGCAATAAGTACTTTGCGTACCAATTTGCCGGCGCCGTCCATGCCGCCGGGAGTTTGAGGCGTTTTGAGCATCATGCCGATGATCTGGCCGGCCTTGTCTTTGAGGTCGTCCAAGTTTTTCACCAATTTGATGCCGCCGCCTTTACCGCGCCCGCCGGCGTGGATTTGGGCTTTCACCAATGCGAAATCGGAGCCGGTGCGGGCTTTGATCTGGCCATAGGCAGCGACTGCTTCTTCTACGTTGTTGGCTAAGATGCCTTCCTGTACAGCTACGCCATACTTTTTCAATAATTCTTTGCCTTGATATTCATGCAGGTTCATACCGAGTGGTTTTGCAGGTTTTTCGAAACGGGGGCAAAGCTAACACTTTTCAATCAGCCCGATACAAGCCGGTAAGAACAAAATGCGGGCGGTACTCTGATATACGAGGATCGAAGAGTTTTTCTTCCACATAATGGACTTCTACTTTTTTTCCCGACAGAGACTCATATTCCATAACGAGATCGAGGTCGGAATCTATTTCAGCCATCCAATAACACTTGATGGTTTTGCCTGTTTCGTCTTTAATGTGGAAGACAACAAGAAAATCTTTCTCTACTCTGGTGACGATGCCCTTTGCAGATAGGACGGCCGATTGTTCTTCTACGGCATTTTCGTCATTCACTTCACCGGCCAGCCTCATAAGCAAATCCGGACAAAAAGCAACCATGTGAGCGCCAATGACTGCCCCCAATTTTTCTCCTTCCAGGTCAATACGAGTCATGTCCACTCCGAAATCTTTTTTCAACTTTTTTCTGTAAGGCATGGCAACTTCAATCATACAGACGCCGATTGCCATAACGAATTCATTTTCTTTTAAATCAGGATTGACCTTTGCGGCACAATCGCAGCATTTTTTGGCAATTTCATCCATATAGGCTTGCGACCAGCCCGTGAAAGAGAACAGCAACATGAATACAAAGAGTGTGAAGGTTTTTTTCATAACAATGAGAGGTAGTTAAGTAATAATGCCCCAAAGGTAAGCAAATAATTGATTGAATAAAAAGTTAGTCTAATCTAATTTTTTTTAAACCAAAAACCTAATCTCGATGTTCCTGTTGAAAATAACGAACAAAATGCGCTTGTCTTTTCCATCATTTTTACGGGACATCCAACTACTCGTGGCCATTCCCATCTTCTTGGCTGCTGTATCAACCGCTTGCTCGACGGACGAGCAGCAAGGGGCAGAAAAACTGAACATTGTGTGTACCACCGGCATGATCGGCGACGCGCTGACGCACATAGCGGGGGATGCCGCACAGGTGACTGCTCTGATGGGGCCGGGCGTGGACCCGCACTTGTACAAGCCTACTCAGGGTGATATAGGACTGCTTTCCGAGGCTGACATAGTAGTTTACAACGGTTTGCATCTGGAGGGTAAAATGAGCGAAGTGCTCAAAAAACTGTCGCGTACCAAAAAGGTGATTGCATTGGGAGCGTTGTTGCCTCCTGAATGGCTGCGACATCCGGAAGGGGATTCCCAGGCGCACGACCCGCATATCTGGTTTGATGTCTCTCTTTGGGCAAGGGCCGTGCGGGAAGTCGGTGAGCAATTGGCGCAAGCCGACACAGCCAATGCAAGCGTTTACAGGAGCCATACGGCAACATACGCCGCGCAATTAGACAGCCTGCATCGCAGGGTGCTGGAGCGCATGGCCTCCATTCCCGCCGATCAACGCGTATTGGTGACGGCACACGATGCCTTCGGGTATTTTGGCCGGGCGTATCAGATAGAAGTGCATGGTTTGCAGGGCATTTCCACTGCCTCGGAATACGGGCTGCGCGACATCAGCGACATGGTGAACTTCCTGACGGAGCGAAAAATCAAAGCTGTTTTTGTAGAAAGCTCTGTGCCTGCGAAGTCTTTGGAGGCTGTATTGGAGGGTTGCGCCCGACGGGGACATCAGATTCGCATCGGAGGGCATTTGTACTCGGATGCTATGGGCGAAAAGGGAAGTCCGGAGGGTACTTATATCGGCATGGTGGAGGCGAATGTCAGGGGAATAGTAGGCGGTTTGCGGTAGGCGGTTTGCAGTGCAATCAGGAATCAGGAATCAGGAATCAGGAATCAGGAATCAGGAATAAAATAGACGGCATCATGTCAACAGCAATAGAAACACATAATCTGACCGTATCTTACCATAGGAAGCCGGTGTTGTGGGATATAGACTTTGAACTCCCGGAAGGACAACTCATCGGCATCATCGGTCCCAACGGATCGGGCAAAACCACCCTGCTCAAAAGCATCATGGGGCTGATACCACCGGCCGGCGGCTATGTCAAAATATTCGACCAGCCCTTAGACGAGGTGAGAAGCCGCATCAGCTATGTGCCGCAGCGCGAGTCGGTGGACTGGGATTTCCCCGTGAGCGTGCGCGACGTAGTGCTCATGGGCCGGTATCGCCCCGGAAGGTTGTTGCGCCGGCTGAGCGCCGAAGACCATGCCATTGCCATGGAATCGCTGCGCAAAACCGGCATGGAGGAGTTTGCCGGAAGGCAGATTTCCCAACTCTCCGGCGGGCAGCAACAACGCGTTTTCATCGCCCGCGCACTGGCACAGCAGGCCGATCTGTACCTGATGGACGAGCCGTTTGCCGGTGTGGACGCTGCTTCCGAACAGGCCATTTTGCAGCTCTTGGCCGACATGAAATCCGAAGGCAAAACGGTGGTCATGGTACACCACGATTTGCAAACGGTGCGGCAATATTTCAACTGGATTGTGTTGCTCAATACCCGCCTGATTGCCTGCGGGCCAGTCGAATCGGTACTCACCGAAGACAACTTGCGCAAAGCCTACGGAGGGCAGCTCACTATTTTATCAAATGTGGCGCATCTGGCCCAACAACGCGATTTTCCGATGCGGGAACAAGCTAAAAAACAAAAGCCATGAGCGCATTTTGGAGCGATCCCAACGTACAAATGGTCGTGCTCGGCGTGATGTTGCTGGGCGCAGGCGCGGGCGTCACGGGCGTATTCACCTTCGTGCGCAAGCGGGCATTGGTGGGCGATGCCATAGCACATTCCGTGCTGCCGGGCGTATGTCTGGCCTTCCTCATCAGCGGCCAGAAACACCCGCTGTGGCTGCTCATCGGGGCGGTGGCGACGGGTTGGCTCTCGCTGCTGACAATGGACTACATCACCCGCAACAGCAAGATCAAGGCGGATGCGGCTATCGGGGTGGTACTCAGCGTGTTTTTCGGATTGGGCATTCTTTTGCTCACCGCCATACAGGCTTCCGGCAGCGGGCATCAGGCGGGCTTAGACAAATTCCTCTTCGGCAAAGCGGCCTCGCTCACCCGGCAAGACGTGCTCGTATTCGGGGCGGCAGCGGGCCTTATTTTGAGTGTAAGCGCCTTGTTTTTCAGGGCGTTCAGCACGATGTCGTTCGACCGGGAGTTTGCCATGTCGGCCGGTTTGCCGGTAAAGACTTTAGAGTTTATTCTGGCCACCATCACCGTATTGGCAGTAGCTACCGGCATTCAGGCAGTAGGCGTGGTATTGATGGCGGCATTGCTCATCACCCCGGCGGCAGCGGCCAGATTTTGGACCAATAATTTGGTCAAAATGACGCTATTGGCGGCGATTTTCGGCATGGTATCCGGTTTGTTCGGGGCCTGGATTTCGTATCAGGCGCCGGCCATGCCTACCGGCCCCTGGATCGTCATTTTACTCACCCTCATAGCATTGTTCTCTGTGTTGGCAGCGCCGGAGCGGGGCATTTTGGCCCGTTGGCAATTACAGCGCAACAACGCACACAAAATGCTGACAGAGAATATTTTAAAAACTTTTTTTCAAATGGAAGAACTGCATGGAAAGCAGCTTTTTTCATGGGAAGCCATCCTGCAAAAAGGCCATTTCAGAGAACAAGAATTGAAAAAAGGGCTGGGCCAATTGCGCCGACGCGGGCTGTTGGCGGCTCCCGATGTCAACGGCCTTTGGCGACTCAGCTCTGAAGGCGAGACCGAAAGCCGGCGGGTGGTTCGCCTGCACCGCCTGTGGGAGTTGTATCTGAGCCATAAATTGGGCATGGCCGCCGACCATGTACACGATAGCGCCGAGGCCATGGAACACCTGCTCACGCCCGACATGGAAAAGCGGCTGCTGGAGGAGTTGGAGTACCCGGCCTTAGACCCGCACGACAGCAAAATCCCTTACGATCACCAACCCAACGGAAAATAATGGACGCATTTTGGATCATACTTGTCGGAACCCTGACAGCCGTGTGCGGCGGTTTGCTGGGCGCATTCCTGCTGCTGCGCAATATGTCTATGATCGGCGATGCCATTTCTCACGCCGTGTTGCCGGGCATTGTCATTGCCTACCTGCTTTCCGGTTCCAGAGAAGCGCTGCCCATGTTGTTGGGTGCTGCGGCTGTGGGCGTTTTGACCACCGTTATCATCGAAGCGCTGTACCGAAAAGCCCGCCTGCAATCGGATGCGGCCATCGGCATCACTTTTACGGGCATGTTTGCACTGGGCATTTTGCTCATATCGGCCTTTGCCGGGCAAATTGATCTGGATCAGGATTGCGTGCTCTTCGGCGAGATTGCGTATGTGCCGATTGATGTGTGGGTTACGTCCGGCGGACTCAACATGGGGCCGAGGGCGGTGTGGATTCTGGGCGGCCTGCTGCTGCTGATTTTGCTGCTGCTCACCGTGGGATATAAAGGCTTGCTCATCACTACTTTCAATGCAGAATACGCGGCGGCGCTGGGCATTTCGGTCACGTTCTGGCATTACCTGCTGATGAGCGCGGTGTCGGTCACTACGGTGGTTTCGTTTGAGGTGGTGGGCGCCATTTTGGTGGTGGCGTTTCTGATTGTGCCACCGGCTACAGCCTATTTGCTGACACAAAGCATTCGCCCTATGCTGATTTTGACTACACTGTTGGGGTTCGGCGCATCGCTGGGCGGGTACTATCTGGCTGTGGCCATCAACGGCTCCATTGCGGGGGCGATGTCGGTGGTGGCGGGGGTGTTTTTTCTGGTAGCTTTGGGATGGAGGAGGAAGTCAGGGGTGAGGGGTGAGGGGTGA
>DDUV01000037.1 GCA_002344975.1 Saprospiraceae bacterium UBA2329 | reverse complement strand
CATGCAGCCATATTGGTCATTTTGACGGGGGCAGCAGTGACACGGTATTTTGGGTTTGAAGGCATGATGCACATTCGGGAGGGAGGGCAAGCCGACTTTTTTCTGTCTTCTGAAACGTATCTGAACTTTGAGGCGAAAGTGAATGACCGGACGTTCCGATTTGTTGAACCCGTATATTTTGCGACGCTGGGCAATAATCATTTTGAAGGAGAGTATTTGTTGGGCGGCAAGGAAATTGCTGTAGAAGTGACCGACTTTATGCCCAACCCGGAAGAAACGCTGATGGCGGATCCTCAGGGCGGCGCAGTGCTTCAGATCGTGATCGGCGGCGCGAATGGGCGGGAGGAGTATTACCTTCAAGAGGGGCAGCGAAGCAATATCCGGGGTACGATTTTCAACTTCACACCACAGGAATCCCCCCAGGCTTTCAACATTCGTTTGCAGGAAGGCAAACCCTATTTTACAGCGCCCACTGTTTTTGTTCAGACACAAATGGCCACCCAACAAACCGATACTCTGGCGCCGGGCATGTATCACCCACTGCGTTTGAGAAGCCTGTATAGCAGTGGTAATCAGAGTTTTGTGTTTGCTCAATTTACAGACAAAGCACGCGTGGACATACAATCATCCGGCGTGAAAATGGAAAGCTCCAGCATGGCTGGCATAAAAGTCCGGGTGAGTTCAGGTGGTCAGACATCAGAAGAATATGTTTACGGCATGCCGGGCGTAGAAGGCCAACAGCGCGTTTTTACCGCCGGCAATGTACAATTAGCCATAGCTTATGGGGCGCGGCGCATCAAATTACCGTTTTCGCTCCGCCTCCGCGATTTCATTCTCGAAAAGTACCCCGGCACCAACAGCGCCTCTTCCTATGCCAGCGAAGTGACCCTGCAAGACCCGCGCTCCGGGCTGGTAAGGGATCAGCGCATCTATATGAACCACATCCTCAATTACGGAGGCTACCGATTTTTTCAGTCTTCTTTCGATCAGGACGAATTGGGCACTTACCTCAGCGTCAACCATGACTGGTGGGGCACCTGGATTTCCTATCTCGGCTATGCCATCCTCACCATCGGTATGGCGCTTACTTTTTTTCATAAAAAAAGCCGTTTTCGGCAATTATCCGAAAATCTAAAAGCCATGAAGCAACTGAATAAGGTGCTGATTATGTGTATATTCGCTGCCGCATCTGCCTGGCCTTCCGCCGTTCGCGCAGACAGCCCGGCCGCTATTCCTTCGGTTTCCATCGAGCACGCCCAACGCTTCGGCTTGCTGGTCATGCAAGATCATCGCGGGCGCATGAAGCCCATGAATACTTACGCCGGTGAAATAGTGCGCAAACTATCCCGCAAAGAATCGCTGTTTGGCCTCAATGCCGAGCAAATCATCCTGAGCATGGTAGCGGCTCCAAACGATTGGTACCAACGCCCGCTCATTAAGATGGGCAAACACGAAAAGACGAAAGCCCTCATTCCGGCCTCCGGCCCTCTGGCATCGTATGCCGATTTCTTTGATAAAGAAGGCCAATACATACTCGGCGATCAGGTGAGACTCGCTTACAACACGCCCGAAAAAGACCGGGGCGTTTTTGAAAAAGAAATGATCAAATTAGACGAGAAGATCAATATATGCAATATGGTCTTTTCGGGTACATTTTTCAAAGCATTCCCGGTTCCCGGCCACTCTGAAAACCTGTGGGAAGGCCCTCAACAAAACCACCAGCACGAACAAAACGAGGCGGCCACACCTGCACAGCAATTTTTCGAAGTATATCGCTCGGCGCTGCAAAACGGTATGACCTCCGGCGACTGGTCGAAAGCCGATCTTCTGGTGGACGAATTGAGCCGCTATCAGATCAAAAACGGTAGAGCGGTAATGCCCTCCAATGTCAAAATCAAAGCAGAGATATGGCTCAACCAACTCAATATTTTTAGTCGGCTGGGGAAAATTTACGGGCTGCTGGGCTTGGCTTTTCTGGGCTTGTTATTTTGGGGTGTTTTCAAGCCCGGCTTTCAGTCGGTTTGGCCGGGTAAGATCCTGACGGGTATATTTTTTACAGCTTTTGCCTTTCATCTGCTGGGTTTGGGGCTTCGCTGGTATGTTTCCGGTCGTGCGCCCTGGAGCAACGGCTACGAGTCTATGATTTACATTGGTTTCACCACTACATTGGCGGGCATCATATTCGGACGCAAATCGGTGGGAAGTTTAGCCGCAACAAACATCCTGGCAGCCACTATCCTCATGGTAGCGGGTTTGAGCTGGCTCGATCCCGAAATCACTCCGCTGGTGCCCGTACTGAAATCCTACTGGCTCACCATTCACGTTTCGTTGGAGGCCGGCAGCTACGGCTTCCTCATGCTCGGAGCGCTTATCGGTGCCATCAATCTGATTTTTATGGTTTTCAGAACCCGATCCAATGCCGACAATGTGAACCGCATCATCCGCGAAATGACCATGATCAGCGAAATGACACTCATCGGCGGGCTGGTGATGGTCAGTGTGGGTACTTATCTGGGTGGGGTTTGGGCCAATGAATCCTGGGGGCGCTACTGGGGCTGGGATGCCAAAGAAACCTGGGCGCTGGTTACCATCTTGGTCTATGCATTTATACTGCACATGCGTTTCATTCCCGGCCTGAAGAGCGAATACGCGTTCAATGTGGCTTCTCTTTTCGGATGGGCAACGGTTATCATGACCTACTTTGGCGTCAATTACTACTTGTCGGGGCTGCACTCTTACGCAACCGGTGACCCTGCTCCCATACCGCCATCCATTTTTTATGCCATCATCACCTTAACGGTCATCAGCCTGCTGGCATTTTGGAGAAACAGACAGTACGGAAAAGTCTGAGCAAGGTACATCCTGACCTTGCTCAGATATTCAAAAAGCAGTCTCCAAAGTAACGAAGTAATTTCTGCCGTCGCTGCTCCAAATGCCCGGCCCGGGATATCCGGCGGGGCGCTTGGTAAAGTACATCGTGTTGAGCAGATTGTTGACGCCGCCGATAATTTTTACTTGAGGGCTGATGCGCAACGAAGTATTCACATCCCACAGTTGGTAGCCTGGTGTCCAGCCGCGCGCGCCGTTGGCGCTGGGTTCCACGGTATTAAAGGCGTCCGAATAATGCCCGCTCACCACGCTGTATTGTACCAATGCGGTAAAACCTCTGTACCCCAGTCGAAGACCGTTGCGGCTGGCCCATACCGGTGTGGTTTCCAGTGCATTGCCTGCGATGTTGATGTTTTCATTGTTCAAACTCAAGGTGCCGTTCAGGTAATGCCCCTTCATGTATGCGGTGGAGCTGAAAACCGACCAAAGACCATGATTGCCGAGGGCGCTCTGGTACTCTGCGTACAACTCGGCGCCGCGCGTGACGGAGTTGCCGATGTTGGTTTTCAGTAGGTACGCACTGCCTTGATTGTCAGTTTGATACACGCTGCCGATGCGATTGTTGTATCTCAGTTGAAACAAAGTGACGGAATAGCGCAGCCCCGGCACGGCAAAGTTTTCCCAACCAATTTCGGCATTGTAGCCCGATGCGTCCTGTAGGTCGGGGTCGGTGCGTTCCAGCGCATTGGCGGGAATGACATCTGCAAAAATGAAGGGCCGGTACGATTGAGAAAATCCGCCGAAAAGGCGATGTCCCGGCTGTATTTGATATTGCGCGGAAGCGCCCGCCAAAACGAAATTGCGTTGCAGTGTCAAAGGCACGTCGTTGGGGTTCAGGTATCTGACGTACCCGCTCCGCTCCGATGCCCCCGATTCGTACCGGGCGCCGAATGTGATGGAAAGTTTGGGAAACAGATAAATGAGATTTTCGGCAAAAACGGCCAGGTTCTTGGTGCGGAAGTGCATATCCCGGCCCCAGTCGTTGTCTATTACGGTGAGGTCGTAGTCGCTTCCGGTAGTACCCTTGCCCAATTGCCGCCGGTGCAGATCGTTGTCCATGATTTGCACGCCTCCCACGAAAGCCGATTTCCATTTGCCGGCCAGCGAATAATCGTGCCGCAGCCGCAGTTCGTGGGTATAACTGTTGAAGCGATCAATGTCCACCTGCCTGTTTTTGTACTGATTGAGGGCCGGGTCAATGGCATCGGGCACATTGGCAAAGCCGACAATCATAACGCTGTTGCGCGTGCCGAGCACCGCCGAAGACAGCCAGGATACCTGGGTTTCCTCATTGAGCTTCCATTCCAATTTCAGCGCCGGCAGGTAAATATCGGGGCTGTACCAGTTGCGCGAACGGGTGGACTGCCGGGGATCGGCCTGGAACATCGCATCGGTAAGCGGGCCGGGCATCCGGTACAAATAAGTGGACCGACCCAGAGATGCTTCGGCATGGAGTTTTTTGCTGACGTCGAAGCCTGTTTTGACCAAAAACGCTTCAGAAGAAGACTGTGCATCCTGCCTGAAACCGTCCACTTTTCTGCGATGGTAGTAGGCCTGATAGGTGAGCGCGCCGGATTTGCCGCCCAGCGATGTGTAGTTGCTCAACAGCCCGTAAGAACCCGCAGTGGCAATGTTTTGAAACGAAATCCTGCGCGTGGTATCGGGGGCTTTGGTTACATAATTCACCAATCCGCCAAACTGCGCTCCGTAGCCCAGCGCCGCCGTTCCGCTGATGATCTCTACCCGCTCAATGGCTTCCAACGGCACACTATAATGGCTGGCCGGATAGCCGTACATGTCGGAATTGGTGAGCACTCCATCGTGGCGTACATTCATTTCCCAGGAACGGTGTGGATCGAGGCCGCGCAGCGCAATGTTGATCTGATTGCCGGCGCCGTCCATATCATACACCATGGCGCCCGGCACTTTGGCAAACACCTGTTGGGCGTTTTTCTGGGCATAGTTGAGCGGCATGTCGGCCACTTGCAAAATGGCGTTGCGGCGTCCGGAGGTAATGCTCGTGCCGTGAAGCGTGGGCAGGCTTTTTATTAAAGGAGAGGCGGCCGGCTTGGATTTGACCTGTACAGCTTTCAGATCAACTATCCTGACAGAATCATTTTGGGCGCCGACAGAAGAGAAAAGAAGCATGCCGAAAGCCAAAGATAGATACAAGTATTTCATGGTTTTTTGAGTTGGTTGTACAAAAAAATGAGCCATCCCCGGTGCAGGAATGGCTCATAAGAAGGACTAAAATATGGCCCCTTCCGGGTAAAAAAAGAATTACTTCTTGATTCTGAGTTGGTTGACTTTAGCACCCACGCTGTAGCCGAGTTCCACACCCGATGTAGCATCCATGAGGAAGTGTACGCCAAGCGGGAGGCGGCTGTATCCGTTTTCCTCAGCCATTTCTTTGAAAGAATTGAAACTGCGCGGCATACCGAGGAAGTCGGTGCGGCCTTCGTGGCAGCGGTCAATCATGGCGTAATTGTTGCCATAGATGTCGCTCAGCACTTCAGCAGCAGCAGCACCAAAGGTAGCGTGGCCGGAAGGATAGGCTGGGAAGCTGGGCGTGTACGGGTGATGTGTGTCCCAGTTGGGGTCCATCACGCGGCGGATATAACTCACCGGACGCTCAATGTTGTAGTGATACTTGGAGTGCCAAGCTGCCACGCCGGCATCGTTGATGGCAAGACCCACCTTGAGATAAGTGTAAAGTGCAAGATCAAGGCTGGCATCTTCGTGGTCAATGACCTGATCGGCAACTGCAATCCAGCGGCTCGGCGGGCTGAATGTCAGGTTGAGGTCGTCGTCGCTCCAAAACTCGGCAATCCACTGCTCTTCAAACGCCAGCGTAGGCGTGTTCAGGTCGTGTACCTGCTTGGCCTGGTTCCAAAGAGCTGAACCCGGCGCCTCGCTGATGGGTACCGGCGGACGGCAAAGCTTGTCGGACTCCGAAATGGCAAATGTGCGCGCATTGCCCCAATATGGGAACATACCTCTGCCGTAGTCAGGATAGGTAGGCTGCCACAAACCGGTGCCGGTGGGCGGAACGTAGCTGATCGGGCGGGCATTGAGGAAGGCATTGTGCCCGATGGGATCGGTGCCGGACCACTCATATACAGCGCGGGCGACAGCTTCACCATGCTGCTTGGAGCGGGTGAATACCTCGCGGGAAATGCGGTTGAGCGCTTCCTCGTCAAGGCGAGACTCCAACTGATGGATTTTAAATTTCAGATCGGCGGCAACGTGCGGGAAAAAGCGCTTCATCAGGTAAGCGTAAGAACCATTGACAACGGTCGGCCAGTGGTATTCCTGACTTGCATCAAAAGTGGGAAGACGCAAACCCGGATACAATTCAGCAATGGAATTGTAGTCATCGGCCATGCCGGGCTGGCAGGCTTCGAAGGCCGAAAGCCCCATATAGCCCAATGCGCGTGGCGCAGGGCCGGGACGGTAGCCGTCGGCGTAGCGCTCTACTTCGAGGAACATTTCATTCCAGACCCAGGCAGAGCTTGCCTGAAATTTGCTGAGTTGGTTGGTGGTGTCAACGACGTTGTTGTCGTCTTTGCGGCAAGAGGAAACGACGAGCAAAACAGCCAACATCATTCCCAGCGCTTTGTAGCGGAGTAACATCCTGCTCATGGTTGGTACAATTTGTTAGTGAAAGAAAGATTGGTTTGATGGATACAAATGTAATGGTCTCCAAGTTGAGACGCCGCCAACAGTAATCAGACACAAAATAGGAATGGGAATCAAAAAGGCTTTGATCGCTCCTAAAAGAAGTGCCTATGCCGACAAGCAAC
>DDUV01000025.1:27894-30507 GCA_002344975.1 Saprospiraceae bacterium UBA2329 | reverse complement strand
AAAGGGATACATTCCATTTTTGGACTATTACCTCCATGCCAAGTACGGCAATAAAGCCGAAACCGGGCCAATGTAGAAAGAAAGGATGTTTGTTCCATGAACCGCCGGATACGCGGTCCGTACGTCCGGTGGTGTGAGAGGGCAGGGGCGGTTAATCTCGGTCGCCTCTCCCTACTCGATTGGCAGCAGGCTTCTTTTTATCATCCCACCAAGGATTTAAATTATCTCTGAATATTTTACATTTTTGGATTGATAATTCTTCATTTTCAAGCTCAAACTCATCCCTATCTTCGGCAATGAAATTTATTAAATCTATTTCTTGACCATAAGTAGGTTTTTTTACTCTTAAATATGGCTTGAAATATCCACCCTCACTTCTTTCAGTTCCATCAGGCTCAAACCAATTACTCTCTTCGATGTATCTTTCAGCAGTTCCAAAATGTACTGGAGTTAATATTGTCCCTTTTCCTTTAGTCCAATAATATACCCTTCCGTAGTACATTGTATGTAAGTATCTTTCAAAAAGTCTTGGTCTAAAATCTTCTGTTCCTAATTCTTCTTCTAATGGAACTATCCATAAAATATATCCTCCACGCATTGAATATTGGTCAGTTCTATGGATAATTTTCTTTATTGAAAGAACACTTGCTTGAACTTCAATGATTACTCCTTTATTTCCGATTCTTCCGCTAATATCAGGTTTTACCTTTTCAAACCCCTTTTCATCATCCTTCTTAAAATTCTCTCTTTCTTCCTCCCATTTTCCCTCTGGAAATCTATTTTGTAGGATTGTACAAATTTCTTTTTTACAGTTTTTGTGCAAATCGCTTTCTTTACTTCCAACTGGACTTTGTCTTGCTTTATATGCAAAGTGGTCTCGCTTTTCAATACACTTTCTAACAATTAATTCTTCATATGTTTCTGGGCAATAAAATGGGCCGTCTTTTTTAGTTGTCGTATTTGCATGAACAAGGCTATTATCTTCCACTCTTCGAGCAGTCAATTTGATGTTTAAATTTTCTTCATATTCATCGTAAGAGTTCATGTTTATCGCTTTTTATTTTTTTTTGGTTGCTTCCAACGTGAGCACTCACGCATACCGCCCGCCAGCGTTGGCTTTGAGCGTTGGGCTTTGGCGGCGGTTGGCGTTGAGTGCATTATTGAACTAAGCCACCGGCAACATCTTCGCTCAGAGGACCCTATTACGATCAAAAGTAGAAAAAAAGGCATAACTTGAAGGAATTTATTAACCAAAATTTTCAAGCCATGCCAAAAAAAAGCTTATTGATCTGACGCAGAAGAGCGTATTTCAAACGAGTCGCCCGGAGTACGGGGGGGTATTGTCGCAAATGCGGGAGCATCTACAATTGAGCGGATATGCTCCCAGTACGGTGATCAGCTATGTTCGAGCGGTGCGTGATCTGATGGAACAAACAGGTCGGGTGCCGCTGGAGTTGAGCGAACAGGAGGTTATTTCTCATCTCAACACCTGGCGGGACGAAAGGGGCTTGAGTCCGTCGGCGCTCAACACGCACATATTCGGGATATTGTACCTGTACCGGGAGGTGTACAAAGACAAAAAAGTGCGCATAGATATTCCCAATCCGGGTCGGAGCAAAACGATCGGGGATATCCTGACGATAACGGAAGTGAGAGAGTTGTTCAGAGCGTGTCATTATCCCAAGCAGTCGGCGGTATTGCAATTGCTGTATGATACGGGTCTGCGGGCGCGGGAAGTAGCGCGGCTTCGACTGGGAGATTTTGACAAAGCCAACAGTGTGCTGTATGTGCGCTATGGCAAAGCAGTGGTGGAAGCGCTCCGGAGATATTTTGAAATAGAACGCCCGACGGACTGGCTCTTTGAGGGCAGCGAAAAAGGAGAGCCGCTGTCGGTGCTGGAGTATCTGGGGCGATACACGCATAAGTCGGCGATCAGCAATCACCGGCTGCGACAGGTATCGCCACAGGGAGTTCGTTTTTCGTACAAAGACTACCGGCAGGGCGGGGCCGCTCAAGAGATGACTTTGGACGGAGTAGAGTTTTTGAGGCGCTGGTGCTTGCACATTTTGCCGCCGGGATACCGTCGGATGCGGCACTACGGAATTTTGTCCAATGCTGCCAAAGCACAGGCATTGGCCGCCTGCCGACAGGCATTGGGAATGCCGCCGGTCGTGCCTTCATCGCGCAAGGAACTGCGGGCGCTGGCGCTGGCTAAGCTCCGGCAGCGCTACCAATGGGACAAGTGCCCCTGCTGCAAGGAAGGTAGGCGCATCCGTATCGGCCTGGTACCCGCTCAGTGTCGCGCTCCGCCGCCGGGAGAACTGCCCCAATGGTTGCCGCTTGAGCATTGAGGCTCATTTTTTTGAAGGATGCCCGCCATCCGCCGGGAATGTTTTGCACTTACCCGCCGATTTTGAGCATTTTGTGCGCTGCGGCATCGATTTTTCGGTCGGTTTTTCAGTCGCTCAACGGTAAGTAAGCGCCGCGCCGCCCGCCAAAGGGCTTAGCCGACTGAGAAAAACGGATTGACAGGCTCGGCATAAATGTTTCAAATTCCATAGACGCAGTATCGGGCTTGTCGCCGGCCCCGGGGTGTTCCGCAAGAGGCTCCGC
>DDUV01000025.1:0-27575 GCA_002344975.1 Saprospiraceae bacterium UBA2329 | reverse complement strand
GTTTACTGTTGTGCCCTGAATGTTGTGCATAGTTTTTTTTAGAATTTACGTTTCTGCACTCTTTCCGTTTTTAGAATTGATTCTGGGTCATAAAATTCAGAAATGTCACTGTAATTCCTAAATTCAATTTTTCGTTTAAATATCATTCGGCTGAAATCGGCTTCAAATGGCCTTTCACTTTTTCCGTCGTTATTTTGTATTCCTGGGGCTATATAACAGCACTGGTATTTTTTATACTCCTCTTTGAATTTTTTCAAACTAAGTGATTCAGTTTCCGTATAGATTCTATGAAACCTTTGGTTTATAGCAATATAATTTATTGATTCAGCATTTTCTTCTGAATTTACAATTTTTTCAGTTACCTCAATATTTTCTCCTATAACTACAAAATATCCATTTCTTTGATGCGGAACTTCTCCTTCTACAATTGATACTCTTAACCTTTCTTGCTTATCTTCATTTCCAATTTTATCAATAAGGCCAGAAAATAGTTTTTGCCCTTGCTCCATTGTTTCAAAATATAAAACAATTATAGGTGGGCCTCCGTTCTTTTCTGCCATTAAATAACCGACACCATTTTTCCATTTAGCTTCTTCCCATTCGTCCTGATTGATTAAATCAGAGACCCAAAGTGTTCTTCTTTCTTTTACAGGTAGTTCACGTAATTTGCCTAATTCGGGTTTTTTACTTTTTATCCCTCTTAACCTCCAATACAACTTATCAAAATCTCCTTCATTATCCACATTGTAAAATGTTGCTCCTTGTAATGGAACAGGAATATGTTCAAATTTTCCATCTGTAAATATCACTGGTATAAACTTGGTGTTATTTGAACCTGCATTGTAAAGTTGTTGGTATATTAAGGTGCTTTCCCATTTAATACCCATCCCTTTTTCATCTGTACCCATTACTCTATTGTAATAGGTTTCAGTGCATACAACTAAAACAAAATCAGATTTTTCGACTCCTCTGTCCATCCACTTTGGCCAGCCTTCCGGTGGTGAATCCTCATATTGGTCAAGCATACAATCAATCCCTTCACTTCTTAAGTCATTAGCTAATTTCAGAACTTTATCTTGATGTTCTTTACTGTCATGACTGTAACTAATGAAAACTATTGGATTTTTATCTTTCATTCTATTTTGTTCTAATTATGCACAACTCCCGTTTACCGAAATCATCCCTATTGCGCCACTTGCACCAACGCACCCGAAGGTGGTTGTATTGACGCAATACTGGCCATACAAAACCCGCATTGCGTGTTTTACTTAGTCATCGTGGCGTTAATATCCGCTATGTACGCATCCACCCCTCCGCCTATCCGGCGCACTTCTGCCCGGTTACCTTCATTCCAACCTCAATAGAAACTTCCTGCGTTCAGTTTTTTCACAGGAGTCCATTCTGGATTTGACTGCGCAAAGCTAATGGAAGTTTGATATAAAAGCAACTGTTGCGTGAAAAAACTTTTTCACAGATGGAGCCTGTCAAAAGGACTCTGCACCCGGTCAGACCCGATTCGCGTGATCCCGGTGGCGCCGGGACAAGTAGTGCGTATATATCTCCGTTGTCTTACTGCTTTCGTGGCCCAGCAGGTCTTGTAATCGGATATATACGCCATTGGTGCGGGGCTTTTTCGGAGGCAAAAGCTGTCGGTACCGCATCGCGCTTTGTGTCATTGCCCCGCCGCGCCAGGGGCAGCAGCGGATGCAGCATAGGGCATAGGGCAGAGTGGCCCGATGCTGCATGGAGCGGATGACCCGACGGCCATTGGGTACTTCAGAGTGGCCGGGGCGCCCCAAAAGAAAATAAGCATTACCTTTGCATCGCTGCCTGCACGCTGTTCGTTGCGGGCAAGGGAATAACTGCCATGAAGATTATTGATCGCCTGCTGGTACAGAGTTTTTTGCCGCCGTTTGTCGTCACGTTTATGATTGCCACGTTTGTGTTGCTCATACAAATTCTGTGGGTGTATATAGACGACCTGACGGGCAAGGGGCTGGGCTTTTTGCTCATTGCGGAATTGCTGGCGTACAAGTGTGTGTCGTTGGTGCCGATGGCGCTGCCTTTGGCCATCCTTATTTCGTCGGTGATGGTGCTGGGCAATCTGGCGGAGCACTACGAGTTGTCGAGCCTGAAATCGGCGGGGGTGTCGCTGTTTCGCGTCATGGGGCCGATGGCGACTTTCGGGGTGGTTTGTGCGGGCGTGTCTTATTATTGCTCCGATTATCTGATCCCGGTTTCCAATCTGAAATTTGGTTCGCGGATGTACGATATACAGCGGCAAAAGCCGGCCCTGCGCTTGGATGAGGGGGTGTTTAATGATGATTTTCAGGGTTTTGCGATTCGCATCGGCAATAAAAAGGGCGATGGGCAGGGCATAGAGGATGTGCTCATTTATGACCATAAATCGTCGGATGAAGGCTCGTATAATCAGATCAATGCGCGCAGCGGCAAGATGTTTACCAGTTCCGACCAGAAGTATTTTGTGATGAAACTGCGCGACGGGCACCAATATTCGGAGCCGCGCGCGGGCAGCCGGGGCAGTGCGGCGTCGCCTTTTGTGCGCACCAACTTCAAGGTGTGGACCCGCGTGTTCGACCTGTCGGAATTTGACCTGCAACGCACCAATGAGGACTTGTTTAAAAGCAACCGCAGTATGCTGAGCGTGCGGCAATTGCAGGATGCCATAGATTCGATGGCCGTGCAGGAGCTGGACCGGCAGAAGGCATCTACGGAGCAGGTGGCGGCCTATATAGCGCCGCCCGCGCCCGATACGAGCGCTGTGGCGCAGGATTCGGCGGCGCAATCGTACCAGCCCCGCCCGCCGGTGAGGGATACTGCCGGGCCGCAATTGTGGGCGGATACTTCGATGCAGGCCGGCGTAAAAAAGGAGGCCAAAGGCGCCATCAAAATAGCGGCCGATACCGACTCGCTGGTGAATGTGCCCGTGCAAATACAGGACTTGCCGCAGCAAACCTTTACAGGGAGTTTGGCCAATCTGGACCCCAACGCGCCGCAGGGCATCCGGCAGGAAATCACTCAGCCGCTTAACGAGTACGAATCGTTGGTAAAAACCTTCATTGCCTACGAGCAGCCGCGCTTGGTGCAGTCGGCCCTGACGCAGGCGCGCAGCCTCATGGGGCAGGCCGAGGCCAATGTGTCCATCTTGAGCCGGATGAAGAAGAACCGGGTGAAATTCATTTACGACCTGCACATGAAGTACGTTTTTGCGGCCATGTGCGTGGTGTTTTTGTTTATAGGCGCGCCTATGGGCGCCATTGTGCGCAAGGGCGGCTTCGGATTTCCGATTCTCATTGCCACCATTTTCTTTGTGTTGTTCATCATCCTCACCATCTTTTGCCGCAAGATTGCGGAGGCATTTATCGTGCCCGGCAATCTGGCTGCCTGGCTGCCCTGCCTGCTGTTCATTCCGCTGGGTATGTACCTTACGGTAAAGGCCATGAACGACTCGGAAGTATTTCGTTTTGAGGCGATTGGCCATCTGTGGCGCCGATTGCGGCCTGCCAAAAAGGAGGCGGCATGAGTTTCATTCGCGAGAACCGGCTGTTTTTTTTGTGCTTCGCTGTTTTTGCGGTGGGAGGAGCTGTTTTGCTGGAGTATTTGCCGCAAGGCGAGGAGATCATCTGGCTGAGCCGGCATCGCTCGCCGGCAGCCGATGTGTTTTTTAAGGGCGCTACGCTGCTGGGCGAGGGCTACATTTTTTTCGCGGTGGGATTGGTGTTTTTGTACCGGCGTCGCCGCGATTGGATATGGAGTTCTGTGCTGGGCTTGCTGGTGATGCTGACGGCCTACGGGGCCAAAACCTGGTTTGCACACGACCGGCCCTATGCCTGGTTTCAGAAAATGGGGCAGTGGGCTGCCGTGACGCCGGTGCCGGGTGTGGACATGCATTCGGGCGCTACGAGTTTTCCTTCGGGGCACACCATGGCGGCCTTTGCGATTTATAGTTTTTTGGCGTTTACGGTGTCGCCCAAGCGCGGGTGGCCGCTGCTGTTGTTTGCGGTGGCGCTGACGGTGGGTGTTTCGCGCATGTATTTGGTGCAGCATTTCTGGAAGGACGTGTATTTCGGGGCGCTGATCGGGGTGGTGCTGGCCTGGGGGGTGTATGTGAGGAGTGGGCGTGCGAGATATGGTTGTGCAGGGTAGTGAAGGGGTGACTCAGCAAGGATTTACACAGGTAGTCACCCCTTCACTAAGCACAGAAACTCAATTTACCATATAAATAAGTACTTTCATAACCGGTCTCCCCAGGCAGCTTTGCGCAATTCGTCCAATGATTTATTGTCGTCTCTCCAAATTCCAAATAAGGCTTTCATGTCCGGTTTTTCAGAGGCGGGCGTAACCGGGAGTGCTGCTCAACCCGCCTCCACTGCCATTCACCCCGCTTATTTTTCCACTCACCGTTTTTCAGTTGCAAAAGCGGGCGTCGGAACTGCAAGTTTGTACAAAAAAACATCGAAACATGAAAAATGTACAACTGCTCTTCGTCCTGCTGCTGCTCCTCGGTGCGCAGGCTATGTGGGCGCAAACACAAACCATTCGAGGCATAGTGGCCGACCGCCAAAGCGAAATGCCCCTCATCGGCGCTACGGTGGAATTGCTGAACAGCGCCGGCGTGCAAGGCGCCGTTACCGATGTGGACGGCTCTTTTGCTTTAACGGGCGTACCGGTGGGTCGCCGCGAACTGCGCGTGTCTTACCTCGGCTATGAACCCGCCACGCTGACCAACGTGCTGGTAACTGCCGGCAAAGAGGTCATCCTCGATATCCGTTTGGAGGAATCTTTGGTGTCGCTCAGCGAGGTGGTGGTCAAAGCCGGCAATGATAAAGACAAGGCCGTCAATGATTTGGCTACTATTTCTGCCCGGCAGTTCAACACAGAGGAAGTAATGCGCTTTTCCGGCGGGCGCAATGACGTGGGCCGCTTGGTTGCCAATTTTGCAGGCGTGGCGGCCAGCAACGACGCCCGCAACGACATCATCATCCGGGGCAATTCTCCCACCGGCGTCTTGTGGCGTTTGGAGGGCATTCCGATTCCCAATCCCAACCATTTCAGCACACTCGGCACCACGGGCGGACCGGTATCTGCGCTCAATCCCAACCTGATTGCCAACAGCGATTTCCTTACCGGCGCTTTTCCGGCCGAATACGGCAACGCGCTGGCCGGCGTGTTCGACATCAACCTGCGGCGGGGCAACCGCGAGCGCGCCGAGTACATGTTTCAATTGGGCGCTTTTTCGGGGCTGGAAGCCTTGCTCGAAGGCCCGCTCAACAAATCTAAAGGCGGTTCTTACCTCATTTCCTACCGCCATTCTTTTGTAGAACTGGCTGATGTAGTGGGGCTTAGCTTCGGCACTACTGCCCTGCCGAGGTACAAAGACCTGAGTTTCAACTTCGACCTGGGACAAAGCAAAGCCGGCAGGTTCTCCGTGTTCGGCATCGGCGGCGACAGCAAGATTGACTTCCTCGGCAAAGACGTGGACTCTACCGATCTGTTTGCCAATCCGAGCCAAAACGCCTACAACACTTCCCGCTTCGGCGTGGCGGGTATCAAACACCAAATCCTGCTCAACGACCGGGCCTACCTGCGCACGGTGCTCAGCGTTTCGCACAACGGCACCACTTTCCAATCGGAAGACTTAGAACTGACCGACGACAACGGCCCGCTCCCACTCACCGACGTGAACGACCGCTTGAACACCCTGCGCCTGTCTTCTTTTTACAACGATAAAATCAATGCCCGCCTGAGTCTGCGCACCGGCATCCTGCTCCAGCAGCAATACCTCAAAACCCGCGTGGACAGCCGCGAAGGGCAGCCCGACCGAGACGGCGACGGCCTCCGAGACTGGGTAAACCAACGCAATTTCGACGGCGGCTTTTTTCAGGGCGAGGCTTTTGTGCAAACCCAATATCGCATGGGCGAAGCCCTCACGCTCAACACCGGCCTGCGGGCGCTGTATTTTTCCAAAACCGAAGATCTGGCCGTCGAGCCTCGAATTGCCTTCAATTACCGCCTCTCGGCTGCATCGCGCCTCAACCTCGGCTACGGCATGCACCACCAAACCCAGCCGCTGCCCGTCTTTTTCTTCCGCGAACGCCGTCCTGACGGCAGTTTCATTACCACCAATGAGCAACTTGGTTTCACCCGCAACCAACACTTGGTGCTGGGCTACGATTTTACGCCCGCGCCCGACTGGCGTTTCAAAGCAGAGGCGTATTACCAATGGATCAGCAAAGCGCCCGTGGACCCGTATTCGAGCAGTTTTTCTTTGCTCAATGCCGGCGCAGATTTTGTATTCCCCGATCGCGGCTCGCTCGTCAACAGCGGAACCGGTACCAACATCGGCATCGAATTCACGGCTGAGAAATTCTTCAGCAAAGGGTACTACGGCCTGTTCACCCTCTCGCTGTTCGACTCGCAATACAAGGGCAGCGACGGCATAGCACGCAGCACCGCATTCAACGGGCGCTATGTGGTCAATTTGCTGGCGGGCAAGGAGTTTCCCTTAGACAAAGCCGGTCGGCGGGTACTCACCCTCGATACCAAAGTGACCCGCGCCGGCGGGCGGCCTTACACGCCGGTGGACCTGGAGGCCAGTCGCCGCGACGGTGTTCAGCGCGATGTAGAATCGCAGGCATTCAGCTTGCGTTTGGACGATTACTTCCGCTGGGATTTCAAAATCGGTTTCCGCAGCAACAGCAGCAAACGCAAGATGTCGCAGACCTTCTTCCTCGATTTTCAGAACATGACCAACAACGACAATGTGTTCGCCATGCGTTACAACCCGGTGCGCGGAGAAGTAGGACGTACCAATCAGATCGGGTTTTTCCCGGATATACTGTATAGACTCGAATTTTAAGGAAACTGTTGGCTACAAGCCGTAAGCTGCAAGCTGCAAACTGAGTGTTTAGCAGCTTGCAGCTTAACGCAAATTATATCTTTTCAGCACAAAAACATAAGGAGATGAGTTCAGAATTGCATGTTGTATTAGGCGCATCGGGTGCATCGGGCAGGGCTGTCGTACAGGAATTGAAAAGGCGCAACCTCCCCTTCCGGGCGATTGGACGCAGCGCCCATTTCAGCGACTTTGAAATGACTGCCGCCGACGTTTTTAACCCAGACGAATTGCTGAGGGCGGTGCAAGGCGCAAGCCACGTTTACCTCTGCATCGGGCTGCCATATAGCACAAAAATATGGCAACAACAGTGGCCGCTGCTCATGCAGAACACCATAGAAGTGTGCGAAACCGTGCGCGCCAGACTCATCTTTTTGGACAACATTTACATGTATGGTCCGGCGCCCCTGGCTGTGCCTTTTGATGAAACTCATGCACAACATCCCACCAGCCGGAAAGGAATTGTTCGGAAGCAAACGGCGGACATGTTGCTGCAAGCCATAGAAGACAAAAGAGTGGACGCGCTTATCGGGCGCTCGGCAGACTTTTACGGCGCCCAAGCGGTGAACAGCGGTTTGTATGTTTCCTTTTTAGACCGTATGCTCAAAGGCAAATCTCCGCTGTCTATTGCGCCAAAGGGGGTGCCGCATACGTTTGCCAACACCTCCGACAACGGCAGGGCATTGGTAGCGCTTGCATTGGAAGAGAGTGCTTACGGGCAGGTATGGCACCTCCCGGTGGGCGAGCCGATTACGCCGGAAGAAGCAACGGAAATTTTCAATAGGGTGCTGGGCACGCAGTTCAAATCCGGTTTTATGCCTGACATATTGCTTGGTTTTTTGTCCTTGTTTATCAAGGTATTAAAGGAGGTTGCAGAGATGCAATACCAAAACAAGACGCCCTATTTGATGAGTTTTGAGAAATTTCGCCGGCAATTTCCAGACTTTGAAACGACGCCCTACGAAACAGGTTTTCGGGAAATGGCAGCTTCGTTTCAAACCGGGCAAAGTGTATAGTTTTGAAATAAACTACCTACCTTTCTGCCATGAAAACGACCAGCACGCCTGCGCAATGTATCGGTTTCGACGACCGCCTGCTGCGGATCATCGGCATCCCCTTGTCGGCGGCGCTCATTCCGCTGGTTTTTTTCAAAAACCTGCCTTACGACTGGTACACCATACTCAATACGCTGCTTTATACGGCCTTCATTTGGGAGGGCGTTCGGGGCATATTTATATGGGCTACCCGGCGCTTTCCCGAATTTCGGCAGTGGCGCACCCGCCTGTTGTGGATCATCGCGCTGTGCGTCGTGTATGTCGGTTCGGCTTGCACCGTGGTGGGGATTATCACGGAATTGTTTCTGCCGAAATCCCTTCAATTGCGTGCCAACCCGGAATACCTCGAGTCCTATTTTGCCTCCTATTTCATGTTGCTGGCCGTGAGCGGTATTTACGAAAGCATGCGGTTTTTCACGCTTTGGAAAACCGCTCTTTTGGAAAAAGAACAAGCCGAGCAAGCGCGTTTGGCAGGTCAATTGGAGGGACTGCGCAATCAGGTGAACCCGCATTTTTTGTTCAACAGCCTCAATACCCTCACATATCTGATTCCCGAAGAACCGGAGCGCGCCGTGCGTTTTGTACAACAACTCAGCAAAGTGTATCGCTACATGTTGGAAAGCCGCGACGCGCAACTCATTGCTTTACAGGAAGAACTGAACTTCCTCGACGCCTACGTCTTCCTGATGCGCGAGCGTTTCGGCGACAATCTGCTGGTGAGTCTGCGCACCGGCGAGCTGCCGCCCGATACGGCCATTGTGCCCCTGACGATGCAGATGTTGTTTGAAAATGCCATCAAACACAACGTCATTTCGGCCCAAAAACCGCTCCACATCGAGGTGTTTGCAGAGCAGGGCGGCCTCATTGTGCGCAACAACCTCCAACGCAAAAACCAAACCATGCCCTCTACCGGCGTCGGCCTCGAAAACATACAAACCCGCTACCGCATCCTCACGGGCCGGGAGGTGCAGGTCATCCTGTCGGATCGTTATTTCACGGTAGTTTTGCCTTTGGTTTCACTCCATCCTTCCCATCATGCGCATCCTGCTCATTGAAGACGAATTGCCCGCCGCCCGGCAGCTCGCCCGGCTCCTGCGCGATGCCCGGCCCGATGCCGCCATCCTCGAAACCTTGGACAGCGTAGAGGGCGCCGTGAGCTGGCTGCGCACCTTTCCGCCGCCCGACCTTATTTTTATGGACATCCAGATTGCCGACGGCCTCAGTTTCGACATTTTCCAGCAGGTGGAAGTAGCCGCGCCCGTCATTTTCACCACCGCTTTCGATCAGTATGCCCTCCAGGCTTTCCGGGTGAACGCCATAGACTACCTGCTCAAACCCGTTGATCCTGAAGAATTGGCCGCGGCGCTTCACAAAGTGGAACAACGTCGCCCGGCAGCCCTGCCCGATCTTGCCGCGCTGGCCCGGTATTTCAGTCCGCGCGAGTACAAAGAGCGCTTCATGGTGAAGGCGGGCAGGCATTTTCAGATGTTGCGCGCCGACGATATCGCCTGTTTTTACAGCGCCGACGGCATCACGCAGGCATTGGACACCGGCGGCAAAAAGCATTTTATAGACCACTCTTTGGACGAATTGGAGCAATTGCTGGACCCGCGCCGCTTTTTTCGCGTGGGGCGCAATCTCATGGTACACATCAATGCTGTGCTGCGGGTGGCCACGCATTTCAATGGTCGCCTCAAATTAGAAATCAAACCCGCTCCGGCAGAGGAGGTTTTTGTAAGCCGGGAGCGCGCAGCGGCGTTCAAGGCGTGGCTGGGCGGGTAGTGTGCGGGGGGGGGGCGTTGAACGCCGCCGCCCTGCCCGAACCTACCGCAGACTCATTTACACGGTGCTAAAATCGCGCATCGGCCTGCCCCTGAAACTCGGTGGGCGAAACCTGTTTAAAGCGTTTGAAAATGCGGTTGAAATACGAGCGATTTTCGAAGCCGCACTCCATATATACGTCCTTGACTTTGCGGGCGGGGTCGCGCAAGAGGCTCACGGCCAACTTGATGCGTTCGGCGTTGATGAAGTCCACCGGCGTGAGGCCCATTTCGTTTTTGAAGACCCGATGGAAATTCGACTCGCTCATGTATGCCTTGCGACTGAGTTCTTCCACGCTGAGCGGCCGGTCGAGGTTGTCGCGGATGTACCGCACGATGAAAGCGAGGCGATTGTTGGCATTCAGGGCAGAGGCGCCTTCTAAGTATTCCTTTTGGGCATCGGCTTGCAGGATACGCACGATCAGTTCCCGGAGCGTCATTTCTACAAAGAGGTCTTTGCAGGCGTGGTTTTCGGTGAACAAAAAAATGAGTCTTTGCAGGATGTGGTGTACGCCTATGTCGTTGGTAAAGTGGAAGTTGTAATCCATGAAGCGCCATTCGCGCCCTTCGGCCCGCGCCATGGTTTCGTTCATCAGCGCTATGATGTCTAAAATCTTTTTCTCCTCTACCGCCATAGCGAGGCAGCGGGTGGGCGTGTCCATCGCCGCTTCGGGAAAATCAATGCACATCAGTTCGCCGGAAGGCAGAATGAGCGATTCGCCGGGCAGGAAGTCGAAAGCCTGATGGTCGCGCAGGTGCATGACCTTTTTGCCCACCAGCATACTGGCCAATACCGGCTGCTCGAACTGGAGCAATACCTCGTGTGCTTGTTGGTGGGTTTCAAAAACGTGCATGGCGGCGTTCTCCAGCGTGTAGGAGGTTTGGTTTTCCACCAAAGTTTGCAGTTTTCTGCCGTTGTAGAAGGACTTGGCCAATTCCATGCCGTTTAATATTTCAATGGTTAGGACTAAAATGCAACGATTATGCCCCAAAAATAAGACTTCCGTCCAAATATTCCGCAAAAAATGCCCGACGCCGATGCGCTTGCGAGTATTGTACACCTTTTTGCCGGAATCGTTCAAACTCGCACAGATCTTCCGTATCCAATTTTGCATCATCAACGAAATGACGTGGATAATTTTAGAAAAGTTGCTGTTCAACATATCCTTTAAAGTGCGAGCACATCGGAATACATTGGAGGATCGCAGCTACAACATGATTTTTTCACCTTAACTAAATAAACAATTAACATGAGCGACATTCTCACCACCACCGCCAACGCCGTGGAAAAACCAAAATTCAAAGACCAGTACGACAACTTCATCGGAGGCAAATGGACGCCCCCCGTGCGCGGAGAGTACTTTGAAAACCTCTCTCCTGTGGACGGCCAAATCTTTACCAAAGTGGCCCGCTCTACCGAAGAAGACATCGAACTGGCCCTTGATGCCGCCTGGGCTGCCGCGCCTTCCTGGAATGCCTCCTCGGCTACCACCCGCAGCAATCTCCTCCTCAAAATTGCCGATGTGATGGAGGCCAACCTCGAAGCGCTGGCCCGCGCCGAAACCTGGGACAACGGCAAGGCCCTCCGCGAAACCCGCGCCGCCGACCTCCCGCTGGCCATTGACCACTTCCGCTATTTCGCCGGCGTCATCCGCGCTGAAGAAGGCTCCGTCAGTGAGTTGGATGCCAATACCGTTTCCATGAACATTCTGGAACCGCTGGGCGTAGTGGCGCAAATCATCCCCTGGAACTTCCCGCTGCTGATGGCTACCTGGAAAATAGCGCCCGCACTGGCTGCAGGCAATTGCATCGTGCTGAAGCCCGCCGAACAAACGCCGGTCGGAATCATGATCCTCATGGAACTCATCGAAGGCATCCTGCCGCCCGGCGTGCTCAACGTCGTCAATGGTTTCGGCATCGAAGCCGGCAAACCGCTCGCTTCCAGTCCGCGTGTCAATAAAGTGGCCTTCACCGGCGAAACCACTACCGGCCAGCTCATCATGCAGTATGCCTCCAAAAACATCGTGCCCGTCACGCTGGAACTCGGCGGCAAATCGCCCAACATTTTCTTTGAAAGCGTCATGGACGCCGATGACGATTTCTTCGACAAATGCCTCGAAGGCGCGGTTATGTTTGCCCTCAATCAGGGCGAGGTGTGTACCTGCCCCTCGCGCATTCTGGTGCAGGAAAGCATTTACGAACGCTTCATGGAGCGCGTGGTAGAGCGCACCAAAGCCATCAAACTGGGGCACCCGCTCGATCCCGCTACCATGATGGGCGCGCAGGCTTCCAACGACCAGTACGAAAAAATTCTGCGCTACATCGAGATCGGCAAAGAAGAAGGCTGCGAAGTGCTGGCCGGCGGCGGGGCTGCCTACAACGAGGGCCTCGAAGGCGGTTATTACATCAAGCCGACCATCCTGAAGGGCAACAACAAAATGCGCGTGTTCCAGGAAGAGATTTTCGGGCCGGTGGTTTGTGTGACGACTTTCAAAGACGAAGCCGAAGCGCTGGAAATAGCCAACGACACCCTGTACGGCCTCGGCGCCGGCGTGTGGACTCGCGACATGCACCAGGCTTACCAGATTTCGAGGGCCGTCAAAGCGGGCCGCGTATGGGTGAACTGCTACCATGCCTACCCGGCGCACGCTCCGTTTGGCGGGTACAAAAAATCGGGCATTGGCCGCGAAACGCACAAAATGATGCTCTCGCACTACCGCCAGACCAAAAACATGCTCATCTCTTACGACAAGAAGGCCCTCGGCTTCTTCTGATGACGGAGCGAGTATTGGCTACCGACGCTGCCAAAGCCGTGATAGACCAACTGCGCGAACGGCACGGCCCGCTTATGTTTCACCAAAGCGGCGGCTGTTGCGACGGCTCCTCGCCCATGTGTTTTCCCAAAGGCGAACTGCTGTTAGACGACAACGACGTGTGGCTGGGCGCCATACACGGCTGCGATTTCCTCATGTCGAGGGATCAGTTTGAATACTGGCAACACACACAACTCACCGTGAACGTGGTGAGCGGTCGCGGGGCGAGTTTTTCGCTGGAAATCCCGCTGGGGCTGCGCTTCATCATCGAATCCAGACTCTTCACCGAGGAAGAAGCCGATGATCTGAGGCCCCTGCGCTCAGGCCGCGATGTTTTGTAGAAAGGGGCGATAAAAAAATAAAGTGGTCATTTTTGCCCCACTACTAAATAATGGCTATCAATATGTTATGCTGAAATATGAGTCATCCCGGATTTTCGACCTCGGAGAGGTCACAGATTTGTAGAAATGCCCCAATAGCGGTTTTTTCGACCTCGGAGAGGTCGCACAACGTGTTATTTTGGCATGTTAATGTTCGACCTCTCCGAGGTCGTCACGCATTTTAATTTGCTGATCTACAAATATTTGATCTCTCCGAGATCATTTACAAAATTCGGGATGACTCATGTTTTTGCGTGACCGCGGAGGGAGTGACGGCAGATGGCGATTTGCCTTGCGCCGCCAGGTTTTTTGCACCGCCTTCGGCTCCCGCGCCGGCCCAAAAAACAATCAGATTTTTAGTTTTTTAACCGCCCAATTAATAACCCTTTGCGGAGGCATTAAATAAATAAGCCATTTCAGAATAAAAGGATTTTTTGCTAAAAATTTCATGAGACAGTAGCTTCTTCTCAGTTCTCGGCCAAACCTTTGATTTATTTCGTTCTCATAGCCGGTCATAAAATCCGACTGAAAATTATCGTGTTGAAAGCACCTTTGTATTTGATTGGCGGCAATTACTCCGCTCCATATTGCTTTATCAATACCGTGTCCTTGAATAGGATCAACCAAAGAAGCGGCATCGCCGGCAAGAATAAATCTTTCACCGCTTATCCGCCTGTCTTTTGTCCACAGAGGTAAACCAAAGCCTTTTATTTCGCCTTCGGCTTGCGCATTTTCAAATCTTGCCCTGAATCTTTCTGATGCTAATATTTGAGCCAGTTTTTGACGAATATCCTTTTGAGAACCGCTTTTTTTGCTTTTATCATTGATAACGCCAAAACCAATATTGCAATAACCGTCCGGCAAGGGAAAAATCCAAAAATATCCATCCACTTCTTTGATGATATGAAATTCATTCTCTCTTGCCGTTATGCCCGAAACGCCTTTATAATATGCCCTTACAGCCGCATAAACTGTGTCCCTTTTTTGCGGTGGTAAACAACTCCTTTTAACCACAGAATGATTTCCGTCACAGCCTGCAATAATGGACGCGCTTAATGCTGCGCCGTCTTCTAAAATACAAGTAACGGAATCTCGATGGATGCTCAGTTTATTTACTTGTTTGTTTTGAAAAATCTTAGTGTTTGTTTGATCTTTTACCAACCTGAAAAGAAAATCATCAAAGTAAAAGCGTTTACTATTGGCTGCGTAGGAAATCCATTGGTAACAGAATGATTTTTGCGGAGACAGATACAGCCGGGAAGAGAATATTTGCGTTTGTTTACACATTGCCCTTAACTGAAGCTCCCATTCGGGCTTAATTTGCCTCATCGCTTTAAACGATTGGCCCGGTATGGCATCGCCGCAGACTTTATCTCTCGGAAAAGTCGCTTTGTCAATCAATGCAACGTTGAGTCCCTTGCCATCGAGCGCCAAAGCACACGCTGAACCTGCCGGCCCGGCCCCGACAATAATGACGTCAAAAGTTGTATTCATGTCAGCATAGCAGTTGTCTCGCTCAATGCCTGACTTCTTTCATCCGAAATTCACGAAAAGTGATCATTCTCTGCTCTTGTTCATCCCAAAGTTTGTGGCGCATATAGGTCAAGCTTTTCCAGAATGTGACATGGGTAACATACTTGTTGATAAGGCTGTTCTCTTTGTAACAGGCCGCCAGGTGATAATTCGGAATACCCGGCTGAAGATGGTGTATATGGTGATAACCAATATTGCCTGTCAACCAATGAAGGATTTTAGGCAATTTATAGCACGAACTTCCCCTGATAGCCGCAATGAGGTAATCCCAGTTTGCTTTCCATGATTTGAAGTTTTGCTCGTGCTGATGTTGTACATAAAAAAACCAGAGAGCGATGATAGAAAAAAAAGCGATGATAGGGACATGCACCAGCAAAAACGTTTTAATGCCAAGCCACCAGCAAAACAGGACAATGACTGATAAAATACCCAGGTTGTTCCAAAGTTGTGTCCAATATACTTTTTTCCAACCCTTCATCTGTACCAGAGGCAGGCGGTTGTTGATTACCATGTAAATAAATGGCCCAATGACGAATATTACCAACGGCATCCGGAAAATGCGATAACCCAAGCGCCCAAAAGGCGAAAGCGCCTTGTATTCATCTGTAGTCAGGGTATGGATATCGCCAATATCTCTGGTTTCGAGTTGCCCGCAGTGACCATGATGAAAATCATGTACCCTGGCCCAATATGAAAAAGGAATGGTACTGAAAAAACTGCAAAAATACCCGATCATATTGTTCCATTTTTTTGAACCAAGAAAAGACCGGTGGCCGCAATCATGCTGGATAATAAAAATACGCACTAAGAAAAAGGCATTGATGAAGGCCAGCATCAAGGTCAACCAATAGCTGACGCTAAGACTGTAGTACATGGCAACCCACAATGCGATAAAAGGCATATAGGAGGTAAGCATCTGAGTAATGGCCTTTCGGGGGCTTGATTGAGTGTATTTGCGAAGCATGGAAGGCCAATCAGCCAAAGCCTGTTTTATTTCAGCCTCGATTTGTGTCGGTTGATATGTCATTTGCAATGATTTTTTTGCAAAGATACTTATCAATAGCTCCAGTCTGCATGACTTACGGGTAATTTATTTAATTCAGTTTTTAGCTGTCTCCAATTAGGTAAATGGGTTTCCATATAATAGAGAAATCTTTCATTGTGGTGTCTTTCCAATAGATGCACCATTTCGTGAACGATGATGTATTCCAGGCAATGTTCAGGCTTCTTTGCCAATTCAAGGTTGAGCCAGATTCTTTTCTTTTCAATATTGCAAGACCCCCACTTGGTTTTCATTTGCTTTACCTGCCAATCGTCAACTTTTACATTCAATATTTTTTCCCATTTCTCAATAATGGCTGGAATTTGTTTCTTCAATTGAGCACGATACCATTCTGTCAGAATTTCGTGCCGCTTGATGGTCGGAGTGTCTGGTTTGATGTGCAGTTCAATGAATTTCTTATTTTTCAATACCACCTTTGGCGATTTGTCAGTCTCAAAAATATTCAGCAAATACCGCCTGCCCTGAAAATAGTGGCTTTCCCGCTGTTTGTATTCTCTTGGGGAAATACGTTCCAGTGAAGTACTCCCCAAAAACTGGACAATGAAATAAGGTGAAACCGACGTAGATTTGATCATCAAAAAAAAGACAAGTCTATGTCAAAAAAGCGAAGAACATTTAGTGCGAAGCAGAAGGCCAAAATCGCACTGGCAGCTATTCAGGAGCGTCTGTCGAGCAGCGCCATCGCAAGCCAGTATGAGGTGCATCCCAATCAGGTGAGCGTGTGGAAGAAGCAAGCCTTGGATGGGATGGAAAGCATCTTCACGGATGGGCGGAAGGCTGCCGATCCGGCGCAAGAGCAAAGTCGGATCATTGAGGAGTTGTATCAAAAAATCGGTCGGTTGCAAATGGAGCTGGACTGGTTGAAAAAAAAATCATCCGCTGAGGAGTAAAGAGAGCCTGCGTCTGATGATTGATACGGGGCATAAAGAGTTGAGCATAGAACGTCAATGCGAGTTGTTGGGCTTGGCGCGTTCCAGCTACTATTATACGCCGTGCGGGGAGAGCGCCTACAATTTGGAGTTGATGCGCATGATGGATGAGCAGTACCTAAAGACACCGTTTTACGGAGTAGAACAGATGAGGTACTATCTGCGCAACGAAGGCCATGCGGTCAATGCCAAACGAGTCCGGCGGCTGTTGCGCCTGATGGGCTTACAAGCGGTTTGTCCCGGCCCACACACGTCAAAGCCAGGCAAAGGCACTGAGCATCAGATATTTCCATATTTGCTCAGAGGCATGACGATCAGCGAGCCTGGGCAGGTAGCGGGTACCGACATCACCTATATACCGACGCGGAACGGCTTTTTATACCTCGTGGCTTTCATAGATTGGTACAGTCGTTATGTGTTGTCTTGGGAATTGTCCAATACTTTGAGTACCGATTTTTGCCTCACGGCGCTCGAACAAGTGTGGCCGCAATTGGAGGTGCAAATCATCAACACCGATCAGGGCGCGCAATTCACCTCCCATGCTTTTGTCCAGGCGGTGCTTGCCAACAACAGGACAAAACTGAGTATGGACGGCAAAGGCCGGGCTATAGATAACGGAACGCCTGTGGCGAAGTCTCAAGTACGAGGAAGTCTATCTGAAAAGCTACGACGACGGCGCACAGGCTTGGCAAGGTATCCGGCAATATTTGGAGTTCTACAACAACCTACGGCCTAACACCCATCTCAATGGGCATACTCCCGCCGATGTTTTTTTCGGGAAGGTGAAAGTTCCTTCCATTCAACTTTGAAATGTCAAAACGCAGGGCTAATTTTGTCCTGCCAACAAAATAGGATCAGGACGGAGAGCAGCCCAACGGGCTGTTCTTTGTTCCGATCAGGATTGTTTCCATGCGTCGGCTCTCACCTTATTGAACCCGTTTTTTTGTCCAATGAATGGGGAGTACTTCACTTTATCTTCCTAATCTCGGGTTGTCAATCATTCGTTTCATGGTGTCAAACAATGCCTGGTAGAAGGATTCATCTTTTGCGTAAAGCTTATAAAGTTCGAGTTCTTTCTTCCTTTGTTGCCCCATCACATCATCCAAAATTTTCTTAAAGGCCAAGTCGCGGTTTTGTGAGTCTTTGTTGTCAGCTACTTTGGTTTGGTAGTCAGGGTGAGCTTGAATGTGTTTGCTTATTGAAATAAATTTTACACGCTGGTCTTCGGGTGTTGCATCCCAACCATGAAACCACCTTTCGTTGAATGATTTAATGATTTCATCTAATGGGTCTTTTTCCTCTTCCCCGGCATGAGCACCTCTCGGATTTGGATTCTGCGGGTCCAATTCGGTTGCTGAATCATCGAGGCTGATGGCATGATTCAGTTTTGTTCTTTCCAGGCCGTAGGTAGATAAGTCAACCGATTCTAAAAGCTCGTCAATCAAATCATCTTCCTTGGTTCTGACAATGAGTTTTGGAATTAAGAACTTGAGAAACCAAAAGAGTTTTTCCCAATCCAATACTTCATAAGGCATGATGGAGGCCATTTGTCCATATATCTTGACAAACTGTTTGGCTTTGATTTTAAAGTCAGCCTTCTCTTCATCCTCCAGTTCCAATTCTACATTGAAGCGATTGGCGGCAATATCAATAATAGGGCTTAATTGCTGGGCATCTGATCCGTTGAAATATTTGGCAACAAAATCTTCCACTTCTTCCCATTCATAAACCCCTACATCATCCAATGTGCCTTTCAATTCGTGCAATACATTGATGTCCGTTGTGCCGCTCAGTGAAGTGGACGTATAGAACGGGTCAAAGGATGTTTGTATGTCTTCTGCTTCGTTGAAAAAATCCAGAACGAATAAATCTTCAGTCTTTTTGCCCCATTTGTCGGCAGAGCGATTCAAACGACTTAATGCCTGAACAGCCAATACACCTTGTAGCTTTTTGTCAACGTACATGGTGCAAAGTTTGGGTTGGTCAAAGCCGGTCAGGTATTTATTGGCTACCACCAACATGCGGTAATCATCCGTGTCAAAATGATCCCGCGTATCTTTTTCTGCAAATCCATTCAATTCCGCTTCGGTGTATTCTATGCCGTCCACCTTTTTTTTGCCGGAAAACGCAATGGCCACTTTGAACGGATTTCCCTTGTCTTTTACAATTTGACTGATGGCCAGATAATAGCGAACAGCAGACTCAATATTCTGAGTAATGACCATTGCTTTTGCCTTCCCCTTCAGTTTTTTGGTATTGTACACTTTGCTGATGAAATGCTCAACAATGATCTCCGCTTTGGTGCCTATGGTTTGCTTATGCCTTTCTACATAAGCGCGCAATTTCTTCTGTGCTTTTTTGGTGTCAAACAGCGGATTTTCCTGAATGGACTTCTCGATTTCGTAATAGCTTTTGTAGGTGGTGTAGTTGGCCAAAACATCCAAAATAAAGCCCTCCTCAATGGCTTGTTTCATGGAGTACAGGTGGAATGGCTTAAACGTGCCGTCTTCCTGTTTGACGCCAAACTTTTCAAGGGTGGCATTTTTGGGTGTGGCCGTAAATGCCAGGTACGACGCATTGCCCTTCATTTTGCGGGCTTGCATGGCTTTCAGAATCTTGTCCTGCGCATCTTCTTCGTCCTCTTCATTTGAGCCCGCGCCCATGGCCTCGTTCATTTTTCCCGCTGCCGTTCCGCTTTGCGAACTGTGCGCTTCGTCAATGATGACGGCAAATCGCTTGTCGCTCAAATCTGCAATGCCATCTACGATGAAAGGGAATTTCTGAATGGTGGTGATGATGATTTTTTTGCCCTGCTCCAAGCTGTCTTTCAAGTCTTTGGATGAAAAAGCCGGTGCAACAATATTCTTTACCTCCGAAAATTCCTTGATGTTTTCACGCAATTGTTTGTCGAGCAAACGCCTGTCTGTAACCACAATAACCGAGTCGAACAATGGGTTTTGAATGCCTTTGCCCCCCGGCAATCCGTCTCTTTCGGGGTAGGTTTCAATCAATTGATAAGCTGCCCAGGTAATGGAATTGGATTTGCCCGAACCGGCAGAGTGCTGAATGAGGTAGGTATGCCCGACGCCGTTTTTGGAAGCGTGGCCGAGCAGCTTGCGCACGACGTCCAATTGGTGATAGCGCGGAAAGTACAAGGTTCTTTTACTCAGCACATCGGTGGATTTGCCGTCAAAGCGTACAAAATGCTGGATGATGTTGGTCAAACTGGCCCGTGTGAATATCTCTTCCCACAGATAGGACGATTTGTGACCAAACGGATTGGGCGGATTGCCTTTTCCGTTGTTGTTGCCTTTGTTGAAGGGTAGAAAAAACGAGTTGGCGCCCTCCAATTTGGTACACATATATACCTCATCTGTATCTACCGCAAAATGAACAATGCAACGCCCAAAATGCAGCAAAGGCCGGCGAATATCTCTGTCGTATTTGTACTGTTTAATGCCTTGTACTTTCGCCGTTTGCCCCGTCCAGGCATTTTTGAGTTCTAAGGTCGCAATGGGCAATCCGTTCACAAAAACCACCATGTCTATTTCTTCCCGCTGGTTTTCGGTATTGTAGCGTACTTGCCGGGTGACGCTGAATTCGTTTTTTTCAAAGTTGTCTTTTACTGCCTGGCTGCTGCTGGCCATAGGCAACTGGTACAGGAGCGTAAAATGGGCATCTTCCACTTCTAACCCTTTGCGGAGCAAACGAAGAATGCCGTACTTCTTCACCATGCGGTCAAAGCGTTCCAATATTTTTAGTTTCCAGTCTGCTGCCCGTTTCAGCTTGTCGAGTTCTTCCTTTTGGGTACTTTCTAAAAAATGCCAAAACCGCGTCTCGTCCAGCGCATATTGTGCATTGAAATCATTGGTTTGGCCGATATAAAAACCATTGCCGCCACGGTACAGGGCAGCCGGCTCGCTCACCGCTATGGCCTGCCCGGCAACTGCATCATCACCTGCTCTTAGTTCCTCCAAAGAAGTACCTGTCAGGGCTTTCTCGATGGCCGACTCAAGGGCGGCTTCGTTGGTTTGTGATTTCATGATTTAACCTTGATGCTTTTGATGAAACGCGCATGATTCAAATTTCTTGAACAACTTTTGCTACATGCCACTTGAGTCTTTGATAAGAACCCAGGTCTAATGCACGCTGGCCAGATAACATTCCCGAAAAAAAGAAGGGTACACCTTCCAGTTTGTCTGAATTCGTGACATAGCATGCTCCGTTACTCTCCTTAAAATCAAACTTTAAACCCATCCAGATTTTTTTATCCTGTTCTTTTTCCGCGTGTTCGTCTTGGTCTTTCCCCAACAACAATCTCGCCGTTGAATTGACAACTACCACGGCTTTGGGCTTTGCGTCCTCAAGAAGAACCTGTGAAACAGTCCTCAAATAACCCTCGACGATTTTCCAATGCGTAAAGACAACATCTATTTCTATGTTTTTTTGCTGGGTGTGCCGGATGGGCAATAAATCTAAATGGCTCCATTCTGTATCGCCACATGCCTTTGCGATGTCTCCAAACTTTGCAAAATACCCCTCATCCTCTTGCTTGAGATCGTATAGGTGACTTCCCGATTTAGCTTCTTCTGGAAAGGATGGATTTAATCCAATAAACAAAAGCGCGCCTTCCTTGATTTCTTTCGGCATGGCATAACCACGCTGCCAATACATTTCAGGCGCACCTTCCTTTTCCAGATCGTCTAAAAAGCATTTGAATTTGCTTTCGAACTGTGTTAATTTCATGATGTAGTGTTTTTGTTTTGTTACGATTCAGCACCCTGTCAAAAGTCATGAGCTTCGATCACGCCTCGGTTCATGGGCGCGAGTTTGATTTCCAAAATAAAAAAACGCTCATTTTTAATGGTATATTTTGAATTTTCCCCAATGGAAAATCTAATTTCAAAATAAATAATCAAGCTCATAGCTCGTGGCTTGCAGCTTGCAGCCTTTCGGATATTCTTTATTTATTAATGTACCTTTATCTTCCCCGTCACCGCCCCATCTATCAACGTAGCCTTCAGTTCCTTCAGCTTCCCTATCTGCTGCTCCTGCAAAGAGATGGCTCGGTCTGTTTTGGCGGATTGGGTTTCGATGTGAGCGACGATGGCGGTTTGTTCAATAATAGGTGGCATTAAAATTTTTAATCCGGAAATATATCCTGCACTAATATTCATCTGACTTGTTTCATTTCCATTTTCTCTAATGTAGCGATATGCTGCCACGAAATAGAAGTAAGCGTAGACATTATAAATAGATTTTGCAAATAACATTGCGCAACACGCTTGATTGTAAGTCGCAGGAACTCCTAGTAAGCTTACACGCCCTCTTGTTATTCCTTGGCCATACATTGCCATTAATAATGTCCCTACTGGAGCTATTCGTGTTGATGAATTTTTTAAGCCTGATTCCGAAATATGTTCTTCCGTTTCAAAAATGGTTTCGTAATTTACTTCTCCAGTTTTCACCCACGGAATACTACCGCCCCAATAATTAGATTTTGATCTAT
Source organism: Saprospiraceae bacterium UBA2329 (assembly GCA_002344975.1). Lineage (GTDB taxonomy): Bacteria > Bacteroidota > Bacteroidia > Chitinophagales > Saprospiraceae > UBA2329. Next base: position 5,557 of record DDUV01000025.1, on the reverse strand, counting down.
CGGGTGTAGCCCCAGTTTCTATTTTTGCTACATATGACAGTTTCTTCACCTCCCACTCCTCCGGTATCTCCCCAATCCACTCCACGCCGCTGTCTTTCATTGGTCTGAATCGGGATTTTGAGGATTTTAGGATTGCAGGATTTTTTTCTCCTCCGTCACCGTCATCAATCCTGTTCATCCCATCATCCTGTAAATCCTGATTCAGACCCTTAGTCACCGCATGTTGGATGATGATTTGCTTGCGCTCTTTCAGCAAAGCTATCATCTTTTCCTTTTGGGCAATGGCCCGGTCTATTTTGGCGGTTTTGTCGTCGAGGAAGGCAGCGATGGCGGTTTGTTCGGGAAGGGGAGGGAACGCTAAAAGACTGTTTGCGATGTGATTAAAACTGATGGTTTGTCTAACTCCAGAACCTAATAACTTCATGTAAGCTACATCATACCTATGCAAAAGGTAATTGTAATATGATTTATTAATTTCAATTGTATTCTTTAAGACTATGTATCCTGAACTTACTACTACATTGATTTCTGATAGCCCTATTCTTAAACTTATGAGGTCATAATTTAGGTTTAACGGATTTACTAAATATTCACCTGCCAAAACCTCTTGATAAGATGCTTTAGTTGATTCAGGAATTTTTTCGTCATTTTTATAAACTACCTTTCCAAAACTTATAGAGCCACAACCCAATTCGGGATTTGTAACCTTTTTCTTTTCTTGAAAGATATGTTTAAGTTTCTTCACGTCCCAATGCGTTGGAATTAAGCCCATCCAATATTCCCCCGAATCTTTATAGGCCGGGTATTTCTGAAAAGTTGTCTGCGTTGCGTCCATCATTCCATCAATTTTTTAAGAGTTTCGGCATCGGGCAGGGCGTGTTGGAGTTCGGGAGGGCCTGTACTTTTATGCGGTATTGGCTGCCCATGAACGAGAAGTCGTTGCCCAAAGACATCAAAAATTTCTTGATGTTGAGCACAATCTCTTTTTCTAGTACCCGCTCGTCTATTTCTTCATCGGCATCTTCGATGTTTACAAAGTCTAATAAATATTGGTCTTTGAAAGCTCGGATGGCTTGGTTGGAAATTTCCTCGGGTAGTACTTGGCTAAAATTGTTGCTTAGATTTAGATGGTTGAGATGACTTTCGTTGCCAAGTTCCGTGCGCAAATGCCTGACCGACCAGAAATTTTGCGCCGTCTGATGTATGTAATACCAGCGGTGGTTTTCACTTTTTACTTTTGTGAGAATCTCAAAATGATGCGTAAAGGAAATCGCGTTGAAATTTTCAAAATTCAATTTAATGTTTTCAAAATCAGCCGGTTTTGCAGCGTCTTGTAATTCGGTAGTCACTGACAACCGAATTGGTTCCATTGAATTCACATTACCGGTAGTTTCGGACAACCGAAGATATTCGGAATCACTCCATTCAGTATAAAAGCGTCGCATTCGTTTTAGATTTTCACCCGAAAAGCCTCTTAATCCGGGAAGTTCTTGTTGTAGCCTCTCCGATAGTATATCTAAAACTTTAGTACCCCATTGGCGTTTTTGGGATTCTTCGTCAACCATTTTTCCAATAATAAAATACAACTTGAGCGATTCCGCATTCGCCATTTTTGCCACCAGATACCGGCTGGCCAGAATGTGCTGTTTGAGCTTTTTGATAAAATCAATTGATAGTTCCATCATCATCTCAGATTTAAAATATCCATAATCAACCCATCGCTTTCCTTGTCCAAGGCCAGTATTTCAGCGCTCACTTCTTCAATGCTGCGCAAGGGTTTGTGCTGGTAGAAGTATTTATTGAAGCTGATTTCGTAGCCGATTTTGGTTTTGTCTAAGTCAATCCAGGCTTCGGCCACATGGGGTTTCACCTCCCGCAGGAAATAGCCGTGTATGCTTTCGTTGAGCGGTACATTTTCGCTGTCGCGCAGGTCGGTTTGGCTTTCGTAGATGATGTATTCATCTCCGCCTGTTCGGCCGGCAGCCTTTTTGCCGCTTGGGTAGTAGCCGAAATCGGGCAATTGCTCCACCGTGCAGCCTAAGTAGTGCAATAGTTGATCCAATTTGTCGCCGCCGAGCTGCTCCGTTTTTTTGACCACCTTTTCGGCGGTTTCATCATACCAGCTCACCGCCGCCAGTATTTGGTTTTTCTCACTGGCAGTGAGTTTGATTTTCTCCTTTTTCAGCAGTTCATCCACGGTGGCACTGAACAGATTGAAGTCATTGAACTCCGTTGCCCCGATTTGCCGGAACAACAAAGTCGCCGTTTCAAGCAGGTCTTTTTGCTTTTTCCAGGTATCGTTGGAGGTCAGCTCTTTGCGTTTTTTGGCGTTCAGGTCCAAGCCGCTTTTTTCGCACCAGTCCAATATTTCTTTCTCCAGCGTTTTTAAATCGGCATACACTTTTTCGCCATAAGTGTCGTAGGCCCATTGCATGGGTTCTTTGAGGGATTTTTCAAAACGCAAATCGGCTATTTTCTCTTCCGAAAATTGGGCCTTCAGCCTGGCGGGGCGGTCAATGCTCACCTTGTAATAACCAAAATCGGCGTTGCTGAACACTTTTGCGGCCAAACCATCCTCGCCCTTGCGTTCCACATCCGTGAAATTCAAATAGGCATTTTGAATTTCTTTGATGTGCAGCGGGCTTAGTTCGCAGTTTTTTGCGCCCAGGTTTTTGCGAAGTTTGGCAAAGCGTTGCGAGGCATCAATGAGAATAACTTTTCCTTTTCGTTTTTCAGGTTTGGCGTTTGTTAAAAACCATATATAGGTAGTGATGCCGGTATTGTAGAACAGGTTATTGGGCAACTGCACGATACAGTCGAGCCAATCATTTTCGATGATATGTCTTCTGATATTGCTTTCGCCGCCGCCGGCATCCCCTGTAAACAAGCTGGAACCATTGTGTACCGAAGCAATTCTGGAACCCAGGATACTTTGGCTCAACGGCTTCATTTTATCCACCATTTCCATCAAAAAGAGCAACTGTCCATCGGAAGAACGCGGCGTAGCATCCACCTCTTCGGTATTGCCCCAATAATCCTGAAGGTTCACCACAAAGCGAGGGTCAATGATGTCTTTACCGTCTTTGATGTACTTTAAGTCCGTAGCCCATGATTTGCCATAAGGCGGATTGGAAAGCATGAAGTCGAAGCTGTGGCCCGAAAATTCATTGGTGGAAAGGGTAGAACCTACGCGGATATTTTCGGGATTGTTGCCTTTGATCATCATGTCGGACTTACAAATGGCGTAAGTTTCATCGTTGATTTCCTTGCCGTACAAATACACATCGCCCGAAGCGCGGATTTCGCCTTCTTCGTCTTTGATGAAATTTTGCGATTCTGTGAGCATCCCGCCCGAACCACAGGCCGGGTCGTAAATGGTCATAACGGGCGGCAACTTGTCTTTGATCGGCTCAAAAACAATATGCGTCATCAGGTCAATGACTTCGCGGGGCGTAAAGTGTTCTCCGGCTTCTTCGTTGTTTTCTTCGTTGAATTTCCGAATCAGCTCTTCAAACACATACCCCATCCCCAAATTGGAAAGCGGCGGCAATTTCCTGCCGTCCGGGTCTTCCTTTTCAAAAGGGGTGAGGTTGATATAAGATGAAGTGAATTTTTCCAACACATCCAACAAAACATCCTTGGATGCCATGTGCCGGATTTGGCTTTTCAGTTTAAACTTGTCAATAATTTCTTTGACATTCGGGCTAAAGCCGTTCAGATAAGCTTCAAAATTGGCCTGCAAAATCTGTTGGCTGTTGGTAGCGGTGTCGTAAAGTCTTTGCAAAGTCCATTCGCTGGTATTGTAGAACACATAACCGCTGGCATCTTTCAAACCCGTCTCATCCCATTCGGTAAAACCAGCTTCGTCGCGTTGGAAGGCCAATTCTTCCATGACGGCTTCTTTGGTGGGTTCGAGCAAAGCGTCGAGCCTTCTCAAAACGACCATCGGCAGGATGACGTCTCTGTATTTTCCTCGTACATAAACGTCTCTGAGGCAGTCATCTGCAATTGACCAGATAAAGGAGATCAATCTATTGTGTACGGCTTGGTTCATGCTTTCCTTTTGGTTTTCAATTTTCTGTCGAGCGCCTGCTTGCCGGCGCTCAGGTTGGCAAAAGTACTCAAGCCGCTTCAATTTTTTATCGTTTGGGTGAATTGGTTTTGTGGAACCCGCTTACCAGCGATTGTTTTTTGGTGTTTTGCTGATGAAGAGATTGTGCTGGCGGGGGGAGAAGTTTTTGCTGCTCGTCTGAGACGAGAACTTTACTAATCTATTGATCTTCACAATAGCACGTCCGGAGACGTGCGGATAGTAGGTTCCGGTCGGGAGACCCGGAACCAGCGATTGATGTTTTTTTATGTTTTTTCGGAAATGAAGACTATGTGCCAGCGGGTCAATTTGAAGTCCGCAGCAAACATTATTAAAACGATGTTTCATTATACATGTCTCGGCTTCGTAAATGTTCTTTGATAGTCTTTTCGTCATACCGTTTTTTCCTAAACTCCTCAATCACTGCAATTTTTCTTTTAATTGAATGTTCAGGGGAAAAAATGTCATCCTCTTTTTCTTTGTCTTGCTTTTTCTGAAATGAAATATACCATTCTAAGAAATGCTCCAAGAGTTCAGACGCATTTAAAAAATCTCGTCCAATGTTCCTGAAGAAAAGTGATTTAAGTTCGTTGAGGTCTGCTGGTGGAATATCTTCCTTTATTAAAACTGCTCTAATGACACTTACATGATTGTCAAGTTCTTCATAGATGTTTAGCAAGTCATTTTTGTTGATTTCAATAAATGCAAAGTTCTCTCCCATAAAACGGAGAGCAGCTTTATGTTTTTCCTGTTCACCTTTTTTTCCTTTCTCAATTTGTAAAATACTTTCTACTCGATGTCTCATTAGTGAGATTGCTGCTCGTCCCTTGTGTTCAATATGTTTATCATCATCGTCTCTTTCAATGTCTTTTAATTTGAAGTTTGAAAGTTGTGCGTTAAAGAGGTCAAGTTGCTTGTATATAATGTCGGTTAGCCTACTCATTTGAAAGTGCTTCCTATTCTCAGCTAATTCTCTTGATTGCAGTCGCAACGTTGCATAAAACAAAAGCACACCTGTCAAAGCCCAAATTGCACCAACTATACCACCAACGAAATCTCCAACTTGTCCTGACTTATCCAAGATTACGTTATCACTCGAAATAGAGTAGTCCTTTGAAAGTTTGAATAGAAAAACACCAAAGATTACAAGTCCAATTGCAATTGAGAAAAAAGCTAACCCGATAAAAAAGTTAATTGTGATTTTCTCTTTGTCAAACTCAAATCGCATTACCTTATGTTTCAAAGTCAGGTAACGCCAATAAAGTTGTGTCCGCCAACTAAGTTTAGGTTGCGGTGGCAACTCTTGCTTTTTATCGTTTTGTTCTGTCGTCAAGTTGTTTGTTTTTAGCTGTCAGTTCGAGTTTGCAGTGTCGTCATAGGGTTACCGCTAACGGTCTGCATCTGCGCCGTTTTGCCCGTTTAGGGCAAATGGACGCAGATGCGATGTGTGTGCCCCGAATGGGCATC